>NZ_AWEZ01000064.1 GCF_000468755.1 Olsenella profusa F0195
AAGCGGATCGCTTCGAAATCGTCCTAGCGCTCTTGGAGCGTGTCAAAGCCGAGGGCGGGGATATGCTCGCGAGTGACGTGGCCGAGTTCATCGGCTACGTTCCGAGGCAAGCGGCATACTACCCATCGGCTGGCCAATATCTTGGTCTGTTTGACCGGAGCGAGCGCGGACATGTGAAGCTGACGCCGCTAGCAGAGGCGATACTTGACTTCAGATATCGTGACCGTCAGCTTGCCTATGTTGCCCTCATGTTCAAACATGAGATATTCCACCGTTTGTTCGGCATCGCATTCAGGAGTGGCACGATGCCTGAGAAAAGTGACGTCATCGAAGTAATGCTAGAGCTGAATGTGTGCAACAACGGTGCCACCGTGGTCAGGCGCGCCACGACCGTCATCAGCTGGCTGAATTGGATTATGGCTCTGCCGGAGGACGATTGACGATGCACAACGCTGTTTCTGCGATAGGGCATGCTACAACCCTTGCTTGTGCCAGCGCGGTCGCCAAAGGCGACCGCGCTTCGCTTGACTTTCGCCCCCAGCGGGGGCAATACAGAGGAGGAACGTCCATGAGGGTGCCCTTTCTCTGTGTGGAGGAGAACATTTCCTATGGTACACGGGCGTTACGAGGATCCGCCTACGACGCCATCCATTTTCTCCATGGCAGGGACGGTGGCGTTTGGCATCCAACGAGCGTAATGACAAAGGGTGGTGGACGTGTCACGATGACCGAGGATGGATGTGGCAGTCACGATGTCAATGCCGGGGTGAGGGTCCGCGTGGCGAAGATGTCACGCAGATCGTGAAAGCGCAGCTTAGCACCAGACACGCTGATGACTCCAGCCGTCTTCATGCAAGGCGTCCACGTCTTACCCAGGTAGGACGGAGACGGAAACTTGGTGGGCGTAACCAAGTCGGCGAAGAGGTAGGCTCCGCTCAAGTCGTCCATGTGGTCAACAAAGAGACTATGCCACCCTGTGGTGACACGGGACTCACCATCCATCGACGTGCCTATTATATTGAGAATGTATATCAGTTGCAGCTATAATGGGATAGCTCGCACACCACGTCGAAGGGAGCGGTACACGATGTTTGGAAATCCTTTTTCCGCAAACGTTGAACGCAAGATGAACAAGGGGGAGCTCATACAGGCAATCAGGGCCGACCTCTCGGGCGAGCTCGAGGCCATCTATGGCTACGACGCCCACGTGCAGGCGACGGATGACCCTGTGGCGAAGGCCGTCCTTGCCGACATCAGGGATGAGGAGAAGGCCCACATGGGCGAGCTGCTCACGCTCCTGAAGTACCTCGACCCCCAAGAGGGCGTCCAGTACGACGCGGGCGCCCAGGAGGTTCAGGAGATGCTCGACGACCTGGGCATCAAGCCCGTCGAGCTTCCCCAGGTCCTGGAGGGTAACGACACGAACGGCTCCGATGGCGCCAGCACCATCGGCAGCCTCAAGGATTAGGGGGACAGCGTCATGGATTACCTCATGAGGGATGACAGCAAGCTCACGGATGTGCAGTGGGATGAGGTCGACGCGAAGGTCATCGCGGCGGCCAAGGCCGTGCTGACGGGCAGGAAGTTCCTCGACATCTACGGGCCACTGGGCTCTGGCATACAGATGCTCGAGGCGCCCACCGCGCAGGACGGCGGCAGACGCGCCGTGGAGCTTCCGATGCTCTCTGCCGACTTCACGCTGTCCTGGCGTGCGATCCAGGCGGCCGAGCGGATGGGCATTCCCCTGTCCTACTCCGAGGTCTCCGTCGCCGCAACCGATTGCGCCCTTCAGGAGGACCGTATGATCTTCTTGGGCAACGAGGAGTATGGCACCGCTGGCCTGCTCGGCCTGCCCGAGGCGCAGAAGGCCGAGGCGCGGGACTGGTCCGAGGGCGAGAACGCGTTCACCGACGTGGCGGGTGGCCTCCAGGCGCTGCTCGAGAGCCAGGTCTACGGCGAGAAGGCCCTGGTCGTGAGCCCTGACGTCTATGTCCAGCTGCAGAGGATCCAGCCCGGCACGGGCACCTTGGAGGGCAAGCGCATCGCGGCGCTCATCGAGGGCAAGATCTTCCAGACTCCCGTGCTGCCTACCAAGACGGCTCTTCTGCTGGCCTGTGGCGAGCAGAACATGGACCTCGCCATCGGCCAGGACATGATCACGGGCTATCTCGGTTCCTCCGAGCTCGACCACGACTTCCGCGTGTTCGAGACGGCGCTCCTGCGCGTCAAGAACCAGAGGGCCGTCGTCGTCTTCCAGGGGTAGTTGTTGTTTCCTCTATAGGGCGTTGTCCACGCGCGAAATGGAAGGAAGGGCCTTTGCACATAGTGTGTGGCCTATCGTGATAGTAATGCTCTAGGAGCGCTGGGAAGGGCCTTCGTCCTCCCAGTGCTCTCACCCTCCGGACGAGGGTCATCCCTCCCCAGCAGGGTCAGCCATGCGTTAGGGTGCTGGGATATGAGGTCTCCACTTCCTGGTTCCAAGAACGCCTAGCTCACATTTACCGCAGTGTTACAGTCTGCGAGACGCTGTGAGCAAGAGACTGGAATGCTTATTCGACATTATCTTTGTTGCGTCATGCCTCTGGCATTGCGGCATCCACACCCCCTGTGTGAGGATATGAATGGGCTGGGCGAACATATATGCTACATAAAGGATTCTTCCGACAATGGCGTAACACTACCACGCAGCGAGAAGCTCGTCGAGACGCTGCTGACCAAGAACGGCTTTGGGGCACCATGGAAAGAGGTACAACACTACCTCAAGGGCTCGATTGGGCATGGCATCCCACCGAAGACGGTAGCGTGCCGAGAGGGGCCAGGCATTTATCTGTAGTGCGGATTTCCCCACAGTATACAAGGAGCCTTGGACTGGGGGCGTATAAGAGGCCTAGTTAAGAGGCCTGGTGTGGGGAAGCGATACTACTTCCTAGGTGATCGCTTGATCTAAGGAGCATAGAGAACGTGGTTATCAAGGAGGTTACGAACGCAGTCGAAAGGCAACGTGTTACACGCTTGATATTGGAGGACCTGCCTGATTGGTTTGGCATTCCTGAAGCCCGGGAAAGCTATATACACGAGAGTGCCAACCATGCATTCTATGCGGCATACGATGCGGATCGCCCCATAGGATTTATCTATTTGAGAGAAACGGGAAAAGATACGGTTGAATTGCATGTAATGGGGGTCTTAAAGGAGTACCACAGACGGGGCATTGGGAAGAGGCTCTTTGAAGAGGCCAAGGAAATGGCAGTGGCACATGGGTACTCATTCCTCCAGGTGAAGACTGTGCAGATGAGAAGGTATGATGAGTATGACGCCACCAACCGATTCTACATTTCACTTGGATTTAAGGAGTTTGAGGTACTTCCTACGCTATGGGGCGAAGAAAATCCATGCCAGATATATGTGATGTCCCTCAAATAGACGACGTCCGTGCAAGAGTGTGGATCATCTCGGCATGAAGCGCATGTTGCCTGGCCAATGCGCTGGTCGTTGGCATACCCCATCGCATTGGCCAGGCAATCATTGCCAAGCAAGAAGCCCCCGGCTCGTGTTAGTCACAGCCCCACCCGCTGGTACAGCCCCGCATCCTCGAAGCCCAGGTGGCGGTAGTACTCGCGCGTTCCCACGGAGCTGATCACATTGAGGCGCACATAGCCCGCATCGCGCGCAATCTGGCGGGAACGAGCCACAAGCGCCCGGCCCAGCCCCTGGTGTTGCGAGCTGGAGTCGGACTTCCTCAGGTGCGCGGCCTTGCCGTATACATGCACCTCGCGGATCATGGCCTCTCCGGGCCGCACGGGCAGCTCCTCGGCTCGCACGTCGAACGCTCCCGCCGCAAGCTCGTCCCAGTGGGGAAGCGAGAGGCGCAGGAAGGCCACAATGCGCCCCTCTGGCGTCACCCACTGCAGGAAGTGCTCCGTGGAGACGGCCGTCTCGTAGTGCACGTCATCCATCGTCAGCGCACCCAGGTCAACCTCGGAGCGGGCAATCTCGCGAAAGCGTATGTCACGCACGCGGCCGGCAAGCCCCTCCGCACGGATGCGCCCCTCGACCATCTGGCGCAGGTTGGTCTTCTTGTTGCCCACGAGGATGTCCGTGGCGCTGATGTCGCGGATCATGCGCGATATGCGCACGTAGGAAGGGGTGGTCAGCATGTCCGCCACCAACACGTCCATGAGCTCGTCCTCGCTGTAGGGGCGCCAACGACCCTGCCGGTACTCCCGCACCAGCTGCGTGCCCGCCACAAGCGCGCAGGGATAGAGCTTTATCTCGTCCGGCAGAAAGCCGGGGTCGCTCACGAAGGCCTCGAAGTCACGCTTGTCCCCATCGGGCGTCGAACCCAGGAGATTGGCCATAAGGTGCGTGTGCAGCTTGAACCCATAGAGCCTCACGAGCGAGAACGCCCGCTTGACCTGTGCGACCGTGGCCGCACGGTGGTTGGCGTCCAGCACCTCCTGGCGCGTGGACTGGATGCCCATCTGGATCTTGGTGCAGCCCAGTCGCCGCGCGCGCGTGAGCAGCTCTGGCGTGATGGCATCGGGGCGCGTCTCTATGACCAGCCCCACCACGCGATGCGCTGCCGTCTCGTTGCGGCGCTGCTCGCGTTCGAGCTCTTCCATCGTGGTGGTCTGGAATTTGGCGCCGGAGCCGTCAGGCCCAGCGTACAGACGGGCGAACCCCTGGTTGTAGCTCTCCTTGCCCGCATCGATGCGCGCCTGCTCCGCGGCCACGCGCCGGACGCACTCGTCCGGGCTGTTGGAGAACCCCAGCGCGCGATAGGCCCGAGCGCGCGCGTGCAGCTCCTCCATGGGGTACGGCCACTCGTTGAGCGCACGGAAGAGCTCCCTCACGAACCACAGCTGGTAGTCCCGAGGGTAGTCGCTCCAGGTGCCGCCCAGCACGATGAGCTCCACCTTGTCCACGGAGTGGCCCATCTGGTGGAGCGCCTGCAGGCGGGCGGACACCTGCAGGAAGGGGTCGAAGAAGTTCTGCTCGGCGCGCTGGCAGGCGGGCTCGCTCGCGAGATAGCTCTTGGGCATGCGCAGGTCCGCAGGACAGTAGATGCAGTCGCTCGAGCAGGGATGGGGCCTTGTGAGCACCGTGATGGTGGCCACGCCCGAGGCGGTGCGCCGTGGCTTCAGGCGCAGCGTGGCGAGGAGTCGCTCCTCCAGTGCCGCGTCAACGCCCCAACGCTGCCACGTGTCGTGCCCCTGCTCCTTCACGTGAAGGTAGTAGGGGAGGAGCTGCCGCTTGTGAACGTGGCGCACGTGGCCCGCGACGCCACGGTTGTGCTCCATGAGGATGCCCTCGAGCTCACGGGAGGTGAGCGCGCGGTCCTTCTGCCGGCGCAGGTGTGCGATTATGTCCAGGAGCAGCTCTTCCATGGCCACCCAGTATAGCGGGGAGGGAACGGCATGCCCACATGCCCAGACATGAGCCTTGGGCTCGCACGACGCATGGTCACGCTCACCTCCGCCTTCTACCGCGAGCAGGCCGCATCGTTTTCGGCCACGCGTCAGTCCGCCTGGCCGGGCTGGGAGCACCTGCTGGAACTGCTGCCACCCGACCCGCCGTCGCTGGGCGTGGTGGACGTGGCCTGCGGCAACCAACGGCTGGGACGCTTCCTGGAGGAGCGGCTGCCCCACACGCGGCTCTCCTACGTGGGCGTGGACAACTGCAGGGCCCTCGCTGGCGATGCCCCCCTCGTTGAGGCTGACGTGGCGCGCACGCTGCTCGAGCGTCCCCTGCACCTGGGCCTCCCCGAGGCAGATGCGGCCGTCTCCTTTGGCTTCATGCACCACCTGCCCACCTCCGCCGCGCGTGAGCGGCTGCTCTCCTCGCTCGTGGCAGCGGTGCGGCCCGGCGGGCTCGCCGTCGTCTCGCTCTGGCGCTTCATGGACTCCGACCCGTTGGCCGCCAAGGCGCGCGCGACCACCGCGCGGGCGCTTGGCGCCCTGGGTCTCGCGCAGGGCGAGCTGGGTGCCAACGACTACCTCCTCGGCTGGCAGGGCAAGCCGGGCGCCTACCGCTTCTGCCATTACGTCGACGATGACGAGGTGCGGGCGCTCACGAGGGCCGTTCCCTCGGCGCAGCCCGTGGGCACCTTCCCTGCGGATGGCCATGGCGGCGACCTCAACACCTACCTCGTGCTCAGGCGTAAGGGCGCCACCTCTCCCAACGGCAAAAGCGTACCGCCTGCACAGATTATGGAATCGTTCTCACACCGAGGCCCTAAGATGGGGTCATCTTAGACATCGACAGAGGGGAAGCGTCCCATGAGCAACGAGTCCTGGCGTCCCAAGCTCCACCTTTCGGCACACAACGGGTCGGTGAGCGACCCCAACGGGCTCAACCAGTTCCGGGGGACGTATCACTTCTTCAGCCAGTATGCGCCCACCTACCCACCCCATGCGGACAGCCCCCACGGGTGGGGCCACTTCACCAGTCGTGACCTTGTGCACTGGGCCTTCCTGGGCTGCCACATCATGCCCGACTGCCCAAGCGACCGCGATGGGTCCTATTCGGGCGGCGCCTACATACATGACGACGAGCTCTGGCTCTACTACACGGGCAACGTCCGTGACGGCAAGGGCGATGGCACCCACTCCGGCCGCCTGGCCAACCAGACGCTCATCAAGTCATACAACGGCATCAACTTGGGACCAAAGACGGTGGTCATGCGCAACGACGCCTATCCGGCCTACTGCAGCTGCCACGTGCGCGATCCCAAGGTGTGGAGCCAGGGCGGGAGCATGCACATGATGCTCGGCGCCCGCACGCGCGCGGACAGCCGCGGCGCCATCCTCTGCTACTCCTCGCCCGATGGCCTCGTCTGGACGATGGAGGGCTCCGTCACCAACCTGGGCGGAACGCCCTTCGGCTACATGTGGGAGTGCCCCGATCGCATCGCGCTGGACGGCCGGGAGTACCTGGGCACCTGTCCGCAGGGCATGGCCATGGCCTCCGACCCCGACGACCCTTCCAAGCTCACCTGCCAGAACGTGCATGCCGCCGGCTACTTCCCGATGGAGGGCACGATCCTGGACGTCATGCATCAGGACACGGGGCTCATGGGCGCGGACGCCCCGCACGCCGCCATCGATGCCTCCACGTTCCACGACTGGGACCATGGCTTCGATTACTATGCCTGCCAGACGCTCGTGGACGAACGGGGCCGCACGCTCCTCATTGGCTGGATGAGCCTGCCGCACGATGCCAACGACGTGCGTCCCTATGACAACCCCACCACCACATGGAAGGGCTGCCTCACGGTGCCGCGCGTGCTCACGCGCGATGCGCGGACCGGCCTCATCCTGCAGCATCCCGTCAAGGAGTTCGATGACCTGCGCAGGAGCTCACAGGAGATGGGCCACACCGCCACGGGCTTTGCCACGGAGCTCTGCCCCAAGGTGGCGGATGTGGTGGTCTCAGGCATCAGGGGCGATCTCGCTATGACGTTCGGCGACTTCCTCACGCTCACCGTCGCGGATGGCATCGCGACGCTCGGGTTTGCCAGGACCGATGCCGGCACGACTGCCGGGCAGGGGCGCGCCATACGGCGCGCTGCCGTGGACGGCATCAGGGACCTGCGCGTCATCGTGGATACCTCCGTGCTGGAGATCTACCTCAACGATGGCGCCGCCGTCTTCTCCACGCGCTACTTCACGGAAGACGAGACGCTGCCGCTCGCCATCCACACCACGGCGGAGCAGGCCACGGTCTATGGCATGGAGCCCCTCTCCATCGACTATCTCGTGGATCGCTAGCCTCGCGTAACCATTGGGAAAACGATCCCCATGGCAGGGGAGGGTCACCATGTGCAGAGATACAATCCCTCCCGGAGGCGTTTTCTTTGGGAGGTATCTCTATGTCAGGCAAGCGCAAGGACGCCATCACGTGGGACGAGTTCTTCATGCGGGTGGCGTACGCCGCCAGCCTGCGCAGCAAGGATCCCCAGACGCAGGTGGGTGCCTGCATCGCCGACACCAACCAGCGCATCCTCTCCGTAGGCTACAACGGCACGCCGGAGGCACTCTCCGACGAGGAGTTCCCCTGGGACGTCACGGACGACTCCATCCAGGACAAGCACAACTTCGTGATCCACGCCGAGGCCAACGCCATCCTCAACTACCGCGGTTCGCTCAAGGACGTGCAGGACGGCACCATCTACGTCACGCTGTTCCCCTGCCAGGAGTGCGCGAAGACCCTGGTGCAAGCGGGCATCGGTGAGGTGGTCTACCTGGACGACAAGTATCATGACACGGAGGGTGCCGAGGTCTCGCGCCTCGTCCTTGACCGCTGTGGCGTCACGTACCGGCAGGTCTCGCTGCCCGTTGACGCCCTCGTCTGAGGCCGTGGCATGTCACGCCAACCCACGAGCCCCAAGGGAGCCACCATGAAGACGCACAAGGTCGCACTCATTCCCGGCGATGGCATCGGACCCGAGGTCATCGCCGAGGGAATCAAGGTGCTCGATGCCGTGGCGGCGTACGACGGTGGCTTCTCCCTTGAGTTCACGGAGTTCCCCTGGGGCTGTGAGCACTACCTCAGGACGGGCGAGATGATGCCGGCCGATGGCATCGACACGCTCAGCCACTTTGACGCCATCTTCCTGGGCGCCGTGGGCTATCCCGGCGTGCCGGACCACGTCTCCCTGCGCGACCTGCTGCTGCGCATCCGTCACGACTTCGACGAGTATGTGAACGTACGCCCTGTGCGCCTGCTCAGGGGTGCCCCGTGTCCCATCAAGGGCGTCAGCCAGGCGGATGTGGACATGACCTTCATCCGCGAGAACTCCGAGGGGGAGTACGCTGGCAACGGTGCATGGCTCTACAGGGGCACCTCGCGTGAGGTGGTCATACAGGATGGCGTGTTCTCGCGCTACGGCACGGAGCGCGTCATGCGCTATGCCTTCGAGCTCGCCCGTTCCAAGCACCAGTCGCTCACGAGCATCTCCAAGGGCAACGCCCTCAACTATTCCATGGTGTTCTGGGATCAGATCTTCGACGAGCTCTCGCAGGAGTATGCCGATGTGGAGACCCATTCCTACCTGGTGGACGCCGCCTCCATGCTCATGGTGAGGGACCCCGCGCGCTTCCAGGTGGTCGTGGCCTCCAACCTCTTTGGTGACATCCTTACCGACTTGGGTGCCGCCATCGCTGGTGGCATGGGTCTGGCGGCTGGCGCCAACCTCAACCCCGAGCGGGTCTTCCCCTCCATGTTCGAGCCCGTCCACGGCTCTGCGCCCGACATCGCGGGCCGCGGCATCGCCAACCCGCTCGCGACCGTGTGGTCCGCCAGCCAGCTCTTGGATCACCTGGGCCACCCGCAGTGGGGCGCGCGCCTCATCGACGCCATCGAGCGACTCCTGGTCGAGGCGAAGACGCTCACGCCCGACCTTGGCGGCACGGCCAGCACGCAGCGCGTGGGCGATGCCGTGGTGAGGCTTCTGGCAAACGACTGACTGACACGTGAGGGCCGTCCTTCTTTTGCGCTAGGATGTACTACCGTGACTGCAGGGCTACGCGTGGGGCGGTGCAGGCCGAGCGAGGGGGTACACGCCAGTGACACAAGTGAGACATGGCCTTACGCATCGGCTGTCCGAACGCGTGATGATGGGCGTCGACCCCTCCGTTGCTGGCGCGCAGGCCGCGGGGACGATCACGGCCCCCCTTGGCACCTCGGGGAATCCCTCTCATCGGGTGCTGACGGCCGCCAACGCAATCACGATGCTCCGCCTCGTCCTCACGGTCGTGTTCCTCGTGCTCTTCGTGCGGCATATCAACCGAACGCTCGCGCTTGCCTGCTATGCCGTGGCAGCCGCCACCGACTTCCTCGATGGGCAGGTGGCCCGCCGTACGCAGACGGTCAGCTGGTTGGGCAAGGTCATGGATCCCGTGATGGATCGCGTGCTGCTCTTCACGGGCGTTCTCGCACTCTTGGTGACCGGCGAGCTCCCGCTCTGGACGGCCGTGTTCGTGATTGGTCGTGACGTCTACCTCCTGATTGGTGGGATGATGCTTCAACGCTATCGCAAGCGTCCCGTCGACGTCGCCTACGTGGGCAAGGCCGCCACGGCCGTCCTCATGACGGGCTTCGTGCTCATGCTGCTCAAGTGGCCGCCGCTTGCAGCGCTCCATCTCGTCCGTGCCGTCTGGTTGCCCGGCATCAACGGCACCGATTCCTGCGTGGGCGTGCTCTTCGTCTACCTGGGATGCGTCCTGTCCTTCATCACGGCGGTCGTCTATACGCGCACGGGCCTCACCATTCGCAGGAAGTGCCTCGAGTCCCAGGGGGGCGGGTCTCGATGAGGGCCGGCATCGCACTGGCCACCTTCGCGCTGTGCTCACTCATGGCGGTCGCCGTGGTGCCCCGCGCCTACGCGTATGCCGCTGAGGTGCCAGAGCCCCAGGTGAGCGAGGCACAGTGCTACTTCGTCTCCGACGGTGCGGGTCACACCATCCTCGAGAGGAACGCCGACCAGCAGATGGAGCCGGCTTCGATCACCAAGGTCATGACGGCGATGGTCGTTCTGGACTCCGGCGCCAGCCTCGATGCCCCCGCGACCATCACACGTGGGGACTATCAGGATGACGCCCAGATTGCGGAGCTCAAGCCAGCCGATGGCGTCACCGTGCGCCAGCTGTTCCAGCTCATGCTCATCTATTCCGCCAACGATGCGGCGGACAACCTTGCCATCAACGTCTTCGGCTCCATAGACGCCTGTGTGGATCGCATGAACCAGAAGGCACGGGAGCTGGGCATGACGGGCACGCGCTTTGCCAATGTGCACGGCCTCTCCCAGGATGGCCACTACTCGTGTGCGCGTGACCTCGTGACCATGGGGCGCTACGCCCTCGAGCACTACCCGCTCATCGCCCAGACCGTACACATGCGTTCCGTGGACGTCACGCTGGGAGGAGAGCAGAGGACCTTCCGCTCCACCGATGACCTCATGGAGACCTATGCGGGGCTGAGGGGCATCAAGACGGGGGTCGTCGAGAGCGGCAAGGCGTTTTTAGGCGCCTCCACGCATGGTACGGTCTCCGTCTACAGCTGCGTTTTGGGCTGCTCCACCAACGACGGCCGCTTCGCGGACACGGAGGCGCTCATGAGCTGGGCCTACGAGCATTACTTCTCATGGCGGCGCATGAGCGAGGCGGCACGGACCGTGCGATGGGTCACGAGCACGCTGAGCTTCCATGGCAAGTTGGCCATCACGGGCTCGTACGACGTCTACGGCCGCTTCTCGCCCGACGAGCCCATCTCCTATACGGTGCACATGCCTCCCGAGGGCACGCTGCAGGATGCCGGCGGCATCTACGGCGTGACCGTGTGGACGCAGGATGGCGTCGCCCCCTGCGCGCAGGTGTTCCGCGCAAGCAAGCGGCTCTATCAGGTCTCCATGTTCGAGCCCCTCGTGATGTCGCTGCTCTACCCAGCGCCTGTGGAGGCGGCATAGGGGGAACGCATGGCAACGTCTGTCCTCAGGCAGGAGCATGAGCTCTTGGGTGGTCTCATCCAAGAGGAGGGGGCGCTCCTGGGTCCCGTTCGCTATGCGGATGAGGACGTGGAGCTGGCGGCCTTTGACGTAGATGCCGCGCTCGTCGACCTTACGGGCATGGGCATGTGGCTTGTCTCGGGTGCTCCCGCCCAGGCGTTCTGCGAGGCCGCATG
Organism: Olsenella profusa F0195; assembly: GCF_000468755.1. Classification (GTDB taxonomy): domain Bacteria; phylum Actinomycetota; class Coriobacteriia; order Coriobacteriales; family Atopobiaceae; genus Olsenella_F; species Olsenella_F profusa. The sequence continues at coordinate 11,680 of NZ_AWEZ01000064.1, forward strand.
TGCGGGCCCCAGGCTTTCCGTGGGGACGTGCGCCCTTGGGGCCTGCCTGCTGGGGGATGGCAGCGTGGCCTCCGTTCCGCTGCTCGTGCGTACGGGTGCCTCCGAATACCTTATCCTCGATGCCTCCCCTCGCATGGACGTGCTCTTCTCGTGGTTGGGCTTTGTGGCACACATCGAGCGAGACGGCGTGAGGCCGTACGATGGGCTTGCCATGTCGGATGAGACGGCCTCGCTCGTACCCCTCGCGCTCACGGGCCCCACTGCCCCTGCCGTGCTTTCCGACTACGTGCCAGGGGATGTGCACCAACGGCTCCCCCTGGCTGGCGAGGTTGCCAACCTCGACCTCGACGGCCGCATCACCACCATCGTCTGTGCCCTTGACCTTCCCCAGCCCGCCTATCTGGTGCTGGTGCCACCCATCTATGCGCGCGCCATATGGCGGAGCCTGCTCTCGTTTGGCTCCGTGATGCCTGTGGGTCACGCTGCCCTGCGCACATGGATGGCGCGGAGGACTGCGGTGCTCTCACAACTCCCTGTTCCCGATCGCCTGACGATAGGGGAGGGGGAGCTGCGTGCCTCTGGTATGGTGCGCGAGGGTATGGACTTCATCGGGGCACGTGGTCTTGCGGGCTGAGTATTCCCATGCATGCCACCTCTCGCCTACAATGGGGCTGAGACGTTTGTCACGTTCTACCTTTGCATTTGGAGGGAGAGTGCTATGTCCTATGACTTCTCGACCCTGCCGCGCCGTGCCCATCATGGTTCCGCAAAGTGGGAGGCTATGGCGAGGAAGGTGCCTGATCTCTCGCCCGAGGTGGTTCCTTTGTCCGTTGCGGACATGGAGTTCGTGCCCGCGCCACCCATCACCAAGGCCCTCAAGGACTATCTCGACGAGCAGCCCCTCGGATACCCTGCCCCCACGGAGGAGTTCTATGACGCCTGTACGGGCTGGCAGAGTCGCCGGCACGGCTGGGAGCCCGACAAGACGTCCCTCGTGAACACGCCGGGTGTGGTGCCCGCCATCTATACAGCCGTGCGCACGCTCACCGAGCCACGGGACGGCGTCATCATCCAGCCTCCCGTGTACTATCCGTTCGCCCGCGCCATCAGGGACAATGGTCGTACCGTCGTGGAGAGCCCCCTTTGCCGCGAGCTGACGCAGGATGGCGGGCTTGCCTATTCCATGGACTTCGAGGGACTCGAGGAGCTGGTCAAGGATCCCGCCAACACGATGCTCGTGCTGTGCAGCCCGCATAACCCCGTAGGCAGGGTATGGAGTGCCGTCGAGCTCAGGAGGCTCCTGGACATATGCGTCGCCCATGACGTCATAATCGTTGCCGACGAGATCCATGACGACCTCGTCATGCCGGGCTACAAGCACAGTGCCCTCATGCGGGTTGCCGAGGGCGGTGAGTACGACCGTCTCGTCATCTGCACCGCCCCCTCCAAGACCTTCAACATCACGGGCATACAGTCCGCACAGATCTTCATCACCGACGAGGAGCTGCGCAGGCGCTTCCGGCGGGGGCTGGCCGAGATCGGCACGGACTCACTCAACTCCCTTGCCTACGTTGCGACCACGGCGGCCTACACGGCCCGTGACGAGTGGCTCGACGAGCTCGTTGCCGTCATCTGGAGCAACTACCAGCTGCTCAGGGGAATGGTGGAGCGCTATCTGCCCGACGTGCGGATCGCGCCGCTTGAGGGCACCTACCTTGCCTGGCTCGACTTCAGGGCCTGGGGAATGACCGATCGTGAGCTTGAGGACTTCATGGAGGGGGAGGCCTCCGTCTTCGCGGAGGGGGGATACCTCTTTGGCACGGGTGGGGAGGGGTTTGTGCGCCTCAACCTTGCCTGTCCCCGCGAGGTGCTCGAGAGTGCGCTGGAGCGTCTGGTCTATGCCACCAACCAGCGTGCGCGTCCCTGCGAGAGGGATGACCGATGAAGTATGCCATCAACGCACCTGCCGTTCCCGATGCCGAGGGCAGCTACTCCGCTGGCACCACGGCCGGCCGCCTCATCTTTACCGCAGGTCAGCTGGGTCTCGATGTCCACGATCCCGGCACGCTCGTGGAGGGTGGCACGCGGGCCGAGCTCGAGCGTGCCCTGCAGCTCACGTCACTGCTGCTTGAGGAGTGCGACTGCACGTTGAATGACATTGCCACGGTAACGGTGCTCCTCACGAGTCTTGATGACCTTCCGGTGGTGGATGAGTGCTTCTCGCGTCACTTTGCCATGCCGGCGCCCGCACGTAGCGTCGCGGAGGTCTCACGTCTGCCCAAGGGCGCACATGTGGAGTTGAGCTGTGTGGCATGCAGATAGGAACGCTATCATAGGTTTTGTTGACATAGTCGAAAGGGGAGACGTCCCATGCAGTCCAATGGCAACAAGGCAGACATGGATGCCACGGAGATCTTCAGGGTTCCTGCCACCGATGCCACGACGCCCGATCTCATGACTTCCGTCCCACCAGCGTATCCGACGCTCGCCATCGTGAAGGGTCCCCAGACGGGCTCCGTGCTCGAGCTCGATGGCGACCTCATCACGGTGGGGCGCGACCCTGCCAATGCGGTCTTCCTCAATGACATGACGGTCTCACGCCACCATGCCCGCATCGACCTCTCGGGCATGGGGTCGGGCTATGCCACTATCGAGGACCTCGGTTCGCTCAACGGCACGTGGGTGGACGGCGCAATCGTCAGCAAGGCCGTGCTTCGTGATGGCTCCACCGTCCAGATTGGCACCTTCCGCATGGTGTTCCATGCCAACAGGAAGGCCGCACGCATCAAAACCGAGGACTAGCCTTCATGGCGGATGCCAGGTACCTCACCATAGGAAAGGTCGTGAAGCGCCTGCAGGGGCAGTATCCTGACCTCTCCATCTCAAAGGTGCGCTATCTCGAGGACGAGGGGCTGCTCGAGCCCTCTCGCACGCCCTCGGGGTACCGTCTGTACTCCCCGTCTGACGTTCGCCGGCTGGAGACCATCCTGTACCTGCAGAAGAACCGCTTCCTGCCCCTGCAGGTCATCAAGGAACAGCTCGATAACGAGAAGAACGGCGTCTTTGGGGCCGTTTTGAGTGATGTCGAACCGCAGGAGGACACCCAGACCACCTCGAGGCTGCATCCCATAGACCGCATGCCCGAGCTGCTTGGCACGCCCGTGAGCTTTGTGCGCGAGCTTGCCGAGGCGGGGCTCATCGGCCTCAAGCGCTCGCCTCATGGGCGCGATCTGGTGGATGGACGCGACTTCGCCCTCATCCGCACATGTGACCGGCTGCGCCACTTTGGGATTGGCCCCAAGAACCTGCGTCAGTATGTGACGGCCGCCAACCGCGAGAGCGCCATGTTCGAGCAGGCGCTTGTGGTGTTCGCCCGAAAGGGTGGCGGTGTGCAGATGGAGGACACCCCGGAGAACCGCCAACAGTTTGCCGATGCCATGCAGCAGATGCTCTCGCTCACTGCCCAGGTGCGCGACATTCTGCTGCGTCGTCAGATATCCACCGCCTTTTCGCAGATGAGCGAGGGGGAGGGCGGCAAGAGGACCAGAGAGCGCGAGAGGAACGAACGTGGCCATTACTACAGATCTTGAGAGGTATATCGTCGACGTCCCCGACTATCCCGAGCCGGGCGTGATCTTCAAGGACATCACGCCACTCATGGCTTCGCCGGAGGGTCTGCATGCCTCCGTCGATAAGATTGTCAGCCACTTCGGAGATATCGGCATCACCAAGGTCGTTGGGGCCGAGGCACGTGGCTTCCTCATCGGTGCCCCCGTCGCCTACCGGCTGGGTGCCGGCTTCGTGCCCGCACGCAAGCCCGGCAAGCTCCCCCGTGCCGTGTACTCCCAGAGCTACGAGCTCGAATACGGTACCGACGAACTGCAGATTCACCAAGATGCCCTCGATGCTGACGACAGGGTGCTCATCGTGGACGACCTCGTGGCCACGGGCGGCACCTGCGTCGCCACCGCCAAGCTCATCGAACAGGCCAACGCGGAGGTCATGGGCTTCTCCTTCATCCTGGAGCTTGCCTACCTCAACCCGCGTGACGTCATCTCCAAGGAGTTCGACCAGGAGGTCTTCACCCTCATTCAGGTGGGGTAGGGGGCACGGGTGCACCTCATGGCGTTCACCACAACCCCTTCACAGGCCATTGTCCATTCTATGAAGGCGCGTGAAGAAGGGGACAGTAACAGCTAAAATTCTTAGCGTTATGCGAAAGGAGGACGTTCTTGATAACCAACCATCATCTTCAGTCCGTCGCACGTCGTGCCGTCGCATGTGGTCTCACCGCCGCACTCGTGTTCGCAAGTGCCGCCCCTGTCGCCTATGCCGACCCCCAGTCCGACCTCGATGCAGCACGACAGCAGATCGAGTCCCTCACCAGCTCCCTGAGCGATCTCCAGGACAAGCTGGCAACCGCCTCCTCTGACCTTGAGAACACGCAGTATGACATCGACGAGAACCAGTCCAAGATCGACGACACGCAGCAGCAGCTGGACGTCGCCAAGGATGACCTGAGCCAGAACGTGCACGATTCCTACACCAGCGGTGGCATCTCTCTGATGGACATCGTGGCGGGGTCAGACAGCTTCTCGGACTTCGTCACCAACGTGTATTACGCCACACGCATGAGCGATGCCCAGTCGGAGAAGATCTCCGCGGTCACCACCCTGCAATCCCAGCTCAAGAGCGAGCGGAGCGACCTCGAGGCCAGGCAGGCACGTCAGCAGCAGACCATCGACAGCATCAACTCCCAGATCGACGAGTACAACCAGAAGGTTGCCAAGGCGCAGGACTACTACAACAGCCTGAGCGCGGAGGTCCAGCAGCAGCTGGCCCAAGAGGCCGCGAGCGAGGTCGCCGGGGCCAACGAGAACGGCACCGAGCCGTCCACGGCCGCGGCCACCGTCACCCAGCTTGCCAGTGGTACCGCCACGGCGCCCGAGGCGCAGAATGCCGCGCAGCCCACAAGCGACTCCAGCGATTCCAGCGACAATTCGAATGCCGCCCCCACCTCGAACGGCTCCAATGGCTCTGACAATGGGTCCAAGGGCGGCAATGGCAGCAACCCCAGCAATGGCGGATCGAACGGCACGGCTACCACGACCTCGAAGTCCACGACCACCTCGAAGCCCACGACCTCGAAGCCACAGTCCGCACCATCATCCAGTGGTGGTGGCAGCAAGGGCACATCCAGCAGCGCAAGCGCCGGCGGTGGCGTCTCCACCGCCTATGCCATGATTGGCGTCCCCTATGTGTGGGGTGGAACGAGCGCGAGTGGCGTGGACTGTTCCGGTCTCGTCAACGTGTGCTATGGCGGCAAGCGCGGGCGCACCACCTATCAGATGATTGCCAGCCTCAAGGCCTCGGGTGACTGGAAGACGGACAAGAGCCAGCTCCAGGTGGGCGACCTCGTCTTCCCGAGCACGGGACACGTGGGCATCTACATTGGTAACAACAAGATGATCCATGCTCCCAGCCCCGGTCGTGCCGTCTGCATCACCACGGTGTACGCCTTCATCGGAGGCGGCACGTATTAAGCGGGCTTTGGCCGCGCGGCATGAATCGCTATGATACGAGGGGGACGAACGGGGTTCGTCCCCCTCTTGTGGCAGGTGGGGTAGGCAGGGGCAAGCGCGATGGGGGATGGGCACCACGCAGGCGATAAAGACGGACGCTCGCGCCCAGGTAAGCAGGCGGAACTCGCGTCGCTTCCAGCTCGACATGGTATGGGAGGGCGTCCTCGTGGGGCTTGCCGCCGGCGGCATCGTCACGCTCTACCGTCTGTGCCTGACGCTGGCCGAGCGCACGCTCAGGTTCATCATCCCGTTCGCACAGGCACACCCCATGGCCCTCGCAGGGCTCATCGCCCTCATGGCCGCGTGCTGTCTGGTTGTGGCCAAGCTTGTCAGCTGGGAGCCCTATACGCAGGGATCCGGCATCCCCCAGGTGGATGCCGAGGTCATGGGCAAGCTTGACATGCCCTGGCATCGTGTGCTGGCGGCAAAGTTCACGGAGGGGACGCTCCTGGCGCTCTCCGGACTCTCCCTGGGACGCGAGGGTCCCTCCATTCAGCTGGGCGGCATGGGTGGCAAGGCCATCTCAAGGCTGCTGCGCCGCGGAAGGGGGGAGGAGCGCCTGCTCGTGACCTGCGGGGCTGCCGCAGGCATGAGTGCCGCCTTCAATGCGCCGCTCACCGGCACGCTCTTCGCCATCGAGGAGATACACAAGGAGTTCACGCCCTCGCTCATCATCTCCGCCATGGCATCGGCCGTGTCCGCCGACTTCCTGGTGTCCCAGGTGCTGGGGGTGCGGCCCGTGCTCCGGCTCGCGTTCGTCCAGGACCTCCCGCACGTCTACTATGTGCTCGTCCTGCTCATGGGCCTGGTCATGGGGCTTCTGGGCGCCCTTCACAACAGGGGGATGTTCCTGCTCAACGAGGGCCTCTATGGCACGGTGCTTGCCAGGGTTCCCTATGGGGGAAGGCTCGCCTTGCCCTTCGCGCTCACGCTCGTCGCCGCGTTCGCGGCGCCCCTGCTCCTTGACGGCGGGGATGCCATTGTCGAACTGCTCAAATACCCCACCATGGTGCCCTTCCTGACGCTCGTGCTCCTCTTAGTGGGGAAGTACGCCCTCACCTCAATGTGCTTTGCGTCAGGCGCCCCGGGCGGCACGCTCTTCCCCCTATGCGTCATGGGCATGCTCGCGGGAGCGGTCTATGGTAACGTTCTTACGAACACATGTTCCATGAATGCGATGTACATCGTCAACTTCATGGTGTTGGGCATAGCAGGACTGTTCTCGTCGGTGGTGCGCGCCCCGGTCACGGGCGTCGTCCTAGCGTTCGAGCTCACGGGTAGCATGGACTCGCTGCTCGCAGCTTCCATCGTATCGATCGTGGCGTATGTCGTCGCCAACATCACCAGGACGGATCCGTTCTACGAGAGGCTCCTGGGCAATCTGTTGGACGTCACCGCGAAGACCCCACGCGTGCGCCATAAGAAGGAGAAGGTGCTGCACGACTACACCGTGGGTGCCGGCAGCCTGCTCGAGGGCCGGTGCCTCAGGGACATCGACTGGCCGAGGGGCTCGATGATCGTGACGGTGTACCGTGCCGGGACGGAGATCGTACCCAATGGCGACACGCGCCTGCAGGCGCTGGATGACCTGCTCGTCATCATGGACATGCGCGCCGAGGACAGCATACAGGACCATGTCTGGCGCCTCTGCCGAAGCTCGTTGGCGACCGAGCACACACCGAGACGGTAGGGTACGGCAGATGGGGCGTCTCATTTATTACTTTACATAAGATATATTATCATGGTTTATATGAGATCGATATGGGGTCATTGGTGTGCCTTGGAGCGTCCCAGACACGGCGCTGGTCGTGCCTGCCTCTGCCACTGAAAAGGTCCCGCGTGCGGACATGAGCCAGCACGCGGGACAGATCGACCGAGAGACCTCGCACGATTCATCTCCACCCTTCGGATCTATCCCTCGATGGGCTGCCCAAGGTACGAGGCGACGCTCGTGGCCGCGACGGCGCCGTCAGCCGTTGCGGTTACGATCTGGCGCAGTGACTTCTGCCGAATGTCGCCTGCCGCAAAGAGTCCCGGCACGGAGGTCTCCATGCGGTCGTTGGTGATGACATAGCCGTGGTCATCCAGCTTCACGAGGCCCCTCACAAGCCCCGTTGCGGGAACCCTGCCCACGAACACGAACACGCCAAACGAGCCCTCGTCATAGGTCTCCATGGACTCCTCGCCGGTCACGGTGTCGCGGAACGTGATGTCCCTCGGCAGGACATCGCCAGCGACCTTCGTGACGCTTGTGTTGTAGCGGATGCTGGCCTTGGGGTTCTCCTCGATCTGTCTGCCCACGGAGGCCTGGGCTCGCAGATGGTCCTTGCGGACGACCATGGTCACCTTGTCGGCAAACTTCGTGAGGAACAGCGCCTCCTCGGCGGCAGAGTTGCCACCACCAATGACGAACACCTGTTTGCCCCTATAGAACATGCCGTCACAGGTGGCGCAGTATGAGACGCCGTGGCCCCCGAAGGCTTCCTCGCCCTCGAAGCCAACATGGCGTGGCGTGGCGCCACCGGAGATGATGACCGTCTTGGTGTCATAGGTGCCCTCCGCTGTCTCCACGACGAACCCCGAACCATCCTCCTTGCGCGCAAGGGAGGCCACCTGTCCCATCTTGATGGAGGCGCCCAGGTCGATGGCCTGCTTCTGCATGGCATCCGTCAGCGAGAAGCCATCCGTGTGCGGCACGCCGGGATAGTTATCCACCTCGCTCGTAAGGATGATCTGGCCGCCGACCGCCTCCTGTTCGAGCGTGACGGCATCGAGAAGCGCACGGGCCCCATAGATGGCGGCGGACAGCCCCGCGGGGCCACCACCGATGATGACCAGGTCCTTCTGCTGTTCGGACATCTCACAACGACCTTTCTAGAGAGAGCGTTCATGGCATGAATTGTCACTGGAATGCTACCCATTAGGGTATGTGCCTTTCAGTCGCCCCGGACCTGTGTGCAGACGAAGAGGGGGCGTCTGCCCCCTCCCCTCTTGTATGGCTCCTGGCTACGTCCCGCTACGACACGAGGAAGTAGATGAGGAACGCGAGCGCGGCGACCCACATGAGCGGCTTGACCTTGCGCACCTGGCCCGTCGCCACGGCGACGACCACGTAGGCGATGAAGCCCAGGCCAATGCCCGAGGAGATGGAGTACGTCATCGGAATGCCCGCGATGATCAGGAAGGATGGCAGGCCCTCGAGCAGATCGTTCCACTGGATCTCCAGGGCTTCGGAGAGCATGAGGTAGCCAACGTAGACAAGGGCCCCACAGGTGGCTGCACCGGGGATGACGGCAATGACAGGTGCGAAGAACGCGGCGATGAGGAACAGGACACCTGCGAACACGGACGAGAGGCCCGTGCGGCCGCCGTCGGCCGCGCCGGACGCGGACTCCACGAACGTCGTGACGGAGGAGGCGCCGAGCAGGCCACCGACCCATGCGGCGCAGGAGTCAACGATCAGGATCGTGCACATGTCCTTGACGCTGCCATCCTCCTCGAGGAAGTCGCCCTGCTTGGCCACGGCCATCGCCGTGCCCATGGTGTCAAAGAAGTCGGACATCATGAGTGAGAATGCGAGCACGAGCAGCGTAGGGGTGGTCATGACCTTGAGGAGGCCGATGGTACCGTTCGCATCCGCCTGAAACGGGGCCCCAAAGCTCGAGAAGTCCGGCAACGAGAGCATGCCCTGGGGAGCCTGGGTGAGCCCCAGGGGGATGCCGCAGATGACGGCGACGATGATGCCCAGCAGCAGCGCGCCACGCAACCTGAGCGCCACGAAGACGATGGTGGCGACGATGGAGATGACACCTAGGATGAAGGCGGGGCTCGTGACCTTGCCCAGGGCGAGGATGGTGCTGCCGTCCCCCGTGATGATGCCGGCATTGGCCAGGCCGATCATGGCTATGAAGAGGCCGAGGCCCACCGAGATGCCATGGCGCAGCGAGATGGGAATGGCATCCATGATGGCTTGCCTGAGACCACAGAGCACCAGGACCAGGATGACGACGCCCTCGACGAAGATGACGCCCATGGCGGCATGCCAGTCACCGTTGCAGAGCGTCGTCGTGGCAACGGCGATCATGGAGTTAATGCCCAGGCCAGAGGCAAGCGCGAGCGGGCGGTTGGCAAAGATGCCCATGAGGATGGTCATGATGCCGGCACCAAAGCAGGTGCTGGTGATGGTTGCAGAGATGGGAACGCCCGCATTCGAGAGAATGAGGGGGTTCAGCGCGATGATGTACGACATTGCCAGGAAGGTCGTGAGGCCGGCCCGTACCTCTTGGCCGGTAGAAGACCCCCGTTGGCTGACCTTAAAGAACGAATCCATGAAACTCCCCTTCTGTACCTGCCGTCATGGGCACGCGAACGAAAAAAAGGAGGCATCCCCGATGCCTCAAGCACCTGGCGTCTTGAAGCTAGACGCCACTGGAACCAAAGCCGCCCGTGCCCCTGTCCGTCTCATCCAACTCGCCGACCTCCCTGAGACACACCTCGGGCACCTTCTGGATGACCAGCTGGGCGATGCGCTCGCCCCTGGTGATAGTGATGTCGTGCGTGGCGTCGAGATTGACGACGCACACCTTGAGCTCCCCGCGGTAGTGCGCGTCGATGAGGCCGGGGGTGTTGGCCATAGAAAGGCCCTCCTTGAAGGCGAGGCCACTTCTCGGCTGCACAAAGCCGGCATATCCCTCGGGGACGGCTATGGCAAGCCCCGTGGGGACGAGGCGCCGCTCGAGGGGCCTGAGGACAACGTCCTCGTTTGCCCTCAGGTCGAGGCCGGCATCGCCCGCATGGGCATAGGAGGGCAGCTCGATCGACGGGTCGAGGCGCTTGATAGGTAGAGAGATCCTGTCATTACCCATTGATGAGGCTCCGTAGCTCTTCTTCGAACTCGTCAATGTCCTTGAAGTCGCGATAAACCGAGGCAAAGCGCACATAGGCAACTTTGTCTATATCAACGAGGCGCTGGAGGACCATCTTGCCCAGCTCCTGGGAGTTCACCTCGACCGTGCCGGAGTCCCTGAGCTCACTGAGGATGCTGTCAATGAGACCATCGAGCCGCTCCAGCGGAACGTTGCGCTTGATGGTGGCCACCATGAGCCCCCGCATGATCTTTGTGCGATCGAAGGCCTCCTTGTGGCCATCCTTCTTGACGACCATGATGGGCATCTCTTCGCGACGCTCGTAGGTGGTAAAGCGCGTACCACACCTGATGCACTCTCGGCGGCGGCGAATGGCGTCATTGTTCTCGGACGGGCGAGAGTCGACGACCTTCGACTCCTCGCAACCACACTTGGGACAGCGCATACTCCTCCTCATATATGTACAAATGGAGGATACCACAGGATCACGCGGCTCAGCCTTCTACGTGACCAAACCGCAATCCTCTATGCGATAGGGCCGTGACTGTGATCATGCTGTGGAGGTGGGGATGACGAGCTTCTGGCCGGGCACAAGCCCGTCAGCAGAGACCCCATTGTGCTGTTCGATCCAAGAGACGATACGTCCGTCATCGACTCCGGCAATGCCATGCTCATGAGCGATGCTCCACAGGGAGTCTCCCTGCCGCACCGCTATCGTTACGGTGTCTGCCCGATCCAGCGCCTGTTGTGCGGCGGCTGCAGATGTGATGCCCGAAAGGATCAGTGCGCCTACGGAAAGGACGCAGACGAGAAGGGCCCCAAGGACAAGCGTGTGCGGCCGAAGGCGCCCCTCGCGCCTGACACGCACATCGGCGAGGTGGCGCTGTGCCGTGGCACCGCCCTCGAGCATCACGAGACCACGGTGCTGCCGAGGTCTGAGCGCTGCCGTGCCAGCGATGGGAAATGCTGCGACACCGTTCTGGATGCGTCTGTAGGACTGCATGGCTTACTCCCCTCCCGGCGTGTGTACGAGACTGGTATACCAAGACCACGCGACAGCAATTGCCAAAAGAACACGTGTACTGCGAACATATGTGCTACTATAGGGACAATGACGCTCACTGTCAAGCAAAGAGAGAACATGTGTTTGTATTTTTGCTACGCTACCTAGTCACGGGGACGAGGGGGACCAATGGCCAAGGACAGGCTCAGCAAGAGACAGCAGTCCATCTACGACTTCATCTGCTCCTACACCACCGAACATGGCTATCCGCCCTCGGTGAGGGAGATTGGCACGGCCGTGGGGCTGGCCTCGCCCTCGACGGTTCATATGCACCTGAAGGTCCTTCAGGAGCGTGGCCTCATCAAGCGCGACTCCAAGAAGCCGCGCACCATTGAGGTGGTTGAGGACGACCTGCCCGGCGGACAAGCGCTTGCGTCGGTGGAGGAGCATGTGAGCGAGGGAACCATCTCCCTTCCCCTTATCGGCCGCGTCGCCGCAGGCACCCCCATTCTTGCCGAGCAGAATGTGGAGGATCAGCTCACGCTCCCCGCCAGTGTCGTCGGCAGCGGCAGCTCCTTCCTGCTGAAGGTCCATGGCACATCGATGGTCAACAAGGGGATTCTCGACGGTGACATCATTGCCGTACGCGAGCAGCATGATGCCCAGGATGGCGAGATCGTCGTGGCCCTCATAGACGATTCCGCCACGGTCAAGACCTTCTACCGGGAGGAGGGTCGCATCCGCCTCCAGCCGGAGAATGACACGATGGATCCCATCTACGTACGGAATCCCATCATCCTGGGTAAGGTCGTCGCACTCATGAGGACCATTGCCTAGGCTGCGGATGGCCCCGCAGCCGAGGCGCTCGTCGCGGCTGCGCCTCATCGACACCGTGAGGGGGTGCTCCGTCGTGTCGATGGTGCTCTTTCACCTCTCGTACGATCTCGTGACGCTGAGGGGGCGCACGCTCCCCCTGTTCCATTCGCCCTTCGAGGACGTGTGGCGTGCGTCAATCGGCTGGACGTTTCTCTTCATTGCCGGCATGATGTGCGCCCTCTCGCGGGACAACTACAGGCGTGCCGGCAAATATCTGGTGGTTGCCGCGCTCATCTATGGGGTCACCACCATCGCTGCCGTGGACACGCCCATCAGCTTTGGCATCATCTTCTGCATGGGCGCGTCCACGCTCGTTGCGGCACTGCTCAGGTCGGCAGGGCTCCTCAGGGGCCGCCGTTCCTGGCTGTGCTCGATCCCTCTCATGGCACTCTTCCTCGCCTGTCTGCGCGTTCCCCAGGGGCTGGTGGGTGTGGGACAATTCGTTCTGCAGCTGCCCCGGCAGCTCTATGCCACACCCTACCTCGCTCCCCTGGGCTTTCCGGGGCCGCACTTCGCCTCGGGGGACTATTACCCCCTACTCCCCTACTCGCTGCTCTTTCTCGCTGGCGCAGGCATCGGGGCCTCGCTCGGCGCCCATGGCTTCCCAGCGTTCCTGCACTCGGTGGGCCTGAGGCCGCTTGAGTTCGTAGGTAGGCATGCCCTGCCCATCTATGTGCTGCACCAACCCATGCTGCTCCTGCTGAGCCTGTTCCTCTAGGCCCCCACTCGCCCTTGCGCCTCCCCTGCGTCACTCACGCCATAGGGTTCGAGCGTGTCCGCCATACGCCTAGGGACACGGGCCGTCACAAGCAGGCCGCCCTGCTCGTAACGCTCGCGCACGATCTGGCCGCGCTCATGAACCAGCTTCACGAGCAGTCCCTTGTCGTGGGGGATGAGGCTTGTGATGGTAACGTCGCCGCGCGCGGCCTCGCGTGCGATGCGATACAGCAGGCCATCCGTCCCCGTCCCCGTAAGCGCCGAGACGAACTCCGCATCTGGGTGCAGTGCCTCCATGCCATGTACCACCTCGCGGTCGAGCTGGTCGCACTTGTTGTACACGACCACCGAGGCGATGTCCGCCGCACCTATGTCAGCGAGAATGGCGTCGACGGCATCGATCTGTCGCTCGCAGTTGGGATCACTCGCGTCGGCAACCTTCAGCACGAGTTCGGCGGCCCGAGCCTCTGCCAGCGTGGACTTGAACGACTCCACGAGGTTCGTCGGGAGCTTTTGGATGAACCCCACCGTGTCCGTCAGGGTGATGCGTCGACCGGCCTTTAGGTCGAGCGAGCGTGTGGTGGGGTCGAGGGTGGCGAAGAGCTCGTCTCTGGCATAGACGTCCGCACCTGTCAGACGGTTGAGCAACGTGGACTTCCCGGCATTGGTGTAGCCGACCAGGGCCACCCGGTAGATTCCCGAGTCCCAGCGCGCCCTGCTCTGCATGCGTCGTCGCTTGTCCAGCTCCTTGAGCTCGCGGCAAAGGTGCGAGATGCGGTCGCGTACCAGACGACGATCGATCTCCAGCTGGCTTTCGCCCTGGCCGAAACGGCTGCCGATGCCGCCGCGTGCCTGCTCTCCCACCAGGTGACTCCACATGCCCCTCAGACGCGGGAGCACATACTGCAGCTGTGCCAGCTGCACCTGCAGGCGCCCCTCATGCGTGGTGGCGTGCTTGCCAAAGATGTCCAGGATGAGCGCCGTGCGATCGATGACCTTGACGGAGTCTCCCACGATTCGCTCGAGGCTCGTCTGCTGGGAGGGAGTCAGCTCATCGTCGAATATCACTACGTCAACGTCAAGGGCTCGTACCATGCGCACGAGCTCCTCGGTCTTGCCGCTGCCGATGAAGGTGCGCGACACGGGCTTCCGAAGCCTTTGTGTGAGTTGTCCCACCACGACGGCCCCGTCCGTTACCGCCAGGCGGCCGAGTTCCGCCATCGAGTCCCTGAGGGGCCACGCTGCGGTGCCAAGGTCGACGCCCACCAGGAGTGCGCGCTCCGGTACCGGTGCCGTGGACCGAGGTTTGAATCGAGCCATGCGTCACCCTTCCACAGTTTGGTCAGCTCCTCCTGCGGCAGGCGTCCCGGGATGTCTGGATCCCAGACAGTACCTGTCCCACCAGCTCGTCAGGGGGCAACGTCGCATCGAGGGGACGCGCCCTCCCGTCGCGCCTGAGCCAAGAGAGCTGACGCTTGGCGTAGTGGCGCGTCCTTCGCTTGATGAGCTCGCGAGCCTCATCCAGGGAGCAATCGCCCCTCAGGGCGGCGAGCACCTCCTTGTATCCAATGGCCTGCCCAGCCGTCATGCCCTCGGTGAGCCCCTGCGCCCTGAGGCTCTCGACCTCCTGGACGAGTCCCTGGGAGAACATCCGATCGACTCGCGCATCGATGCGCTCGTACAGCACGGCACGTGGCAGCATCATGGCATACAGCTGCGTCAGGTAATGGGGGGTGCGCTGCCTGAGACCCTCGTGCTGGCGCGCATAGCTCACACCCTCGTCGAGCATCTCGAGGGCACGCACCACGCGCCGCATGTTATGGGGGTGAACGAGCTCGGCGCTCTTGGGGTCGCGCATGGCAAGCTCCCGATGAAGCGCCTCGGCACCCTCCGCCTCGGCCATCCGCTCCCACCTCAAGCGCGTCCCACTGCCACGCCTGCCCTGGGGAAACGACACCTCGTCTATCACGGCGTCGAGGTAGAGGCCCGTACCGCCGCAGAGGATGGGAACCTGCCCTTGGGACAGCAGCACGTCGACGCATGCGCGCGCCTCGGACTGGAAGCGTTTGACGGAGTAGTCCTCGCGCACGTCCGCCACGTCCACCATGAGGAGCGGAGCCTCGCGCCCGGCAGGAGGCGTCTTGGCCGTGCCGATGTCCATGCCGCGATACACCTGCATGGCGTCCACGGAGATGACGGCGCCCCCCAACCTCATGGCAAGCGCATCGGCGAGCGAGCTCTTGCCTGACGCGGTCGGGCCAACGATGGCCACGATGGGGCCGGGGGATGTCACCGTGGACTCCCCACGAGCGTTCCACGCAGGAACCAGGGGCGGGCGTCATCCACCCGCACGTCACAGAGCTTGCCCACGTACTCGTCGCACGCATGTCCCTCGGGCAGGGCGAAGAGAACCGTCTGGCTCTTGGGGCCATGGCCCACCATCATGTGGTCGTTGCGCTTGGAGCTGCCCTCAGCCAGCACCTCGATGGTGGCACCGAGCTCCTTCTGGCTGGCGGCGAGGGCGCAATCCTCGACCACCCGTGCCAGACGGCCGAATCGTCCCTGAATGACCTCACGAGGGGTGTCATCCCGCATCCGCGCCGCGGGTGTGCCAGGGCGCCGTGAGTAGATAAAGGTATAGGCCGAGCTAAAGCCCACCTCCCGTACGAGGGAGAGCGTCTGTTCGAAGTCCTCCTCGGTCTCGCCGGGAAAGCCCACGATGATGTCCGTCGAGAGGGCGATGTCTGGGATGGCGGCGTGCAGTGCCGCCACGCGCCTGAGGTACTGCTCACGCGTATAGGTGCGCCTCATGGCGCGCAGCACCCGTGTGGAGCCGCTCTGCACGGCAAGGTGCAGGTGAGGCATGACCGCCCCCACGTCCGCCATGGCCGCAATCGTCTCGTCCGAGAGGTCCTTGGGATTGGAGGACGTGAAGCGCATACGCTCGACGCCCGTCGCACCCACCTCGCGAAGCAGCTCCGCAAAGCGGGGGCTTCCATACAGGTCGCGACCGTAGGAGTTGACGTTCTGGCCCAGTAGCGTGACCTCGCGCACGCCATCCCCCACAAGGGCGGACACCTCGCTCACCACACGCTCCAGCCTGCGGCTGCGCTCGCGCCCGCGCACATGGGGCACGATGCAGTACGTGCAGAAGTTATTGCACCCTGTCATGATGGGCACCCAGGCATGCCACTCGTGCTCGCGGCGGGACGGAAGCTCCGTGGAGAAGCCTCTCCCCTCCTCCTGCGTGTCGACCTGCACATGACCGACCCCCTCATCGAAGGCCGCGGCCAAAAGATGGGGCAGGGACGAGAGCGCACTGGTGCCGAAGACCACGTCGACGTTGGGGATGAGGTCGCACAGCCGCTCCCCCTCGCGCTGCGCCACACAGCCGCCTACGGCCACCACGCGTCGCCCTCCCGGTGCCTGGGGCAGCCGTGCAAGGTTCGTCGCCTCCCCGTAGAGGTGCGTGTCCGCCTTCCTGCGCACGGAGCAGGTCATAAAGACCACGATGTCAGCCTCGGTCGGCTCGTCGACCAGGTTGCAGCCATAGGAGTCCAACAGGCCGCTCACGCGTTCTGAGTCATGGAGGTTCATCTGGCAGCCGAAGGTCCTCACGAAGTAGGTCCTCCCTGCCAGGACGTCATACGCAGGCACTAGGCGACCACACTCGTGGGATCCGTCGGCTCGACCATGGCGGCCTGAGGCGTAATGCGATGCACGTAGATGGCGATGCGTATGGCCGTCCGCGTCTGGCCATTGATCTCGATGTCAGAGAAGGTGGGCGCGCAGGAGATGTCCACCCCCGTCGGGATGAGAAAGCCGCGCGCGATGGCAATCGCCTTGACTGCCTGGTTGACGGCACCCGCTCCGACGGATTGGATATTGACGGGCACGCCGTCCTTGACCATGCCGGCAATGGCACCTGCGACCGACGCAGGCGATGACTTGCTCGACACCTTGAGAAAATCCATGTGTGACTCCCATTTGCCGCATACGCATGTCTGCATGCGCGGTACTTCGTTTGTGGCCCATGACGAGCATTTTCTGTATGGTACAGCATATGGGAAAGTCAATCATCTTGAATGACGGAGAACGTGACCGTAATCTTGTCCGAACGCACACTCACCTGTGGCTCACGTTCCAAGCTGAGATAGTAGCGCTCCGCCAGCCTTGCAAAGTCCCGCTCCATCGCGCGGGAGAACTCGCCCAGGTCATCCTTGGAGACATGCAGGTGGCGCTGGTCACGCGCGAGGTTGACCGACGAGCGTGCGTGTCCTCGGCCAGAGGGTTCGTGCGTGCGGCAGGCAAGGACGTCGCGCAGGGGCCGTATCTGGCCCGAGAGTATGCGATGGGCCGTGCGCTCGCTCACCTCCAGGCCGATGGACGCGGCAATGGATAGCAGGTCGTACGCGTCCGAGGCGAGGGCGAAGCGCTCCACGCAGCCCAGGGTGCCGAAGTCATCCACGAAGAGCAGGCTCGTGGGATCGATGCGTCCCTGGGACACCTTGACCAGGGTCGCCACGATCTCTGCCGGGGAGCCCAGGTACACATGGCACTCCCCCCGCTCCTCGAGGGCAAACTCCACACAGGTCCGGATGACGTTATGGGGGCCGTTCACGACATGTGGGACGCCCTCGTCATCACGCTCGATGATGGGCCAGCTGGACTGGTCGGCACGCTCGGAAAGGGCGCTCGTGTCGCTGAGCACCTGGATGGAGGATCCCTGGCCAGGGGCCGAGCACACCACGCGTGCCGAGAGCACGTTCTCGCGAACGGAGTAGAGGGCCATGCCACGCCCATGGACGCCCCACCGGTCCGTGCGCAGGGCGTCGAGCTTGGAGGTCACACGCGCATCGAAGATGCGGTCCTGGAGGGCCGACGGGATGCCAGCGCCATCATCGATCACCGTGAGGGTGCGGATGCCCCCCTCACGCGAGGAAGACACGAAGATGCTGCGAGCCCCCGCGTCACGGGAGTTTCGCAGCATCTCGATGACGATGTCCTCCAGGTGGCGGATGTCCTGCTGGGCCTGGCGTCGCTCGGCCTCGGAGACCTTCAGGCGCACGTAGCCATCCCCCAGGTTCTCGTCCACCCTGAGCGCACGTTCCCCGCCCATGGCGGAGATGAACCCCTCGAGTGAGCCCGCCCCAGACATCGGAGGCTACTTGGCGATGTCGACGGCGCGGGACTCGCGGATGACCACGACGCGCACCTGGCCGGGATACTGCATCTCGTCCTCGATCTGCCTGGCGATGTCGTGCGCGAGCACGGTTGCCTGGGCATCGGAGATCCTCTCGGGCTGAACCATCACATGCAGCTCGCGACCGGCCTGCATGGCATAGGTGCGCTCGACGCCCTCATGGGCGTTCGAGATCTCCTCGAGCTTCTCGAGGCGCTTGATGTAGGTCTCGGCGCTCTCACGGCGCGCACCGGGACGTGCGGCAGAGATGGCGTCGGCGGCCTGCACGAGGACGTCGAGCACCGTGTTGGGCTCGACGTCCGCATGGTGCGCCTCGATGGCATGGACGATCTCGGGCTTCTCGCCATACCGACGACAGAGGTCGGCGCCGATGACGGCATGTGGCCCCTCCACGTCACTGTCGATGGCCTTGCCGATGTCATGCAGGAGGCCGGCACGCTTGGCAGGCGCCTCGGGAAGCCCGAGTTCGGCGGCCATCATGGCGCAGAGCTGTGCCACCTGGATGGAGTGATTGAGCACGTTCTGGCCGAAGGACGTGCGGTAGCGAAGGCGACCCAAGGTCTTGACGACCTCGGGGTGCAGGTCGTGAATGCCGCATTCATAGGTGGCCTGCTCGCCAGCCTCCTGGATGCGCTCGCCCACGAGGGTCTCCGCCTTCTTGTACAGCTCCTCGATGCGCGCGGGATGGATGCGTCCGTCTGCGATGAGGTTCTCGAGGGCCACGCGTGCGGTCTCGCGGCGAACGGGGTCGAAGCTGGAGAGCACGACGGTCTCGGGCGTGTCGTCGATGACGAGCGAGACACCGGACACCTGCTCGAACGTGCGGATGTTGCGGCCCTCGCGACCGATGATGCGACCCTTGAGGTCATCGGATGGGATGTGCACGGAGGTCACCGTGATCTCGCCCGCCTGGTCGGAGGCACAGCGCTGGATAGCCGTGGATACGATCTCGCGCGCCGTCTTATCAGCCTGGGCACGCACGCGCTGCTCGCTCTCTCGCAGGATCTGTGCCTCCTCGCGCACGGAGTCGGCGCGCACACGCTCGATGAACTCCCGGTGCGCCTCCTCCTTGGTGAGCGCTGCAATGCGCTCGAGCTCGGAGGTCTGCCTGGCATAGAGGCCATCGATCTCGCCCTTGCGCCTGTCTATCTGGCCCTGCATGCTGGAAAGCTGGTGCTCCTTGCGATCCAGCGCGTCATTGCGACGGTCGAGTGACTCCTCGCGCTGCATGACGCGCCTCTCGAGGTCCTGAAGCTCCTGCTTGCGACGCTTCTCGTCCGCTTCGGAGCGCTGCTTGAGCTGAAGGATCTCCTCGCGGGCCTCCACGAGGGCGGTCTTCTTGGCGTTCTCCGCATCGTGCGCGGCGTCCGCCGCAATGCGCTTCGCCTCGCCCTGCGCATCGTCCAATGCCCGGTTTGCCTGCTGAACCTTTGAGTTGTTGCCGTTGGAGACAACGAGGTAGGCGATGAGCGCGCCTACCAGGAGTCCCACGACCCCGATGATGATGTAGATTGGCATGCTTACTCCTCAGATGCTTTGTCCATGTGTTCAGGAGACCGTCCCATGAGAGGCGGAACCCGTCATCCGAGACGCAGCCTGCTGCAAGTACCTGCGTATGAAGAGCTGGACGCAATGCTGACAGAATAGACAAACGCATGGCGCGCATGCGTGAGACGACTCGGAGAACATAGCCATCGTATGTGCTGGCTGGACTGCTGTCAAATCGCTGCGGCAGACGGTGCGCCGCAGGGGCCGGCAATGGGTCAGAGGGCACCCTCGTCTCTGAGCCGGGAGGCAACGGCATGGGCGACGTCGAGCGAGAAGCCGCGTGCGCCCAGGAAGCGCACGACCTTGGCATAGGGATCCCCGCCCGTAAAGCGGCGGTGCGCCGCCACCTCATAGGCGCGCTCGGCCTCCCCCTCATCGGGAAGGTAGGCATCGGGCCAGCCGGGAACATCGGCAGGCTCGATGCCCTTCTGTGCCAAGGCGCGCTCGATGCGGGAGCGCCCCCATCCGGCATATGCCTTAGAGCGGATGAAGACGTCGGCGTAGCGGGCGTCATTGACGATGCCCGCCTCGATCGCGCGGGCGATGCACGCCTCGACGGCGCCCTTCCAATAGCCGTCAGCCAAGAGCTTCTCCCTCAGCTCATGGCTTGAGTAGTCGCGCCTGTTTACGAGGCCCGCGATACGATCGCGTGCCTTGGCCTCCTGGAGCCGTCTGAGCATGGAGACCAGCTCGGTGCGCGATGTGGGGGCGAACTCCCCCGAACGCCGACGACCTCTGGCCGCCTTGCCAACGGACAACGGAACGGCAAGCTCCTCGATGGAGCCGTCGGCTGCCGTCACGGCGATGGTCGCACGAGGCTTTTGCCCTCCGAGGGAAGGGGTGCCCGCCCCTCGTTCGGGGAGCGAGACGCTCCATGCGAGCCCCGACTGATGGGCGGACGGCGCCATGCCGCGCGCCTACTCCGTGCGCTCGGGCTCTGGGGTGGCATCGCCATCGGCGACAGGCTCGCCCACACGCTCGTCACCCAATTCGAGACCGCAGGCGACGCGTACCTTGTGGTCGATCTCATCGCGAAGGTCGGGGTTGGTCGTCAAAAACTCCTTGACGGCCTCGCGCCCCTGACCCAAGCGCTCCTCTCCATAGGTGAACCAGGAGCCTGACTTGGTGACGATGTCGTAGTCCACTGCCATGTCGAGAATGGAACCCTCCTTGGAGATCCCCGTGCCATACATGATGTCGAACTCGGCCTGCTTGAAGGGAGGGGCGACCTTGTTCTTGACGACCTTGACCTTCACGCGGTTGCCGACGTTCTCGCCGTTCCTCTTGATGGAGTCTGTGCGGCGGATGTCCATGCGCACCGATGAGAAGAACTTGAGCGCGCGCCCACCGGGCGTGGTCTCGGGGTTGCCGAACATGACGCCAATCTTCTCGCGCAGCTGGTTGATGAAGATGCACGTGGTGTTTGACCTGGAGAGTGACCCCGCCAGCTTGCGGAGGGCCTGACTCATGAGGCGCGCCTGGAGACCAACGGTCGTGTCTCCAATCTCCCCCTCGATCTCCGCACGGGGAACGAGGGCGGCCACGGAGTCGATGACCACGACGTCTATGGCACCGGAGCGCACGAGCATGTCGCAAATCTCAAGTGCCTGCTCACCTGTATCGGGCTGAGAGATGAGCACCTCGTCGATGTCCACACCGATGCGTGCCGCATAGCCTGGGTCGAGTGCGTGCTCTGCGTCGATGAAGGCGACGACGCCACCCATGGCCTGCGCCTCGGCAAGGATCTCCAGGGAGAGTGTCGTCTTGCCCGATGACTCGGGGCCGTAGATCTCGACGATGCGGCCACGCGGGACGCCACCGATGCCCAGTGCGGCGTCGAGCGCCAACGAACCTGTGGGGATGGCCTCTATCTCCATCGTCGGACCACCGTCACCAAAGCGCATGATGGACCCCTTGCCGAACTTCTTCTCAATCTCTGATGTGGTGACGGAGACCATCTTGTCGCGCTCTTCGCCATAGGTCTTCTCGTGAACCTCACGTGGGGTGCCCTTGCTACGTGCCATGCCGTCTCCTTGTCCTGGGATGCACAGACATCATATGCGAACAGTCGTTCGGTGTCAATCGAACGGCACAATGGTAGCAGCCGTCACTGGCGGCATGCTTGCCAAGAAATGCTGAAGCCTGCATGACAACGTCGCGCCTGACAATGGCGTCGGCAGGCACCTGCGCACAGCGACGGGGCGCGGCGGCTGCGCACGGAGGGGGCGGCCAAGCGGCAGGCCTAGGACTTCAACAACTCGTCACAAAGCAGGCCGAGCGCAACGTACACGGCCTTGCGCCTCACCGTGCCCCTGTCCCCCGAGAACACATGGCGTTCGCTCCGCTCGCCCCGGGAGGACGCCACGCCAAACCAGACCGTGCCAACGGGCTTGCCCGGCTCGGCACCCCCCGGTCCGGCAATGCCCGTGGTCGCGATGGCCACATCGGCCCTCAGCACCCTGCGGGCGCCGGCCGCCATCTGCTCGGCGCATTCGCGCGAGACGGCACCGATGGAGGGCTCGTCGAGGATGGCGCCTTCGACCCCCAGCACCTCGTGCTTGACGGAGATGGCATACGAGACGATGCCACCGCGTACGGCGAGCGAGCTGCCCGGAATGGCCGTGAGCGCACCGGACACGAGACCGCCCGTACATGATTCGGCGGTACCCACCGTGCGACCGTCGCGTGTCGCAGCGCTCACGACCCGTTGCGCCCGCGCAAGGACGTCCTCGTTGGTGCATGAGACATCACCCCTATCCATCGGTGTCCTCCTCGGAGGCAGACAGGTAGGGCCAGGCCTTCATGAAGTAGTCGACGCCCGACCAGGCAGTGAGGGCGACGGCAATCCACAGCAGCACCTGCGATACGCCCATCAATGCCCATGTGGCCGCCAGGATGCGGCCGTATGCCTCCGTGTAGAGGAGGCCGGGTGGGAAGGGGAATGCCCGGAGCGCATTGCCCAGCAGCAGGCCCGCGATGGATGCCATCGTGGTTGCCGTCTTCCACTTTCCAAGGTTGCTGGCGGCGATGACCTCGCCCGCAGATGCCGCCACCATACGCAGCCCCGACACCAGGAACTCGCGTGCCACGACGACGAGGATGACCACGGCACGCACCGAGCCAACCTGCAGGAGAAAGACGAGCGCCACCACCACGACGAGCTTGTCCGCGATGGGGTCAAGGAACTTGCCGAACACGGTGACCTCGTTGCGACTTCTTGCGAGATAGCCATCGAGCTTGTCCGTGAGGGACAGCAGGATGAAGAGGATTGCCGTCACGATCCAGAGGACGCCCTGGCACGACCCCGGCGTCACGGCAAGCTCGGCGACGAGGAGCCATGCGGGAACGAGCGCCACGCGGGCGCAGGTCACGACATTGGCCAGCGTCCATATGCCCCTGTGAGCCATCAGCTGCCTCCTCCACCCTTGACGACCTCGCCAACGAGCTCATAGCAGAACGAATCGACCAGCCGCACCTTGAGCACGTCACCCACCGTAGCAGTGCCCTCCTCGATGTGTACGGCGCCGTCGCAGTCGGGTGCCTGGAACCAGGCGTGCCCAATCAGCTCGGTCCCCTCCTCGCCCTCCTCGACGCCATCGATGATGACATCGGTGACCTCGCCCACGTGCTTGGCGGTGGCGGCGAAGCCCAACTGCTCCGCGACGTCCAGGAGACGCTGTGCGCGATCGAGCTTGTCCCCCTCGTCCACCTGGCCGTCAAGGTGGGCGGCACGCGTGCCTTCCTCGCGGGAGTACGGGAAGACGGAGGTGTAGTCGAACTCCTCCTCCCGTACGAAGTCGAGTAGTCCCTCGAACTCCTCCTCCGTCTCGCCGGGAAAGCCCACGAGTCCCGTGGTCCTCAGCACCATGCCATCGATCTCGCGGCGCAAGCGGGCAAAGAGCGCACGCAGCTCGTCCTCGGAGCCAGACCGTCCCATGCGTGCGAGCATGCGCCCGGAGCAGTGCTGAATGGGGATGTCGATGTAGTCGAGTACCTCGGGCGTGTCCCGAATGACACTGATGAGGTCGTCTGTCATGCCCTCGGGCTGGAGGTAGAGCACACGCACCCACCCCTGGTGGGGGCGCACGATCCCGGCCACCTGGCGCAGCAGCCACGCAAGGTTCGTCCCGTCGTCAAGGTCGCTGCCCCAGATGCCCGTGTCCTGCCCGATGAGGACCACCTCGCGCACGCCACCCTCCATGAGGGAGGCGACCTCGGCGAGGATCTCCGGCGCGGGGCGGGAGAGGTAGTGCCCGCGGATGTAGGGAATGGCACAGAACGTGCAGTAGCGGTCGCAGCCATCGGAGATCTTGACGTAGGCACTCGTGCCCTCCACGGTGCGCAGGCTCGTACTGCTTCCGATGCTGGTTCCCGCCACCTCCCGGCGGACGCGGTCAATCCCGAGCACGTCATCGACGACTCCCACGATGCCGTCCTCCTCGTCGGCGCGCACGAAGGCGGCGACCTCGGGAAGCTGATCGGGCAGCTCGGCACCGTAGCGCGAGGGCACGCAGCCACACATGATGATGGGCCGCGAGCGCACGCCGTCCTTCACGTCATCCGCGAGCTCGAGTGTCGCCTCGATGGACTCCGAGGTGGCGGCGGCAAGGAAGGAGCAGGTGTTGATGAGCACGACGTCCGCATCCTCGACCTCTGTGACCTCGCCAAAGCCACCTTGCAACAGCAGGGCGCGCATGCGGTCGGTGTCCACCTCGTTCTTGGCACAGCCAAGCGTCACGAACAGGCAGGTGCCCAACGTGCTATCGGTAGTTGGCAAACTGGAGGGGCTGGCCATAGTCAGCGTTCCTTAGCATGGAGATGACCTGCTGGAGCATGTCGCGCGAGGGGGAGCTCACCCGGAGCTTGTCTCCCTCGATGGTTACCTTGCACTTGAGCTTGAGGGCGCGCACATCCTTGGAGAGGCGCCCTGCCGTCTCCTTGTCGATGCCTTGGACGAAGGTGCCCGACTGCCGTACCGAGGCGCCGGCCGCAGCCTCGACCCTGCCCCAGTCGAGTGCCGAGAGATCTATCTGGCGTCTGGCGAGCTTTGAGCCAAGCATGTCGCGCACCTGGCCACAGACGAACTCCGACGGCGCGCCTATCGTGAAGGTGGCGTCCCGCTTGGAGAAGCTGATGGTGGCGCCGGTCTGCTTGAGGTCGTAGCGCTGCGAAAGCTCGCGTACGGCCTGCTGATAGGCATTGTCAGCCTCCTGCAGGTCCACGACGGAGACGATGTCGAAGCTGGACTCTTTGGCCATGATGCGCCCTTTCTGGTAGGTGGTCGTGCGATGTGGCTAGCTCTTCTTGCCCGTGGCACCCGGCGAACCGGAGTTGGAGGTCGTGCCCTTGCCGTTGGTCGAGCCACCCGTTGATGAGGACGAGGAGCTCCCCTTGCCGCTTGTGCCCGAGGACGAGCTGCCGTTCGATCCGCCGGAGCCACCAGAGCCTCCCGAGGTGCCCTTCGATGAGTCCGAGGAGGATCCCGTGCCGCTTCCCGAGCCGTCTGTGCTGGCAGGGGTGCCCTGGATGGTGATGGTGCCCAGCCCGGAGGCCTTTGTCTCGAAGCTCTGCGTCTCTCCGTTCTTGGAGACCGTGACCACGGAGACGTTGCTCACATGGATGGTGATGGACTGCGTGACGGTATAGCTCTGATCCCACGGACCCGTCACCTGCTGTGCCATGACGCTCTTGCCATCACACTTGATCTCCACCCACGAGACGCCGCCGCTGGCAACGGAGACCTCGACCTCCGTGGGTTCCGTGGAGGTCTGGTCGGTTGGGTCCGTGGCATCGCCCATGGAGTCGGAGGGGTTCGAGGTGCTCTGCGTGCTCTGGCTGGATGACGTCTGTGCCGTTGTCTGCGTGGTGCTTACGACCGAGCTTCCGCGCGCGTCACGTTGCGCACCACTCGCGCAGGAGCTCACCGAGAATATGATGATGGCCGTGAGTATGGCCACGATGACGAAGGTGAGGATCACGAGACGGCGGGTCTCCCCACCCAGGATGCCTGAGGGGACCCTGCGATTGCGCGGGTCAGACTGGCCTGCACGACCGCGGTTTGCCCCCGCACGCCGTCGCACCCTGGGCCTATCGACACGCACGATGTTGCGCGAGGAACGCCGACCCGTGGCAGTGGATGCCGCCTCGTAGGGGCTGGCGGTGCCGTAGCGCAGGTCATCCTCGAAGTCGCTTGGGGTGACCTCACGGCGTGTGATGCGCCCGCCCGCGCTGGGCGCAAGTGGCACGTCGTTGCGGCGCGCACGCTCGGATCGCGTCTGGCGCGTGCGCGTGCGGCCATACTGGGAAGCCCTGCGCTGCTCTTGCTCGCGCGTGACGTCGCGTCCCGTGTAGCGCCGCTCGCCTGTGCGGGAGCGGCGGCGCGCCGCCTCGTAGACGCCCCCCTCCTCGCCCTTCACACGTGCGGGCGAGGTGGTCGCGTAGTCATCGAGGTCACCAGCATAGCCGCCCGACGTGGGGAGCAGGCCTCGGCTGCCCTGGTAACCCGTGGGACTTGCGGCAGCGCCACGGTCCCTGCGATTGCTGCGGCCAACCTCCCGTTCCCATGCATGCAGGTCGGACGAGAACTGCTGGGTGATCACGCGGGGGTTGAGTCCCAAGTAGCGCGCATACGAGGAAAGCATGCCTTGGGCATACCCGCTCTTGGGCATGTTGCCAAAGTCGCCATCCTCAAAGGCGATGAGCACCTGCTCCTTGAGCTTCAGCTGCTCGGCCGCCTGCACGACGGATAGGCCCAGCCTGCGGCGGCGGTCGACGAGCATCTCGCTAAAGCGTGGACGAGCCACAGGACTACACCTCCTGATACGTTGCCTCTTGTGCCCTCAGGTCCTCAAGCCCCTCCTTGTCGAGGAGCACCTCACGTGGCTTGGAGCCATCGGGTGGCCCGACGACGCCCTTGCTCTCGAGCATGTCCATGATACGACCCGCGCGAGCATAACCCACCTTGAGCCTGCGCTGAAGTCCCGAAGTCGACCCCAACTGAGACTCCACTACGATCTGCGCGGCCTCCCACACGAGAGGGTCGTCCGTCTCCTCGAAGTCGCCGCCAGGGGCGTCGCCTGCGCCCGGCTGACCAGGGACCACCTGGGTGAGGATCTCCTCATGGTAGTCCGGCTCCGCCTGACCGCGGATGAAGTCCACCACGCTGTTGATCTCACTGTCGGAGGTGTAGCAACCCAGTACGCGCTTGGGCGAGAGTCCGCGGTCCTTGAAGAGCATGTCACCGTTGCCCAGGAGTCGCTCGGCTCCGGTCTCGTCCAGGATGACGCGCGAGTCGATGCCCGAGGACACCTTGAGGGCCACCCTGCTGTCGATGTTGGACTTGATGAGGCCCGTGACCACGTTGGCCGAGGGGCGTTGCGTGGCGATGACCAGATGGATGCCGGCGGCGCGTGCCAGCTGCGCGATGCGCACGATAGAGGCCTCCACGTCCTTGCCCGCAACCATCATGAGGTCGGAGAGCTCGTCGATGATGACCACGAGGAAGGGCATGGGCTCGGGTGGGTTGTCCATCTCGGCGAGCTTGCCCGAGACGCACATCCTGTTGTAGCTCTTGATCTCGCGTGCGCCCACCTTGGCGAACACCTTGAGCCGGCGTTCCATCTCTGAGACCGCCCACGCTAGGGCGCTCGCCGCCTGGCGTGGCTCGGTGACCACAGGCACATACAGGTGGGGCAGGCCGTTATAGGCCGAGAACTCCACGCGCTTGGGGTCTATCATGATGAGGCGCACCTGCTTGGGCGTGGTGCGCATGAGCAGAGACATGATCATGGAGTTGATCATGACCGACTTGCCCGATCCGGTCGTACCGGCCACGAGCATGTGCGGCATCTTGGAGATGTCCGCGATGACGGGCTTGCCCGCAGAGTCACGGCCGATGGCCACCTCAAGGGGACCTCCCTTGGCATAGGGCAGAACGTCGCCTAGGTGCACGTTCTGGCGCGTCCTGTTGGGGATCTCGATGCCCACGTAGGAGGTTCCGGGGATGGGTGCGAAGATGCGCACCTTCTCGGCGGCCAGGGTGAGCGCGATGTCATCCTCGAGGTTGCGGATCTTGTTGACCCGCTCCCCCTCCCCCATCTCGATGCGAAAGGTGGTCACGAGTGGCCCCGAGACGTAGTCCACCACACGGCTCCTGAGGCCAAACTCCTCGAGCGTGCCCTGCAGGCGCATCCTGGTGGTGTCAAGCTCCTCGCGCGAGCTGGCACTTGCCGCGCTGTTGGGGTTGGACGAGAGCATGGAGAAGGACGGGAGCCCATAGCCGTCCGTCTCGTCGCCGGGGCGGGGCACAGTCTGCGCCCGCGCGACCTTCGTCTCGCAGGCTGCGGACATGCCTGTGCTGGGACCTGTCGTGCGCTTGGTGCCACGACGACGCCTCGTCTTGCCGACCACTGCGTCCTGCAGGAAGTCGGGCACGTTGGCATGGGGCTCCGCCTCGGTCGCAGGGGCCTGGGCCGTCTCGGACGCTGCCGGCTCCGCGACGTCCACGTCAAGGTCGGGATGACGCCTGCGCTTCAGCAGGTGCGTGGGCGCGGCCTGCTCGTCCATACCATCCGCCGTGGCAGCCGCGTCGCGATTGCGCCTCAGCACGGTCGTCGTGCGGTTGCCTAGGAAGGACGTCTTCTGAGCCGTGGCCCCATCCCCCTCAAAGGGTACCTCAGCGGCATCGACACCAGCGGGCTCGGATGCCGTCATCGAGCGTAACCCCTCCCGTCGCGCCCGGGTGTCCTCGTGGGCGTCGCGCACGGTGCGCAGGGCATCACGCAGGTGCGTGACCATATCGGAGACGGAGAAGCCACATACCACGATGCCGGCGACGACCACGCCCACCAGGATGACGTTGCCCACGATGCGGCCGACGGAGACCAGCAGGCCCCATGCGATGGCACCGCCCACATACCCGCCGCGCGCGACGACGGTCTCCGGCACCAGCACCGCATCCGGATGGGCATCGGCAAGGGACATGTTGATGGAAAGGATGCCCAGGATGGCAAGGACTATAAGCACGAGCCCAAGGGCGATCCTGCCCGAGATGGGGCCGTCATCATCCACGAAGAACGTCGCCGCAACGACGATGAGGGCGATGGGACAGAGGATGGCCCCCACGCCAAAGCAGAGTTCGAGGAACTGACCCATGGCCCGTGTGACCACCGCGCTCGAGGGGGCGACGACGGACACGATCATGGCTATGGAGGCGACTATGAGCCCCACGCCAACGAGGTCGCCCACCACCGTCCCCCTGATGGGAGTGGGCTCCGGCGAAGCCTGCCTCCTTGGCTTTCCCTGTTGTGCTGCGTTTGTTCTGCGTTGTGCGGCCATGCGTCGCTAGACCTCCATGACGACCGGTATGACCATGGGACGGGTGTGGGTCTTGCTCCACAGGAAGTTGGTGAGGGAATTGCGCACGTTCTTGCGCAGGGTGTCTGTGTTTGCGCCGCCCTTCTGGGAGCTCTGGGAGACGGTGCGCCTCACGAGATCCTGGGCATCCTCGGCAAGCCCGTCCGAGGAAAACGAGACGCCCCTCATGGCAAGCTCCACATCGACGACCTTGCCACCGCGACTGGAGACCGTGGCAACGCAGGTGACGATGCCGTCGCTCGCTAGCTTCTGACGGTCGCGGAAGACCACGGGGTCGCCGTCGGTGACGGAGAGGCCGTCCACGTACACGACGCCGGACTCCACCGGATCGCCCCACTTGACCGTGCCGCCACGCATCTCGAGCGCATCGCCATTGTCCGCGATGAAGATGCGGCCGCGCGGGATGCCCATCTGCTCGCCCAGCGTGGCGTGGGCACGCAGGTGCACGGCCTCGCCGTGCACCGGCATGAAGTAGTGTGGGCGCGTCATAGCCAGCATGAGCTTGAGCTCCTCCTGGCTGCCATGACCTGAGACATGCACCAGCGTGCTCGACTTGTCGAACACCGTACAGCCAATCTTGGAAAGGGCGTTGATGATGTTCTGGACGCTCTTCTCATTGCCGGGAACGGGCGTGGCGGAGATGATGACCGTGTCAGAGGACGTGATGGTGAGCGAGCGATGGTCGCCGGTGGCCATGCGCGCAAGGGCGCTCATGGGCTCACCCTGGCTGCCCGTGCAGAGCACCACGATCTTGTTGTCGGGAATGTCCTGCACGTCGAAGGCGTCGATGATGTCATCCTGGGAGATCTTGAGATAGCCCAGGTCGCGTGCGACCTTGGTGTTGTTGACCATGGAGCGGCCCGTGACGACCACCTTGCGACCCACCGCGCAGGCGGCATCGCACACCTGCTGGAGTCGGTGGATGTGACTCGAGAACGAGGCCACGAACACGCGCCCCGTGGCGTTCTTGATGATGTGCCTGAGCGATGGGCCCACGGCGGCCTCGGAGGGCGTGAAGCCCGGACGCGTGGCGTTGGTGGAGTCAGAGAGCAGAAGGTCGATGCCCATGGTGGAGAAGCGCGAGATGGCCTGATAGTTGGGCGTCACGCCATCGATGGGCGTCTGGTCGAGCTTGAAGTCGCCCGTATGCATGACGGACCCTGCGGGCGTGCGCATGTAGATGCCAAGCGCCGCCGGGATGGAGTGCGTCATCGAGAAGAAGTCGATGCTGAAGGAGCCCAGATTGAGATGGGTGCCGTTCTGCACCTCACGGAACCTGGGCGCATTGATCCTGAACTCGGAGAGCTTGTTCTCGATGAAGCCCAGCGTGAGCTTGCTGGAGTAGACGGGCACCTTGCGCGTGAGGTCCGCGAGCAGGTACGGAAGGGCGCCGATGTGGTCCTCGTGACCGTGGGTGATGAGGATGCCCCTCAGCTTCTGCTCGTTCTCGAGGACGTAGGTGTAGTCAGGCAGGACGAGGTCGATGCCCGGTTGGTCATCATCGGGGAACATGAGTCCCGCGTCGATGAGGATCATGTCGTTCCCGTACTCGAAGGCCGTCATGTTCTTGCCGATGCCGTCGAGTCCGCCCAGAGGAATGATCCTCAGGGGAGTGTTGCCTTTTGCCATGTGAGCCGTGGTTCCTTTCTGAGTGCGATAAAGCCGCCATGCTATCCACTTGTTCGGCCCTCAAGGGTGCCGATGCCGTTTCTGGTTCCCTTAATCCAGTCCATTGTAGCCTTGGTGCCGCTGGTCACAAAGCTCTGCCATGGTCTTATGCAATGTCTCCAAGAGGGGCCTCGCACACGGCGAGGCCCCTCGCCCGTCTCATGCCAGCGTGAGAGGCTACCCCAGGAGCGCCCGCGCCACATCGTAGCCCGTGCGCGTCGCCTCCTGAATCCTCCCCACACCCGTGGCATCCCCCGCCTCGGCGATGGCGATGCCGCTCTCGCGCAACCATGACGGGACGGGCATCGGCTCCGTGCCCAGCGAGAGCACCAGGTGGTCGAAGGTGGCCGTCAGAGTCGTCCCGTCCGCCCTCTCGAACGCCGCGGACCCGTCCGAGACGGACGTCAGCCGGGTGTCCGTGAACATCCTGGCGTCCGTCTGGCCCAGCCGCCCCATGATGTCGATCCTGTTCTGGAAGAAGAGGTCCGGGCCGATCTCGTCGAGCATCTCGTAGAGCTCCACGTGATTGCCCTGGGCAGCGAGCATCTCGGCGCATTCGATGCCCGTCATGCCGGACCCCACCACGCAGACGCGCTCGCCCGAGATGGCGGGGTCTGCCATGATGGCCTCCGGTGGCGTGAGGACGCGGGGGTCATCGAGCCCCTCGATGGACGCGGGCCTGATGGGCTCGGAGCCTGCCGCCCACACGACGGCCCGGGGCGCCAGCTCTGCGAGTGCGGCCTCGTCGAACGCCGTGCTGGTGCGAACCTCCACGTCCCACCTGGCAAGCTGGGACTGGTAGTACCGGACGAGCCAGCCGAGGCGCCACTTCTTGGGCGGGTGCTCGGCCAGCACGAGCTGGCCCCCGACCTGGGAGTCCCTCTCGAAGACGACCGGCCTGTAGCCCCGTTGCGCCAGCACGATCGCCGCGACGAGCCCTGCGGGGCCGGAGCCCACCACCGCCACGGGACTGCCGTCCCCATCCCGCTCGATGGGGGCAAGGTCGCACTCGCGCCCGGCCTCGGGGTTCACGGAGCAGACCATGGGCGTGTAGGGGTCCTCGTGCGCGGCCATGAGGCTCTCGATGCAGCGCATGCAGCTGATGCAGGGGCGGATCTCGTCCGCCCTGCCAGCGCGCACCTTGTTCGACCAGTCGGGGTCCGCAAAGAACTGGCGGGCGGATCCCACCAGGGCCACGCCCCCCTCGATGAGGTCCATGGCCGTCTCGGGATGGCGCACCACCGAACAGGCGATGACGGGGATGCCGACCGCGGCCGCGATGGTCCTGCCGCTGACGGACTTCCAGCCCTCGTCAAAGCCGACGGGCTCCCACGCCCAATTCATGGTCTCGTAGTTGCCCGCGGAGATGTCGAGGGCATCGGCACCCCAGACCTCGAACAGCCTGCAGTACTCCACGGCGAGTGGCAGGGTGATGCCGTCGTCGATGCCCACCATGCGCAGGTACTCGTCAGCCGTGAGGCGTACCAGTATGGGGAAGTCGGGACTCGTCCGCTCGCGGATGCCCCGGATGATGCGCCGCACGATCTCCGCACGGCCTTCGGGAGAGCCCCCGAACTCGTCATCGCGGTGGTTCGTGTAGGGGCGAGAGGAACTGGCAGAGCAGGTAGCCATGGGCGCAGTGCAGCTCCACGGCATCGAAGCCGGCCTTCTGGGCGCGGACGCCTGCGGCGATGAAGGCATCGATGACCTCGAGCACCTCGTCGTGCGTGAGGGCGCGTGTGAGCGCATGCGTGAGCTTCGACTCCTGGCCCGAGGGGCTCACCAGGATACCGTCGGGAGCGAGGGCAGGCGTGCCCTGGCAGCCGGGATGGTAGATCTCCAGGCCAAACTTGGCGCCCGTTCCGTGAACCACATCCACCATGGCCTTGAAGCTGGGGATCTTGTCATCCGCGTCCAAAAGGAGGTTGCGGGCGTCACCACGCCCCGCCCCATCCATCACGGAGCAGATCTCCGTGAGCACGAGGCCGCAGCCACCTTGGCCACGGCGGGCATAGAAGGCCGCCTCGCGCGCGCTGGCGTTGCCGTCCAGCTCCGCATAGTAGTTGCCCATGGGCTCGAAGACCACGCGGTTGGGCACCACCATCCCGTTGATGGTCACCGGCTCGAACAGCCTATCGAACATGCCATCCCCTCTCCATGCACTCTATTTTCCCCTGCGCCCAAGATAGGCTCTCGAGGGGTAGGGGGACAACGGGAAAGCGGCGGATGGACGTACGTCCCGGGCGGCGGACACGCCGTTTGTGAGCAGCTGCTTTCGGCTTGTGACAGCAGAGGCGGCGAGCGGTAGGATGGTCTCATCCGAACCCCGATGCCCTGCGCAAGGAGGCCACCCATGAGGCTGGACAAGGCACGGACCGCTCTCCTCGTCATAGACGTCCTGGTCACCAAGGGCGAGGACACGCTCTATACCCAAGACCCCGCCGAGCAGGGGCTCGTGGGGGCATCCGTGAGGGTCGTGGACGCCGCGCGCGCGATGGGGTTGCCCGTCATCTTCTGCTGCGATCAGCACATCCCCGGACTCGACCGTGAGCTTGACCTGTGGGGAGACCATGGCATCAAGGGCCTGGCCATCCCCAACCCGGCACTGCGGGCGGGGTCGGGCGAGAGGGACTTCATCATCCCCAAGCGCCGCTACTCGGGGTTCTTCCAGACGGACCTCGACCTCACCCTGCGCGAGCTGGGCGTGGACACGCTCATAGCCGTTGGCGAGGACACCAACATCTGTGTGCTGCACACCCTGGCGGATGCCTACTTCCTGGGCTATGGGACCATCGTGGTGGAGGATGCCACGCGCACCTTCCTGTGCGGCACGCAGGAGGCGGGCATCGAGCACTGCCGGCGGTGCTTTGGATCCACCATCACGACGACCGAGGAGCTGGTGACAGCGCTCGCACAGGCGTGAGCGGACGGTAATGTCCCGGATGTATGGCGTCCACTAGACGAGGAGCGATCATGGCCTTTGATCCCTATGTGGTGTTCATCCAAGCAATGGCCTATGTGAAGGAGCTTTTGGGGCTGGCACTGATGATGCTGGGGTGCATCGCGCTGGTGAAGTACCTACGCACGCCTCATACGTAAGAGATCTTCTGCGGCAACATACGGTATGTGGTGCACACACAGGACCACCCACATGGTGGGCGGCCCTGCTTTTCACCTCTGGTATTTGCACTGAGGCAGAACTGGCTGCGACACCGAGGCCTATCCCTCGTGGTGACGACGGGGCTGGCGGCCGGAGCCGTTGCCCGTGCCCCTGTCGCCCGGATGACGATGCCCACGCGCGTGGCGCGTACCGTTGTGCTCGTGGGACGCGCCGGGACCGGCGGGAGCCTCGGGCTTGTCGAGACGATCCAGGCTCACCTTGCCCTTCTCGTCCACCTCGATGACCTTGACCTTGACCTCGTCACCGATGTTGAGGACGTTCTCGACCTTCTCCACGCGACCCTTGGCGACGCGGGAGATGTGCAGCAGGCCGTCCTTGCCCGGCAGTAGCTCGACGAAGGCACCGAAGGGCTGGATGTTGACCACGCGACCAGTGTACTCCTCGCCCATCTCGGGCACCTTGACGATGGCCTTGATGCGCTCGGCGGCCTCCGTACCCGCGCCACCGGTGCCGGCGATGAAGACGGTGCCGTCCTCCTGGATGTCGATCGTGGCGCCCGTGTCGTCCTGGATGCCACGGATGACCTTGCCGCCGGAGCCGATGACGTCGCGGATCTTGTCCGTGGGGATGGAGAGGCTGATGATGGAGGGCGCCGTCTCCTTGGTGGACGTGCGCGGCGCGGGAATCTCGTCGAGCATGGCGTCGAGGATGAGCATGCGGCCCTCGTGCGCCTGTTGGAGTGCCTGCCTCAGGATCTCGGGCGTGAGGCCGGTGGCCTTGTTGTCCATCTGCATGGCCGTGATGCCCTTGGTGGTGCCGCACACCTTGAAGTCCATGTCACCCAGGAAGTCCTCGAGGCCCTGGATGTCGGTGAGGACCACCGTCTTGCCCTCCTCTTGGATGAGGCCCATGGCCACACCGGAGACGGGGCGCCTGAGCGGCACGCCCGCGTCCATGAGGGCGAGCGTCGAGCCGCAGGTGGATGCCATCGAGGAGGAGCCGTTGGACTCCATGACCTCGGAGACCACGCGGATGGTGTAGGGAAACTCGTCCTCGGAGGGGATCACGGGCAGCAGTGCCCGTTCGGCCAGGTTGCCGTGACCGATCTCGCGGCGCTTGGGGCTGCCCATGCGACCCGTCTCGCCGGTGCAGAACGGCGGGAAGTTGTAGTGGTGGATGTAGCGCTTGCCGTCGACCGGCTCGATGGTGTCAAGACGCTGCCACTCGTTGAGCATGCCGAGGGTGGCCACGGAGAGCACCTGGGTCTGACCACGCTGGAAGAGGCCGGAGCCATGCACGAGCGGCAGGTAGTTGGGCTTCACCATGAGCGGGCGCACCTCGGTGGCGGAGCGTCCGTCCACGCGCTCGCCGGTCTCCACGACCATCGTGCGCATGGCGTGCTTCTCGAGGCTCTTGAGCTCCACGGGGATGGCGCGGCCCCACTCGACCTGCTCCTCCTCGGAGAACTCGGCCCGGATGGCCTCCTTCAGGTCCTCGACCCTGCCCATGCGGGAGAGCTTGTCTGCGTTCTTGAGGGCGGCGCTCATCTCCTCGAAGTGCGCCCATACGCGCTCATGCACCTCGGGCACGGGCTGGTCAAGCTCGTAGTGCCGCTGGACGATGGGGCCGCCCACCTCCTCTACCTTGGCAAAGAACCTCTTCTCCTCCTTGCAGAAGGCCGCGATGGCCTCCTGGCCAAAGGCCATGGCGGCCAGCATGTCCTCCTCGGAGATCTCCTGGGCGCCCGCCTCGAGCATGGAGATGAAGGTGGCTGAGCCCGCGAGCTCGAGGTCGAGGTCGGACGCATCGCGCTCCTCATAGGTGGGGTTCACGACGAACTCGCCGGTCTCGACGTTGCGACCGATGCGCACGCCGGCCAGCGGACCCTCGAAGGGCACGCCACCCACCGTGAGCGCCGCGGAGGCGCCCATGATGGAGATGGTGTCGACGGAGTTCACCTGATCGGCCACGAGTGGCATGGCCACGATCTGGACCTCGTTGCGAAAGCCCTCCGGGAAGGACGGGCGGATGGGGCGATCGATCATGCGGGCCGTGAGGGTGGCCTTCTCGGAGGGACGGGCCTCGCGCTTGAGGTAGCCGCCGGGGATGCGGCCCACGGCGTACATCTTCTCGATGAAGTCAACGGTGAGCGGGAAGAAGTCGTAGTTCTTGCGCTCCTTGGAGACCACCACGGTCACGTTGACCGTAGAGTCGCCGCAGGACACCAGGCACTCTCCGGTAGCCTGCTTTGCGAGCTCGCCTGTGGTGAGGGCATAGTGCTTGCCATAGAGGTCGAACTCGTGCGTAACCTTTGCCATTTCTTTTCCTCTGCTATCTCCGCCTGCCCCATTGCAGGCGGGCCGTCATGAAAGAGGAGCGCCCGCAGGCGCCCCTCACATAGCCATATGTGATGCTACTGGATGTTGTCGCGGATGCCCAGGCTCTTGATGAGCGAACGATAGGCCTCGACGTCCTGCCTCTTGATGTAGGAGAGCAGGCGACGGCGCTGGCCGACGAGCATGAGCAGGCCGCGGCGGGTGTGGTAGTCCTTCTTGTGGGACTTCATGTGCTCGGTGAGGCCCTTGATGCGCTCGGAAAGCAGGGCGACCTGGACGGCGGCGGAACCGGAGTCCCTCTCGTCCTTGCCGTACTGCTTGATGAGCTCGGCCTTGCGCTCCTTGGTGACTGCCATGGTGGATCCTCTCTTTCGTATGATTCGCCTCGGACTGGGACGGCCGCCTGGCATGGGCGGGCCACCAAGTGGGAGGTACAGACTTGGATAGAGTACCATGCCTGTCATGCGAAGTCACACGGGATGGGCGGCATGCATGCAAACCCGCAGCTTGCACACATTGCGTGCCAGGCGACGTCCGTGTTACGAGCTGCGCACGGCGCCCCATGAGGCGGTATCGTAGGCATGGAGTACCCCAAAGACGTCCATCTGAAGGGATGATATCCATGCGCTGTCCTACCTGCGGAACCGAACAACCCGACGAATCGGCCGTGTGCACGACGTGTGGGACACGGCTGGGCCAGCAAGTGTCCCAGGATGCGTCGGGAACCTCGTCGTCGCCTGTCGCACCTCCAGCCGGGCAGCCCTCGGTCCGGCCGCCTGCCATGCCACAGATGCCCGGTGTGCCTGTGCCGCCGACGTATACGACGCCTGCAGAGCCGCTCCCCCCGCAGCAGACGCCTCATGGTCACATGTTTTCTGCCGTCGTGACAGGCGTCGTCGTGGCAGCCGCCTGCGCCGCCATCGTGGTCGCCCTCTCGCTCAGCGGCGCCATCACGCTCAGGCCCGAGCAGGAGATCCGCGCCGATGAGGATGCCGTGATCGCCTCGCAGCAACCCACGCTCCTCACGGGAACCACGCTCACGGAAGACCAGCTCGACTACCCCGTGGCAAGCTACACATATAATGGCGTGGTGCACGTGATCAGTGCCCGAGAGGTCATCATGTATGGCTCCTCCCTTGAGGCGGCAAAGAACGATGACGGCACCTACACCATGCCCACAGCCGACACGGTGCTCAGCATAGTGCGCACCAACGCTCTCCTGGAGGAGGCCAAAAACCAAGGCATCACGGTTTCCGATGAGGAGGTGAGTGCCTACGCGCGTCAGTATAGCGGCACTGATGACTTTGATGACATCGCCCAGCGCTATGGCATAGAGGTCGATGAAGCCAAGGAGCAGGTCACTCATGCTGCGACGCTATTAAAGCTCAAGGACAAGGTGACCAACGGTCCGATAGGTGATGTGCCGACAGCGCCCGACCAGCCGAGTGATGGCAACCCGGATATGACGTCGGTAGACTATGCCCGCTACATCATCGACCTTGCCGGGGACGAATGGGATGCCGAGGCAGGCACGTGGAGGGATCCCGACAGTCCCTACGCACTGGCACTGGCCGGTTATGAGGTGACCAACGACTCGGCGTCCTACGCCGCGGCACAGGCTGCGTACGCGGTCGCCGTCCAGAAGTATCAGCAGGCAACACAAGCGGCGAGCAAGACTTGGACGGACTATGTGAACAGCGTGTTTGGAGCTGCAGACGTCCACATCGGTACCCTCGTGTCGTAGGCCCAGCTCTTCTCGCTGTTTCCCCTCTTTGAAAATGTCTTGGCATAGGTAGAAAGGTGGATAATCAGGGGACCCGACGCCCCGTCCGCTGCCGACAGGAAGGACTCCCCGATGCCACACAGGCCCAAGCTCCTCGCGCTCGACATGGATGGAACGCTGCTCACGAGCACGAAGCAGATAGCGGCCCAGACGTCCGAGGCCCTGGCGGCCCTCTGTGCCACGGGCGTCACCATCGCGCTCTCCACCGGTCGCGGGCCGGCGGAGCTCAACGACTTCGCGGGGCGGCTCCCCTGGGCTTCGCTTGGCTCGCTCTGTAGTGGCGGTCTCGTATATGACCTGCGCGCCGGCAGGCCCCTCGCGAGCACGCCCATCCCCGATGCAGAGGCCTTGGCCTGCATCGGGGCCGGCGGGCGCGAGGGTGCCATGGTGCACCTGAGCACCACCACCCGCTCCGTCACGCAGACGGGCTTCATCGAGCACTGCGAGGACTATGCCGTGGGCGTCTACAAGCCCATGTTCCGCCGGCAGTGGGATTGCTCGGACGACCTTACGGCCTACGTCGCCGACCATCCCAACGCCGTCATCAAGATAGACATCTACCACCCCAGCCCCGCGGCCCGCGAGAGAACGCTCGCCCAGCTCTCGGCGGACACGTCCCTTGCGCTCAAGCGTGCGGAGACCACCTCGGTGGAGTGCACCGCCCGCGGCGTCGACAAGGCCCTCGGCCTCATGCGTCTGTGCGGGCTGTTGGGCATCGACCGTGCCGACGTGGTGGCCATCGGCGATGATGACAACGACCTCGACGCACTCGAGGTGGCGGGGACGGCCGTTGCCATGGGCAACGCGAACGAGCGCGTGCAGGCCGTCTGTGACCTGGTCGTTGCGGACAACGACCACAACGGCATCGTCGAGGCCATCGAGTGGCTCTTCTAGGCCATCCGTCCGAGTCGTTCGCATTCTTTGGGAGGGGCCTGCGCATTCCTCTCAACATAACCACAGGTAGCTGTGTTATTGACTCTACAGTTTATCGCGGATGGCGGCCCAACAGTGCATACGACTCCATCAGCCGGGAGGAGAGATTGCATACGACTCAGGAAGGGGCAGCCTAGACGCTGAGCAGGAACTCGAAGGCGCGCAGGCGCGCGTCGAGATGCGTGGCGGCCCACCGGTGCGCGAGCGAGACCAGCTCCGTCGAGGTCTCGAGGTCGATCCCCGATGCCAGGAGCGCGTCGAAGGTGAGCCCGATGAGGGAGCAGAGCCAGTCGCGTCGCGCCGGGCCCATCTCCTCGGCACCCGGCACGTCCTTGGCGCAGCTCGCGCACAGCACGCCGCCCGCGCGCACGGAGAAGTACGAGACATCCGCATCCCCACAGGCCACGCACGAGTCGAGCGCGGGGCGCCACCCTGCATGGGCCAGCACCTTGAAGGCGTAGGTCGCGACGACCAGGTCGAGATGCTCCTGGTCCGCGGCCTGCTCGACGGCCGCCAGTGCGCGTGAGCAGATGGGATACAAAAAGCCGTCCTTGCTGTCCTGAAAGCACGTGAGGCGGGCGACCTCGGCGATGGCGCTTGCGGCGCTCAAGCGCGCGAAGTCTCCGCGTATACGCTGGTGTGCATCGACGAGCGACGCCTCGGAGACGATGTCCAGCGCCCCCCTGCCCTTGGCCAGCAGGAAGTCCGTCTCCGAGAAGAGCTCCACACGCGAGGCGAGGCGTCCACCCGGCTTGCGGGCACCCTTGGCAACGGCGCGCACCTCGGCTCCCGACGCCGCGAGCAGCGTGAGGATGAGGTCCTGCTCCGCGAGCTTCGTGCGGTCGAGTACGATGGCGCTCGTACGGTATGTACGCCGACCCGCCATAGCTTGGCCTACTCCTCCACCGTGAGGCCCATGTGACGGATCTCGTTCTGGTCGCGTCGCCACTGCGGACGCACGTGCACCGTCAGGTCGAGGAAGACCCTGGCTCCCAGCAGTCGCTCGACATCCACGCGCGCCGCACTGCCGATGCGCTTGATCACGGTGCCCTTCCTGCCGATGACCATGGCCTTCTGCCCCTCGCGCTCAACCACGATGGTGCAGGTGACAGAGGCGTGCCCGTCGTGGGCCCACGCGATGTCATTGCAGAGCACGCCCACGGAGTGGGGCACCTCCTGTCTCATGTTGAGAAGGACCTTCTCGCGCACGAACTCGGCCACGAGCTCCTCGTCGGTCATGTCCACGTCCATGTCCTCGGGGAACCATCGCGGTCCCACGGGCAGATGCGCTGACACGAGGCTCACGAACGAGCGGACGTTGAAGCCCTCCTTGGCCGAGAGCACGAGCGCGTCATCGAAGGGGGTCAACCCTCGACCTGCCTCGAGCTGAGCCTGAGCCTTTTCGGGTTCGACCAGGTCAGCCTTGGTGATGACGAGCAGTTTGTAGGGAGCCTTGGACTCCTGCACGTGGCGGGCCACCCACTCGTCTCCCCTGCCCACCGGTTTGGTGGCATCGATCAGGAGGCTCGCTATGTCCACCTCCGCGAGCTCGGCGATCGCTGCCCTGTTGAGCTCCTTGCCCAGGGTGTCCTTGGGCTTGTGCAGCCCCGGCGTGTCCACGATCACGAGCTGGGAGTCCGGTGTGTTCACGACGGCCCTCATGCGGCGGCGCGTGGTCTGAGCCACGGGGCCCGTGATGGCGATCTTGCCGCCGTAGCAGGCATTGAGCAGCGTGGACTTGCCCACGTTGGGCCGCCCCACCAATGCGACGAAACCGCTGTGGAACTCTTGAGTCTTGGGGGCGCTTGTGTCCGTGTCCATGGGCATCCTTACCTTGGGAAACTGGGGAGGGGTCAGCGGAAGAACAGCGCGTTCACGTACACGCAGATGCCCGCAAGGGCCACGAGCAGTGTGGTCACCCAGGTCGCTGCCGCCGCGACGTCCTTTGCGCGGCCCGCGAGCGGATGGAACTCGGGGCTCACGAGGTCCACCACGGTCTCGATGGCGGTGTTCAGAAGCTCGCTGGCCAGCACGACGGCTATGCAGATGAGGATGATGGCCCAGCTCACGAGGTCGAGCTGGCACACGAAGCCCATCGCGATGGCAAGCGCCCCACCGGCCAGCATCACCTTGAAGTTGCGCTCCTGCAGCGCTGCGCTCCTGAAGCCCTGAAAGGCGAAGAGAAAGCTCCTGCGGAACGAGGGGTGGTGCGGGTTCTTGCCGGGGATCATCGATCCTCACCCTCCCGATGCCGCGTGAGCGTCACGGGGTCGATGGGCGCGTCCGTGGCGATCCTGACCACTAGCGCATCCTCGCGAGCCTCCATGATCGCGGCCTCCGCATCGTCGAGATGGTCATACCCCAGAAGATGCAGCAGGCCATGTACGAGCAGCAGGCGGAACTCATCCGCATACGTGGTGCCGAACTCCCGCGCCTGACGCTCGATGTAGGCGGGTGCCAACACGACGTCTCCCAGTTCGCAGGGCTCACCGGGGGCGAGGTCGGGATCATCGGGTCGCTCGCACCCGAGCGAGAGCACGTCGGTCGGCCTGTCCTGGCCGCGCCACGCGCGGTTGAGGGCGCGCATGCGCCCGTCCGTGACCACGCTCACCGAGACGGAACAGGGCCGAGTGACCTCCTCCTCGGCGAACACGAGGGCGACATCCGCCTCCAGCTCGCGAAGGTCGATGGGGGCCGACACCCCCTCGTCACACGAGACGTCGACCTCACTCGTCATGGAAGGCACCTCCCGTCCCCTGTGATGCGATCCCCGCCTGGTCATAGGCATCCACGATGCGCGCCACCAGGCTGTGACGCACGATGTCACCCACATCGAGGTCTACGAACTCGATGCCCTCCAGACCGTTCAGCACGCTCCGGGCGCTCTCGAGGCCACCCCTGCCCAGGAGGTCGCGCTGGGATCGGTCACCCGTCACCACGAACGTGGACGAGAACCCCAGGCGCGTGAGGAACATCTTCATCTGCTCGGGCGTGGTGTTCTGCGCCTCGTCCAGGATCACGAAGGCGTCGTTCAGCGTGCGTCCGCGCATGAAGGCGAGAGGCGCGATCTCGATGGTCCCCTGCTCGATGAGGGCATTGCCGCGCTCGACGTCGGTGAGGTCGAAGAGGGCGTCGTAGAGGGGACGCACGTATGGGTCGAGCTTCTCCTGCAGCGTGCCCGGCAGGTATCCAAGCGACTCCCCCGCCTCCACGACGGGGCGCGTGAGCACGATACGACTCACCTCGTGGCGCTTGAGCGCCGCCACCGCCATGGCCATGGCGAGGTAGGTCTTGCCGGTGCCTGCGGGCCCCATGCCGAACGTGATGGTGTTGGCGGCGATGGAGTCCACGTAGCGCTGCTGCCCTGCCGTCTTGGGGCGCACCGCACGGCCGCGATATGTGAGCAGAATGCTCGAGGCGCTCTCGCTCGCCTCCTGGGCACCACACCCCACCTGACCGATGATGAGGTCAACATCCTCGGCCGTGGGCACGTCTCCCCGCTCGACGAGATGGATGAGACGCGAGAACACGCTCGTGACCTGCTCGACCTCGGCGGAGGCGCCCATCACGAGAATCTGGTCCCCTCGTACGGTGATGATGGCATCGAAGGCGCCCTCGATGCGCCTGAGCAGCGCGTCGCTCGGCCCCATGAGCATCAGGGGGTCAACGGAATCCGGTATGGTGAGTCTCACATGGGTAGGCTGCATAGATTCCGTGTGGTCCCTTCTCGCACGAGCGTCTGTGCCCCTCATGATAGCCTGCCGAGCAGGCTCGCGTCATCCAAGACGGAGCGGACGCACGCCCGCACGAGGGATCCCACGGGTACCGAGGGATCAAGGTGCAGGTCAAAGAGGCCGCCCGTCACACCGCGGCCCGCGCGCTCCACAAGGACCAGCTGCTCGGATCCCACCATGCGCTCGGCCTCCGACCGGCGCATGCGACGGGCCAGCTCCCGCATGCGACGGCTCCGTCGTGCCATCTCCCGGGGGTCGACCTGCCTGGGCGCCGTGGCGGCGGGTGTGCCGGGACGCCTGGAGTAGCGGAACACGTGCATGCGCGAGAAGGCCATCTCCTCGCAGAAGGCCAGGCTCTCCTCGAACTCGCCCTCGGTCTCGCCAGGAAAGCCCACGATGAGGTCCGTCCCCAGCGAGAGCTTGGGCAGCCGATCGCGTGCGTATGCCACGACCTGGCGATACGCCGCCGTATCGTAGGCCCGGCACATGCGCCTGAGCGTGGCATCCGATCCCGACTGCAGGCACACGTGCAGGAAGGGGGCCACGCGCCCGCCGTGACGTGCCATGGCGTCCACCAGCCGCTCCGTCACGTCGGGCGGCTCGATGGAGCCGATGCGCACGCGCCCCACGTCCGAACGCGCCATGACGAGGTCGAGAAGCCCCGCAAGGTCGAGCCCACCGTCCCGATAGCGGCCGATGTTGATGCCCGTGAGCACGACCTCCCGCGCCC
This sequence comes from Olsenella profusa F0195, assembly GCF_000468755.1. Taxonomy (GTDB): domain Bacteria; phylum Actinomycetota; class Coriobacteriia; order Coriobacteriales; family Atopobiaceae; genus Olsenella_F; species Olsenella_F profusa. Next base: position 55,154 of record NZ_AWEZ01000064.1, read on the forward strand.
CTCGCCCGCAGGTCTCGTCCAGACGGCTCAGCACCTCGACCGCCGGGAGCGAACGGCCTCTGCCCCGTGCCTTCCATACGATGCAGTAGCTACAGCGGTTGTCACAACCGTCCTGGATCTTGATCGCGGGTCTCGTGCGCCCCGTGGGCGTCACGCCCTCGCAGGCAGACGGTACGCCACCCCCTTGGCCCACCAGCGAGATGACGCGCCCTGCCACCAACGACTTGTCCGCCTCGACGGTCACGTTGGGGGCAAGGCCCGAGAGCTCCGACGCAAAGAGGCTGGCAACGCAGCCTGTGACGATGACCTCGGGCGCCTGTGCGAGCGTCGCCATGCGACGCACCGTCTTGCGCGTCTTTGCCTCGGCCTCACCCGTCACGGCACAGCTGTTGACCACGATGGCGTCCGCGGCCGCGGGTGCGGTGGGGACAAGCCCAGCGGCCTCGAGCCGCGCCGCGATGTCGTCGAGCTCCACGCGGTTGACGCGACAGCCTAGGTTGACGAAGGCGACGGAACCGCCGCTCACGAACGCTTCCTCCCGCGGCGCCACGCCCGGTTGCCACGCCGCTCGCCCGCCCGGGCGTCAGGACCCGACGCCCCACCCGCACTCCTGCCCCTGCGGACGTCCACCATCCGCGCGATGGCGTCGCGCTCCTCGTGCGTAAGGTCCTGGGGCGTGCTCACCTGCACGATGCAGAACAGGTTGCCACGGGCATTGGAACCCAGACGGGGCATCCCGCGCCCCTCCACGCGAATCTGTTCCCCGTACTGCGTGCCTCCCGGAATGGCGACCCCCACGACCTCGTCCGCCAGAATGCCGCAAACGCTCACGGTGGTTCCCACGACGGCTTCGAGGGAATCGACCGTCACCCTGCAGAAGAGGTCATCGCCCTGACGCTCGAACGTGGCATGCTGCTCGACGTCAATGGAGACCACGAGGTCACCGGACGTGGCACCCCGTACGCCCGCCTCGCCCCTGCCCGTAAGCGAGAGCGATTGTCCCGCATGCACGCCTGCGGGCACCTTGACCTCCACGGTCTCGCGCGAGGGCGTGCGACCTTGGCCGTCGCAGGTCTCGCAGGGCTTGTCGATCACCTGGCCGGTGCCACCGCAGTCGGGACACACGCTCTGTGACTGCATCTGCCCAAAGATGGTGCGCTGGACCTCGACCACGCGACCGGTGCCGCCGCAGCGCTTGCAGGTGGCCTGGTGGCCGCCCTCGGCAGCGCCCGTGCCACCGCAGTCGTCACAGGGGGCAAGGCGCTCGTAGGAGATGGTCTTGGTGCAGCCCGCCGCCGCCTCCTCGAGGGTGATGTGCAGCGTGATGCCCATGTTGCGGCCCTGCGTGCGCCCGTTGCGCTGCCCCGAGGAGCCACCCCGGCCCCCAAAGAATGAGTCAAAGATGTCATTGATGCCAAAGCCGCCACCAAAGATGTCTGACATGTCCACATAGTCGGCCCCAAAGCCGCCGGGGCCCTCGGCGGTGCCATATCGATCGTAGTTGGCACGCTTGCGCTCGTCGGACAGGACGGCATATGCCTCGTTGACCTGCTTGAACTTCTCCTCGGCATGAGGGTCGTCACTCACGTCGGGATGCAGCTGGCGCGCCTTTCTCAAGAAGGCGCGCTTTATCGTCTTGGCGTCAGCCGAACGGTCGACGCCCAAGATGTCGTAGTAGTCAGTCTCAGATGCTGCCAATCTCACCAATCTCCCAAGCAAACGTCAACGTACATCCACTGCCACGCGCCACCATGGCTCACCTTATCTGCCGGTGTAACCGGAATAGCCCATGGAGACGCACCCCTGCATCCACTCAAACAGCAGCGCAAAGAAGATCGCGTTGGTTGCACCTCCGGCCATGGCACGCGAGCCCTGCTGCCACCATCTCTTAGGGTGCCTGACCCCCTCGCGGAAGGCAAACCAGCTTCCCAAGAGCAGCAGCACCACGATGATGCCAGCCATGGACGCAAGGTCATTGAAGATGAGGCCCAGTAGGATGAAGGGCAGTGCGAACCCCAGCGTGGAGAAGCCAAACTGCTGTCGGGGTGTCACGCGCTCCCCCGCCACGCTCACGCGGCACACGAAGTCGCCCGCCTCGCTGCCGTTGGTGCCCGCATTGCCCATGCCCGACACGCGCACCTCGTCGCCATCGTGCGCGTGGGCGGGAATCGTGACCACCACCTCGCTCGCAGAGAGCACGCGACCGCTGCCCCCGCAGGTCGGGCAGGGATCGATGACCACCTTGCCCGTGCCCTCGCACTCGGGGCATTCCATCTCGAACATGCCGATGCCGAAGAGTCCCGTGAGGTCCACGGACATGTGGCCCGTGCCTCCGCAGGTGGGGCAGGTCTCGGCATGCTCGCGGTGCACGGAGCCCTGACCCGCACAGGCATCGCAGCTCACATAGCGCTGGTAGGTGACGCCACGCGTACAGCCCTCCCGTGCCGCCTCCTGGTCGAGCTCCACCTCGTAGATGACATCGGCACCGGCCTTGGGGTTGTAGGAGCGTGAGCGGACCGTCCGACCTGCCCGGCCTCCAAAGCCATCGAAGGGGAAGCCCCAGCCAAAGGGCGATCCCCACACATCGCCCCCATAGGTTCGTGGGTCCTGAGGTGGCGCACCGGCCCCATAGCCAAAGGAAGCACCGGAACGCATGGCATCATAGCGGCGGCGCTTGTCGTCATCGGACAGGACGGCGTAGGCTTCGGAGACCTCCTTGAAGCGCTCCTCGGCATCCGGTGCCTTGTTGACGTCCGGATGGAGCTTGCGTGCCTTCTGCTGGAAGGCGCGGCGGATGTCATCCTTGGATGCACTCTTGTCAACGCCAAGGATCGCGTAGTAGTCCTTCTCGTTCATGGACGCCATAGAGGGGTCTCCCAAAGCTGTAAAGGCTGGACAACCTCTTGATTATCCCCCATCACGGGAGGTTGATTCACATGGCGCAAAGCAAACAGAAGGAGGAAAGTGGACGTGGGGATGGTCTACTCCTTCCAAGAGGCAATTTCGAGTTCTGTCTCCTCCCCCTTCTTCTCCTTTGTCACTCCCAGCTCCATATTGATGGCGTACAGGATGGCGTCAGCCATGAGTAGTTCACCTAAGTGGCTCTCAAGGCCATGCTGTATCTTCGTTAGAATGCCATCGCTTGACCCAGAGTCTATCGCGCAGTGTGCTGCCTTGCCAATCGTAGACTCGAGGTCGCCGGTCATTGCAATCACCTTGAGCTTGTGTCGTTTCGCAAACTTGACGATTTGCAAGGTTATCGTTGATGATCCCGACTTCGAAATGGCAACGAGCACGTCGCCAGGGCCCGAATTGGCGACGTAGTTCATGGTGTTTTCGGGGACTGCCGAAGAGAACGACCGAATCCCAAAGCGATTGAGCCGAAAGGATACGTCCTGCGCAATGGCGGCAGTGTTTCCGGCACCGGTAACGACAACTATGTCCGCCTTGCAAAGCATCTTGGCGGCCTTTGCAATGGCTTCTTTGTTGCCTTCGTTCTCCAGGGTCTTAAGGCGGGCAATATCCGTGTTGATGACGTGACCGATGGGATCCTCATCGATGTTGTCCGTCTCGGTGGTACCTCTATAGCCGATGTCGCGGGACATGGCAAGACGCATCTGGTAATATCCCTTAAAACCCGCGTGCTGGCACATCCTTACAATCGTTGCATCGCTGACCCCACTTGCCTTTGCAAGGGTGGATGTACTCATCTCAAGCACTGACTCGGGATTGGCCATGACATACTTGGCAACTTTACGCTCTGCGTCATGCAGCTTTGGGTAGGAGCCACGAAGAGTATCGATAACGCTGGTTTGCTTGTTCATGTGAACATACCCCTCGCTGTCGCCAACTATCGTTAACAGTAGCTGATATCTCTCGTGACATGCTCCGTTATTCCTGGGTGTGTCTCCCAACGTGCCCTTACGGCACGTTGGGAGACAGTGCGCCTTTGTGGTTAAAACGTAACATAATGCTTGTAGTCGGCATAGACGAGGTGGCGAGCTGGTTCGTCCTCCTCAACGCCGGGGATACGGTCTCCTACGTCAATGAAGTTGTTATCGGTGAAGTCATCGTTACACTTGGAGACCTCAAAGGCCATGACATCACCCTCTCCAGGAATCGCCTGCCAGGTGTGATACTGATGGGGACGCAACGTGATGCTCTCACCGGGGCTGAGCACGATACTACCGCCTGCCGGTACCGTCACGTTCCGTCCGTCCACATCTATGGTGACATCCTCATTTGAAAAGCCATCGTCATCCGCTGCCTGATAGAGCGTGAGTGACAGACGACCACCCCCTCGGTTGATAATGTCTTCCATTTTGTTCCAATGGTAATGATACGGGAGAATCTGGGAGTCCATGACATAGAGAAGCTTCTCGCAGTAGGGCTTTTGGTAGACCTCAGGCTTATGAACATTGCCATTCCTGAAGACAAAGGAGGTCAATCCCGTCTTCTTGAAGTCTCCACCAAAGTCGGTAACATCCCATCCGAGCATGTTGTCGACTATCTCCCGATGATCCTCGCCAATCCCCTTCCACTCATCCGGCGTCAGGTATGCAAAGGGCGGAAGCGGCAGCCTGAACTCATCCCTACACGCCCTCATCACGTATTCGATGGCCGTATTGATCTCAGAGCGCCTCATGTGATCTCTCCTCTACTTGTACAGTGTCGCTAATGAACTGACGCACCTCGTCAGGATCGTCATAGATACGCAGCCTCACACCAAAGTGTCTGCGCTCCTGCGGCCCAATCGTCTTCATACGCCCTGCCGTACGTTCCGCGCTTCTTCCGCTCACAAAGGCATTCCCCGGTTCGATCCCCGCCACGTAGTTACCCTCTCCGAGAAACTTCCATTGCGTCAGACAGTCCAGTTCGTTGCGGAGGAACCGAATGCCAACCGCAAGGCCTATACCCTCGTTCGCAATGCCTGCCGTGCAGATGCCCCTTTGGTCAGCGAGCTGATGATAGTAGACGATGTCCTTGTAATGAGGCGTGGGGGCGAGGTAACACCAGTAGGGCTCTAGGCATGCGGCCGCATCACGGTCACGTGGTTCCACTGAACAGGAACGCCCGACAAATCGTGCGCCAGCATCCAATAGTGGATGCCCGAAGTTGAAATGGTAGAGAATCATGAGCTCAGACTCTTCGAACCCCTCGTTCTCCACCGTGTCGTCCACCTTAATCTCGTTACGCCCCACATCAATGAAAATCTTTCGATGTAGCACGAGGTTGCATCTCAGCGCCTTGGACTCTCTGACGTCACCAGAAACGAATATGCATTCCCGACCGTCATGTTCGGTCATCCCGTAAGAGACTGCCGTCGCGGGGATGTTTGAAATCCTGCCATGCAGGGGAAGGATCTCCCCACCATCCCGCTCGGGGCTACCGGTCGACGTAAGCCCACCGGTGACGAGCAGGCCGCCACCGTAACTCCTGAGCCAGCCATCCTCGTATGCCTCGTAGTAGTCAGGGGCAACTTCCTGGTTGTATGATTGGTAAGAGATGGGCACGCCATGTAGGGCAAGCCTACCCAAATCCATCCCGCGGCTGGAGTTGACCTCCAGTATGAGACCTGCCCCATTGTTCACCTGCAGAATATGACTCCCCTGGGAGCGGCCCTCTTCGAGAACGAAGCGCCGCACGCCACAGAGCTGCGACGGATCACCGAAATATCGGCGGACGTCAGCACCCACATATGTCCGCCCCCTGACCGTCGCCCTCATGACAGCATCATCTTCCGCTCATGGAAAAAGTCCCGCAGTGAGGGGTATAGATGCCGATAGGATTCGTAGGCTTCCTCATAGCGTGGAATCGCACTCTCATCCGGCGTAATCCTGTGACCTTCCTGGGGCAGTGAGGCACAGGCCTCGCTGACGCTTTCGTATGCCCCTGCAGCAACAAGTCCCAAGATGCAGGAGCCTAAGCCCGGTCCCCTTTCGCCGTCCAAGACGAAGACCTCGCGTCCCAAGACACTTGCGACGATGCGTACCCAGAGGGCATTACGAGAGCCGCCACCACAGAGGGATACCTCCGAGACGTCCATCTCCGTCGACAGCGTGCGCTCGAAACTATCCCTCAGCGCAAACGCAACGCCCTCCATCACCGCCTGCGTCATCTGGTCGGCATGCGTGTCAAGGCTCATGCCCAGGAAGGCACCTCGGGCCTCGGCATCGTTGATGGGCGAACGTTCTCCCATCAGATAGGGCAGGAACATGACAGGGTTGTCTCCTAGGCGTACCCTCTCTAGGTTCTTGGAAACGCTATTACCTAGGACGTCATTCCACCAGGTATAGGCAGATGCTGCGCTCAGAATGCATCCCATGAGGTAATAGCCACCCGTGGCATCGGCAAATGAGTGCAGGGCCGCATGTGGCTCACAGCGAAACCTCTTGGAGGGGGTGATGACTGTTCCGCTCGTTCCGATGGAAAGGAGGCACTGGCCCTCGTGCACGACACCACATCCCACGGCGGCGACGGCGTTGTCTCCCCCACCGGCCACCACAAGCGTTTCAGGACGCAACCCGAGCACCGAGGCCACATCGGGACGAAGCGTCCCCACCGCTTCGTAGCTCTCATGGACCTGCGGGAGTGCGCTAACGTCAATGCCGCACCTCTCAAGCATCTCCGGCTGCCAACGTCTGTGCCTCACGTCAAAGAGGAGGGTACCGCTTGCATCCGAGACGTCCGTGCAGAAGGCTCCCGTGAGCTTGTATGCCAGATAGTCCTTGGGAAGCATCAGCTTCGCCATGCGTGCGAAGTTGTTCGCCTCGTTTCTGCGCAACCAAAGGACCTTAGGAGCCGTAAAGCCCGGGAAGGCGATGTTGGCACACCAGGAGAGCAGTCGCTCCCTTCCCACGTGCTCGTTGAGGTAGATGCACTCCTGTGTGCTGCGTCCGTCGTTCCAGAGAATCGCAGGACGAACCACCGTGTCATCCTCATCAAGGACAACGAGACCATGCATCTGTCCGCAGAAGCTCATGGCGCGCACGGAGCTTGGGTCAGCCTTGGCCGACGCAAGGCACTCTTTGACCCCCATGAGAGACTCCCTGTACCAATCCTCGGGATTCTGCTCAGACCAACCACTGCGGGGATGTTCGCAGGGGTACGCTCGCGTGGCGGTCGCCAACACCTTCCCCCGTTCGTCAGCAAGAATGACCTTGACGGACGAGGTGCCCAGATCTATACCAAGTACCTGCATGCTCGCACGTTCCTCTCCGGGAGGTGCCCAAGCTGGCACCCCCGATGTTCAATCATGCAGCTCATAAGGAGCGAAGCCATCAATTTTCGGTAAAGCTGAGGTCATCGAAGCTCACGTCGTCTCCCGCATCGATGCCGGCAGCAGCGTCCTCTGGCTTATGCTTCAAGAACTGCAGGGCAATTGCGAAGACCACTGATCCGATTGCCAGAGCAATGAGCCAAAGAACCGGCTTGTTGATACCGGGAATGGCAACAAAACCGCCCGATGGGACCTTAGAGGAGATGTCCCACAGCCCACAGAGCGCGCCGCTCACGCCTGCCCCAAGCGCTGTGCAGATAGTGATGCGGAAAAAGTCGTTCAGGATGATGGGAAAGGATCCCTCTGTGATCTGGAAGACGCCCATTACGAATGCCGTCTTGATGGCTTCCGTCTCCTCCCTCGAGAAAAGCTTTCTCTTGGTTGCGATGGAGATGAGGTAGCCGATGGTAAGGCCGAAGGGTGCAATCATGCTTGCCTGAATGAGATTTGCGATGGGCCCTCCCTGACCCTCGGACAGGAGACCGACACTGAAGGCAAAGACCACCTTATTGATGGGACCGCCGTAGTCAACGGCAGAGAGAATGCCCACCACGAGACCAAACAGCACGGATGCGCCCATGTTTCCTGACATAGATTTCAGCAGGCCCGTAATGGCATCGGTTAACCACGTGATGGGAACGCCGATAACATACTGCATAGCAAGACCAATGACGAGCGATCCAATGAGTGGAAGGATGAGCTGCGGCAAAAGCCCTTGTACCCAGCCGGGAACCCTTAAGCTCTTAAGGAGCCACCTTGTCAGGAAGCCAACAAGGAAGCCGGAAATAATGCCGCCGATAAAGCCGAATCCGCTTGACTTGCAGAGGATGCCAAGCACCACGCCAGGTGCAATGCCGGCCTTGTCCGCAATTGAGTACGAAATACCTGCCGAAACGATGACGGGAATGAAGCCGAGGCACGTGCCTCCAAGCGTGGTAAGCAAATCAGGAAGGGATATCGTCGCACTGAAGGCATCCAGCGATGTTCCCCCAAGCAAGTTACCAATAACCATGAGCATGCCCGATGCGGCAACGTAGGGAATGAGGTATGCGATTGCCGTCATAAGATGCTTTTTCAACTGAAGATTCTTCACTCGTTCCTCCCTATGTGAGATGTATGCATGGATATATGGCCCGTTCCAAGGCGTGTTCTATGCAGAAAGCATTCGCTCGAGCTTCTGGATGAGCCCATTGGCATTCTTCACGACAGCGCTCGTTGGAACCTCAACCACCTTCTTGCCCTTGAAGCGCTCGCGTCCCGTGATCGAAACATCAACGGCAAGGATTACGACATCGGCATTGCGTATCTGCTCAGAGGTCAGTTCATTTTCCTGTCCGATGACGCCCTGTGTCTCGACGCAGATCTCGTGACCCCTGGCCGTGGCGGCGTCAACTAACTTCTGCTGTGCTAAATAGGTATGGGCTATGCCTGCCACACAGGCACAGACGCCTACAATCCTCATTCTCTCCCCTTTCCTTTCCGTACATTGCTACCTAAAGCAGTCGATCACCTCTCCTGGGCTGTCCGCGCCAAGGAGCCTTTCCGTTACCTCGTCGCTTGCGAGATGGCGCGCGACGGACGCAAGTATTCTGAGATGCCTCTTCGCAAACTCTGCGTCATTCTCGACGGCGAACAGCAGGATGACTCTCACCCCCTTGCCGTCGAGCGTCTCCCATTCGATTTCATGCCTCAGCCTACAAATGGCAATCGTGCTCTTTGTCACGCTGTTGCTTTGACCATGGGGTATCGCCAGGTGATTTCCAATGCCCGTCTCGCCCAACGTCTCCCGGTACAGGACGTCCTTGTAGAAGGAGCTGACATCCGACACATAGCCATTCTCCTTCAGGAGCTGTGACATCTTCCTCAATGCATCGTGCTTGTCGGCTGCAGTAAAGTCGCAGTCGATAATCTTGGGATCGAGGATCTCGGCGATGTTAATCTCCTCTTCCATGTACCCTCCGCACTCATCGATTTCTGTGGATGCCCCGTGCTAGTCGGCCGTGTAGTACCGTGCCTTCCCATTCGACCGAAAGAGCTTGATCTTATGGATGGCCGTCTTCTTCAGCTCGCCGATGCAGGGAGGGAAGATGATGTTTGGCTCACGAACCCTTTGGTCGGTCAGAACCTCACGACACTTGACGAAGAAAGCATGCTTGATGTCAGAGGAGATGTTGACCTTGTTGATACCATTCACTACCGCCTCCGCAATCTCGGAGTCAGGATTGCCAGAGCCGCCATGGAGAACCAGGGGGACGTTGACCCTTTCTTTGATCTCCTTCAAAAGATTGATTTTCAGATGTGGGTCGAAGCCCTTGGGATAGATACCGTGGGCGGTGCCAATGGCGATCGCAAGGCAATCGGCATGCGTTTCCTCTACAAAGAGAGCTGCATCCTCGGGCTTTGTGTACTTGATGGTCGCAGTACCACCCTCTAGGGCGTCATCTGCGGTACCAATGGTGCCAAGTTCGCCCTCGACGGAGATTCCAAGGGGGTGCGCAAAGGCGACCACTTCCTTTGTGATGGCGATGTTCTCCTCGAATGGCTTGGAACTCGCGTCGATCATTACGGACGTGAATCCATCGCGAGCGGCACGATACACCTGCCGAAGGGTTGCACCGTGATCGAGATGAATGACGACGGGCAGAGTGGTCTTGTTGGCAAAGTCACGACACATCGCAACAAAGGAATCGGTCGTGTAGGAGAGCTCATCCGGATGAATGGCGAGAATCACAGGAGACCTTTGTTCCTCGCAGGCTTCCATCACGCCTTTCAGCATTGCATCATGGGAAACGTTGAATGCGGGAACTGCAAAGTTCTGCTCACGTGCCACCTGCAGAATCTGGGTCATGTTTACGAGCATGGTTCCTCCTGTCGTCAGCCTGATAGGTAAAAATGAAATTTCGTCATATAATAAATTTATATATAAAACGAAATTTCTTTACACACAAAGATTAGCATAGAGAAGTATCGATGCAAGAAGCTGACAGACTATACTGTCAAAGGTATATAATTACCGATAAACGGCAAATTATGATGCATCATTGGGGTAGAGGCTGGATGTAATTGTATTACATCCAGCCTCTACCCCAATGATGCATCTAGATTAGGGCATAGCTATGACAGCTATGCTACTGAGAGTGCCCATACCTATGGAAGCGGGGGCCAGACCGCTCTCCCATCTCCCCGCGTCCGACGAAGTACGCCTGACGGAGCATGAGCAGAAGGCCTGATGCGGACAGCACGATGGCAGGAAGTGACCAGCCCGCGGTCATCCCGCCGAGTGTGCCAGGTACGAAGAGCGCCATCCCCAGCAGACCCCGTACCATGCGGTCGGAGCTGCGGTGCTGGGCCTCCACGAGACGGGCCTCTTGGGACCTCGAGAGCCGAACGGCCAGCTTGCCCGAGGATGCCCGCTCGATGAGGCCGGGAAGCTGCCCTAGGGCTGGTATGGCATCCTTGCCCATATCCTTGAGTCGGGAAGATAGATCGGAAGGACCTCCCCTCTCCCCCCCACCCAGCAGGTCCTCAGCCAAGGGCGTGAGCTCGGCAACGAAGTCGATGTCGGGATTGAGTCCCTGGCAGATGCCCGCGACGGTTGCCACCGCCTTGCCCAGAAACGCCACGTTGGCGGGCAGTTGGAACGGTTGCTCGTACATGAAGTCGCGCAGTTCGTCGGTATAGTTCTCGAGGGCAGAGAGAGCCTTGGCGGGGTCATCCATGTCAAGGCGGCCGAGCAGCACCGAGACGGCCTTGACGAAGCCCTCGGTGTCGGTGCCGGAACGGATGAAGCCAAGCGCGCCCAGCCGCTCGACCAGCGATGATGCGTCACGCGAGAAGAGGGCCGTGACCACCCCCATGAAGCCATCGCGCATGTCGTCGGTAATCGAGCCCATCATCCCAAAGTCGAGCAGCACGATCGTGCCGTCGCTACGCACGTGGACGTTGCCGGGGTGAGGGTCCGCGTGAAAGAGGCCGTTGTAGAGGATCATCTCGGCGAAGACGTCAATGAGGTCCGTCGCAAGCTGTGCACGGTCGACGTCCAGGGCGTCCAGGGCGGTGATGTCGGAGATGCTGACGCCCTCCATGTACTCCATGGTCAGGACCTTGGAGGACGACTGCTCCCACTGGATGTCTGGTATGGCGACGTTGGGGAAGTCGCGCAGGTTGTCCCTCACGGCCTCGGCGCTTTTGCCCTCGCGCATGAGGTCGAGCTCTGCCGAGACCGTGCGCTCGAACTCGGCATAGAGCTGATCGAAGTCGATGGTGGCGCCCAGCTTCGTGTGGCGCTGTGCCATCCCAAAGATCGTCTTGAGGGCGGCGAGATCCGTCTCGATCGTCTCCGCGATGTGCGGTCGCAGTATCTTGACGGCCACGTGCCGGCCGGAGGCGAGCGTTGCCCCATGCACCTGCCCGAGCGAGGCGGCGGCCAGGGGCTCACGCTCGAACGTCGCGAAGGCCTCGTCGACCGTCGTCCCGGAGCTCTCCTCGAATACGCCAGCGATGTCCCCATAGGGCACCGGTGGAACGCTGTCCTGAAGCGTGCTCAGCTCATCGGTGTACTCGCGCGGCAGCATATCGACGCGAACGCTCAGGTATTGGCCGAGCTTGATGATGAGCCCACCGAGCCGCTCGGCAGTCTCCCTGAACTGCCGTGCCTGGCGCATGTAGACCCTGTGCTCGAGCCTCCTCTGCCTGTCTGCCGAGCGAAGGCGCTTGCCCGTATCGAGCCACCAGAGCTCCAGGCCAAAGCGCGTGAAGAGACGCACGACGCGTCCATAGCGGCCTCTGTCCATGGCTACTCCCCCGGCTTGTCCGCATCTGACGCGCGCTTCGAGGCCTCATCGGTGCCGGGCGCCTTGGCCGCTGCCCCGCCGTGTGGCTCCTCGCCCTCCTCTGGCTGCTCGTCATCCCAGGCATCCGCCTCGTCGGACATGCCGCGGAGATCACGGGCGAGCTTCTCCAGCTGGCTCGAGCGGGACATGAGCATGTCGGCAAAGCCGTCGAAGTAGTCGGCGCTCACAAGGCTCAACGACCTGCGGTGCGTATTGCCAAAGACGACGAAGCGATCCCCAGCCTGGATGTCGAGCGCATCACGTGCCTCGCGCGGGATGACGAGCTGTCCGCGCCCATCGACCGTGACGGTACCCATGATGTGGCTCCCATGGGGCCCATGTGGCCCAAAGCACCCATGGCCGTGCTGGCCCCTGCCTTCCCTCGGTCCCGTCCCATGGCGATGATGGTGAGTTGCGTACGTCATGACTGCCTCCTCTGTCGTTGCCTACTGTCATACTGTCATAGTACCCATATTTGATTGATTATTCTGATTAATCAGAATAATCTTCATACTACTGATCAGCATCCGCGATACCGGTGGCCCAATGAATAGCCCGAACGTCCACCGGCCATGGCGTCCGACGGGATATCCTGCGCCCCAGCCCCTATACTGGCCTCAGGAGGCGTGCGATGGAGACGACCGCGTTGGAGCACATACGTTCTGGGCATCTCCTGATGGCCGTGTGCTGTTTTCTCTACCTCGTGTGGTGGGTCATCTTCTTCTGGCCCAAGGTCTCGGGCGGCAGTGCTGAGGGGCCGCTGCACACGCTGGGCATCGCCGCCATCATCGGAGCCGTCATCGCTGCCGCGTTTGGGACCACGCGCATATGCGGTGGGGCCGTCAGCCTCTTCAGGGATGCGACGCCCGCGACCGTCGTGACCGTTGCGTCGGCAGCCCTGCTCTACATCGTCCTCCTCGTCATCACCTGGAAGATGTTCGAGCGTCAGCCTACGACCGAGCTGCTCCTCTTCGTTGCCTGGCTCGCCATGGAGCTGTTCGTCGCCGTTGCCCTCTCGCAGGCAGGCATGCCAGGCCTCCCGGTCGTCATCGCGGTGGGCGCGATGGCGGGCTTCATAGGCAGCCTCGTCTGCTACATGCTCTACTACCAGCTCAAGCCCCTGCCGTCCTTCATTGACGGCTGCATTCCGCTCGCCCTTGTCGGCGCCATCAGCATCGCAGCGGCCCTTCTCTAGCCATGTCCGCATACCGTCCGCCGCGTGCAGGGAGGGGATGGCTTCGCTACGGTTGGCACAGGGGGATGGGTACCATGCGGACGGCAGTGAGGCGCTCCGCATCGGAGGTGGGAGGCCATGCCATGGAGAGGGACATCCCCTCGCAAGGGCGTGACGCGCACCGTGGGGCGTGGCTGCGTCACATGGCGGCGCTGTCACGTGACGAGGCCTATCGCGAACTCGGCACCAGGCCCGATGGGCTCACGGGCGCGGAGGTCGAGGCCTCGCGCGCACGGCACGGCGCCAATGCCCCGAGGCGCATCAGGCGGCCCTCCCCCATCAGGCGCCTCCTCTCGTCCTTTGCGGACCCCTTCACCTACATCCTCGTTGGCATCGCCATCGTATCGGCCCTCACGGGCTGCATCCTCCCGGCGCCGGAGGGGCGCGACGCCTCCATGCCCCTCATCATCTGCGGCATCGTGCTCATCTCGGGAACGCTGCGCTTCATCCAGGATGAGCGCAGCGCCCATGCCTCCGATGCCCTCGCCAACATGATCACGACCACCTGCACCGTGCGGCGTGGGGGCGGCGGGCGCACGGAGGTCCCGCTCAGCGAGGTGGTGGTGGGTGATGTCGTACAGCTTGGCCCCGGGGACCTCGTTCCCGCCGAGCTCCGCATCGTTGCGGCACGCGACCTCTTCGTGAACCAGGCGGCGCTCACGGGCGAATCCCAGCCCGTGGAGAAGTTCTCGATGTCCGCGGACAGGGCCCCCACCGCCGATGATGCCGTCACCGACCTGGCCGACCTCGCCTTCATGGGAACCACCGTCGTCTCAGGCGCGGGCGAGGGCATCGTCGTGGCGACGGGCTCGCGCACGCTCATGGGGGAGGTGAGCGCCGCCCTCACGGGGGGAACAGAGAAGGTCACGGCCTTTGACGAGGGCGTGAGCGAGACGTCTCGGCTCCTCGTGCGCATCATGCTCACGATGGTCCCCATCGTCTTTGCCCTCAACTGCCTCACCAAGGGCAGCTGGTTCGATGCCCTGTTGTTCTCGCTCTCGGTCGCCGTGGGCCTCACGCCCGAGATGCTTCCCATGCTCGTGACGACCTGCCTGGGCAAGGGCGCCGTGGACATGAGCCACGAGCGCGTGATCACCAAGCGGCTGGACTCCATCTGTGACCTGGGTGCCATCGACATCCTCTGCACCGACAAGACGGGCACCCTCACCGAGAACCGTGCCGAACTGGTACACCATCTCGACCCACAGGGAACCGAGAGCCCGCGGGTCCTACGCTACGCCTTCCTCAACAGCCACTTCGAGACGGGGCTGCGCAACCTCATCGACGGGGCCATCATCAGGCGCGCGGAGGGCTGGATGGATGGCCTGGCTGATGGATGGAAGCGCGTCGACGAGCTCCCCTTCGACTTCGAGCGCCGCCGGGTGAGCGTGGTTCTGGAGGACGGCACAGGAGGGACGCACATGGTCACCAAGGGGGCCCTGGCAGAGGTCCTCGGCATCTGCAGCATGGTGGAGGTGGGCGATGCGCCTCGCCCGCTCACGCCCCAGCTGCGCGACGACCTCACGACGAAGGCGCAGCAGCTGGCCGACCAGGGCATGCGCGTCCTCGGCGTGGCGCTGCTGGATGACCCGGCCGACGTGGGAGCGCTGACGGCGGAGGACGAGCACGACATGACCTTCGTGGGCTCCCTGGCCTTCATGGATCCGCCCAAGCTCTCCGCCGCCGACGCCATCGCCGCGCTTGCCGCCCATGGCGTGGAGACCAAGGTCCTCACGGGGGATTCCGCACGCGTGGCCGTCCACGTGTGCCAGGAGCTCGACATCCCCCTCAAGGGAACCCTCACGGGCGCGGATGTGGAGGGCCTGGATGACGACGCCCTGGCGCAGACGGCCCAGGGTGCCACGGTCTTTGCCAAGCTCTCCCCCGCGCAGAAGGCACGCGTCGTGCATGCCCTGCGCAGCCGTGGCCATACGGTGGGGTTCATGGGCGACGGCGTCAACGATGCCGCGGCCATGCGGGAGAGCGATTGCGGCGTCTCCGTCGACACCGCCGTCGACGTCGCGCGCGAGTCAGCCGACATCATCCTGCTCGAGAAGGACCTCATGGTGTTGGAGCATGGCATCGAGTGCGGGCGGCGCTCCTTCCAGAACATGCTCAAGTACGTCGAGATGACCGTGAGCTCCAACTTTGGCAACATCTTCTCGGTGCTGGTGGCCGCCGCCTTCCTGCCCTTCCTGCCCATGACGGCCGTCCAGCTGCTGCTGCTCAACCTCATCTACGACATCTCGTGCACGGCGATTCCCTGGGACGGCGTGGATGACGAGCTCGTGCGGGCACCCTGCAGCTGGAGCACACGGGCCATCCGGCGCACCATGCTGCAACTGGGACCGATCAGCTCGCTGTTCGACCTGCTCACCTATGCGCTGCTCTTCTTTGTGGTGTGCCCGGCCGTCTGCGGCGGTGCCTGGGGGACGCTCGGCCCCGATGGCCAGGTGCTCTTCGTGGCCACCTTCCAGACCGGGTGGTTCGTCCAGAGCATGTGGTCGCAGGTGCTCTTCGTGCACCTTATCCGCACGAGGAGGATGCCCTTCGTCCAGAGCCGCGCCGCCGCGCCCGTCATCGCCCTCAGTGCCGCGGCGGTCGCCTTGGCGACCGTCATCCCGTTCACGCCACTGGCTGGTGTCCTGGGCTTCTCCCCGCCGCCGGCCCTCTACGTCGGGCTGCTTGCCGCCGTCATCGCAGGCTATGCGTGCTCGGTCATGTGCGTGCGGCGCCTGGCCCACCGCCCCCATCGCCCGTGACCACCACCACGGGCATCGGTGTGCCATGGTCGGAACCCTTTGCCTTTTTGGCATGAGGGGACTATCCTACGTACTGGACTGGACAACATTGCTCCCCCACGCGGACCGCACCGTGTGGGGGACGGTTCATGGAGGCGCACGATGTTCGCAAAGAAGGTATGCAGGCTACTTGGAGTCATCTTCTCCGTCATCGGGGCAATCGTCCTCGCAGCGGGAATCTTCCTCTATGTTCGATCCCAGAGGGACTTTGCCGCAGGCGAGAAGGTCATGGCAACGATAGACAGCGTATACACCTATGACTCCTATAACCATAGCGGATCACGCACGACACGCGAAACCCGCTCCAACGTATACGTGAGCTATGAGTACAAGGGCCAGGAATATGATCACATCATGCTGCCTTACACCTCGTTAGACATGTATGAGGGACAACAGGTCGAGCTTCTGATCAATCCAGACAACCCAGGGGAGGTCATACCAACGTGGGGACTCATGTTCCCCCTGGTGATGCCCGGAGCCATCGGCGGTGTCTTCCTCGCCGTTGGCGTCGTGCTCCTCGTTATCGTCTTCCGAAGGGGAGCATCCTGGGAGCGCTCCGAAAAGGAGCTCAACCAGTCGGTCGACCAGATGCTTCACCAGGGATGTGCGCAGATGGGCAGCCAGCCTCTCAGTGGTGGGCAGGTCATCACGACGACCACCACGACGACAACGCACACGAGCGACGGACGAGAGGTCCGTCGCGAGGTGACAACGACGAGCACCACGAACCCCGCATCGCCCATCCCGTCGGAGGCGGCGGTCACGCCTTCCACTGCCCTGCCATCTGACGACTCCTCGAGCCCCACCTCACCATCCGAGGGCCCAACGTCCAACCCTCCCACCCTTGGCTGGGGAGACAGCCTGTAGGGTCAGGCACGGCGCACGACGCAGGGGCGACGAGCATCCACTGCCCCGGGCACTGGCTGGCACCGGGGCAGTGACCCGCGTGAGATTCGAGGACCTACCCCTTGACCTCGTCGACCATCATCGGCTGCGTGAGGTAGCGAAGCGGCTCGAGCTCGTCGAAGGTGTGGTACCCGGCGGGCGCATCGAGCACCGTGGGGATGCGGTTGACGATGGTGGCGCATGTGTGCTCGACCGTCGCAGGCTTCTCCACATGGAAGACGGTGTCGGGCTCGCCCGTTATCTTCCAGTCGCAGAGGTCGCCGTCATCGGGCCCATACACCTTGCCAATCTGCGAGGTGACGATGTCTATGCCCTGGTAGGTCTTGGTGGTGACGCGCGTGTTCATGCCGATGACCTTGCCAGCGGGCACGGTGGCGCCCATGGTGGCCGAGTAGGTGTCCTCCTCGGCCACAAAGGGAACGTTCTCCTGTACGACCTGGGATACGGTGAGTCCCAGGTGCTGTGCGAGCGCCTCGTTGGAGTTCCACACATAGGAGGGCACGATCTCGTCGGGATGGGCGAGCGTCCGCTCGAACTCCTCGGGGGTGAGGCCCACGCCGTGCACCTTCGCCAGCGCTAGGCCGTAGTCCTCCACGTTGTAGCTCACGGCACCCTCGATGCGCTCCATGCGGTTCACGGCGCCGGCGAGGAGGCCCACGATGTGCACCCAGAAGACGTCCTCCATGCCGGCTCCCACCACGGTGCAGCCCGCCTGGCGGGCCATGGCATCGATGCGATTGGTGGCGGCCGAGGAGGTGGTCCAGGGGAAGGTGCACTCCTCACAGGTGGTGATGACGTTGATGCCGCGGCTCACGCACTTCTCGACCATCGGCTCGATGTCCGTGAGGAGGCTGAAGAGCTCGATGACCGCGATGTCGGGGGCGCTCTCGTCCAGGACGCGATCGGCATCATCGCTGACCTTGACGCCGAACCTGATGGGAAGCCCCGCGACGTCGCCAGCATCCATGCCGACGACCGTGGGGTTGATGTCGATGGCCCCGACGACCTGCGCCCCATGCTCGTGGAGGTAGCGAAGGGTGTGCCTCGCCATCTTCCCGCAACCGTACTGGACGACCCTGATTGGCCTGCGTCCCATACCGACCCCTTCCGTCGCATGCCTGAACAAAGGGCGGCACTGCCCCCATCGCCAGGTATTCCCAGATTCCGGTGGGCGGGCGAAGGGAGTCGCCGAGCGTGCGCAACCCTTCGAGGAGAGGGGATGCATGCAGCGTGTCATGGGCCCTGCGGAGGGACCTGCGGACAGGGGGCCCACCCTCATGCATGTGAACGGGAGGAGCCGCCCTCATTGTGGATGGTGGCAAGCCTCGTCCAGCACAGGACGGCCAACGCCATGAGCGGGATGCCCGCGACGATGCCGGCAGGCGATGGTCCCGTGAGGATGACGCCGTCCAGGCAGAAGTAGACCCCCACGCCCGCGATCCCGTTGAGCGCACCGTGGGCGAGGGCGCACGACCACACGCTTCCCGTGCACATGCGCAGGTACGAGAGGCACAGCGACAGGCTCGTGCAGAACACGACCATCGAGAGGATCCCCAGCACGGGAAAGCCCGGATAGCCCATGCCAAAGTTGTGCCCCATCATGGTGATGGGCGCATGCCACAGCCCCCAGACGACCCCCACCACCAGCGCGGCCGCACGTGACGACAGGCGCTCGCACAGCGTGGGGAACAGCATGCCCCGCCACCCTGCCTCCTCGCCAAGGGCGGGAATCATGTTGATGAAGGGGGCGATGAGGATGGCGGTCGCCAGCTGCGTGGCCAGCAGCAGCGGAACCTGGCTGCCGTCGGCGTAGCCCGATGCCCGCGCGGCCTCGGCGAAGTATGAGGCGGATGGGTCGAAAAGCTGGGGGTAGACCGCAAAGAACACGACGCAGCCCGCCAGGGTGACCACCGTCGGCAGGAACCATGCCGCAAGATAGGGGCGCACATGGCCCTCTATCTGGGGACGCAGGCCCAAGTCCAGGCGCTCGGCCCTCCCGCACGCCGCGTTGGCGGCGAGCGCGCCCACCAGGGGACAGAACATCCCCAGAGTCGTGAGCGCCACCATGAGGACCGACGAGCCCAGCCCCTGGGCAAAGGATCCGGTGGCGATGCCCGCCGGAATCCACAGCCCCCAGGTGAGGCCGAAGGTCACCACCAGGTAGATGACGAGACGTCTTCTCATCGCCGGCCTCCTCTCCTCAGGCCCTCGCTGGCATGGAGACGCCGCATCGCCCGGCAGAGGAGGGCGACGGGGCGCCGTGGGGCCATGGCGCTGCCCGCATGCGACCTCATTATGCCACCGTTGTTCCCTGACCCTCCGCAGAGGATGACGATTTCGAGACCGTGACTGGAATCGTCATGAGGTTCTGGAGGGGCTGGTCGCATCCGCCATGGAAGCCTCGCTGCGATATCCCCTGATGGCTCTCCCCCATCTACCCCTGCACCTTCCGGTGCGTCGGCGAGTGGGAGGCAGACCACGAACGGGACGAACGGCCGACCCACGGCGTGACGGTCAGATGCTCCAGCCCGCAGACTGCTGCTGCAGCTCTGACATGCGACGAAACATTCCGTCCTCCCGTGCCCTGAGCTCGGCGGGGGAGCCCTCCTCGACGACCCTGCCCTTGCCCAGCACGACGATCTTGTCGGCGTTCTCCACGGTGCGCATGCGATGCGCGATCACGAGGACCGTCTTGCCCACGAGCAACCTCGTGAGAGCCTCCTGGACCTGGGTCTCGTTCTCGACGTCAAGCGACGCCGTCGCCTCGTCCATCAGGGTGATGGGCGCATCCTTCAGCAGAGCGCGCGCGATGGAGATGCGCTGGCGCTCTCCGCCAGAGAGACGGCTGCCGTTCTCGCCAATCACGGTGTCGTAGCCCTGGGGCAGCTGCCCGACGAAGCCGTCGCAGTTGGCCGCGCGTGCCGCAGCGAGGACCTCCTCGTCGGTGGCGTCCTTGCGACCCAGGCGGATGTTGGCCATGACCGTGTCGTCGAAGAGCGTCACGTCCTGGAAGATCACGGCATAGTCTGCGAGAAGGACCTCGGGATCCACTGTCGAGACGTCGACGCCGCCCACGCGCACCGTACCCGAGCTCGCATCCCAGAGGCGCGCCGCAAGGCGTGCGCAGGTCGACTTGCCCGATCCCGACGGGCCCACGAGGGCCGTCACCTCACCTTCCCTCGCCGTGAAGCTCACGCCGTCGAGGACGCGCTCGTCCTGGTAGGCGAAGCCCACGTCATCGAAGACGATGTCATGGCCGGCGGGCGTGAAGGCCTCCTGCCCCTGCGCCACGGGCTCGTCGTAGATGGACTGGAGCCGTGAGGCCGAGACCTCAGAGGAGAACATTTCGGCGATGAGGGCGAGCGCCTGGTCGAAGGGTGCGTAGATGCGCGTGACCGTGAGCAGGAAGGCGAAGTAGACCATGAAGCCGATCTGACCGGAGAGCATGAGGGCGGCCCCCGCGACGACGGTGGTGGCGACACCCATGCGCATGATCACCGACGCGGCGTTGACCGAGAGCCCCGTCTTGAGCTCGCTTGCGGTCTGGCTGGCCTCCGCATGATCGATCTTCTTGCGCAGCCCGTCGAGATGGCGCTCCTCCTGATTGGTGGCACGGATCTCACGGACGTTCTCGAGCGTCTCCTGGATCGCGTCGGAGACCCCGAGGGAATCGGCACGCGCCGCCCTCTGGCTCTCGAGCGTCACCCTACGCAGGCCAAAGAGCAGTCCAAATGCCAAGGGCACGCTCCAGAGCACCGCAAGGGCGAGGCGCCACTCGAACGCGAACAGCCCCACGGCCACGATGGCCGTCGACACGTAGGCCCCGTAGAGGTAGCCCAGGACATGCGACCACACATGTTCGAGGGCGTCCACGTCGCCCATGATGGTCTCGGAGAGGTCGGCAAGGTCGCGGCCCATGAAGAAGGACAGCGGCAACCTGCGCAGGCGCTCGGCAAGGCTGATGCGCAGCATTCCCACTTCGTGGTAGACCGTGCCGTAGGTGTTGAAGTACTGCTGCTTGTGGGCGAGGAACGACACCACCACGAACGCGACCAGCAGGGCTGCGTAGGGCAGGATGGACGGTAGCTCCCCGCCCTCGGTGAGCGCCATCACGAGCTGCGCCATGAGCTGGTAGAGGAACACGATGCCTGCGAAGTCTATGAGGTTGACCGCGATGGTCCACAGCGCGCCCTTCTTCACGTTGGTCACGCCCTGGTCGGTAAGCGCGAAGCGCCTCTTGAACCTCTCGCCAAACATCTAGGCCACCCCCTTCGAGATCTTCCACGAGACGGCCGTCTGGTAGTCAGCCCACATGCGCGCATAGAGACCGCCTGAGGCGACGAGCCCCTCATGCGATCCCTGTTCGACCACATGCCCGTGGTCGAGGACCACGATCTTGTCAGCACCCACGACGGTCGTGAGCCGGTGGGCGACCATGATCACCGTGCGGCCCTGTGCCAGGCGCTTGAAGGCCCTCTGGATGAGCCGCTCATTCTCCGGGTCGGCAAAGGCCGTGGCCTCGTCGAGCACGACGATGGGGGCGTCCTTGAGGATCGCTCGGGCGAGGATGATGCGCTGCTGCTCACCACCCGAGAGGTAGGTTCCCCTCGTGCCGATGATCGTGTCGACGCCGTCGGGGAGCTTGGCGATGATGTCGTCGCACTGGGCCGCCGAGAGCGCCTTGCCGACCTCCTCGCGCGTCGCGTCGGGGCGTGCGGCACGCACGTTATCAAGGATCGAGGACTTGAAGAGCCGGTTGTTCTGGAAGACGAAGGCCACGTTGTCCATCAGCACATGCGGGTCCATCTCACGCACGTCGACGCCACCGACGAGCACCGACCCGGAGTCGGTATCCCAGAAGCGGGGGACGAGGCTGGCGGCCGTGGTCTTGCCGCCACCGGACGGCCCAACGAGCGCGACCGTGGAGCCGGCGGGGGCCCTGAACGAGACGCCATCGAGGGCGGGGTGCCCCGCACCCTCGTAGGTGAAGCGCACGTCACGAAACTCGACGTCATTGCCTTGGGGCGCCTGGGGGTTGTCGGCGACCGTCATCTGAGGCGCGTCCAAGACCTCCTCGATGCGCCTGAGGGCGTCATTGGCCTGCATCATGCCGCCGCCGGCGAACATGATCTTGGAGAGCGCCGTCGATATGATGGCCGAGAAGATCGCGTAGAACGCGAAGTCCGTCACAAGGCCGGCGAGGTCGCCCGCAGCAAGCGCGCCGGGTGCAAGCAGGATCACGACGGGGAGCAAGAACACGAAGGCCCCCTCGATGAAGGTGAGGTTGATGCTCTGGGGAACCTCGCAGACCGTACGCTGGTACTTGTCGGCAAGATCGCCGTACCTCTCGATGGAGACCTTGAGCGCCTTGAAGGAGTGGGCCGTCTGCTGGAATACCTTCACCACGGGGATGCCACGCACGTACTCGGTGGTCGCGTGGCTCATGTCATCAAGGGCGTCCTGGTACACGCTCATGAACTGCATCTTGTCCGGCCCCATCATGGAGAAGATGCACGCGAACGATATGATCACGGCCAGCAGGCAGGCAAGGCCCATGCGCCAGTCATAGGCAAAGAGGAGCACCACGGTGGCGACGAACATCACCACGGTGCCCGAGATGTCGGCGAGGTTGTGTGCGCAGAGCTGCTCGATGTTGGCGCTCATCTTGTCGATGCGACGGCGCAGCAGGCCCGAGGCATGCATGTCAAAGTAGCCGAGAGGGGCGTGCATGAGCCGATCAGTGCACATCTTTCGCACGTTGGACTGCATGCGAAACGCTGCCAGGTGCGTGCACATGAGGCCCGCGAAGTACACCATGATGCCCACGACCGAGAACCAGAACGCCGACCAGCCGTAGCCAGCGATGCTGGTGGCACGCCCCCAGTCGGGGGCCACCGAGACGAGGTCGCGCACCACCAGCCAGATGTAGACGTAGGGCATCATGGTGAACACCATCGACACGGCAACGAGCATGCATCCGATGATGACCAGTGGCCTCCTTGTTCCCGCAAACACCAGGATACGTCCTATGGTTCCGTCCTTGTTCCCCTTGGCTCCCGACATGTTCACTCCCCTGCAGACGATGGCGCCACGGCTCCTTTCCGGCACAATAGTTAACCTTTAGTAACTTAACTCTTTCTACTCTGGTAGGCAACCCCACATTCTTGTCATCATCCGGATGCATCGCCTCGCATCCGATCCTCCGCCAACGCATGTCGGGCGAGCCATGCGCGCTGGGTCGCACACCCGCCCACAGCATGGCCCTCCTCAAGGTCAAAGGGCGTTGCATCAAAGTCCCACCGTGCCAGATACGCTAACCTAGACAAAAAGGGCTCATGCAGGGGAGTGCACATGCCGAATGTCAAGATGGTGGCCGTCGACATGGACGGCACGTTCTGTAGAAGCGACACCACGATCGACGAGCATCGCTTCGGGCCCGTCCTTGCCCGCATGCAGGAGGTGGGCTGCCACTTCGTGGTGGCGAGCGGCAAACCAATATCGGCTGCTGAGGGACTTCTTTCCTGGCTATGACGAGGAGCTGGCCTTTGTGGCTGAGAACGGCTCCTTCGTCAAAGATGGTCCCGAGGTGGTCTTCATAGGAGAGGTCGATCCCAAGGCCACCAAGACGGTCATCGATTGGATTCACCACCATGACGAGACGCGCGGCGTCATGTGCGGAGTGAGGAGCGCCTACGTGGAGCGCGGGGCCGTGACGCAGGCGTGGCGCGACTACATGTGGACGTGGTACCACCACCTTGAGTGGGTCGATGACTTCCGCGCGGTGGACGACGCCATCATCAAGTTCTTCGTCGAGGTGCCCAACGAGAAGACCATGGCCTATCACGACCTGCTCAGCAGGGAGCTTGGCGGCCTTATGGTTCCCACCACGTCCGGACATGGCTCCATCGACATCATCATCCCTGGATGCCACAAGGCCTCGGGGGTGGAACGCCTTGCAACGCGTTGGGGCATCGATGCCAGCCAGGTTGTCGCCTTTGGGGACGGCGGCAATGATATCGAGATGCTTAGGTATGCCGGCGTTGGCTATGCCGTGGACAATGCCACGGACGACGTGAAGGCCGTCGCGAACAGAACCTGTCCCTCCAATGACGAGGATGGCGTGCTACAGGTGCTCGAGAGGCTCTTCCCAGGGTAAGCTGCAGGTGAGATTCCACCGTCGGGCGCTCAGATAGTCAAGAACGATATTGGTGTTCAGAAGCACCCTATCCAAGACGACTCATCCTCTCCTCACCCAGAAGGTCGCGATCCGAGAGTGGGGGATTCCACTCTGGCTCTGTCGCGATACCCTGGTCAATCGCATCAGTGAGCGCACGCAGTCGCGCCAAGCGTGCGCGTCTCTCGGCGCATACGGCATCTGCGGGCTGTATGGTCACCCATGGTCGGTTGTTCCTGAGCACGACGAGCGCATGACCCGACGCGTTCACCTGAGATGCCAGCTCGCTGAAGCGATTCTTTGCCTCCCGCACTCCCACGGGCTTCGGCGTGTCCCCCATGACAGCACCTTTCCTCTATCTATAAGTAGCTATGTAGTATCAAGTGTAGCTACTTTGGAAAAGTGTCTGTACTATGGATCTCGTCGCATTGAGCAGAAGGTCGTCGTGCTACTCGCACACCTACCTAGCTGCCCTCGTGCTTCCGGATAAGGGTCTCGATGGCACTGATGAGCTCGTCCATGCCCATGCCCGAGCGCTCTGACATCATCCCTACCGTCGCCTTGGGAATCACCACGCGAGCCAGCGGCGAGTTGAGCATAGCAAACTTGCCGTTCACCTTCGGGAGCTCCTGCTTGAGCCAGGGATGACTTGTGAGGAGGTCCTGGAGCCTCGTGTCTCCGTTGATGGCGGCGACGGACGCGGAGGGTGACGAGGGCGACGGCTCGGGTTCGGGCGCGGGTGCCTCATCCCCGGCGGGTGCCTCCTCCCCCGTCTTGCCATGCTCCTCCTCGCTCCAGGTGAGCAGCGTCCGCGAGCCCTCGAGGCTGCGGATGTGCGTGCCGTCCTGCATCATCTCGAGGATGCCGCGGAAGTTTCCCTGCTCGTCCCTCACCGCGAGGTAGGTGATGTAGATGAACAGGTCGGGCTTGTTGATCCAGAACTCGGCCCTGTCCTGCTCGCCAGCGCGGAACTTGTCGATGATCTCGCGGACGACCTGCGCAGACTTGCGCGGGTGGCAGTTCATGACCTCACGGCCGATCACGTTCTTGCTGCGTGGGAAGACGCGGTGCTTGGTGTCGGTGTAGAAACACACGAGCTCGTCCTCGTCCACATAGGACAGGTCGACCGGCATGTGCCGGTAGATGAGGTTGATCTGCTCGAGCGTGAGCGAGCCCTCGGCCACATGGAGCTTGGACGTGGGTGTCACACCGCCCAGGCCATGCCTGCCAAGGAGCGCCAGCAGGTCCTGCGAGAGGTCGCCGCCGGTGGGCGTGTCGACAGCCTGAGCAGGACGTGCCGGCTCCGGGCTCTTCTCGCCTGCATCGATCCACGCAAAGCCGATCTCACGGTCACCGGAGTCCATCTGGGCGAGCTCATCCTCGCTGAGCATGATGAGCGAGGTGGGGTATAGGACGTTCTCCTCCTTGGAGATGAGGTCACGGAGGTCGGCCACGAGCGTCGGCTGCATCGCCACAAACGCGTCCTCGTCGCCGTCGTCTAGGAGCTCGCGTGCTTGGCCGATCTCGTCCCAGACAAAGTCGTCGAGCGTCCACATTGTGGTCGTGGGGCGGTCGAAGCCCTTGCGCTCGAGCACGGAGTAGAGCTGGTTCTGCTTGCGTGAGAGGTGGCGCTTGTACGCGCGCAGGCGGTCATAGATCTCGAGCCACTGGTTCTTGATGACGGGGTACTGGACGAGGTCCTCTATGGAGAGGCAGATCTTCTCGAGCTCGTCGTTCTCGGCGTAGTAGCGGGCGATGGGGTGGCCTGCCGGCAGATCTGGACGGGAGCGGTCGATGAGCCCCTCGAAGAGGTCGAGCATGCCCTGGATGTCCTCCTTCTGGCACTGCCCCTCCTCGAACTCCTCGAGCTCCTGCTCGGCGAGGGCAACCTCGTAGGGCTTGATGGAGTCGACCCTCTCGCGCAGACGACGGCGCCCCTCCTCGAGCGTTATGGACCCCTCGTTGTATGCCCGCTTGACCTCGAGGACAAACCTGAGCTTGTCCATGTCGGCGGTGGGCACATGGCTGGCCATGCTCTCTGTGCGCTGCTTCATCCGTGGCTCCTTCCGTGGGGCGTTCTCGGATGAGTTTTGTTTGTCTTAGCCTACTCTACCCAGAGGATGAAGCGCCCACGCATGCCGCAGATGAATTCCTATTAAAACAGTACCATTTATTCGGAGGAGCTTGCGCTGAGGTTGCGCAACGGGCACCAGGACACCGAGCCGGCTGCCCACCCGTACGGGCGCATCAGGGGCAATGAGCGACGCTCAACGCTCCTTCTCGTGGTGTCCACGATGGTCATGCCCCTGTTCGTGCTCATGGTGATGCTCGTGGTGGATCTCGGCATCGTCGCGCCAGAGCGCCGGGACGAACACCTCGCGCAGACCGCTGCGGTAGAGGTCACGCCCGATGAAGACGCAGCGGGCCTCCTCGGCCTCGTCCGCCCCCGTGATTGCCCAGGCGCGCTCCACCAAATCGAAGCGCAGCCACTGATTGCCGCAGGGCAGGGCGCCCTTGGCACGGTCGAGCCGTCCGAAGACGCCGGCTGACAAGGCGTCCAGAACCCATGCGAGGTGACCCAACGTGGGGAGACTCGCATGTTCGAGCGCCATGGTCTCCAGCTCGTCGGCCTCGGGGTCCTCCTTGCCGCCGGCACCCGCGTCCACGTTGGAGCTACAGCCTAAGCCTCGCGTCAGGAGGGATGCCCACCACTCGTCCGGCAGCTCGGACCAGGCGCTGGCCACAAGCTCCGCACTTGGGTTGAGCTCTGCCGCCAGCCCCATGGCGGCTCGCTCGGCACCGATGACGCCAAGCTTCGAAACGACGATGGTCGCGGCGCTCCCCACTTGGTCGTCAAAAACCTCGGGAGCGTTTCTGCGCTGCGCTTCCCAGGCACCGGCATCCACGATGGTGACGGGCGCCAGAAGCTCGATGCGCTCCCAGACCACCTGCACGAGGTTTTTCATCACGCGACCGAGCCGCGCCACGCCCGTAGGCTCCACGATGAGGTACTCGGGGTCGAGCGTGTTGGAGATCGTGAGCACAGAGGTGGCGAAGTCCTGCCTACCCGAGCAGCAGATGCAGTTCTCGGCCGACTCCCACACCTTGATGTCCGAGTCGGCCCTCAGGCGCCTGGCGTCGACATCGGCCTCACCGTACTCGTTCTCGTAGATAACGACGTCCTTGCCCGTGCGGTGCACGAGCTCCTGGATGAACGTCGTCTTGCCCGCGCCCAAAAATCCCGAGACGACAAGGACCCTCACTATGCGATACCCCCTGGGGACGCGAGCGGCATGAAGAAGGGGCCACCGCACGAGGCGATGGCCCCCGACAGGCGAGACGAGCTAGTCGATCACGACGACCGGCTTGATGAGATCGGCGGGCTTGTCCCTCATGAGGAAGAGCGCCTCCTCAAGGTGGTCCCAGCCGTGGAACGCATGCGTGACCTCGGGGTGCAGGTCGAGGCGGCCGGACGAGACGAGGCTGGCAAGCTTCTCCATGCGCAGGCGGCCGCCGGGCATGAGGCCACCACGGATGTCCTTGTGGCCCATGCCGACGCCCCACTCCACACGTGGGATGTTGATGTAATCGCCCGAGCCGAGGTAGTTGACGTTGCCGATCTTGCCGCCAGCCTTGAGGGCCTTGATGGCCGGCTCGAAGGTCTCCACGGTTCCGCCCGCGATGCAGACGCGGTCGACGCCCTTGCCGCCGGTGAGCTCCATGACCTGCTCGTCGATGGGCCCGTTCTTGTAGGAGACGAAGTCGGTGGCGCCATAGCCCTTGGCCGCCTCGATGCAGACGGGACGCGTGCCCACGGCGATGATGCGGGAGGCGCCGCGCAGGGCCGCGCCGGCGACGCTCATGAGGCCCACGGGGCCGATGCCGATGACGAGGACGACGTCGCCAAACTGCACGTCGGCGAGCTCGACGGCGTGAAAGCCGGTGGGGACCATGTCGGAGAGGATGCAGGCATCGGCGGGATCCATGCCCTCGGGCATGAGGGCGAGGTTGCCGTCGGCGTCGTTGACGTGGAAGTACTCGGAGAAGACACCATCCTTGAAGTTGGAGAACTTCCAGCCGGCCAGCATGCCGCCGGAGTGCATGGAATAGCCGGCCTGGGCCTCGAGGGAGTTCCAGTCGGGGGTGATGGCGGGAACGAGCACGCGGTCTCCGGGCTTGAAGTCCTTGACCTCGGAGCCCACCTCGACGACCTCGCCGGAGGCCTCGTGGCCGAGGATCATGTCGTGGCGGTCGCCGAGCGCGCCCTCCCACAGCGTGTGGACGTCGGAGGTACAGATGGCGACGGCGAGCGGCTTGACGATGGCATCGAGCGGGCCGCACTTGGGCGTCTCCTTCTCGATCCAACCGGACTCGCCGATCCTGAGCATTGCGTAACCTTTCATGAAACACCCTCTTTCTCTTTGAAAAGCACTGATTCCGCTTCCGAACGGTCGCAGGACGTCCCCTGAACGTGCTAAAAAACCGTTATGAGTCTACCATCCGAAACGGGTTGGAAACAACAGAAGGCCAAGGGCCGAGACGGAGCCTTCCATCCCTCACAGAGCCGCCACAAGCGCGTCCACGTCCTCGGGCGTCATCGCCCAGATGGTCGCGACGCGCACGATCGTGCGGCCATCTGGCAGGCGACTCAGGTCGGCGAGCGTCACGTCGTTCCCATCTGCGGCGAGCGCGTAGGCCAGGCGCGCACCGTCCACGAACAGCCTCATGTCATAACGGTGGCAGGTCTCGGAGAGCCCATCGAGTTCCGCAAGCCACCACACCCTGCCAGGGGACGAGCGCCGTGTCGATGATCGCGCTTTTCAAACAGCAGAACTGTCAATGAGGTTGGCTCGTATCGAAGGGTAGCAAGGAGGCATGCCGGATGGATGCCACGAAGTGTGAGGCTTACCTCAAGATTGCCCAGCGCACGAGCGAGGGGTGACGGACGCGCAGGCGCTTCCATGCTGCCGTCACACCTCGACGGAGACGGTCGTCTCCAAGGCACGCTAGGGTCACGACATGAAGCGATAGGGCATCTAGCCCTTCCACCTTCCTTCCAGCTTACGTACAGCATCGTGACCCGAAGGTGTTACCTGAGTCTTAAGCCGCTAAGGCGATCCCGGACAACGGTACAAGACCCTCATCGGCCACGCCCTGCCTCCAGGGTCGACCACGGCGAGGGGGGAGCCATGACAACAAAAAACAGCAACAGGGACTGCAACGATTTGGTCCGGCGTGCTGGTATGGCAGTCGTGACGGGAGCCCTTGTGCTTTCACTGATACCAACCGGCGCATTCGCAGCCGAGAGCGACACGTCGTCGTCTGCGTCAAGCAGTTCGCAAGGCACGACCTCCAGCAGCCCTGCACCCAACGGGGGGACGGCTCCCGGCGGTGCACCCCCCAGTGACGATGCAGGTTC
The DNA here is from genome assembly GCF_000468755.1 of Olsenella profusa F0195. Lineage (GTDB taxonomy): Bacteria > Actinomycetota > Coriobacteriia > Coriobacteriales > Atopobiaceae > Olsenella_F > Olsenella_F profusa. Next base: position 84,799 of record NZ_AWEZ01000064.1, read on the forward strand.
CGGCGGCCCTGGCGGCGCCAACACCATGACCTTCGACTACAACGGCAGCTATTCGGGAGTGCTTACCGCAGACGGGGAGTCCGTCAGCTCTGAGGGCGAGTCCTCCTCGGCAACCGATGCCGGCCAGAACGTGGCGCTCGCACAGAACGGCGGCATACTCGCCATCACGAACGGGAGCCTGGACAAGTCGGGAGACGACACCAACGGGGACAGCTGCAACTTCTATGGGCTGAACTCCATCCTGCTGGGCGTTGGGACAGGCTCGCAGATAAACGTATCCTCGAGCAGACTCAACGCCAACTCCGAGGGTTCCAATGCCATCTTTGCGACCGATGGGGCGACCGTCTACGCGAACGATGACGCCATCACCACCAGCGCCGGAAACTCCCGCGGGCTGGACGCCACCTATGGGGGCACGATCGTCGCCAACAAGATGGACATCTCGACGCAGGGGGACCACAGCGCCTCCGTCGCGACCGACCGCGGCGGCGGTGACATCTCGCTTACAGACTCGAGCCTCCAGACGGCCGGGTCGGGCTCTCCCCTGCTCTACTCGACCGGAGACATCGAGGTCAATAACGTCACGGGAACCGCGACGGGCAGCCAGATCGCCGGCATGGAGGGGCTCAACACCATTCTGATCAACAACTCGACGCTCGAGTCTACGATCACCGATAAGACCGCCTCGGACCCCATTGCCGACGGCATCATCATCTATCAGTCCACCTCGGGCGACGCCGAGTCGACCACGGGCGAGGCGGCCTCGTTCCAGGCGGCGAACTCCACGCTCAGGAGCGCCATCAGCTCCGGTTCGATGTTCTACCTCACCAACACGACGGCGAGCATCGTCCTGTCCAACACTACGCTCGACTTCGATTCCAGCGCAGCAAACCTCCTGCAGGCCGAGGGCAACGATTCCAACGGCTGGGGAACGGCCGGTTCCAACGGCGCGACGGTCACCCTCACAGGCATCGGACAGACGCTGAGGGGCACCATCTCCGCTGATACCATCAGCTCCGTCACCGCATACCTGACCGAGGGCAGCATATGGACCGGTGCGGCGACGATCATAGAGAACGCGAGTGCGACAAGCACGAGCGACGCACCCATCAGCGTCGACGTCGACGGCACGTCCACATGGGTCGTCTCGGCCGACTCGACGCTCACCAACCTCACCGTGGCCGAGGGTGGCAAGGTGGTCGATGGCGATGGCAATGCCGTAACGATAGTCGATGCGTCAGGCAACGTCCTCGTCCGGGGTACGTCCGACGTCACCGTCACGGTCAGGGGCAGCTACTCCACGAGCTACGACGCGTCGGGCGCAGGCGCCCTCGCGACCGAGACGATCGACCGTTCCGACTTCGACGGCCAGTACGGGACCGACACCGACTTCTCCATGGGAGACGACAGCGCCCAGGCGGCTTCGCCCATCGGACCGGATGACGCCTCTAAGACGGACGGCGGCTCCTGGTGGGACGACATCGTAAGCTTCTTCAAGGAACTGCTTGGCATCGGCTAGGATCAGGCCATCACCACTCCGAGAGGCACGCGGCCAATCACACCCATATATCTATAACCGAGTCCTAAACTGGAAGTCAAAAGATGGGGGCGCATCCGGGGACAAAGTTCCGGCGGATGGCGAAAAGGTCCACACACATGGTACGCAAGCAGCATATCGAGAACGTGAGCGACTACGCCAACCAGATCGACAGGGCAATCCCCAAGGGCGTCCTTCTCACCAACAAAGCAGGCGACAAGGTCAACTCCATGACCATCGGTTGGGGCACGCTCGGCACCAACTGGAACAGGCCCGTCTTCGTGGCCTATGTCAGGACGCACCGCTCGACCGTCGCCCTTCTCGACAAAAGTCCCGAGTTCACGTCAACCCCCGTGGGTGACCTCGACCGCAGAGTCGTCGGCATCTGCGGCAGCAAGCGAGGCGACGAGGTCGCACTGGCCAGCCTCTCCCTCGTCGACTCCGACGTGGTCAGCGTCCCCGGCATCGCCGAGCTCCCCCTGACGCTCGAATGCAGGGTGGTCTACCGACAGCGGAAGGAGCTCTCGCTCTATCCGCCCGAGATTCTCGAGGAGTAAATGGACCTAGAGGTCGAGGCGCTCCTTGAGCTTGGTCTTGAGCTCCTCCTTGTCGAGGATGTTGCTGAGTACGATCTTCTGGTCGTCACCGACGCCCTCGATGAAGTCCCCGAGGTCACCACCGACCACAAAGAGGTCGGCCGCACCGGGATGGATGTCGGAGATCGTAGAGTGCACGACCTCGACGTCACTGACGCCCAGCTCCTTGAGGACCTCCTCGGTGTTCATGTGGACGATGAGGCTCGATCCGAGGCCGGATCCGCACGCACACATGATCTTGTTGATGTCTGGCATTGTTTGTTCCTCCTTGCCATGGATTGGGTGGTTGGACCGATACCTGAGGCCATCGGCCCCGTATGCAAACCTTGAGCAGCATGCCGTACCTCGGCTACTCCGCGACGGCATCCCTCTTGGGGATCGCGAGGTTGTAGACGATGGGTGCCAGGTAGACGAGGGCACAGAGGGCGAGCAGGAAGCCGCCTTGAGCAACGCTCACCACGTTTCCAAAGACGATGCCCATCCAAGAGAAGTCGGCGTCAGAGAAGGTCGTGCCGACATATCCGAGTGCGGAGAAGACCGGCATGCAGATGGCAGGCAGGAAGGTGATGAGCAGGCCGTGGGCAAAGGCACCGGCGACGCATCCCTTGATGCCGCCCTCCGCGTTGCCGAAGACGCCGGCCGTTGCCCCGCAGAAGAAGTGGGGTACGACGCCGGGTAGGATGAGGGCGACGGGCGCGATCGCGGCATCGATGCCGGCGAGGACGAAGAGGCCGACAAGGCCTCCGAGGAAGGAGACGATGAAGCCGATGATGACGGCGTTGGGGGCATAGGTGAAGGCGACGGGGCAGTCCAAGGCAGGCTTGGCGCCGGGGACGAGCTTGTCGGCTATCCCCTTGAACGCGGGGACGATCTCGCCGATGATCAGGCGCACGCCGGAGAGGATGATGTAGACCCCGCCTGCAAAGGACAGTCCGGAAGTGAGTGCCCAGACGATCCAGTTGGTCTTGGTCTCGGTGCCTATGTTGAGGAGGTTCCCCAGATACTGGAAGTCAGGGTAGTCGGTGGCGAGCTGGGTGGCGGTGGTTCCGGCCGGCACGGCCGCTAGGATGCCGCGGGCGACCGCGACGCCAGTGACGACCAGGAAGAACACGACCATCGTGATGCCAATGGACACGGTGGTGTCACGCAGGAAGACGAGCCGCTTGGAAAACCCCATCTCCTCGGTGCTTCTGCGCTTGGGGTCGTTGGCAAACAGCGAGCCCACGCGGCCGGCAAGCCAGTAGCCGACGCCTCCGAAGTGACCGAGCGCCACGCCCTCGGACTTGGTGACTTTCCTGAACGTCACCTGGCAGTAGGCCGGAGAGAGGGCCATGGCAAACCCAAGGAGGCAGCCGCCGGCGACCCACAGCATCCAGCCGGTGAGGTGACCCGCCCCGCCGAGGATGACCGCGAGCATGCACGCCATGTAGAGGGTGTGATGTCCGGTCAGGAAGATGTAGTTCCAACGCGAGAAGCGAGCGATGACGATGTTGAGCATCATGCCAAGGGCCATGATGATGGCGGAGTCGGTACCGAAGTTCTGGAGGGCGTCGGACACGACCGCCTCGTTGTTGGGCACGACCCCCTGCATGTTGAATGCGTAGTTGAAGACCTCGCCAAAGGCCAGCAGCGAGCCGGACTGGAGGAAGCTGGACCCAGCCGTCAGGACGAGGAAGCCGACGATCGTCTTGAGTGTCCCCTTGATGACGTCCTCGGGGGACTTCCTCTGCAGCACCAGGCCCACAAGGGCCAGCAGGCCGACGAGAATCGCCGGGGTTGACAGAATGTTGACGATGAACTCGAGAACTGGCATGTGCTCTCCCATCTTTGGGTCTTGTGCCTCGACGGCACGCAGGTCGTCGGAACGGTCTGCACCAGCGAATCGTGGGGTCAGATGTCCCTCGTGAACAGCTCGTATATCTCATCGGGCGTCTTGGCGTCGATGATGGCCCGGATGCTTGCTGGGTCGGAGAACATGGTCGCAAGCGTCCTCATCGCCTCGATGTGACCATCCGGGTCGGTCGCCGCAAGGGTGACGAGCAGATGCACGGGCTGGGCCCCCTCCTTGAAAACGATGCCGGCGCGCACCACGCTGACCGCAAGCTGACGCCTGATGACGCCCTGCTCGGGTCGGGCGTGAAGGAGCGCGAGCTCGGGTGCGATCACGAAATAGGGGCCATACTCCTCGGCGTTGGAGATGATCCCATCGATGTAGCCGGCCGTGACATACCCCTGGTCGACCAGGGGCTGGACGGCAACGTGCACGGCGTCCTTCCAGTCCTGGCAGGCATCGACGATCTGGACGTTCTCGCGCTTGAGCACCTCTGCCATGGCATTCATGGACATCCTCCCTTCATCCTTGGGAGTTCTGTGGGCGGGGAGCCACGACACGAACTCCCCTTACGCTATCACAGTATTACTGTTTATTACTGATTACAAGATTTATTACCATTTACCGCTTTATTGCTACCACTTAATCCAGATTCCGCTTACTGTCTTAGCGACCCAGAGGCCATCCTGCGTCAAAAACGGGAGGAAAAGGTATGATTGGCATCATCCCATCACCCAGCAGCACCCAATCAGGAGGCACGCAGGAGACATGTTCCAACGGCAGCGACGCGCGGAGATACTCGCCACCATCGAGCGCGAGGGACACGTCGTCGTCGACGAGCTTGCCAGCCACTATGACGTGAGCGTGGAGAGCATCCGCAAGGACCTGCAGGCCCTCGTAAAGGCAGGCAAGTGCCAACGTGTGTACGGGGGGGCGGTGCGGCTGGACGGCTCTGTGACCGCCAACGGCAGCGACGGCGATACGACAAGGCAAGATCCCCGCTCCCTTGAGGACGCCTTCCCCACCAAACACATCCCTGACCTCGCGGGCAGCGGGGCCGGACGGCTTGCCGTGGCCAAGCGCGCCTTCATGGAGATCAACGACGGCGACTCGATCTTCCTCGACGTCTCCCGCACCAACGTCCTGCTCGCACGGCTCCTCGCCGAGAGCGACAAGCACGCCATCCTCACCACCAACATGATCGACGTCATGCGCGCGGTGGCCAACCACCCCAACATCACGGCGCTCTCCACGGGCGGCTTCCTCAACCAGGACCTCACCGGCTTCGTGGGGTCGGCCACCGTCAGCCTGCTCGAGCCCATACTGTTCTCCAAGGCCTTCGTAGGCGCCAACGGAATCGACCTCGGCCGCAACGCCGTTCTGGCGGAGAGCTTCGATGACGGTGCCGTGAAGTCGCGTGTCGTGCAGAACGCATCGTTCAAGTTCCTTCTGGCTGACGAGGAGAAGTTCGGACGCCAGGGACTCTATCGCTTTGCCTCGCTCAATGACTTCACCGGCATCATCACGGACACCCAGAACCCAGACGTGCTTGTGAAGCTCCAGCGCAGGGGGATTCCAACTCTACAGGCGTACCGTACCGACGATTCGAAGTAGCGCGGTCATGTCTGGCCCTTCCTCTCCTGAGCGATGTCTGCCAGGATCCCCACGACGTCCCCCTCTCGTCATCGCCCTCGGCCTCGATCTCGATGAGGTTGTCCTGTTTCCGCCAGACGTCACGCTCCTCAGGAACACGACGGAGGCAGAACACCTGGCCGCATCGACGAAGCGTGCGGCGGCCCAGGTATGGAGGCCGCCGGGAACCGTCACCGACAGGGCCATGGGATAAAGGGAGGCCACATGAACCCACCCATACTCGCATGGGGGCAGCTAGCCCCTCTCGACCTTCTCGACCTCGTCCCTGATGTCCTCGAGCTTGACGTAGTGCATGCCGCAGATGCCGCGAATCTCTCGGGCAACAAGACCATCTGTGGCTATGACCTTGAACTTCTTCCCGCGGGCTCTCAGGAGTTCCAGCGCCCTCTTGAAGTCGCCGTCGCCGCTCACCAGAACGGCCATGTCATATGTGTCAATCGTGGTGAACATGTCGAGCACGATCTCGACGTCGAGGTTGGCCTTTCGTATCGAGCTGTCGGTCTCGGAGTCATAGATCACCTTGACCGGCTTGGTTACCAGCGCATATCCCATATGTGTCAGGGCCGTCAGATACCCCTGCTGCGAGTCTGAGGAGGCGTCCGTCCCCGTGTAGTAGTAGGCGTCATCTATGGTCCCAAAGCGCGCACAGTAGTCCAAGAGCTTCCTGGTGTCGACATACCACCCAAGATTCCTCTGCATGTAGGTGTAGTTTGCCCCATCGACAAAAACGGCCACGCGCATGTGGGCTCCTCCCGTGGTGTCTCAGAACATTAAACTGTCAAAAAGCGGCATGGCTTATACTCCGCCATGCCCAACCATAACCGACCATAACATACATATATGTCCTTTAGAGTCGACCCGTGTGACGGGCTTCGCGCGTCCGCACAACCCCTCCTCGCCGTTCACCATCATGTCACCACCCTTTCTACCAGGAACTTTCCACTCGCAAAAAATGCGTGCTGTTCACGCATTTCGCGTATGGGGCCCAGGGAAAGTGGGAATGGAATCGAGCAAAGTCCATGGGTGGCGCTTCTGGCCCAGAGGGTACCTGCCACCCGAGAGAGGTGCGACGGGGAGGCGCGTCTCATGAGGGTCGTCTTCATCACCCCGGCGTCGACGCTGAGAAGATCGCCCGTCTACCGGTGGGGGTCGTCCCTCTACGGCACACGCGATGCCATCACCGGCCCGCTCATCCTCGCCGGCATCGTCCGTCGGGCGGGCCATGAGGTGGAAGTCTACGAGGAGCTGCGTGGCACGGTCGACTACGAGCGGCTGTACGGGTGGGCGGACGTGGCCTGCCTCTACACGATGACATCCAATGCGCCCCGCGCCTATGACATCGCCGACCGCTTCCATGCACAGGGCCACGCCCGCGTCCTCATCGGAGGCCTGCACGCCTCGGCCCTGCCCGAGGAGGCGCTCGCACACGCCGACCAGGTGCTCGTCGGCGAGGGGGAGCATACGATTCTCGACGTCGTCGAGGGCCGCCGCACCGAGCTCGTCGTCGAATGCGCGCCCGTGCTCGACCTCGATGCGGTTCCCTGGCCGGACTACTCGGTGCTCAAGACCCCCTGCGACGCGGCCGACGTCATGACCTCGCGCGGCTGCCCCTTCCGCTGTGCCTTCTGCACCACCACGCGGATGTTCCACCCCTACCGCAAGCGCAGCGTGGATTCCGTGATAGCCGAGATCAGGCACTACAAGGCCATGGGCTTCGAGTACATGAACTTCGAGGACGACAACTTCACGGCCGACAAGGGGCGCGCCAAGGAGATCTGCCGACGCATCGTCGCGGAGCACCTGCAGTTCAGGGAGACGTTCTTCTTCGGGCGCACCGACATGGCCAAAGACCCGGAGCTGCTCGACCTGCTCGCGGCCGCGAACCTCAACTGGGTGCTCATCGGCATCGAGTCGCTCAACCAGGCCTCCCTCGACGAGGTCGACAAGCACCAGAGCGTCGAAGACATCAGGCGGGCCGGCGCCGCCTGCCGCGACCACGGCATCCAACTCATCGCGAGCATCGTGCTGGGCATCGACACCGACACGCACAAGGACATCATGCGCTCGGTGGAGTTCGCGAGGGAGATCGGCGCGAGCAAGCTGCAGCCTGCCATCCTCACCCCGTTCCCCGGCACGGCGACCTACGACCAGTACCAGCGGGAGGGTCGCATGCTCGTGCGCGACGAGCGCGACTGGGAATCGTTCGACATGATGAACGCCACGTTCCAGCCCAAGCACCTCTCGCCGTGGGGCCTCGAGATGGAGTTCTTCGTCTGTGCCGACGCCTTCTACACCCTTGGGCACGCCATCGACGAGTGGCGACGCCACGGGCGCGACCAGGGAATCTCCATGCTCGGGCTGGCCGTGGTCGCGCGCCTGGGAGGCGTGGCCGTGCGCATCGCGAGCAGGGTGGCGCGGGGAAGCTACTACCACTTCCTCAGGCATGCGCCCTGGATGTTCGCCAGCGAGGGCGGGCGGGAGCCCAAGGCCGGGCCCGCGCGACATGGCCTCGGACCACTTGATGCCGCCGCCCTCGCCCTGGGGGTGGTCACGGGTGCCATCACCCTCGCGAGGGAGGCGCTGTCATAGACGTCGCATGGCGGCATGGGAGCGAAACGGCCCCAAGTGCGTGCTGACATCGGGGCTCAAAGGGGCTTGCGCGGTCAATCGGAGCCACTTCGACTCCCTTACGGACAAAAATCCTGGCTGTTTGCTGGCAATGGACGCTGCCGACACACCACGAGCACGCGCCCCAGCGCGCACTTGGGACCGTTTCGCTCCTTCAAGAGTCCTAACCACCCGCATGATGAGTGATCCTTGATGCCGCACGTCCCGCGCGGCACAGGGTTGGGTATCCTGAACGAAGAGGGTCCACCGCACGAGGAGATGACTCCGACAAGCGAGACAGCCAGTCGATCACGATGCCCGGCTCGAGGGCCTTGATAGCGGGGTCGAAGGCCTCCGTCTGCGCCGCCGGCGGCGCAGACGGAGGCCTACTCCTCCAGCGTGCGCACGACGCGCGCCGGCACACCCAGCGCCAGGGAGTTGGAGGGGATGTCGTGGGTGACCACGGCACCCGCCCCCACCACCACGTTGTCGCCAATCGTAACGCCGGGCATCACCGAGACGTTCCCGCCAAGCCAGACGTCGCTGCCCACATGCACGGGCTTGGAATAGGCCTCGCGGTCGCGACGGCCCGCCGCCGAGAGCGGATGCCCCGTCGTGGAGATGAGGCAGCCAGGTCCCACCATGCAGTTGTCGCCAAAGGTCACGGGTGCCCCATCGAGGATCGTCACGTTGAAGTTGAAGGTGCAGCGGTCACCGCAGCTGATGTTGGTGCCCACGTCGCACTGGAAGCCGGGCTGCACGTCGAGTCCGACGCCGCAGGGGCCGAGGAGGTCGCGCGCGGCGACGTCCCTGGCCTCGGCGTCAAGGGGGTCACAGGCGTTGAGTCTCGCGCAGGCCGCGCTTGCGCGATCCTTCCGCGCGGCAATCTCGGGCGCGTCGTAGTGGTAGATGTCCCCCGCCTCAAGCCGCTCGAGCTCGGTACGGGCATCCCTGTCAGTGCCCATGCTCTTCCCCTTCTCGGATTGTCCTCTTGTGAGGGGACAGGTTCACACCGGACTGGTGTGATTCTACACGTCGAACGCACCGTTCTCCGTAGGTGCGTTCGACGTGCCACGCCCTAACTGAAGAGCGAGCCGCTGTACCGCATGACCACGCGACACAGGAGGATGCCCTCGACCAGCATGGCCACGACAACCGCAACGGCGACGACGCTAAGCCACTCCATGGGGAGCCAGAGGACGAGCGGCATGAACAGGCAGGTCATGCTCATAGGCAGCATGCGCCGACCGGCCTGTCTCGCAAACTCGGGGCGCTTGCTCGTGGGAACGTTGCCGTAGTTGTAGTCGTGTATCAGGCTGACGTCCCCCGTCCTGACGAGCTTGAGGGAGACCCAGAGGAGATACGCACCGACCGACACACACACCACGAGACCCACGATGCGACCAAGGTCGACGGACATGAGGCGCCTCCATCACGAAGTTCCAAAGACCTGAGATAAACGAGCTCCCTACCCTCCATACCCACGTTCCCCCAGTGTTAGACGCTCCGAACGTCGCCATCCCATTTGCGGTTTGCGAGGCGCCGTTCGACTGTACGAGCCTGTCCTCCTGGACGATGTCGGGAAGGTACGCCTGACACGCGACATCGAAGAAGATGTTGCCGCTGCCCACCACAAATGCGACGTCGCATGGCTGGCCGAATGTCGGGAGGCCCAAACAACCAGGCCATGGACCTGACGAGGCCGACGGCTGCGCACTCATGTAGCATGTCACCAGCTCGTCTCACCTTGGCCGCACGGCAGATGGGAGCCCCCCATGCGACTCATGCGCTACCACTTCTTTGGCTGGGAGCAGGCGGACGTGGCGCCCACCAACCTGCGCTATGCGTCCATCCGCACCCCACGGGAGCTTTACGACCTGCTCGACGGCGTCTGGTGCGCGGAGACCTGCGCGCCCAGGATGCGCGACCGGTGGTCGCCCAGAAATCGGACGCTCGGCCAGTGCTCCATCACAGCCTTTCTTGCCCAGGACATCTTTGGCGGGAGGGTGCATGGCGTGCCGCTCGCAGACGGCAACTTCCACTGCTACAATGTGGTGCGCGGCCGCACGTTCGACCTCACGAGCGAGCAGTTCGCAGACCAAGTGCTCGATTACGCGGACAACCCCGAGCAGTCGCGCAAGGCCCACTTCTCCCAGGACGAGAAGCGCCTACGCTACGAGCTCCTCAAGGTACGCCTGGACGCGGCACTTGGGCTCTGAGCGATTTGCAAGCCGCTACAGCAGGCGCATGAGCGTGACAAGAGCCCACAGGCAGGCGATGACGACATAGGGGCTGTAGTGCTCCCGCGTGATGGCAACGAACTCACGGATGAATGCCGCGGGCCAGTACCACCTGCTCGTCCTGCTGCCGACGCCATCCGCGGCGATGCCCAGCCTGCGCGCGTACTCGACGCAGCGGAACACGTGGAAGTCGCTCGTGACCACGGCGCAGCGGTACGGGCGGCCCGACGAGCGCCCGTCCATCAGCTCCTTGGAGAGGCGCAGGTTCTCCATCGTGTTCGTCGAGCGATTCTCATCGAGGATGGCCGTCTCGGGAACCCCATGGCGCACGAGGTAGCCGTGCATGGCCTGGGCCTCCGAGACCACCTCGTCCGGCCCCTGCCCGCCCGAGACGACGATGACCCCATGCCCTCCCTGATCGTGCCAGAGCTCGATGGCCTTGTCGATGCGCCCGGCCAGAAGCGGGCTGGGCCTGTCGCCCACGAGTCCCGCGCCATGGATGACGATGTAGTCATAGAGGCGCCTCTTGGGCAGGCGTCGGTACAGCCACGAGTAGAGAAACAGTGCGACCAGGGTGAACGAGAACCACAGGCCCTCGAACACGAAGAGCTCGCCGAGGGTCACGAGCCACCCTGGCTCGCCCAGACCGCTCAGGATGGGAAAGGAGACATAGAGCACCAGGATGAACGCGGCCAGCATGAACGGCAGGGCGTTCGTCACGGAGCGGCCCTCCCTCCTCACCACGGTGACGCCGTTGATCGTCAGGAGGACGACTGCGACCAGGGGAAAGAGGAAGATGAGCAGAAAGATGACGAGGAGGAGCCAGGTCTGGTCCCTGAGCAGCACGATGCCCGCACCGAGCAGGCAGATGACAGCCGCAAGCAGGTAGAGCGCATTTCGGAACTGCCGCGGCTCGCGGGCGTACGACCGGACGAAGAGCACGGAGAACACAAGCGCTGGAAGACAGGCGAACAGGATGGTGGACATGGGGGACCTCCTCTCAGGAGATGGTAGCGAAGGAGGCCACTCCGAGCCATGGGATAGGGTGACGGGGAGCTTACCCCTTTGTAAGGATGCACATGGAAAGTCCGTGCCAGCACGGTTGCACGGACAGACACCCGACAGCCGGGTACAATCGTGAGCGTTGCAAGCGAGAGAAGGAGGATCAGCATGACCGTTGCCGTCAGGTACTACTCCCGATCCGGGAAGACCAAGGCCGTTGCCGACACCATCGCGCGCGCTGCCGGCGTCGAGGCCATCTCCACCGATGCGCCCGACGCCGCACTCGCCGACCACGTCGATGTGCTCTTTGTGGGTGGCGCGCTCTACGCCTACGGGCTTGACAGGAACCTGTCCTCCTACCTCGGCACCCTCGACGCCAGCAAGGTGGGCAGGGCCGTGCTCTTCTCCACCTCGTGGCTGTCCAAGCACGCGCTCGACCTCATGCGCAAGGAGCTCGAGGCCAGGGGCATCACCGTGGAGGATACGACGCTCTACCTCAGGAGCGGCGCCGTCGACTCTGCCGAGGGCCAGGTCAGGGAGTTCGCCGCGCGATTCGTGGCCTAGCGGTTGGCGCAGCGGTGCCAGCCTACCCCGGCACCGCGATGGCCTGGGGCAGGATCGATGCGCATCGTCCCTAGCAGTTCCCCACGCACACGTGGGAGACGTACCGACGTGCCACATCAGCCAGCTCGTATACCTTCTCCACAGGTGTGGGTGGCACGTCCAGCAGGTGCCAGCAGGGAAAGAAGCGTGTCACGTGGTAGACGATGTCATCGCTGGTCCCATGCAGCCACTGCGCAATGGTCGCGATCTCTGCGGGCGTGTCGCTCCTTCCCGGTACGATGAGTGTGGTCACCTCGACGTGAACGCCCGCCGCGGCGAGTCGCGCTATCGTCTGACGCACGATGGCGGGGTCGAAGCCACACTCGTCGCAGAAGCGGGGCGTGATGCCCTTGAGGTCGATGTTGGCCGCGTCGATGAGGCCAACCAGCTGGTCTATCACCTCGGCATGCGCGTAGCCGTTCGACACGAGCACGTTGACGAGGCCGTGTTCATGGGCCAGCCGCGCACAGTCGCGCACGTACTCCCACCCCACCAGGGGCTCGTTGTAGGTGTAGGCGATGCCGATCACGCGCCCGTCGCGGTCCCGTTCCGCACACGCAAGCTCGACGAGCTGGCTGGGCGACACCTGCCGCCAGGGCACGTCATCCTCCCCCGCCTGTGCGATCTGATGGTTCTGGCAGAAGGGACACCTCAGGTTGCAGCCATAGCTCCCCACCGACAGCAGCAGGGAGCCGGGATGGAAGCGCGCCAGGGGCTTCTTCTCCACGGGATCGACGGCTAGCGAGGTGACGCGTCCGTAGTTGCCCGCCGTGATGGTCCCGTCGACGTTCCGTCGCGCACGGCAGAACCCCACGCCGCCCGTGGGGATGGAGCAGGAGCGCGGACAGGTGTGGCACACCGCGGTGGCGCGCAGGGCGCTCATGTGTGCCTCGCGACCTTGAAGCGCTCCAGCGACCAGTCATCATGATCCAGGTCGATGCCACCCTTGCGTGCGGCAATGCCCACCTGGTCCTCAACGGAGTCCACACCATCCAGGTCGGGCAGGAGCAGCCCCCGCCGCCCGTCGCACGTGGAGACGATCACGCCATAGCGCCTCACGTCGAGCTCATCCATGGACTCGATGGGCTCAGGCGTCGTGAGCACGTCCACGTCGTAGACAAGCTCGGACAGCTCCGAGGGCTGCACGGCCGAGAAGCGCGGGTCACGCGTGGCCGCACTGATCGCGTTGGCGCAGATCTCCTCTGCCAGGCTCGCCCGCGTGGGAAGGATCGTCCCAATGCAGCCGCGCAGCTCGCCGTCCTCCTTGAGCGAGACGAAGCATCCGGCTCGCGTCTTGTAGAGCTTGGCGGGCAGAGGGCCGCCCAGGGGCGCTACGTCGTTGGGGTCATGAGGGTCGATGCGCCTGCCATCCCGCACGTAGCTCTCGATGGAAAGGCGCGCGAGCCGCACCAGCAGGTCCTCGCGTGCCTTGTGGTCGGCCATCCTGTTCGCATGGAAGTCCTCGTACTGCTCGAGGAAGTCGCGCTCCTGGTCGGCGCCCACCGCGGACATGGGTGTGAACGCAGCCACCCCATAGCCCACGCCGAACGGCCCCTCGTAGCTCAACAGCTCCGCGGATACCGCCGTGCGATCAAGGGCACCGGCCATGATCTGAAAGCTCCTCAGCCCACATTCGGCAGCACGCTCCGCCAGGCTCGCGTCCATGGCAAGCAGTTCCAGGAAGTTGCCCGTGAGAAAGATGTCCTGCATCCTCTCGTCAAACTGGGGGCCCTCGGGTGCGAAGCCGTACGGGCCGTCGGGCGTGAGCTTGTGGCTCAGGTCACCCGAAGCGATGTAGACGACCCTCCTGTCCAGCGCGTCGGCCACCCTCTGGACGCATTGGCCCAAGCGATAGTGAACCGCTGGCGAGAGGCCCGAGATTCCCATGCGCACCACCTTGGGACGCGGCCGTCCCTCGGGCCATGCCCTCCAGACGAAGTGGAGCGGGATCATCGTCGCGTGATCGAGCGCGGGGTCCTGCTCCCCCTTCGTGCCGGCAGGGAGACCGGCATCCTCCGCCGCATCGCAGAGGCCGTCCACGAACTCCCGATCGTAGTCACACTGGTAGGCGGCCTCTGGCGCACCGAATCGTGCGAAGCTGCCCCGTGCATGGGCACCGGGAGAGATGTGGACGTAGTCTCGGTACATGATCGAGTGCGGCGACGAGATGACGAGCGTGTCGGGCGCACACGCGGCAACACGGCGCCCTACCTCCATATAGGCATCGATGGTGGCCTGGATGCCCCGCTCCTGTCCGCGACCCACGGCCGGGATGATCAAGGGCGGATGCGGAACTGCAAATGCAGCGACGATTGCCATGGCAACTCCCCTCTCACTATGATGAGCCTAGCACGCCGCATGGCGGGAGAGGGACGAACGACGCCAACGGTACCAATCAGGGGTGCGTCGTGCAGCCCTGTCCGTACGTGACGCTCTTCCAGCACCTCAGCGAGGGTCCGTCCGGCGCAGACCCCTGCCACCACATTGGCTGACATAAGCCGCCAGCGCATGCCAGCCGGCCCACAGGAGGCAGGACAGCAGCAGGTACGGCACGAGGTAGCCCGGATTGCCCCAGGTGTCCGACAACCACTCGAACGGCGTACCCACAAGCGGGTGCGTCACAAAGAAGAAGTTGGTGCCAAAGGCGGCGTTGAACGGACGGAACAGCGCACCACCCACGATGGCGGCAACGAGCGGAATCCAGAGGTGGCACCTACGGGGCACGAAGTCCCCACCCAGAACAGGCGCCCAGACCATGACCAAGAGCAGCGTATGCTCGACAAATCCTCCCAGCGAGGCATAGGTCCACAGGGGGCAGTAGCTCCATCCCGGAAACAGTAGGGCAGCCAACGCGCCCGTCGCGCTCCATGCAAAGAAGAGCTCGCCCACCACGTGCGCAGCGGGGCGATCGCAGGTGAGGACAAAGGCAAGCGCCAAGTACTCGCAGAAGTTGCAGATGTGAAGCGGCCAGAAGATGGGTGACAGCAGCCCCAGGACCGCAGCTGCCACATCGCGTGAGGCCAGCAGGGCAAGGGGAATCACGGCCAATGCCAGAAGCATGCGCCGACGCGGGCGGCCCCATGCCAGCCCCTTGGGGAGGCACGTGTAGCGGTGCACCAGCAGTCCGGCGCAGACCAGACAGATGCCAAGCGCCATACGATGCTCCGGACCGAAGAGCGCAAAGCCGTGACCCCGCTCGAGCAGGACGGGTTCGGGCACGAAGAAGGCATCGAGCAACCCAGATGCCATCTGTGGCCTCCCCTCCACCCCGTCGCGAGCGCCTGTCGGGGTCCTCATCAGCTTCTCGGCGCGTTACGGTCGCTGTCTCGATGGCGGACCACTTCAAAGTGTACGTTTCCATTGATGCCAGAATCCGTCAACTGGGCAGACGTCGCGCGAATCGGCGGAGACGTACACGTTGAGGTATGTCGGGTAGCGATGCCCTTACAGGGTCGTATGCCCTCGCTGCGACGCGCGCCTGGGCCAGCTGCCCCTGCATCGGCAGCTAGGGGTCTGGCGGACGTCACCATCCGCCAGGCCCCACATGAGCCCGTAGAGCTCGTTGCCCAAAAGCCAGCCCGCCTCCGTGGGCACCAGCGCCCCATCGGAGGCGGCGCGGACGAGGTGACGGTCGAGGGCGACGCGCCGCACGTCCTGCCATGTCGTGCCAAAGGCGTCCTCTGCCGCGCACGCCAGCGCGGGGGCCATACCCGAGGAGCGCCGCGCGCCCAACATGAGATCCTCGGCGAGTGCCTGCCGTTCCCCCAGGAACTCGAGGTCGAAGGAGAGCGCGTCCAGAGCGGGATGAGCCGCCAACTCGCGTCGCCCCGTCGTGACGGTGAGCCGCGCGCGCACCGCGCCGGCAGGCGCCTCGGGCAGCTGGGGGCACCGCGTGCGCAGCAGCCCGTAGCCCTCGCGCGTGAGCATGGAGGCCGCGCTCGTACCAAGCCCCAGGTAGGGCCTTCCCGTCCAGTACATGCGGTTGTGGGCGCACGTCCTGCCGGGACGCGCATAGCTGGCAACCTCGTAGCGCACGAGCCCTGCCGCAGCGAGCCTGCGCGCCGCCTGCTCCATGCGGGACGCCTGCACGTCCGGGTCGTTCCATGCGGGCTCGCCCGCGCCCACGCGCCGTGCCAGGGCCGTGCCCTCCTCGATGGCGAGCGGGTACACGCTCACATGGTCCACACCCAGCTCGAGTGCGCCCCCGAGGGAGTCTCGCCAGCTGGCATCCGTCTGGTGTGGTATGGCGCACATGAGGTCGCACGAGACGTCAAGGCCCGCTTCCACGGCCGCGCCCACCCGCTCGCACGCCTGGCGGGCCGTGTGGATGCGGCCCAGCGCATGCAGCTCCTGGTCATGCAGGCTCTGAACGCCTATGGAGACACGCGTGGCGCCAGACCGTACCAGCGCCGCCAGCACCTCGTCGGAGAGCGAATCGGGGTTGGCCTCCACGCTGAGCTCGACGACGTGAGGGCAGAGCTCCCGTATGCCTGCCACGAGCGAGGCAAGTGCGCGCGCCCCCAACAGCGTGGGCGTACCGCCCCCGATGTAGGCCGTCCCAATGCCGTCCAGCATCCCCAGCCCGCCAAGCTCCGCAAGCTGGGCCCGCAGTGCACGCGCATAGGCATCCATGAGCGGATCGCCCTCAGGCATCGCCCACGAGGCGAAGTCGCAGTAGGCGCACTTGTTGGCACAGAAGGGCACGTGCAGGTAGAGGGCCTCGGCACGGCGCCGATGATAGCGCTCAGCCCACCTCATGTGCCACCTCGCGCAGCTCCTGGCACAGCTCGACGAACTCCTCGATCGACGTGCAGCCCATGAAGCGCCCGCGCCACGAGGTGGCATGGGGCAGGCCCTTGAGATACCAGCCGGCGATGCTGCGTCCCCGTGCCATGTGGGCACCTGTGGCATCAAGGAGCCTGAGCTGGAGCTCCAGCGCGGAAAGACGCTCGGCAAGCGTGGGCACGTGGTGCTCGCGCCGCGCAAGGATGTCACGGGCCTCGCCAAAGAGCCACGGGTTGCCATAGGAGCCGCGGGCCACCATCACGGCCGTGGCCCCCGTCTCCCGCAGCATGCGCACGGCGCGCTCGGCGCTCAGGACGTCCCCCGAACCAATGACCGGCACCCTCACGGCCTGCACGACACGGCCCACCACATCCCAGTCCGCCTGGCCCCGATAGAGCTGCGAGGCCGTCCGCCCGTGCACGGTAAGGGCCGAGACGCCCGCCGCCTCCATGGCACGGGCAAACTCGGGCGCCACCTCCTCGCCCGCCCGGCGTCCCCGTCTGATCTTGCAGGTGACGGGTACCGTTGTCTCGGCCAGGCAGGCCCGCACGATGTCCGTGGCACGCTTGGGGTCGTCCAGCAGCGCCGAGCCCTCGCCCTTGCGCGTGACCTTGGGTACGGGACAGGCCATGTTGACGTCGATGAGCACGAGGCGCTCCTTCAGGCGCTGCTGCACGGCGGCGGCGGCCTCGCGGAACTGCTCCGGCCTGCTGCCAAAGAGCTGCACCGCAATGTCAGGCTCGCCCTCGATGGGATATACGAGATCCCATGTCTTCTCCCCACCGTAGTGGATGCCTGCCACAGAGACCATCTCGGTGTAGGCGAGGGCCGCTCCGCCAGCGCGCGCCATCAGGCGGTACGCCCCGTCGGAGACGCCCGCCATGGGTGCCATGAGGAAGGGGTTGTGGGCAAGGCGCGCGCCCAGGGTGTCCCCGAGCGTGGACGCAAAGGGTGCGACCCCCGTGCTCAGGTCAGCGGCGGGGCCATAGGCCCGCAGCAGCTCCAGGGGCGTCACGCGTCATCCACCTTCAGCACGGCCAGGAAGGCCTCCTGCGGCACCTCCACCGAGCCGATGGCCTTCATGCGCCTCTTGCCCTCCTTCTGCTTCTCGAGCAGCTTGCGCTTACGCGAGATGTCGCCGCCGTAGCACTTGGCCAGCACGTCCTTGCGCACGGCGCGCACCGTGGAGCGGCTGATGATCTTGTTGCCGATGGCACCCTGGATGGGCACCTCGAACTGCTGGCGCGGGATGATGTCCTTGAGCCTGTCGCAGAGGCGACGGGCCATCCCGTAGGCCTTGTCCCTGTGCACGATGAACGAGAGGGCATCCACCTCGTCACCCGCCAAGAGGATGTCCAGCCTCACGAGGTCGCTCCTGCGATAGGAGCCGATCTCGTAGTCGAGCGAGGCATAGCCCTTTGTGCGGCTCTTGAGCTGGTCGAAGAAGTCCAATATGAGCTCGGCCAACGGTATGTCGAAGTGCATCTCAATGGACTTCTCGGAGAGGTAGACCATGTTGCCGCACTCGCCGCGATGCTCCACCACCAGCTGCATGACGGCACCCATGAAGGTGGGGGGCACGATGACCTTGGCCTTGAGGTAGGGCTCCTCGATGCGGTCGATGCGCGTGACGTCAGGCAGGTCCTGCGGGCTCGTGACCTCCGCCATGGTGCCATCCGTCCTGTACACGTGATAGTTGACGGAGGGCGAGGTGGCGATGAGGTCGAGCGCGAACTCGCGCTCGAGGCGCTCCTTGACGACCTCCATGTGGAGCAGCCCCAGAAAGCCCACGCGGAAGCCGAAGCCCAGCGCCACCGAAGTCTCGGGCGTCCACACGAGCGAGGGGTCGTTGACCTTGAGCTTCTCAAGCGCGTCGCGGAGGTTCTCGCACTGCTTGTTGTCCATGGGGAAGAGTCCCGTGTAGACCATGGGCTTGGCCTCCTGGTAGCCGGGGCAGGCCTCGGCACAGGGATGGCCCTCGGAAGTGATGGTGTCGCCCGTCTTCACGAGGGCCGTGTCCTTGAGGCCCGTGACCACGAAGCCCACCTCGCCCACGCCCAGCTCGTCGAGGGGCGTCTCGAGCAGACGCCTGCAGCCCACGCCGTCGCAGAGGAAGCTGTCGCCCAGCGCCATCATGCGCAGGTGGTCACCCCTGCGAACGTGCCCGTCAAACACGCGCACCGTGGCGATGACGCCGCGGTACTCATCGAAGTAGGAGTCCAGGATGAGGGCCTTGAGCGGGGCGTCCGCAGCGCCCGTGGGCGACGAGACCAGATAGACGATGGCCTCCAGGAGTTCGTGGATGCCCTCGCCCGTCTTGCCCGAGACGAGCACCGCATCGTCGGCGGGAATGGCCAGCTCGTCCTCGATCTCCCGCTTGACCTCCTCGGGATGGGCGCTGGGCAGGTCGATCTTGTTGATGCAGGGCACGATGTCCAGGTTGGCGTTCATGGCCAAGGCGGCGTTGGAGACGGTCTGGGCCTCCACGCCCTGGGTGGCATCCACCACGAGCACGGCGCCCTCACAGGCAGCCAGGGAGCGCGAGACCTCGTAGGTGAAGTCCACATGACCCGGCGTGTCGATGAGGTTGAACTGGTAGCGTTGGCCATCGTCCGCGTCGTACTCCACGCGCACGGCGTTGGACTTGATGGTGATGCCACGTTCCTGCTCGATGTCCATGGAGTCGAGCATCTGGCTCGTGAGCTCACGCTCCTCCACCGTGTGCGTGAGCTCGAGGATGCGGTCCGAGATGGTGGACTTGCCATGGTCTATATGCGCAACGATCGAGAAGTTGCGGATATGTGAGGTGTCGTTGTTGTTCATGGCGTTGATGATAGCGTAAGTCCCCAGGCCCATGCTATACTTCCGGAGCTGACCTCGCCGTGTCGGGTACGGGCACCCCACGTCCGTCCCCATCAGATAGAGGCCTCACGAGTCAGAATGCGAAAGGAACCGCACGTGGCAAACATCAAGTCTCAGAAGAAGCGCATCATCACTGCCGAGAAGGCACGCGTCCGCAACAAGGCCGTCCGTTCCGAGCTCAAGACTGCCGTGAAGAAGGTGCGCGTGGCCGTCGAGAACAGCGACGCCGAGCATGCGCAGCAGTATGCCAACCAGGCTAACCGCCTGCTTGACAAGGCTGCCTCCAGGGGCATCATCCACAAGAACCAGGCCGCCGGGCGCAAGAGCGGCGTCCAGAGGCTTGTGAACTCACTCAGGTAGATCGCCCACAACACACCGCAGTCGCAGGGTCTCCCGGACATCCGGGGGGCTCTTTTTAGGCTCTTCGTCACTTCTGGTGGGTAGCACTCCTGCGCCCCTTGAGGGCGTGGCCTCCGAATGGTAGGATTTCCCCCGACTGGAGGCTCCGTCCTGGAGGCGCGATGTGGATGCTCGTGCAGGCAAGGTCTGCGAGCTGTGCCGCAAACTCGAGCACGTCTTCTGGAAGCTCGCTCACCAGTCCCAAAGACTTGGGATCGATGCCGTAGAACGTGCGCTTGATGTCGAAGAGCGGAATCTCGCGCGGTATCGTGCCGAAGCTAGTGCCAAGCGCGATGAGCTCGTGCCCTTTGCCGTCGGCGCAGATGGCGGCATTGTTGTTGATGCTCTTGATGACGCGCATGGAGCTTTTCGGTCCGACAACGATGGCTCCTGCATTGTAGCGAAGGCCCTTGCGGGCGGAGAAAGAGCATTCTGCTGATGGTAGGCACAGAACAGACGCCCTCCCTGAGAGATGTCTGCAGAGAGGGCGCTGACGTGGACGTATATACAGGCTGTCAGGAGAGCTCGGCGCGGACCTTGTGCGCAGCAGCCACGAGGTTCCTGAGGCTTGCCACCGTCTCCTTTGTGCCTCTCGTCTTGAGGCCGCAGTCGGGGTTCACCCAGAGCTTCTCTTTCGGGATGTGCTCGAGCATGCGGTGGAGAGCATCGACGATCTCTTCCTTGGAGGGCACACGCGGCGAGTGGATGTCGTAGACGCCGGGGCCGACTTCGGTCCTGAAGCCTGCTTCTGTGAGGCTCTTGAGGATCGAGAGGTTCGACCGCGATGCCTCGAACGTGATCACGTCGGCATCCATCTCGTCAATCTCATGGATGATGTCAGAGAACTCGCTGTAGCACATGTGGGTGTGGATCTGTGTCTCAGGCTTCACGCCGCTATGGACGAGGCGGAAGGCGGGAATGGCCCAGTCGAGGTATTCCCTGTGCCAATCGCTCCTACGTAGCGGCAGCTTCTCGCGCAGGGCTGCCTCGTCGATCTGGATGATGCGGATGCCTGCACGCTCGAGGTCGAGGACCTCGTCGCGAATAGCAAGGGCGATCTGGAGCGTACTCTCGCGGCGCGGGATGTCCTCGCGCGGGAAGGACCAGTTCAGGATCGTGACGGGTCCGGTCAGCATGCCCTTCACGGGCTTGTCCGTGAGGCTCTGCGCATAGGTGCTCCAGCCGACCGTAATGGGATGGCTGCGCCAGATGTCTCCCCAGATGATGGGAGGCTTCACGCAGCGCGTGCCGTAGGACTGGACCCAGCCGTTGTTTGTGAAGAGAAAGCCTTCGAGATTGTCGCCGAAGTACTCGACCATATCGTTGCGCTCGTACTCGCCGTGCACGAGGACATCGAGACTGAGCTCTTCCTGGAGCTTGATACAGTCGGCAATCTTGCCCTTGATGAACTCGTCGTACTGCTCCTCGGAGATCTCACCTTTTCTTTTGGCCCTGCGGCTTGCGCGCACATCGCTCGTCTGGGGGAAGGAACCGATCGTCGTGGTCGGAAGAAGCGGCAGCCCCAGCTCTCGGTGCTGGATTTTCTCGCGCTCAGCGAAGGCGGGTGTGCGATGGAAGCTCTCCTCGGTGAGGGTGGCAAGGCGTTCGTGCACGGCCTTGTTCGGTGCTGCGTGCCCTTCATGGAAGAGTGCATCGTTGGCAGCGAGGGCAGGGTCGGATGCCGGACTGTCGAGTAGCCCTTCTACGCTCGTGCCGCTGCCTGCCGCACGGTCCAGGATAACGTGGAACTCATTCAGCTCTGCAAGCTTTTCCTCGGCGAAAGCGAGATGCTTCAAGCGGTCAGGTTCGAGCTGGGTTTCGGCGGATGTGGTGTAGGGCACATGCAGAAGCGAGCAGCTTGTGGAAAGCACGACCTTGCTGTCAGGTGCAAGGCTCTTCAGATGCGAGAGGGCTTGGCGGTAGTTCGTGCGCCAAATGTTCTTGCCGTTCACGATGCCGGCGAAGAGGACGGTATCTTTTGGGAAGCCGGACGAGACGAGCTCGTCGGTCTTCGTGCCTTCGACGAAGTCGAGGCCGATGCCGTCGAAGCCGAGCTTCGTGACAGTCCCATAGATATCGCGGATGTCGCCGAAATAGGTCTGAAGCAGGATCTTGCAGCTGTGCTTTTGGTTCAAGAGGGTGCGGGCGATCCTCACGAAGAGCATCTCATCCTCTTTGCTGATGTCATGTACGAGCCAGGGCTCGTCGAGCTCGAGCCAGGCACCTTCTGGTACGAGCGCCAGAAGCTCCGCATAGACAGAAGCAATCTTTTTTGCCCATACGTTCTCGTCGGCACCCTTGGGCAGCTGGGCAAGTTTCAGGAACGTGAAGGGGCCCGCGACGGAGATCTTGAGCTGTTCTGCTGCAAGCCCCGCAGCACATGCTTCCCCGATCTGGCCACGCAGGGCATCCGGCACAAGGTGGAGCTCCATGCTTTCTTCGAGTTCGGGTACGAGATAGTGATAGTTCGTGTTGAACCACTTCTTCATTGCGAGGGCATGCACATCGCCGTGCGTGCCCTGGTAGCCATGAGCCATAGCGAAATAGGTATCGAGGGCATCGAGGCCGAGCTTCTGGTAGCGCTCCGGCACGGCGCCGAGCATCATGGCAGCATCGAGGACGTTGTCGTAGAGCGAGAAGTCGCCTACCGGTACAAGGTCGAGCCCGCACTCGAGCTGCACGGTGCGGTTCTCGGCTCTGAGCCTGGCTGCCTCTGCGGCAAGCTTGTCCTTGCCGAGCTGCCCCTTGAAGTAGGCTTCTTCCGCACGCTTGAGTTCGCGTTTTTGTCCGATGCGGGGATATCCGACTATGGTCGTCTTCATGAGCTGCCTTTCACTCGATGTCCTTTCTTCGCATCAGAGTATAAGCATGCAGGTATCGTCTGAATAATATCTATTATCTATTCGCTGCCTCAAGATATAGCGTGAGACTATGGACGGAAGCTGCATTGTCAGGACGACAAGAGGCACGTTCCGCTGTCTGCAACGCCTGTATCCTCGCCGTTGCCGAACGAGAACATGAAGTCGCCGATTGCATTGCCGAGGACAGAGCCAATCGGAACAAGAGCGCAGAGGCCCACAGGGACCATCACGAACATCGTGAGGAAGGGCACAAAGGCCGTGGAAAGCATGTCGGGGATGACACGCTTGAAGAACTTCTCGACCTGCCAGAGCACCGGCATGCAGAGAAGAATCGGAAGCACGGTAGAGGAGTAGATGTTGAGCATCGCGGGGATGCCATAGATCGACGTGAAGGTCTGGCCGGTCTCGGCTGCTGCCGTGACGATGTTCACGAAGTCAGGAGCGATCAGGACGCCGCCCATCATCATGCCGAGCATCTTCGGGCAGCCGAGCTGCTGTGCTGCCGAGTATCCCAGATATATTGGCATGAAGTAGTAGCCTGCATCGTAGATCCAGTTGTAGAAGAGGTTGTAGATATCAGAATCTGCTGCCCAGAGATTGAGCATGCCGGGACCAGCGATGACAGCAATTGTGCGGAACATGGCAGCGCCCATCATGACAGGGATAGCAGCGACCATGGTCTTGGAAAGATAGTCAAGGATTGCCTGGCCGACGCGCTTGGCGCTCCAAGGCTTCTTCGGCAGATTGGTGTCGAGGTTCTCGTCTATTGCGCCGCCGGCAGAGACGCCGAGCTTCACGATCGCATCGTAGACCTTCGGGACGTTCTGGCCGATGATGACCTGGTACTGACCGCCGGACCACTGGCAGCCGAGGGCGCCCTTGATTGCCTTGATCTTGTCGTCGTCGGGGGCCGATTCGTCCTTGAGGTTGATCCTCAGCCTTGTCATGCAGTGCGCGATGCTTGTGACGTTGTCCTTGCCGCCGATTGCGGCGAGGACCTCTTTCGCGATTCTCTCGTTGTCTGCCATCTTTGCCTCCCGTATCAGAGCGTTGCTTCCCCTGCTGCTCTGATCGTTCCGAGGAGGTGCCATCCTTGGAAGCCGTGGCTCCAAGAGGTCGATGCCTAATAAAACCGGCTCTTCGTCACTTCTGGTGGGCAGCACTCCTGCGCCCCTTGAGGGCGTGGCCTCCGAACGGTAGGGCTTCCCCCGACTGGAGGCTCCGTCCCGGAGGCGCGATGTGGATGCTCGGGCAGGCATGCCGGCAAGGCCCTTCGAGAGGTCGACGGGGCCCGGGGACGAGCGGGAGGTCTCCGACGTCTGGCTCGGGGAGCGCGAGGGGGCGCAGGACGAGCCCCACGTGGGGGTGGCCCACAGGAGGGGCCAGGTGTGTTTGATAGCCTCTCAGTTGCGGGTTTGAGCACCGAAGTCTTTCGGGTCCGGGCACGAAAATCTTTCGCATGTGTGCATGGGCACGCCGACCACCCGTTGATGTGGCCTACCTTTGTCGATGCGTCCGTTTTCGACACGAGGAGGCCAAGAGAGGATGATCGGCGTGGACAAGATCGAGGACATCAGGAGGATGTGGAGGAGAGGCGTCTCGGC
>NZ_AWEZ01000065.1 GCF_000468755.1 Olsenella profusa F0195
AGACGGGGCCGGTACCGTTTTTCCGTACCTTGCTGCTGGGCCGCAAGGCCCAGGCTCTGCCTGTATTGTAGGGGGCTCATCGGGCCCGGCGAGCGCCTGACCCTCGTCTTGTTGTAACGCTCTATGTAGGCGTCTATCCTCTCCCTGAGCCCGTCCAGCGTGACGCCCGCCCAGTCCCTGCCATGGAACGTCTCGACCTCCATGGTGCCGAAGAGGCCCTCCATGCGGGAGTTGTCAGGGCTGCACCCCTTGCGCGACATGGAGCGCATGATGCCGGCCTCCTCGCAGATGGATACCCACTCGGGCCAGCGGCAGTGGCAGCCGCAGTCCGAATGGATCACGAGATGGCGGCGCTCCTCGTCTGTCGTGGTGGCCAGAGCCGCCCTGAGCATTGAGTTGGCCATCTTGGCGTCAGGCGAGGCCGAGGCCGCCCAGCTCACGACGGCGCCGTCGAGGCAGTCCAAGACCGGGCCCAGACAGGGCCTCCCGGCCGGTATCGAGAGCTGCGTGACGTCGGCGGGCCACAGGAAGTTGGGAAGCCCGGCCGCGAGGTCCTGGCGGACCTTGTTGCCGGGATGCCTGGAGACCTCGCCCCTGTAGGAGCCGTAGGCCCTCTTGGGCCTTGCCCTGCCACGTGCCCCGAGCCTCTCCTCGGCCACTATTCGCCCCATCCTGCGCCCGCCGATGGCGTGCCCTCGCGCCTCGAGCTCGTCGTGGGTGCCGCGCCTCCCGTGGGCGCCGTCGCTGGCGTCGAAGACGGCGCAGACCATCTCCCGCGCCCCGGCGTCCCTGTCGCCGGCGGCGATGGCCGAGGGCTGGCACTGGTGGCTCGATCTGGCCATGTCGAGCGCCGAGAGGAGCTCGCACGGCCCCCGCTTGGGGCGCAGCGACTCAACCAGCAGCGTCCTCTCCCTGTTCGTGAGCTCGTCTGCCGGGTCGGCGCCCGCCCCTTTCCCCAGGACCTCGATCGCGCCCCCCATGACGTCGCGCCTGGGCTCGAGCTGGCGCAGCTCGCGCTCGAGCTCGGCCTTCCTTGCTCCGAGGGCGTCTATGTCTGCCTGCGTGGCAGGGGCTGGCCTGGCGGCTCCGGCGTCAGGCGCGCCGCTTGGGACGGCGTCGCTCGTGTCGGGCATCGGGGGCTCCTTCCCGGGCAAGAGCTCTCGCTTCCACTTGTAGGGGGTACGACGCGTGGGGCCGACCTCGTCGGCGATCCGCCGCGCGCCCCCAGCCCGTCCGACGGGCGCCGCCACGGCCTTCCGCTCCTCTTCGAGGGTGAACGCCCTGGGCCCGCTCGCCCGTCTCTTGCCGGGTGCCAGCTCGTCCACCCACCCTCTGTGCTTCTGCGTGCTCTTGGGATATCCCAGCCCGCGCCCCGTGCAGGCGTTGCGGCGGCCGTGCTCGAGATAGTGGTTGACGGCGGCCCGCCTTTGCTCCTCCGAGTAGCGCCCTAGGCTGCGCTCCGCGAGCGTGCCAGCGCTGTCCCGCCATTCCCGATACCATGCCACGAGCTGTGCCCGGCTTGGATATCCCAGCTCCCGTATAGTCGCTGCCGCCTTGAGGCCATACCTGATACAGAGCTCGACGGCCCTCGCCCTCTGCTCAGGGGTGTACACGCCATCCTCCAAACGTCGCCGTTTGGTACGGACTTCCGGTACCACCCCCGTTTGAGCACGAAAAGTTTCGGGTTTGAGCACAGAGTTTTTTCGTGTCTGAGCATGGGCACGCCGACCATCCCGCGATTGGCCCAACATGTCGTTGCTTCGTCTTGCGACGTGAGGAGGGCCAGAGGGGAAATGATCGGCGTGGACAGGATA
>NZ_AWEZ01000066.1 GCF_000468755.1 Olsenella profusa F0195
GGTAGAGCAGGCAAGGCAAGGGCATTCGCGTTTCTGATTTACCCGGATAGCTGGCCGACGTGGGAGAAGGATCTGCGCGGGCTGCATATGCCGATCGTCGTGAGCCCGATTCACGACAGTGACGTTACCGAGGACGGCGAGCTGAAGAAGCCGCACTACCACGGCATCGTTAGCTGGGGAAATGCAACGACGATGAATGCGGCCCTTAATCTGCTGGAGCCGTTTGGCGTCAGGCACGTGGAGCCGGTCGGCAGCTACTCGGCGTACTGCCGCTACCTATGCCACATGGACGACCCGGATAAGGCCCAGTACGACGCGGCTGACGTGGTGTGCCTGTCGGGCGGCGTCCCTGACTTCGAGCGCAAGCTGACGGAGTCGGAGATGCTTGCCCAGCGTGACGAAATCATGGCCCTGTGCGAGGGGAATGGCGTGGTCGAGTACGCCGACCTGTGCGATTTCTGTCGCTACCACCGCCCGGACTGGCGGCAGGACGTGTACACGCACACGATTTTCTGGCGCGGCTACTTCGCGAGCGCCAGGAGTCGGGGAACTGGAGGTGGCGCGGTCTGCTCCTGATGACGCGCCGTCGCGTCACCCCTGCTAGACCACGCCATTCCCCTCGCGCATGATGCTCTTCGTCACGGATCCCCACGCCTGGAGTACCTCTGCGCGGCTCAGGTGTTTCAGGGCGTTCTGGTGACTATGCCAGCGACACCAGCTCGTTGTCGCACGCGCGCCGGATGAACGCCGAGCGCGAGATTCCCTCCCTCTCGGCGGCCCTGTCTATGGCGGCCAGCTCGAAGTCGAAGAACTTCACCGAGCTTGACCTCATCTTCGCTCCTGGCCGCCCGTCCACAGGCTCCCCGAAGACGAACCCGGAGAAGTCGCCCCTCTCGTACCTATCGACGTCAGCCTCGACCTCTTCAAGCGTCGTGCCGAACATCTCGCAAAGCTCCCTGTCACTCATGGCTTCCTCCTCCCGAACCCAAGCTCACGCTTGATACGCTCCTGCGGCGGGGTCTGGGCATGCTTGATGAGCCAGTCGCCAGCCGCGTTTCTTATGGCGACAACCTCGATAAGCCTCCCCGAGGCGTCGTAGCCTATCCCTACGTGCTCCTCCGGCTCCTTGCCCAACCTCGGCATGCTCCTCACGCAGTGCAGCAAGGCATGCGCGGCGTCCTCCTTCGACACGTCCGGGTGCCTCTCGGTAACCCTGTCGAGGACTGCAATCCTGTCCAATCGCGCCTCCCGACCCCAATGATATTACGATTCGATAATACCATATCGAAATATCATTGGTAACCCCTATCGCGACTTCCAGCAAGGAGGCTCCCTACCAAAAGTCCCCCTCGCACCTTCCAACCGTTCCGCAGCGCTCCTCGCCTGCCGCGCAACGTGGTCGAGCGAGTTCGGGTTGTAGAGGCGCTTCCCCAGCTCGCGTGCGATTCCCCGTGCGCCGGGAGCCGTGGCGCCTTGGGCGCCGACCACGCCCCCTCAGGGCGTGGCAAGACGACCGCTATGGCGGTCGGTGGTTTGTGTACACAAACCACGAATCTTGCTTCCACTCGTAGCGAGAGCTAGCCAGGGGGTGGGGCAGAGCCCCACGGACGGGTGGCGGCCTGTGCCACCCGGTGCCGTCTGGCCGGTTTGTGGCCACACGGCGCACCTCTTGCGCGAACCGCGAATCGATGGATGGGGGTATGGGGGCGCTTGCGCCCCCATCATTGCCGCCCTTTCCCGGCTCCCTCGCGCGCTGTGGCGGCTTCTGGGGCAGTTTGCGGATTCGGGTGGGGGAAACCGCCCCGTCCGCCCTCATTGCCGTTCTGAGGGCTTCTGGGACGCTCTGAGCGGTGCGCGGGATATCGCGTCGATGGGTTGCAAGCGGAGCGTTTCAGCGGTGAATTTTGGGGGATTGGCTTACTACGACAGCCAATCCCCCCCTATTCGTGACGTGTGACGAACCACTTTTTGTACCAGTTTTACACAGATAGTGATACATTTTTGGTGTACCAGAATGTAGGTGTATTTAGGGCGGTGGAGAGCATGAAAACTGACGAGAAATTGCCGAAGCGTCGGCTTCAGGTGTCGCTTACGGACGAGCAGATTTTGGAGCTCCAGAAGACCTCTGAGGAGACCGGCGTCTCGAAGTCGGCGATTATTGCGATGGCAATATCCGACTGGATGTCTCGGCGCAACGCTCAGCGTGATGCGATGAGGGTCTAGGCAAGAAAAAAGCCCCAGCGAGCTTGGCGGCGGCAGGGGCAGGAAGACAAGGAGATTATACGTCATGGCA
>NZ_AWEZ01000067.1 GCF_000468755.1 Olsenella profusa F0195
GGTATCCCTGGACGACCGACAGGTACACGCGCCCGTCCTTGCGCTTCTGCTTGCGTACGAACAAGATTCTGTTCCTGACCTGCGGGGACGCTGTTTCTTATTATAACATAATATCAACGTTACACAACGTATGATGTCATATTCAATCGACAAAAGGAAGGCCCTGAAGGGCCGTTGAACTGGGCATTTGTAGAAGAAGGTTAGCTAGCTAGCTGCCAAACTCGGGGCGGACGCCACCCGATCCGGTCGTGCGAGGCTCCCCTCCCTTCGTGCGAGGTTCCCTCCCGTCGTGCGAGGTTTTCTCGCCAAAACTGCCTCGCGTGCTGACTTGAGTCCGCATGCGAGACAATATCGACCAAAAAACCTAGCACGATGGGTGGGAAACCGAGCACGACCGGAGGGCGCCCGTCACCTTGGTACAATGGCGCGCGAGGTCACAAGGCGGACGCTGCGGACCACGGCCAAGCGGCAGCAAGCCACATTGAGGGAGCAAGCGATGCCTCAGCGCACGGACACCACACCAACGGACATCCGCCTCATCTGTGGCCTGGGCAACCCTGGGGCCGACTACGAGCACACGCGGCACAACGCCGGGTTCCTCACCATCGATGCCATCGCCCGGCGCGAGCACGTCTCCTACTGGAGGCGCGAGGTGGGCTGTCTCACCTGCCGCCTGCGCCACAAGGGATCGGACGGGACGCTGCGCGAGGTGGTGCTCGCCAAGCCGCAGGGCTACATGAACACGAGCGGTGGTCCCCTCTCCAAGCTCATGCGCGAGCTGGGCCTCGCCCCCACTCAGATCCTCGTCGTCCACGACGAGGTCGACCTCTCGGCGGGCACGGTCTCCGTCAAGCTGGGCGGTGGCCTCAACGCCCACAACGGGCTCAGGTCCATCGCCAACAAGCTGGGCACACGCGACTTCGCCCGCGTGCGCGTGGGCACGGGGCGTCCGCCCGGCAGGATGAGCGTGGCGGACTTCGCCCTGCGGCAGCTCGAGGGCAACTTCCTCACGGACTTCGAACTCACCTGCGAGTCCGCGGCGGACGTCTGCATCTCCATCCTCGAGCGGGGCCTCCCCCGACAGGCCTAGCGGGACACCCCGGACGCCGGATGCACTTTTGGCCCGTTTGCACGCTGGCATGCCAGTGCTCATGAACTACACTAGTGAGCAGTGTTTGGAGAGGGTGTCCTGCTGTCGCAGGACACGCAGTGTGTTCGGAGAGGAGCACATAGATGTACAAAATCCTCGAGAAGACGCAGTTCTCCGAGAAGGTGTTCAAGTTTCGCATCGAAGCACCGGAGTTGGCCAGGCATGCCCATGCCGGCCAGTTCCTCATGGTGCGCGCCAACGAGACGGGCGAGCGCGTGCCCTTCACGTTCGCGGACTGGAACGCCGAGGAGGGCTGGGTCGAGTTCATCTTCATGGTGATCGGCAAGACCACCACGATGCTTGCGAGCTACGAGGTGGGAGACTCCCTGCAGGACGTCACGGGGCCTCTGGGCCAGCCCACCGAGATGGCGCCCGGCACGTGGGCCGTCATCGGCGGCGGCGTCGGGCTGGCCATCGCCTACCCCGTCGCCCGCCAGTTTGCGGCCTCGGGCAACGAGGTGCACGCCATCATGGGCGCCCGCACCAAGGACCTACTGCTGTTGGAGGACCAGTTCCGCTCCGTGTTCGATGACGACCACGTGCACATCACCACGGACGACGGCTCCTACGGCGAGAAAGGCGTGGTCACCGCACCGCTGGAGCGCCTGCTCCAGGAGGGCAAGGTCGACCACATCTTCTGCGTGGGGCCCGTTCCCATGATGAAGTTCTCGACCCTCACCGCCGAGAAGTACGAGACCCCCATCACCGCCTCGCTCAACCCCATCATGGTCGATGGCACGGGCATGTGCGGCTGCTGTCGCGTGGAGGTGGGCGGCAAGACCAAGTTCGCCTGCGTCGATGGTCCCGACTTTGACGCCACGAAGGTCGACTGGGACGACCTGCGCGCACGTCAGGCTGCATACCTTACCGAGGAGGGCCAGGCCCTCGAGGCCTACGAGGAGGCGATGTGCGCATGCCGGAGGTAAACGGTCGCTGGGTCGCGGACATGAAGGCGCCGCGCACCGCAGACAACGAGGAGCCCGCCGAGGAACGTGCCCACGACTTCCGTCCGGTGGACAAGGGCTTCACCGAGGAGATGGCCATCGCGGAGGCCGCGCGCTGCATGAGATGCAAGAAGCCCCTGTGCGTCGAGGGCTGCCCCGTGAACATCGACATCCCCTCCTTCATCGAGAAGATCTACGAGCGCAAGTTCGGCGAGGGCCTCGACGTCATCCACGAGCAGTCCATGCTGCCCGCCATCTGCGGCCGCGTCTGCCCGCAGGAGAACCAGTGCGAGGGCGTCTGCATCCGTGGCCGCCGGGGCGAGCCCGTGGCCATCGGCCAGCTTGAGCGCTTCCTGGGCGACCAACCCGAGCTCGCCTCCACACCCGAGATGGCGCCTAGGAACGGCAAGAGGGTCGCCGTCATCGGCTCCGGCCCGTCCGGCATCACCTGCGCCGGCGAGCTGGCCCGCAACGGCTTTGACGTCACCGTGTACGAGTCGTTCTTCACCGGCGGCGGCGTGCTGGTCTACGGCATTCCCGAGTTCCGTCTGCCCAAGGCGGTCGTCAAGCACGAGATCGACGGCCTCAGGGAGCTGGGCGTCACATTCGAGTACAACAGCGTCATGGGCAACCTGGCGGACGCCGAGGAGCTCCTGGGCGAGAAGGGCTTCGATGCGCTCTATGTGGCCACCGGGGCCGGCCTCCCCAAGTTCCTCAACATCCCCGGCGAGAACCTGCCCAACGTGTACTTTGCCAACGAGTACCTCACGCGCGTCAACCTCATGAGGGCCAACGAGTTCCCAAAGTTCGACACACCCACCAAACATGGCAGGCAGGTCATCGTCTTTGGTGGCGGCAACGTTGCCATGGATGCCGTACGCACGGCCAAGCGCCTGGGAGCCGACCGCGCCATCATCGCCTATCGCCGCACCGAGGCGGAGATGCCCGCCCGTAAGGCGGAGCTCCACCACGCCAAGGCCGAGGGCGTGGAGGTCATGCCGCTGGTCTCTCCCCTCGAGTTCCTCAAGGGCGAGGATGGCAACGTCTGCGGCGTGCGCGTGCAGCGGATGGAGCTGGGCGAGCCGGACGACTCCGGTCGCCGCCGCCCCGTCCCCATCGAGGGTGCCATCGAGGAGATCTCCTGCGACGTGGCCATCTCGGCCATCGGCACCAACGCCAACCCCTTTGCCCGAAAGATCGGTGGCATGGAGCTCAACAAGTGGGGCTACATCGTCGCCAACGAGGAGACGGGCCGCACGAGCAACCCCAGGATCTGGGCGGGCGGCGACATCGTCACCGGTGCCGCGACCGTCATCCTGGCCATGGGCGCCGGCAAGAAGGCGGCAGCGGACATGACCAAGGTGCTGCTTGGGCAGTAGTCGGCACGCGACACACCATCCGCACAGGTGCGGCCCGGAATCAGGCAGGTTCCGGGCCGCGTTGCTTGCGTGGGGCATGCCTGCATGCCGTCCCGTAGCCAGATGCGTACGATGGCGACACCTCTAGGCGCCTTTGCCCCTTTTTTGTCGCAACGACGCACATCTGGCTACGGGACGGCACGGGAGGGGTGGTACGGGACCATCTGTCCCGCCCGTCCGAGACGCCACGGTACAATGGACGAGGCACCCACCCGCCCATACACACGGAGGAACCCCATGCAGGACTACAGGCGCGCGTTCATCGAGTTCATGGTCACAAGCGATGTGCTCAGGTTTGGCAGCTTCACGCTCAAGAGCGGCCGCCAGTCCCCCTTCTTCATGAACGCCGGCGCCTACGTGACGGGCAGCCAGCTCGGCCGTCTGGGCCGCTTCTATGCCCAGGCCATCCATGAGAGCTTCGGCGATGACTTTGACGTGGTCTTTGGTCCCGCCTACAAGGGCATCCCCCTGGCCGTTGTCACGGCCATCGCCTACCATGAGCTCTACGGCAGGGACGTCCGCTACTGCGCGGATCGCAAGGAGGCCAAGGACCACGGGGCCGACAGGGGCCAGCTCCTGGGCACCGAGCCCCACGACGGCGACCGCGTGGTCATCGTGGAGGACGTGACCACCTCCGGCAAGTCCATCGATGAGACCTACCCCAAGCTCAAGGGCGCGGCAGACGTCGAGGTCGTGGGCCTCATGGTCTCGCTCGACCGCAGGGAGGTGGGCAAGGGCGGAAAGGTCACCGCGCAGCAGGAGATCCAGGAGCGCTACGGCTTCCCCGTCGCCTCCATCGTGAGCATGGACGAGGTCGTGGAGGCGCTCCACAACCATGAGGTCAAGGGGCGGGTGGTGATCGATGACGCGCTCAAGGACGCCATCGATGCCTACTACGCGCGCTATGGCGTCAGGGCCTAGCACGCCTGCCGCCCAAGGCCACCCGCACGCCGCAGGAGCGTCACCGCAAGGCCCAGCGACGCCTATCGGTTGGCCTTGAGCGTGGCAAAGACCCTGGTGCTGTGACGCCTCACGAACGAGATGAGCGTCCCCTCGTGGTAGCAGAGCAGGGGGTTCTGCGCCCTGATGGGCGCCAGCATGAGGTTCATCATCCACGAGTGCGGACGTGCCACCTGAACGGCGAGGCAGGCGCGCTCGCTGGAGATCATGCGTTTGATCTCGTGCAGCTTCTGCTCGCGCGTGAGCTCGCACTTGGGGTTGCATACGTTCTCGATGCATCCCACCAGACGCTCGATGTAGCGACGCTGCACCATCTCCATGCTCGCCACGTCACCGTCCAGGCCCCAGTGCCGATAGAGGTCAAGCATCCAGCTGTGTTCCTCCTCGCGCTTCTGGTACATGTTCGGTCGCCAGCGCGCCGTCTCGCTCTCGCTGCGCTGGCGGACGAAGTGGTAGTGGCCACGCGAGATGACGCCGACCCGCTCCACGTCGCGTATGTAGTCGAGCACGAAGGGGAAGTCATCCCAGAACGTCGGCCTGAAGCGGATGCCTAGCCGCTCGATGCGCTCGCGCAGGAAGAGCTTGCTCCAAGGCGGATAGAGCTGGTTGGCGTCAAAGAGCCGCCAGGCGGCCGCACGGAACTCCGCCTGCGTGCCGTAGACGGCATCGTCACAGCTCTTGAGCTCGCTGGTATGTTGGTCGGCATCGCCATAGTACGTATCGATGAAGAAGCCTGCCACCACGAGCTCAAGGCGATTGGCGATGGCCAGGGCATGCAGGTCGTCGAGCATGGTGGGCTCAGCCCAGTCATCCGCGTCAAAGAACATCACATACGTGCCACGGGCACGGTCGAGCGCACGGTTGCGAGCCGCGGGGGCACCGGCATTCTCCTGATGGAACACGGTCACACGGATGTCGCGCTCGGCGATGGCGTCGAGCACCTTGCCCGTGCGGTCGGTGGAGCCATCGTCCACGACCAACAGCTCGAAGTCCTCGAACGTCTGATGCTGGATGCTCTCGATGGCGCGACGCACGTACCCATCCACGTTGTAGGCAGGCATGATGATTGTGATCTCGGGATGTTTGGGGCCCATCTCACGTCTCCAAACCCATATGTTCCATATCAAACGCCCATATGCTTGAATTATCACATGAAACCATGCGTGCGGTGTGTACGCCCTATGGTCATGCGGGAACCCCCGATAAAATCACAGAATGGTGGCAGGCATCACCATGGTGCCTGGTCGTGTAGGGCCCGCGGCGGGCCAGGTGGCTCACCTCCAGGGCGTGAGCAGGCCGGACGGATAGTCCACGCCCACAAGCGTGAGGCCCTCTGCCGGTGCCGTGGGGCCGGCGGCCCTGCGGTCGCGCGCGGCCAGGGCATCCGCCAGCCACCGGGCGTCCCGCTGCCCGCGACCCACCTCCACGAGGCTGCCCACGATGATGCGCACCATGTTGTGCAGAAAGGCGTTGCCACGCACGTCCACGACGACCAGCTCCTCGCCCGCCTCGCATACCTGTGCCACCTCGATGGACGTCAGGTTGCGGCAGCGCGAGCGGCCACCGCGGATCAAGAGCTCCGCGGACGTCGCCTTGCAGAACGACGTGAAGTCGTGCTCGCCCACGAGGGCCTGCGCGGCGCACGCCATGGCACCAACGTCCAGACGCTCGATGCCGCGGATCCACCAGGCATGGCCCCATGCCATCACGGGCCGCGCCATCCCACACACCAGACGATAGCAATAGTGGCGCCCCTGGGCGTCAAGGCGCGCCGAGAACCCCCGAGGAGCCTGGTACAGCCCCCGTAGGGCGAGGTCATCCGGCATCAACGCCACGATTGACGAGCGCAGGCGCCGACCGGGCAACGTGGCCTCCTCAACCGTGATGGGAACGCTCGCATGCTGACCGAGGGCATGCACCCCCGCATCGGTACGTCCGGCCACCTCCATCTCGATGGGGCGCCTGAGCACGGTCGTCAGCGCCTCGCGCAGCTCGCCGGCCACCGTGCGCCGTCCCGGCTGCTCGGCCCAGCCCGAGAAGCCCGCGCCACGATAGCCCAGATGCATCACCATCGTGGCACCCCGGACCTCTCCCCTGCCCATCAGGCGCCCTCCCCCATCCAGAGCCCCGCTGCGGCGAGCTCCGAGGGGGCGAGCGCCGCCGCAGGACGCACCGCGGCAGGGTCTGCCCGGTGCTCGCCGATCATCTTCTCCATCCACACCATGTCGTACCAGCGGCCAAACTTGCAGGCGCACTGGTGGAAGACGCCCACGCGACGGAAGCCCATGCGCTCATGGAAGCGTGGGCTGGCGTTGGTGAGGTACTCGTCCTCCCGCTGCGTGCAGGCGACGCAGGCGTTGAGGCTGAGGATGCCCTGTGCCTGCGACACGCCCTCGAGCGCGTCGTACAGCCTGCGTCCCACGCCCCTGCCGCGCGTGTCCGGACGCAGGTAGATGGTCGTCTCCGCAGACCAGTCGTAGCCCGCGCGCCAGTTGAGGCGCCCCGTGTGCGCATATCCCAGCAGGGTGCCCGTCGCGCCGTCCTGTGCGACCAGGTAGGGATAGTGCCTCAGGATGCGTGCCATGCACTCGGCACACTCGTCCACGGACGGAACGACCGTGTCGTAGCAGACGGCAGTCTTGCGCACGTAGAACGCATAGATGTCCACCAGTTGCCCTGCATCCTCCGGCTGCGCCATACGCACTCTCACGTCACCCATGCGACACCACCTTCCGTTGCGATGAAAGCGTGACGATATGCAGAGAGGGGCCCGCAGAGCGAACCCCTCGCATACCAACAGTGGTTAAGATGGCTACTCGGCGTCCTCTGCGGACTCCTCGACCTTCTCTACTTCTTTGACCTTCTCGACCTTCTTGACGCTGGACGAGCCAGCCTTGCCGGCCTTCCTGACGGACTCGGTCACGAGCTCGATGATGACGACCTCGGCGGCGTCACCTTTGCGGGGGCCGAGCCTCATGATACGCGTATAGCCGCCATTGCGGTCGGCCCACTGGCCCTGTGCGGCACGGTCGAAGACCTCGCGCACGAGCTCCTTGTCGCCCACCAGCCTGATGGCGAGGCGACGAGCGTGCAGGTCGCCCCTCTTGGCCCACGTGACCACGCGGTCCACGTCGGAACGAATGGCCTTGGCGCGCGGCTCGAGGGTCTTGATGCGATCGTTGGCAAAGAGGGCCGCAACGAGGCCCCTCTTCATCGCCCTGGTATGGCTGGCATCGGTGCCGAGCTTCATACCCCTCTTCTTGTTGTGTCTCATGGTCTGGTTACTCCTCATTCAAACGAGCGACGAACCCTAGGCCTTGAGACCAAGGCCCATCTCCTCGAGCTTGTCCTTGACTTCCTCGATGGACTTGACGCCAAAGTTGCGGATGTTGAGCAGGTCGTTCTCGGAGAAATCGACCAGCTGGCGCACGGAGTGGATGCCGGCGCGCTTGAGGCAGTTGTAGGAGCGGACGGAGAGATCCAGATCCTCGATCTGCTTGTCAAGCTCGGTGTTGTCCTCCTCCCCGCCCTCGGCGAAGATCGAGACGTCCTCCTGGGGCTCCTCCTCCACGGAGACGCTCATGAAGGCACTCATGTGCTGATTGATGATGTTCGCGGCCTCGACGACGGCATCGCGCGGGCTCAGGGAGCCGTTCGTCTCCACCTCAAGCACGAGACGGTCGTAATCGGTGTGCTGGCCGACGCGGCAGGGCTCGACGCTCTTGGCGCACCGATGCACGGGAGAGTAGAGCGAGTCCACATGGATGATGCCGATGGGGTCGCTGTCGCGCTCGTTGTCGGCACCGGAGACGTAGCCGCGGCCGCACCCGATGCGCATCTGCATGGAGAGGTGGGCACCCTCGCCCAGCGTGCAGATCACATGGTCGGCATTGACGAGCTCGAACTCGGCAGGAACCTTGAAGTCCCCACCCGTGACGGTGCAGGGACCATCGATCGAGATGGAGGCGGTCGCCTCGCTACCCGTGCCCACGCTGCGGAACACGAGGCCCTTCACGTTGAGCACGATGTCGGTGACATCCTCGTAGACGCCCTCGACGGTCGTGAACTCGTGCTGAACGCCATCGATCTGGATGGCCTCGACCGCAGCGCCCTCGAGGGAGGACAACAGCACGCGACGCAGGGAATTACCCAACGTATCGCCATAGCCGCGCTCGAGCGGCTCGGCGGAGATGCGCGCCACGTTCTCGCTGACCTCCTCAACGGAAACCTGTGGGCGGATGAATTCTGACATGAAATCCTCCTACCTGTTCGCGTTACTTGGAGTAAAGCTCGACGATGAGCTGGGCATCGATCTCGAGATCGATCTGGTCGCGGACAGGAGTCTGAAGCACGGTGCCCTGGAGCCTTTCGATGTCAACCTCGAGCCATGCGGGAACGGCCATGTGCTCGGAGGAGACGATGGCCTCCTTGATGGGGAGCAGATCCTTGGCCTTGGGGGCCACAGATACGACGTCTGCGGCCTTCACCTGGTAGGAGGGGATGTCGACGCGCTTGCCGTTCACGTTGATGTGACCATGGCGCACGGTCTGACGGGCCTCCTTGCGGGTGCGGGCAAAGCCGAGGCGGAAGACCACGTTGTCGAGACGGCTCTCGAGCAGGCTCATCAGGTTGTCACCGGTGATGCCCTCGGTCTTCATGGCCTTGTCGTAGTAGCCACGGAACTGCTTCTCGAGGACGCCATAGATGAACTTGGCCTTCTGCTTCTCGCGCAGCTGGGCGCCGTACTCACTCTCCTGACGGCGGCGACGGCGAGGCTGACGGTTGGACTTCTTGTTGATGCCCATCGCGATCGGATCGATCCCGAGCTGGCGGCACCTCTTGAGGACAGGGGTCCTATCAACTGCCATGTGTTCTGTCCTTCCTTGCTACACGCGACGACGCTTGCACGGACGGCAACCGTTGTGCGGAATGGGGGTCTTGTCCTGAATGCCCGAGACCTCGAGGCCGGCGGCCTGGAGCGAGCGGATGGCGGTCTCGCGGCCGGAACCGGGGCCCTTCACGAACACGGCGACCTTGTGCAGGCCGTGCTCCATGGCCGCCTTGGCGCACGCCTCGGCTGCGACCTGGGCCGCGAATGGGGTGGACTTGCGGGAGCCCTTGAAGCCCACGGTGCCGCCCGACTGCCAGGCGATGACGTTGCCCGCGGGGTCGGTGATGGAGATGATGGTGTTGTTGAACGTGCTCTTGATGTGGGCCTGGCCCACGGCGATGTTCTTGCGCTCGGCGCGGCGGACGCGCGTGTGCTGCTGGTTCTTCTTAGGCATGCTCTGCTCCCTAGCCCCTCTTCCTGGCACCGATCTGACGCTTCTTGCCCTTGCGGGTGCGAGCGTTGGTGTGGGTGCGCTGGCCATGGACGGGGAGGCCCTTGCGGTGACGGAGGCCGCGGTAGCAGCCGATCTCCATCAGGCGGGCGGTGTTCTGACGCACCTCGCGGCGGAGGTCGCCCTCCGTGGTGAAGTGAGCGCCGATGCAGTCGCGGATCTTGGTGACCTCATCCTCGGTCAGGTCCTTGACGCGGGTGTCGGGGTTCACGCCGCACTCGGCGCAGATTCGCTTGGCGCTGGTTGCGCCGATGCCATACAGATAGGTAAGACCGACCTCGGTGCGCTTGTCGCGCGGGAGGTCGACACCGTTGATACGTGCCAACTTCGAGCTCCTCTCTTAGCCCTGACGCTGCTTGTGGCGGGGGTTTTCGCAGATCACGTACACCTTGCCATGGCGACGAATGATCTTGCACTTGTCGCACATCTTCTTAACCGAAGGACGTACCTTCATCATGCTTCCTTCCGGTAGTTCTCATACGAACCGTCGTGCTACCGGTAGAGCCAGGTGGAGCTGGCCTACCTTATCTTGTCGCCCAGCCGCAGGCGTGAACGTCGATGCTGCCATCGCTACTTGTAGCGATAGGTGATGCGACCCCTCGTGAGGTCGTAGGGGGAAATCTCGACGACGACCCTGTCGCCGGGAAGGATTCGAATGTAGTTCATGCGAATCTTGCCAGAGATGGTGCACAGGATGGTCTTGCCGTTTTCGAGCTCGACGTTGAACATTGCATTGGGAAGGGGTTCGATAACCTTACCCTCGAGCTCGATGCCGTCTTGCTTTGCCACCTTACCTACTTTCTGTCGCGAGCCACAGCAATTCCATATCATACAGAAAACCACACATATTCATCCCTCCCCCGCACGGAACTACACATTTCCTGCGAAGAGGGAGGGTGTGTCATCAGCTCTCAGGGGCGTCCGCGGACTCTGGGGGAGCGTCCTGGCCCTCGGGCGCCTCCCCTTCCGACGCGCCCTCCGCCTGGGCATCGTCCGCCCCCTCCGCATCGGAGCCACCCTGCATCGCACACCACGGGCCAAGCTCGTCCGCCGTAAGGATGAGGGGGCCGTCCTCGGTGATGGCAACGGTGTTCTCGAAGTGAGCCGCCGGCATGTCGTCATCCGTGACCACCGTCCACCCATTGGGCAGCGTGTGATTGTCATAGGCGCCAAGCGTGATCATGGGCTCGATGGCAATGACCATCCCCACCTGCAGCTTGACTCCGCGGCCCCGCTTGCCATAGTTGGGGACGTTGGGATCCTCGTGCATGGCATGGCCGACACCGTGGCCCACGTACTCGCGCACCACGCCATAGCCGTTCTCCTCGGCAAGCGACTGCACCGCATGGCCGATGTCGCCGAGATGGTTGCCGGGAAGCGCCTGCTCGATGCCCGC
Source organism: Olsenella profusa F0195 (assembly GCF_000468755.1). Classification (GTDB taxonomy): domain Bacteria; phylum Actinomycetota; class Coriobacteriia; order Coriobacteriales; family Atopobiaceae; genus Olsenella_F; species Olsenella_F profusa. The sequence continues at coordinate 11,211 of NZ_AWEZ01000067.1, forward strand.
CTTGAGGCAATCACGCGCGACATCGCACAGCCCTTGCACGGTGGTGGAGACGGCGCCCACATAGAACGTCCAGGCATTGTCACCCACCCAGCCACCATACGTGGCACCCGCGTCGATGGAGATGATGTCGCCCTCCGAAAGCGTGACGGTGGGCGAGGGGATGCCATGCACGATCTGCTCGTTGGTGGAGGTGCAGATGCTTCCCGGAAAGCCATCGTAGCCCTTGAACGTGGGCCTTGCCCCACACTCGCGGATGAAGAGCTCGACCGCCCGATCTATCTCCTTGGTGGAGACACCCGGACGCACGAGGCTGCCCGCCCGGCGCAGAGCCTGCTTGGCGAGCGACCCCGCAGCCCCCATCTGCTCGATCTCGGCCTCTGTCCTGATGTGAATCATAGGCCCAGCAGGGACTTGACGTCCGCGTAGACCTCGTTCACGTCGCGATCGCCGTCGACCTGCTTCAGGATGCCGTGACCGGCGTAGTACTCCACGAGGGGTGCCGTCTTATTCCCGTAGGTCTCCAGGCGCTGGGCGATCGTCTCGGGTTTGTCATCGTCACGCTGGTACATTTCGCCGCCGCAGCGGGGACACGCATCCACGCCCGCTTGGGCGGTGTAGCCACACTCGCGGCAGGTACGACGTGAGCTCAGACGATTGATGATGACCTCGGGCCTGACATCCACGAGCAGCGCGACGTCGAGGTCGATGCCCATGTCCTTGAGCTCGGAGTCGAGCACGACGGCCTGCTGGCTGTTGCGCGGGAAGCCATCAAGGATGAAGCCCCTCTTGGCATCGTCCTCCTGCAGGCGCTCCTTCACGAGGTTGATCACGAGCTTATCGGGCACGAGCCTACCCGCGTCCATGTAGCCCTTGGCCTCCTTGCCCAGCTTGCTCTGCGCCTTGACGGCGGCACGGAGCAGGTCGCCCGTTGAGATGTGCGCAAGACCGTACTCGGCGACGAGCCGCTGTGCCTGCGTACCCTTACCAGCGCCCGGGGCGCCTAGGAGAACGATGTTCATGCTTTCCTCTCTCTCGAGTGGTGTCTTCGTCCCTCTGACCAACGTGTGCATGAGTCAAGTCTACACGCCTCGTCCTCGTTCTGGCACGGGTTTCCGGCAGAGAGGGGTCCTCGGCGCACACAGTTCCCACCCCTGTGCGCCGGGTGGGCCTCCAGGGACCCGGCTCGGGCATCCGTGACGGTATATCAGAGCCACGTTAGAGCCACGCGATGGCGGCATGGGAGCGAAAGGGCCCCAAGTGCGTGCCGACATCGAGGCGCAGGGTGGATTCGTCGGGGAGTCGGGGGCAACCCAGCGCCCTCGCGGACCTCGATCCTGGGCTTTCGTCGCTCGCGGGTGTCGCCAACGCGCCGTGGGCACGCAACCGAGCACGCACTTGGGGCCCTTTCGCTCCCCTAGGGGCACATTACCCGCACAGCGGGTGGGGTCCCTGTATGGGAAGGGGCCCGGCCCGAAGGCCCGACCCCTGAGACTTCCGCCGCACGATGCGGAACCTACTTGAAGAATCCCTCGTAATTGTGCATCTTGAGCTGAGACTCCAGCTGGGAGATGGTATCCATCGCCACGCCGACCATGATGAGCACCGAGGTGCCACCGAAGGCCTGCAGGAGCTGGTTGCCCGTGAGGGAGAACAGGATCGACGGAATCACGGCAAGGGCTGCCATGAAGAGGGCCCCGGGGAGCGTGATGTGGTCGAGCACACCCTTGATGTAGGACGCGGTGGCGCTGCCGGGACGAACGCCGGGGATGAAGCCGCCGTCCTTGCGGAGCTGGTCGGACGTCTCGTCGGGATTGAACACCATGGAGGTGTAGAAGTACGCGAAGAAGACGATGAACAGCACCGAGAGCACCCAGTTGAGCCAGCCGGAGGCCAGCGCGTTGGCGACCGTCTGCACCCATCCCACGTTGGGGAAGAAGACGGCGAGCTGGGCGGGCAGGTACAGCAGAGCGGAGGCGAAGATGATGGGCACGACGCCGGCCGTGTTGACCTTGACGGGCAGGTAGGTGGACTGCCCGCCCATCATGCGGCGACCGACGACGCGCTTGGCGTACTGTACCGGGATGCGGCGCTGGCCACGCTCGATGCGCACGATGAACGGGATGATCAGCATGATGACGAACAGCGTCACGATGGTGATGAGCGAGCCCATGTCGGAGGTGTTCCACGTCTGCGCGAGCGTGGGGCCAAGGCCGGCCATGATGTTCACGAAGATAATGAGCGACATGCCGTTTCCGATGCCGTACTGGGTGAGCACCTCGCCCAGCCACATGATGATGATGCCACCCGTGAGCAGCACCACCACCACGATGACGTTCTCGAGCATCTCGGGGACGCCCGGCATGGCGGAGAAGTTGATGCCCTGGCTCTTGAACAGGAACAGGTAGCCGATGGCGCTGATGAATGCCAGCGCGATCGTGAGATAGCGCGTGTACTGCGTGATCCGGTTCTGGCCGGCCTCGCCCTCCTTGGCAAGCTCGCCGAGGGACGGCACGACCGCCTGCATCATCTGGAGGATGATCTGCGCCGTGATGTAGGGCATGATGCCCAGGCTGAACACGGAGACGCGGGCGAGGCTGCCACCCGAGTACAGGTTGAGCACCGCGAGCGCGCCGCCCTGTGACGTGATGGCCTGGCCCGCCTCGATCCACTGCCTAAAGGGGATGCCCGGTGCGGGAATGTAGGCGCCCAGTCGGTACAGGAGGAGGATCCCCACCGTGATGAGGAGCTTCTTCCTGAGCTCAGGAACCCTGAAGGCGTTAGCGATTCCCCTTAGCACGCCTCTTCGACCTTTCCGCCGACGGCTTCGATCTTGGCCTTGGCCGAAGCGGAGACCTTGTCGACCTTGACGGTGAGCCTCTTGGAGAGATCGCCGTCGCCCAGGACCTTTACGGGGATGTAGTCATGCTTGATGACGCCCTTGGCCCTGAGAGACTCGGCATCGACGATCTCGCCATCCTCGTAGAGGCCCTCGAGACGGGCGACGTTGACGGGCGCGAACGCCACGCGGTTGCGGTTCTTGAAGCCGGGGAGCTTGGGCAGACGCATGGCGAGCGGCTGCTGGCCACCCTCGAAGCCGGCGCCCTTGCCGCCACCGGTGCGGGAGAGCTGACCCTTGGTGCCCCGCCCGGCCGTGGTGCCGTAGCCGGAGGAGGTGCCACGGCCAATGCGCTTGCGGGCCTTCCGCGCGCCCTCTGCGGGACGAAGATCATTGAGCTGCATGTGGGTGACTCCTAGTTCTCTTCTACCTCAACAAGGTGCTTGACCTTGAAGATCATTCCACGAACGCTCGGGTTGTCGGGCAGCACGGAGACGTCGCCGATCCTGCGAAGTCCCATGGCGCGGCAGGTGCGAGTCTGGTCCTCCTTGACGGAGGCAACGGCGCTGCGCACGAGCCTGACGGTAAGCTTCTTCTTGTCTGCCATGCCTTACGCCTCCTTCCCGTTGAACATCTCGGAGACGGTGAGGCCACGACGGTCGGCGGCCTCCTCGGGACTGGTGAGGGACTCGAGGCCCTCGGCGGCAGCCTTGATGCTGTTGAGGGCGTTGTCCGTGCCGAGGGACTTGGACAGCACGTTGGTGATGCCCGCAAGCTCGAACAGGGGACGGACCGGACCGCCGGCAATGACGCCGGTACCCTCGATGGCGGGCTTGATCAGGACGCGGCCCGCACCGTAGTGGCCCTCGACGGCGTGGGGGATGGACCCACCCTCGGTGAGGGGCACCTTGAACATGCTCTTCTTGGCGTCGTCGGCGGCCTTCTGGATGGCCAGGGGCACCTCGGCGGACTTGCCCATGCCGATGCCAACGTTACCCTTGCCGTCGCCCACGACCACGAGGGCGAGCAGGCTCATGCGGCGGCCACCCTTGACGGTCTTGGACACACGGTGGATGTAGACTACGCGCTCCTGAAGATCGGAGTCATTCTGGCGCTTGCGATCACGTGGCATTCAAATCCTCCTAGAACTTCAGGCCCGCTGCACGGGCACCGTCTGCGAGAGCCTTCACACGGCCGTGGTAGATGCGGCCACCGCGGTCGAAGGTGACCTTGCTCACGCCAGACTTCAGGGCGCGCTCGCCGATGAGCTTGCCGACGAACTCGGCGGCCTCCTTGTTGGAGCCGATCTTGCCCGTGGCACGGAACTCGGGGCTCAGCGTGGAGGCGGAGCAGATGGTCTCGCTGGTCACGTCATTGACGACCTGAGCATAGATATGCGCGTTGGTGCGATGCACGGTGAGGCGGGGGCGCTTGGCGGTGCCAAAGACCTTGGCGCGGACGCGACGCTTGCGACGCTCGAGACCCGCCTTCTTTGCCTGGTACTTGTTCATTCGTTCTCCTTAGCTACGCCATCACCTGACGGGGTGATGGTCTTTCCTCTGGGCTGGTGAGGCTTACTTGGCGGCCTTGCCGAGCTTCCTGCGGATGTGCTCGCCCTCGTAGTGGATGCCCTTGCCCTTGTACGGCTCGGGCGGCCTCTTGGCGCGCACCTCGGCGGCCACCTGACCCACCTGCTCCTTGGAGATGCCCTTCACCGTGATGTGGGTGTTGTCGGGCACCTCGAAGGTGATGTTGTCGGGGCAGGCGTACGCGACGGGGTGCGAGTAGCCCAGCAAGAGGTCGAGGTCCCTGCCCTTGAGCGCGACACGGTAGCCGACGCCCGCGAGCTCGAGCTTCTTCTCGAAGCCCTCGGAGACGCCGAGCACCATGTTGTTGATGAGCGTGCGCGTGAGGCCCTGCTGGGCGTTGGACTCGGTGGTCTCGTCGTTGCGGACCACGCAGATCTCCTCGCCCTCCTGCCTGATGGTCACGAGGTCGGAGAACGTGCGCTCGAGCTCGCCCTTGGAGCCCTTGACGCTCACGTGGCCGCCGTCGATGGTCACGGTCACACCGGCAGGGACCGTGACAGGCTTCTTACCAATACGAGACATTGTCTCCTCCTTACTTCCTGTCAATCCTTACCAGATGTAGCAGACGACCTCGCCGCCGATGCCCAGCTTGCGAGCATCGCGGTCGCACATCATGCCCTTGGAGGTGGAGATGACGGCAGTGCCCAGACCACCCAGCACGCGAGGAAGGCCCTCGGCGGAGGAGTAGATGCGCAGGCCGCACTTGGAGATGCGCTTGATGCCGCGGATGATGCGGGCGTGCTTCCTACCGTACTTGAGGGTGACATGCAGCGTCTTCTGGGGCTTGGTGTCCTCCACCTCATAGGACTCGACATAGCCCTCCTCGCAGATGACGCGGGCGACCTCGACCAGCACCTTGCTCGAGGGCATGGAGACCTCGGGCTTGCCGGCGGAGTTTGCGTTGCGGATGCGCGTCAGCATGTCTGCGATGGGATCAGTGACCTTCATTGATTCTGTCTCCTTCGTTAGTGATGAACCAGCGCGTGCGGTTCACACGGGCCCCTGGCGGGTGTGCCTGCACGCGAGAGCCCCGACCTACCAGCTTGCCTTGCGGACGCCGGGAAGCTCGCCCTTGCTCGCGAGTTCGCGGAAGCACACGCGGCACAGGCCGAACTTGCGATACACGGAGTGGGGACGCCCACAGCGCTGGCAACGGCTCTGCTTGCGCGTAGAGTACTTCGGCTCACGCGACGCCTTGACGATCATCGATGTCTTAGCCACAAATCCTCCTTCAGGAAGAGGCCCCGGCTCCCCGGGGCAACTTGCACGTTTGGTTAGTCCTGCTTGAACGGGAAGTGGAAGGCCTCAAGCAGCGCCTTGCCCTCCTCGTTGGTGTTGGCGGTGGTGACGATGGTGATGTCCATGCCACGGGTGTGGTCGACCTTGTCGTAGTCGACCTCCGGGAAGATCAGCTGCTCGGTGACGCCCATGGAGAGGTTGCCGCGGCCATCGAACGACTTGGGGCTGATGCCACGAAAGTCGCGGATGCGCGGGATGGCGATGGCGATGAGACGGTCGAGGAACTCCCACATGCGGTCGCCACGGAGCGTGACCTTGGCGCCGATGGGCATGCCCGCACGCAGATGGAAGGTAGCGATGGACTTGCGGGCGCGGGTGACCAGGGGCTGCTGGCCGGTGATGGCGCGCAGGTCGGCAATGGCGCCGTCGATGGCCTTGGAATCGGTGGCCGCCTCGCCGACGCCCATGTTCACGACGATCTTCTCGAACTTGGGAACCTGGTTGACGTTCGTGTACGCGAACTTCTTCTGGAGCTCGTCACGCACGGTGGCGACATAGCGCTCCTTGAGGCGCGGGACGTACTTCTCTTCTGCCATGTGACACTCCTTGACTCTTGGGGTCTTAAGCACGGGGTTGGCCACTGTTCGGTTACCCTCGCACCTCCTGGCCTGGCATGCCAGGAGCCATATGTGCCTGACCTGGTCGAGACAGAATCGTCCCCACCCAGTCATACGGATTGTAATGGTACGCGTTTGGGAAAGCGATTGCCAGCGGGCATGGCCTGCATCCACCCTCCCCGTGGCAAATCCACAATTGCCAGCCCTGTCGGCCCTGATGAGCCCCCATCGCGCCCCGCCCTTCCCATGCCTGCAGCCCCTGGCGACAGGCAGGGATCCGTACTCTGGCGGTGCGGGGAGCGAAATGGCCCCAAGTGCGTGCTGGCCTCGCGTCCCATCCCCGCCAGGAGAGCATCCAGCGAGCCCACATAGGGAAAGGAAATCTTCTTTCGTTGCAAAAACAACGCTTTGGCCCAGCTGAGCGCACCGATCTGCACCTTCTAGGGACCCAACACCCGCTATGCAGCACGCACTTGGGGCCATTTCGCTCCCAATCGCTCACTCTAGGCTATAACTGCGCGTCGATCAATCCGGGAAAGAACCATACACCTCCTGTCAGACACGTGCAGCAATCCACCTTTCTTTAAGGTGCCGCTCAAGGAACCACTGAGCGAGTAGGGCTTTCCCCTCCATGCATCCCCTATGGTCTTTGTACTCTGCCAGATGAGCCGGGGGGTGCCCATGATTGTCGTCTCACATGAGAGTGCGCTTGCCCTGTGGCGCTCGACCGCCGAAGAGCCGCGGGGCATTGACGTACACGCATGTGATGGGATCTTCAGCCCCGTGTTGGGTGCTGGGCAGAGGATCGACCGACGCGCAGGCGGGGCACGGGCCACCTGTGGCTTTTGGCAGCGACATCAGCGAGAGCCTGATCCTCAGTACCAGTTAAGCCCCCGTGCATGGCCCGGGAAGCAAGCGTCCCTCACCGCAGGCGCGTGCCGTTGTGCCCTGGGAGAGCTACACCACCTGCGCCACGCGATCGAGGTCGATGGCATCACACATGTGCTCTGCCCCTCTCGGTCTGGACGCACCGACGTGCCTGACATCAAGGCGCACCTGTGCACGAGGAAGCTTTCCGGCAGGGACCTCTACGTCCTCACGGATGGCGTGCTCGTCTGCAGCCCCGAACTCACCCTCCTTCATCTAGCGCGCGGAGCCACCCAAGCCAAGGTTGCGCTTCTGGCAACAGAACTCTGCGGCCTTTACAGCCTGGATGAGACGACACGGGATACTGGCGCGGGGTTCAAGGGCAGAAAGGCACCCCTCACACAGCCGCGTCTCATCGCGCACATGCTCGATCGTCATCCGGGTGCCCCGGGAAGTCCACTGCTGCGTTGCGTGCTCCCATTTGTCGCACCCTATGCCGCCTCCCCCATGGAGGCCAAGATTACCCTGCTCCTCTGCCTCCCCCGAAGGTGGGGAGGGTACGGTCTGCCGCTCGCCAGCCTGAACGCGTCCATAAGGCTCTCGCCTCAAGGCGAGGTGCTGATGGGGCTCCCCGCCATTGCGGGTGACCTCAGCTGGCCCCAGTCTCATGTGTCCATTGAGTACGACAGCACGGCCGCGCATGGCATCAGCATGCGCGGCACATGGATGACGCACAACGACGTCAAGCGAACTATGCGTGAGGTCGAGCGACGTCGCAAGCGCGACGAGACGAGGCTCTCGGCCCTCAGTGCATCGGGTTGGCAGGTGTATCCCCTGGTCGACACCACGGTGCATGATCGCGAGGCACTTGACGCCGTCGCGCGTGCCGTCGCCCGAAAGCTAAGGAGAAGGCTCAAGCGGGACACGGCGGAGTCTCTGGCGCATCAGATGCGTCTCCGAAAGGAGCTCGGGTTCGAGCGCTCATGATGTGATGTTTAGCCATACGATGGCGGCAGAGGAGCGAAATGGCCCCAAGTGCGTGCTCGGTTGTGTGTTCATGACGCGTCAGCGGTGTCCACGGATGGCAAAAGCCCAGGATTGGGATTTGCTGAGATTCGTGAAGGCGGCAGATGGCTCCCGATTTCCCGATGGGGCCGCCTTACGTCTCGATGTCGGCACGCACTTGGGGCCAGTTCGTTCCCTCAAGAACACAAAAGGGTGCCCCGGTCTCAGCCGGGGCACCCAGAACGTTCGCCTATGGGATCAGGAGCTAGACTTCCTCGCCGGACCTCTTGGCGTAGCGAACCTTGGTGCCGTTCTCGTCGAAGCGATAGCCAACGCGGGTGGGCATGTCGGTCTTGGGGTCGATCAGCGCGACGTTGGACACGTCGATGGCGGCCTCCCTCTCGACGATGCCACCCTGCTCGCCCATCTGCGTGGGCTTCTGGGCCTTCTTGACCATGGCGACGCCACGGACGACGACCTTGCCCGCGGTCGGGATGGCGCGCACGACCTCGCCGCGCTTGCCCTTGTCCTTGCCGGAGAGGACCTCCACCTGGTCGCCCTTCTTGATCTTCATCTTAGGCATGCTGCTCACTCCCCTACAGCGTCTCGGGTGCGAGCGAGACGATCTTCATGTACTTGCGATCGCGCAGCTCGCGGGCCACGGGCCCGAAGATGCGCGTGCCCTTGGGCTCGCCGTCCTTGTTGACCAGCACGCAGGCGTTCTGGTCGAAGCGGATGTAGCTGCCATCCTTGCGGCGCTGCTCCTTGACGGTGCGCACGATCACGCAACGGACGATCTCGCCCCTCTTGACGCCACCGCCGGGAGTCGCCTCCTGTACGGCCGCCATGACGACGTCGCCCAGGCCAGCGTAGCGGCGCTTGGAGCCACCAAGGACCTTGATGCACTTCACACGCTTGGCGCCGCTGTTATCAGCGACGTTGAGCATGGTCTCCATCTGAATCATTGCGGTTTCCTTCGAACTCTCTCCCCCAAAGAGGTGCGGCCACGCGAGCGCCGCACGTTATGGGAGGGCATGGATGGGTCGTTACTTGGCGCGCTCCACGATCTCCTCGACACGCCAACGCTTGGTCTTGGAGAGGGGACGGGTCTCCATGACGCGCACGGTGTCGCCGAGGCCACACTCGTTCCTCTCGTCATGGCAGTGGAGCTTCTTGCGTACGGTCATCATCTTACCGTACTTGGGGTGATGCTTGCGGTACGTGACCTGCACCGTGACGGTCTTGTCGCCGGAAAGTGAGATGACCTCACCGGTGCGAACATGACGTGCGTTCCTGCCTTCGGTTTCTGCCATTTCTCATCTCTCCTGCTACTTCTCAGCAGCGGACTGCTCCGCTGCAATCTGACGAGCACGCATCTCGGTCTGGACGCGGGCGATGTCACGCTTGACGATGGTCACGCGTGCGGTGTTGTCCAGTTGGCTGGTTGCCATCTGGAAACGGAGGTTGAAGAGCTCCGCGCGACCATCCTCGAGCTTCTGGGCGAGCTCCTCGTCGGAGAGCTCCTGGACGTCCCTGTACTTCATCTACTTTGCCTCCACGTCCTGATCGGCGCGGGTAATGATCTTGGTCTTGATGGGAAGCTTGTGCTGCGCCAGGCGCAGGGCCTCCCTGGCAGTCGCCTCGTCGATCTCGCCAATCTCGAACATGACGCGACCGGGCTTGACGACGGCCACCCACTCCTCGGGGTTACCCTTGCCCTTGCCCATGCGGGTCTCGGCGGGCTTCTTGGAGACGGGCTTGTCCGGGAAGATGGTGATCCATACCTTGCCGCCACGCTTCATCTGGCGGGTCATGGCGACACGGGCGGCCTCGATCTGACGGTTGCTGATCCAATGGGCCTCGAGGGCCTGGATGCCCCACTGGCCAAAGTGCAGCTCGGTGTTGCCCTTGGCCTGGCCCTTCATGGAGCCACGCTGCACCTTACGGTGCAGGACACGCTTGGGAGCTAGCATTAGCGGCCCCTCCTCTCGTTGCGGGAGCGACGGGGACGGCTGGAGCCCTCGAGCTCGGGATGCAGCGCAGGCTGTCCCTTGAGCTGCTCGCCCACATAGATCCACACCTTGACGCCACAGGCACCCATGGTCGTGCGGGCAGTTGCCTCGCCAAAGCCGATCTTGGCGCGCAGGGTGTGCAGGGGCACGCGGCCCTCGCGGTACCACTCGCGACGGCCCATCTCGGCGCCGTTGAGGCGGCCGGAGCACTGGATGCGGATGCCGAGGGCGCCCGCCTTGCGCGCGGACTGGACGGCCTTGCGCATGGCGCGACGGAAGGCCACACGGCCCTCGAGCTGCTCGGCGATCGACCTGGCGACGAGCTGGGCGTCGATCTCGGGGCGCTTGACCTCGATGACGTCCACGTTCACATGGCCCTTCTCCACGCCGGTGAGCTTCTCGAGTTGGGAGCGCAGGACGTCGATCTCGGCGCCCTTCTTGCCGATCACGATGCCCGGACGGGCGGTGTAGATGGTGATCCTGAGCTTGTCGCCGGCGCGGTCGATCTCGACGCGGGAGAGCGCGGCGGAAGCGAGGCGCCTCTCAAGGAACGTGCGAATCTCGAGGTCGGAACCGAGCGTCTTGGCATAGTTCTTCTTATCGGCGTACCAACGGGAACGCCACTGCTCGGTGACACCGAGGCGGAAACCGGTAGGCTGTACCTTCTGACCCATGCTTTCCCTACGCCTCCTTTCCAGGTGCGACGACGATGGTGATGTGGCTCGTGCGCTTGTTGATGCGCGAGGCGGAACCCTTGGCGCGCGGACGGATGCGCTTGAGCGTGGGACCCTCGTCGACAGAGGCGCGCTTGATGACCAGGTTCCTGCCGCGCAGGCCGTTGTTGTTCTCGGCGTTCGCGACAGCGGAGTTGATGGCCTTGGCCACGGGCTCGGCGGCGGCACGCGTGGAGAACTGTAGCGCCTCGAGCGCCTGTTCGACGCCCTTGCCACGAACCATGTCCACGACCATGCGAACCTTGCGGGGAGCCATGCGCACGTACCTCGCGACGGCCCTCACCTCGTTGGAGGAGGTGTTGTCTGCCATGTCTCAGTGCCCCCTAATCCTGCTTGTGGCCACGGAAGGTGCGGGTCTGGGAGAACTCACCCAGCTTGTGGCCGACCATGGACTCGGTGATGTACACGGGTACGTGTTTGCGACCATCGTGGACGGCAATCGTGTGACCCACCATCTCGGGGAAGATGGTGGAGGCACGCGACCAGGTCTTGATGACCTCCTTCTTGCCGGACTCGTTCATGGCAGTGACGCGCGCAAGGAGGCGAGTCTCCACGAACGGACCCTTCTTGAGACTTCTGCTCATGCTTTCGATCTCCTAAGGCTCGTGTGCTACTTGGAACGACGACGACGGATGATGAGGTGGTTGCTGGCCTTCTTGGGGTCGCGCGTCTTCTTGCCCTTGGTGGGGACGCCCCATGGGGTGACGGACGGACGGCCGGACGTGTGGTTCTTGCCCTCGCCGCCGCCATGCGGGTGATCGACCGGGTTCATGACCGTACCACGGACGGTGGGGCGGACGCCCTTCCAGCGGTTGCGCCCGGCCTTGCCGATCACGATGTTGGAGTGCTCGGCATTGCCGACCTCGCCGATGGTCGCGCGGCAGGTGAGCAGCACGCGACGCAGCTCGGAGGAGGGCATGCGGAGCACGGCGTAGCCGTTGTCCTTGCCCATGAGCTGGATGGAGGTGCCGGCTGCGCGCGCCATGGCGGCACCCTTGCCCGGCTGGAACTCCACGGCGTGGATGAGCGTGCCCACGGGAATCTCGGAGAGGGGCATGGCGTTGCCGGGCTTGATGTCGACGTCGCTGGTGCCCGAGAGCACGGTGTCGCCCACCCTGAGACCCTCGGGTGCCAGGATGTAGGCCTTGGCGCCGTCAACGTAGTGCAGAAGCGCGATGAGGGCGGACCTGTTGGGGTCGTACTCGATGGTGGCCACCTTGGCGGGCACACCGTCCTTGTTGCGCTTGAAGTCGATCCTGCGGTACTTGCGCTTGGTGCCACCACCCTGGTGGCGGGTGGTGATGTGGCCATTGTTGTTACGGCCGGCCTTCTTGTTCAGCGGCCCGAGAAGCGACTTCTCGGGCGTGCTGGTGGTGACCTCCGCAAAGTCGGAGACCGTCTGCCAACGACGACCAGCGCTCGTGGGCTTGAGGTGCCTTACTGCCATTACTCGCTCCCTTTCTTCCGTTGGCCGTCACGTCCAGGGAGTTGCGTGACGACACCGGATTACCACGGTACCGCGCGTATCCATCATGCGCGGCATGCAAGCCCGCAGGCACGGGGCCTGCGGGCGGATTGCCAGCTAGTCCTCCTGGGACTGGTTGTTGGCGAAGACCTCGATCTGCTCACCGTCGGCGATGGTGACGATGGCCTTCTTCCAGGTTCGGGTCTTGCCGGCGACGTAGCGCACGCGCTTGGTCTTGGGCTTCACCCACATGGTGTTGACCTTCTTCACGTGGACGTCGAAGAGCCTCTCGACGGCATCCGCGATCTCCTCCTTGGGAGCGGTGCGGGCGACCTCGAAGCTGTACTTGTTCAGGGACATCTGGTCGAAGGAACGCTCGGTGACGATCGGACGGATGATGACCTCGTACGGGGAGTTCATTTAAGCGAGCACCTCCTCGAGCTGCTTGGCGACGGCGGTGGTCATGACGAGCGCACCGTTGTCGAGGAGGACACGGGTGTTGGCCTCGGAGGCGCCATAGACGACGACCTTGGGGAGGTTGCGGAAGGACAGGTAGGTGATGACGTCGTCATCGTCCACGACGAGGGTGACGCGCTTGCCCTCGAGCTCGAGCGCCTCGATGACGGCGGCAGCCTGCTTGGTGGACGGCCTCTCGAAGGAGAGGTCGTCGACGAGCACGAGCTCGGCGTCGGCGACCTTGCCGGAGAGGGCGGATCTCATGGCCAGCTTCTTCATCTTGTTGTTGGCGCGCTTGGTGTGCAGGTGTGGGGTGGGGCCGAAGGCGACGCCGCCACCCGCCCACTGCGGGGCGCGGATGGTGCCCTGGCGGGCGCGGCCGGTGCCCTTCTGGCGCCAGGGCTTCGCGCCGCCACCAGAGACGGCAGAGCGGTTCTTGGTGGAGTGGGTGCCCTGGCGCAGCGACGCCTCATAGGCGACGACGACCTGGTGCATCACCGGGACGTTCGGCTCGATGCCGAAGACGCTGTCGGAGAGCTCGACCGTGTCGGTCGCCTTCCCCTGCGCGTTCCTTACTTCGATCTTGGACATGCTGTTCTCCTTGGTAACCTAGGGTCTACGTGACGTGGGCCCTTAGGCCATACGGACCTGGACGAGGGCGTTCTTGCCGCCAGGAACGGCACCCTTGATGAGCATGAGGTTCTGCTCGGCGTCGACGCGAACGAGCTTGAGGTTCTTGACGGTGACGCGCTTGTCGCCCATATGGCCGGCCATGTGCAGGCCCTTGCGGACGCGGGCGGGGTAGGCGCACTGGCCGATGGAGCCAGGCTTGCGCTGGTTGCGGCTACCGTGGGTCATGGGACCGCGAGAGAAGTTCCAACGCTTGATGGTGCCCTGGAAGCCCTTGCCCTTGGAGGTGCCGATGACATCGACGGCCTTGATGTCGGCAAAATCCTCGACCGTGACCTTGTCGCCGCACTTGTGCTCCTCACCGGGGGCAACGCGCACCTCGCGGAGGTAGCGCATGGGCTCAACGCCGTGTGCGTCAAAGTGACCTTGGGCGGGCTTGTTGACGTGCTTGGGCTTGATGTCTCCGAAGCCGATCTGGACGGCGTCGTAGCCGTCAGTCTCCTTCGTCTTTACCTGCGAGACGGTGCAGGGGCCGGCCTGGACGACGGTGACGGGAACGACGTTGTCGTCCTCATCCCACACCTGCGTCATCCCGATCTTGCGGCCAAGGATGGTGCTAACCATACGCTTTCCTTACCCTCGGTGGTCATGGGACCTGTGAGACAGCTCCTCTGCCCTCCCCAGCGGACCACATCCTGTGTTGCTACACCGCAGGTAGATGTCCTGGACACAGAACGACCCCCTGAGTGCAGCTCGTTTAGTGTACATGCTCGCACGCTCGTTCACAATCTCTGCGCACAACTTTTTTGGCGTTCTAGCTGCAGCTTGAGTATCCACGGCGTCGGGCGTCTCCCTGGCCGCACGCGGGGGAGGCGCACGGGAACTGCGCGAGGCGGCCAGGCCTCGTCAGGCGCGCGATGCACGTATCGAGGTGCCGTTGGAGCGTTTTGGGCTGAAGTGCGTGATGGCTGCGGGGCCAAGGGGGCAAAATGGGCGATTCCATCGTCTTGGGATCCCGTCGGAGGCTGTGGTGGCATCCATGTAGGTACATAACCGCACATGATGGATGCATTTGGATGGGGTCTCGGCGTAACCCATCACGCACTTCAGCCCAAAACGCTCCACTGCGGCATAAGATCGAAGGCCCCGTATGGCAGGAGGGCCCACATCCCTGTGGGCCCTCCCTGCGGCACGTCAGCCCCGCGCTCGTGCCTGTCTGTGCCCGTTACTGTTCGCGCCTGCGCAGGAGAGCCGCAAGGGCGATGCAACCGGTGGCTGCCAGGGCGGCAATGGCCGCGATGGTCATGATGCGGCCGGAGTCATCACTCGTCTGGGGCAGGTTGTCGCTCGGCCGTCCCGACGCGGGGGAAACGGGCGTGGTGGGCGTATGGGCGTTGGTGATCGTGAAGCCCGTCGTCGCATCGCCCGAGACGGTGGCCGTGTAGCCCTCGGGCGTGCCCACTTCCTGGACGGTGTAGGCGATGTCGCTGCCATCCTCCCTCTGGAGCAGGTCCGTCCAGGTATGGGTCCACTGGTTGTCGGCACCCAACGTGACGGGGTCGCCCACGGGCTGTCCGTTGGCGTACAACTGGACCAAGACGGAATCCGGACGGATGCCATCCTGGTCGTTCGCGTCATCCCAGGCCTTCGTGACCGTAACGGACGTCCTGATGGGCCTGTCAACGACGGTCTGCACGGCCGCGCCGGTGCCGTCCACCGTGAGCGTATATTCCTGGTCGTTCAGCTCGTAGCCCGCGGGAGCGATCTTCTCCCTGACCGTGTACGTGCCCTGCCTGAGGGCGCCCGAGGTCACCGTGCCATCCGCGCCCGTCGTGAGGTCGAAGGTCGACCCATCGGGGGACGTCACCGTGAACACAGCGCCAGCCAGCGGCGTCGTGCCATCCTCATCCACCTTGGTGATCCTGATGACGCCGGTATGCTCCCCGTCACCCGTACCGCCTGAGGCCGCAAGATGGTGGGATGCGGTGGACGTGTAGGTCCTGGTGCCGCCCGTGAGAGTCATCCTGTTGTGCAGCGTCATCCCCGGCGTATAGGTCGTGCTGTACTGCAGGAAGTAGGCGTCGCTGGTGTCCCCAAGGCTCAACGTGAACGACTTTCCGTCGGGCGCCATCTGCAGCATGCCATCGGCGACGAGCTCATCGGAGGTCCAGCTCTGCAGGGTGTCCGTGACGTCACCGTACTGTGAGTAGTTGACCTTCCTGAGGGAGAAGCTGTCGGCAACGTACGTCTGGTTCTGGCCGTCAAGCGAGTCGGTGATGGTGCCATTCTGCAGAGGGGACTTGCTCAGGTTGATGCGCGCCTGCCACGTTGCCTGGTTGGGGTTGTCCGTGGAGTCGACGCCCCACTTGGCCAGGTGCTCCTCCGTGATCGGCTGGGACCCGGTGACGACGACGCCCGTCTGGGCCGTCGTGGAGTGACCCGAGACCTCCCCATTGACCGTCACCGTAAAGGTGTTGGGGCTGTCCATCTTGACCTTGGTCTCATCAAAGCGGGAGGCCAGGTGCATGGTGCCCTTGACGTTGTACCTGTTCTCCACCGCATCGGAGAAGACGACGTGCACCGTGCCGCCCGTGTCACCCGCACCTGGATCGACCGTGGCATGGGCCACGACGTTGCCCTGCGTGTCCGTGAGGTCGAATTCGCGCGCCGTCGTGTCGGACGGGAACCTCATGTTGTCGGGCAGGGTGACGTCGAAGTAGTCGCCCGCATGGACGTCCGTGCCGTGGCTACTGGCATCCCAGTCCATTGCCAGGTAGAACGTGCTCGTGTGAAAGACCGAATCCACGTCCTGGTGTTCCAGGTTCTGGATCTTGAGACTCGTGATCGTGGTGTCAACCACCTTGCCCGCCGCATGGGCGGGGATAGGCATGAGCACCCCCATGCCCAGCGCAAACACGAGCACCGTCAGGAGGCGCAGTCCCCATCTTACCATTCTTCCTCTTCCTTTCCCGGAAACAGGCCCAACGCACAGCCAATGACAGCGAGCCACCAGCTCCCGCAATGACCCGTCGTGGCGACACGGAGCATAGGATCAGTCCTCCCCACGAACAGACGCGAAATCCGCCGTGCCCAGCTCACACACGCGAACCACCTGCACTTCCCTTCACATCTCCATATAAGGACAAGCGCAGACGTCTAGCAGTCAAGACCCTATCCATAGCTTTGTGTCAGCTTCGATGACACTGTCCTCTTACTGAAGTAGAACATAGTGTTCCATCAAACTCCAGGTCAATGGATGTTGCTGGGAAGACATAATTATCACTAAGCAACCATCAACCTCAATTGGCTATCAGCTTTCTGCTTCTCAGTTGTTTATGGGAACCGCCCTGATGCCATAGGTGTGGCCGTCGGAGCAAGAAAAGGGTCGAGCAGCTCTGCTCGACCCTCTATCGACCGACCCTGTTGCGATCGTCTGGGACGTTACTGGTGACGCGCCGCGCGCTCCCGACGTCTCCGGGATATACCCAGCACGAGCGCGATGGCACCGACGACGCAGATGCCCAGGCTCAGCTGAATCAACCCCCACATCGCATCATTCGTCTGGGGAAGCCTGAGGCCTAGGATCGTGGGGCCTGCCGGGGGATTGCTCTGCGGCGTCTCCCCGCCCACGAACGAGTGGTCGAAGGCAACGCCATCGAGCTTATCGCCCGAGGACAGGTCCTTGACCGTCACCCAGCCCAGCTTGAGACCACCCTCGTCATCGTTCTCTATGGCGACCGTGATCTCCCACACGGTTCCGTCGACCGTCATGCCGGGCGTCGCGGAGGCGTCGGTCACACAGCGAAGCTGGTAGGTATACACGCCAATGCGCGAAAACGCGAGGTCGCCGGTGGGCGTCGCGGTGCCTGCGGAGAGCGTGATCTCATATGATGCGTCACCATCCATGGTGAACGCATAGGTGTCCCCCTGCGCGCCGCTGGGCAGGGGAGCCGTCGCGTCCATGCGCCTGAGCTCATAGTCAAAGGAGGTGTCCAATCCCGCAGGAATGGCACCAGTCTTCGATAGGCTCTGTGTCACCTCAATGGTGCGTGGTTCAGAGTATGCATCGGTGGCCGCCCATGCACGGGAGGGGGCGCAGTGCAGCGCAAGCATGAACGTGAACGCAAGGGTCCCAAGTATCGCAAGAACCTCGTCCCGCGCGCGTAGCTGTCTCGTTGTCGTGCCCATGACGCCTTACTCCTTCGAATCACTGTCCGTGGCCTTGGCTCGCCTGCGCGAGGGTGCTCCGACAACCCAGGCGATCAGCAAGAATATCAGCAGCCCAATGCCAATCCGTGCCCACAGAGCCAGACCCTTCCTCCCTGTGTCTGACAGCGAACGATCGACTGCCTGCTGAGCATAGGGATTGTCATACGTCTGATCGGTAATGCGACCGACCACGACATGCCGTTGGTTCGTCCCTGAGCCACATGTCGAAAGAACGAGCATGTGGTCACTTGCCTGCAGGCCATCGTCCACCCACTGCGTCGCATGTTCCTTGAGATAGGCAAGGAATTCTCCCGTGGAGGGGGATGAACCCACAGTCGTGCTGTACACCACCTCATCGTGGGCATCCACCAGCAGATACGCGCACACCTCAACGCCATGGCCCATGCCACTGAAGTAGATGTTGCCGTACCGGTGCTGCTGAAAGAAGTCAGCGTCCCCATATTTGTCAAGATCGCCAAACATGAGGGAGTTCTCCATGTGGTGGCCGAAGATGACCGTACTTGCATCCGAGAAGTCCCGCGCGTTGCGCCAGTCTAGGAACAGGGATCCGGAGAGGGCAAACTCACCCTTAGGGTTGGTGTTGAGATACCCCTCGTTATCCTTGCCTTGGACGAGCGGGTAGTCGACCCCCGTGCCATAGAGCGTGAGCCATCCGACCACATCGGGGTTCATGGCCTGAAGCTCCGCAAAGCTCGGATCGTCATCGGATGAGGGTCGATATGAGGCAAAGGTCTCCTCCCCCGCCTGATCCTCCACGCGATTGTTGTCAAGTACCGAATAGGCCGTAAAGAGAACCACGAGCAACAGCACGGAAAGGACTATTCCGTCGACCAGCCAGTTTGTGAGCCGGATGGCCCCCTTGGCCAGCCGACGGAATAGCGCGTGCTGCATTTACCTCTCGAGCTTCCTCTTGGCGGTGCCGTAGAGGACCATGCCCGCGACGGCAACCGCTCCCATCAGGACGAAGGGAAGGTTGTTGACGATGAGGCCGGTGGGGGTGATGTCCTGGTACTTGTTGGTCATCGTGCCGGTGTTGGTCTTCTCGCCGACGAGCACGCCCTGCTGCGTCGTGACGTTGTTGCCGTTGGCGACGGCGGCATAGGACTGCGTGTAGCCGTCGACGGAGGCCTCGGAGATCTCGTACTTGGTGCCAACGAGGAGATTGGCGAAGGTGACGCCCTGGGCATCGGCAGCGGTGAACGTGATGGTGCGGCTCGTGGCGCCAGCGGCGACCGTGCCCGCATCGGTGATGGTGGCACCGCCCTTGACGACGGGGTTGATGGCGTTCAGGACGTCAGCGGCCGTCTTGCCGGCAGGCAGGACAGAGGGAGCCGTGAAGGTGACGGTGAACGCAAACTGCTTGCTCTTGTCGCCCTGGGCACCCGTGACCGTCTTCGTGACCACAAGGTTCGTGTTGGGATGGTTGGGGTTGTCGGGGTTGTCGGGGTTGTCGGGGTTGGGGTTGTCCGGCTGGTCGTTCGTGTTCTCGGTGTACTTGTTCTGGTCGAACGGGATCGTGTCACCGGAAACCTTGTCGTCGTTGGTGGTCGTGGCCACATCGCCCTTGGCAACGACGACGGCACCGAACTGGAAGCCGCCACCGTCCTTGGGCACGACGGTCGCGATCAGCGTATAGGTCTGGCCATCAAACTGGAACTCGCCATTGGAGGGGCCATTGGTGACGCTTTGGTTCTCCTTGATGGTCCAGGCGTACACGCCGGCGTGCGTGAAGTTGCTCGCGTCGGTGGCGCCACCAAACTTGATGGCACCCGTGCCCGTGTTGTTGGCCGTACTCGTCGCATCGCTGAGCGTGATGTCCTCAACGGTGGCGGCCGGACCGTCGGTGTAGGTCTGCTCGCTGCCGTTGCCCGTGCTCAGGGCCTTGGGCGTGATGGTGTAGCTGAACGTGGCGGTAACCGTGGACCCCTCGTTCATCTGGAGGGTCTTCCGTACCTGGGGCACCTTGGCGGCATCCGCCGCAAACGCCGGGCTCGCAAACCCAAATGCCGCAGCCGCAAGTGCCATGACAAGCGCCAGCGCGGTCCACCTTCTGCTCTTTCTCATACGTACACGTCCTTTCGCTTGTGCGCGTTCCCGCGCCCTACCTACCATATGTAAGCGGATGTCAGAAGTTCCTTCTTCTCACAACCGTCATTACCTTGCCTTCGGTTCCCGATTCAATGTCCACCGGACCGTACAGCCTGCTGTCCTTCGACCCGGTGCGGTTATCGCCCATGACGAACACCTGGCCCTCGCCTACGGTTATGGGATACGAGATCCCTGCCGTGAAGGGCAGCGTCTCCGCATAGATGCGGTCCTCGCTCTGGTGGTATCCGTTCACCACCAGCCCGTCACTCGTGAAGTCGACCGTGTCCCCCGCAACCGCAATGACCCTCCTCAGCTCCTTCGTGCCCCCATCGTCCACCACGATCACATCACCTGCCGCATACTCCTTCTGCAGCCGGTAGTAGACGATGAGGTCCCCCTCTCGAAGCGCGGGATCCATGCTCCCATCAGGCTGCTGGACCATGCCAAAGAGGAACACGAAGACCATTGCGACGAACCCAAGCACAAACGCGACCTTGAGGACAAGGAGCACGAGCTCCGCGACAAGGGAGGGTTCGTGCGCAGGGGCGTCAGCCTCACCGGTGGCGTCCCTCGCTGGCGAGGCCGCATCCATCACATGCCGAGGCATCACTCCCCTCGCCTGAACTTGAACCGGAACCTTGTACCAGCAACGCTCAGGGCTGCCAGAATGGCACCAACCCCAATGAGCAAGGGCGCATGGGAGCCGCCCACCGAGCCAACGAGGCCGGTGATTGGCACGTCCTGCTTGCTGTTCGTGAAGCTCACCGTCGTGTCGCCCGCGAGCGAGAAGCTCGACTCAACGCCCGTGCCATCGGTCGCGGTGCCATTGTCAACGGTATAGCTGGCGGAATAGCCATCGGCGTTGGTCTCCTTGATGGTGACGTGGTCGCCAGGCAGCAGTACCTTCCCGTCATCGGGGGCAATGCCCTCCTGCTCGCCATCCGCAAGCGATGCCGTCCTCTCGAGGATGGTCTCACCGCCACGTGTGACCGTCACGTCAAAGTCGAACTTCTTGGTCCTGTCTGACAGATCACCCGTCACGCCCTTCTTGACGGTCAGGGAGGGTATCTCGCGATTCGAGACGATGACCGGCGTGTCAGGATCATCGTGCCGAATCGCGAAGGTGTTGGTGTCCTGCCCATACACGGTGACGGTGGTGCTGTAGTCGCCTGCGCTCGTGCCCGACGGATACCCGGTCTCCGCAACCGTATAGGTGTCCTCGAGACGCAGGTTGGTCATGACCTTGCGCTCTCCGGGCCTCAGGTCATACGTCTGGTCATATCCGTTGCTGCTGGTGACGTGAATGGCATAGGTCTGGCTGGGATCATCACTCGTCACCTCGTTGCCCTGCTTGTCATAGAGCCTCTTCTCCACGACGAGCAGCGTGGGATTGACCTGAGGGATGGGGAACGGGGAATCTTGGCGGTGCCCCGTCGTATCGATATAGCTAAGCCTGGCGTCGCCATTGGTGGCATACATGCCATCGGTGGGACTGGCATCCAATATGCTGTCATCGACCTCGACGCGATAGTGCAGCTCGGCATACTTGACGTCGGGATGACTCGCGTCGATGGGTGTCGTGAGCGTGCCGAGGTCGTCCCAGTGCAGCCTCTTCTCGTTCGCATCGTAGCTTGCCGTACCCTGCGTGGCGGTGATGTCCGCGATGCTGCCGCCCGGGACGCTGAAGCCCGTCCCCAGGGGATCCGTCACCGATGCATCCTGCACCGCATCATTGATCCTACCGGCGATATCCTGATAAATCTGACTCAGGTCGGAAGGGCTTGCGGTGTAGCTGTGATTCGGGGTGGCAATGTCCTGGAGGATCCCCGTCCCCCTGGGGCCGGCCTCCAGGGCGATCGTCCACATGGTGGACCCGTCGTCCTTGGCAAAGCCAGACTCGGCTATCGCGCTGTTGCCATTGTTGTAGCGTGCCTCACGTCCTCTGTACCAGCCATACTGCTGTGTCAAGGTACCACCGTTGCCCACTCTTGACGTGTGGTCGAACTGTCCTTCTGGCACCGCCGTAGAGGTCTCGTAGTGCCCGCCGACGGCAGTCAGGTAGTCGTTTGGGCTAAGGATCCCATAGCTGTACGTCGGCTCGCCGTCGGACAGCAGCACGATGTTCTTGATATCAGCCGTCGAGCTGGCAAGCAGCTGCCTCGCCCGGTAGATACCCGCCTGGGTAAAGGTGCCGCCGTTGGCGCGGAGGCCATTGATGGCCCTCTTGAGGGCGGCGGCGTCATTCGTCAGCTCCTGGTTGGTCTTGACAACGGAGTCGTAGGAGACCACCGCAATGTGCGTGTTGCTGCCACCACCGTTGGACAGCAGCGTGTCGACGAAGCTGTTGGCCGCCTCCCGTGCCTCCTCGATACGATAGTTGTCCCGCATGCTGCCCGAGGTGTCGATGACGAGGACGATGTCACTCGTCTTCCTCGAGTCCTTGCCCTCCACGCGCAGGGTCACGTCCCATGTGTTGACCATACCCGGAACTGGCGTGGCCGTCTTGAAGAGCATGACCTCGCCCGGGCTCTGGGGATGGTCGGTCCCTATGGTGGGACCTGTTGGCGAGTTGCCTCTCATAAGCTGGGCGTTCAGGCGGTTGCGCAAGCCATTGCCGGTGCCAAAGCCAGGCGCGGTGGGTGCACTGTAGTTGTCCGGAAGCCCTGTGGACGATTCGGGACCCGTGAGGTGGTCGAGGTTCTCCCCCTTCGTGGGATCGGAATCATCGACCGTACCCCGTCCGTCAGCGGTGTCAGTCCCCTTGGCGTCGGCATTGGTCCCATCCGCGGCCACGGCCTTGAAGTTCGCGACATACGCGGCCGTCTTCTTGGGAGGTGTGAAGGTAGCGTCGGTGCTCACCTCCTTGCCATCGCACGTCCAGTCAACGAATGCGTAGCCATCGGAGGGCCTGGCGGTAACCGCAGCCACATCGCTGGCATCTCCAACGGCAAATGTCTGAGTCAGGGCGTCCTGTGGATCCAGCGTGCCGCCCTCGCCAGCCGTAAACGTGATGGTCACTGTTCCCGACGTGGCATCCTCAGCATACGTCCTCACGGTGGCACCACGTGCCATCGCGAAGCATGCCACGAGAACGATCGCGGTCAGAGTTATCCAGACCTTGGCAAACCTCTTTCTCATCACTGCAACCTCTCGTTTGGCTACGTCCTAGCCCGTACGCCCGTGTGAGATGACTTTAGAAACCTTAAAGAACGTGCCACGAACCAATGTCGAGCATATGCGGTTGGCCATTGCATTCCGCCGCTCAATCACCCAGCTCTAATTACCATAACAGATACCTCAATTATTTCTTTGCGAAACCTTGCGTTTTTTTGCTCACAACCGTTCGCGTTGGCACTCGCTTCGTACATAGCTACCCCCTCTACCCCATAGGGCGCATGTTGGTGGATAGAATACGGAGGATGCACGAGTCCCCTTCGTATGCCGCGCGGCGGCATGGGAGCGAAATGGCCCCAAGTGCGTGCCCAGGCACGTGCCCATGGCACGTCGACGACGTCCACGGATGACAAAGGCCCAGGATTGGGATTCGCGAAGGCGCCAGATGGCCCCCGGTTTCCCTGTGAGCTTGCCTTGCGCCCTGACGTCGGGACGCACTTGAGGCCATTTCGCTCCCTCGAGAGCATCATGACCATCCGCATAGCGGATGGTCTGCCCTTGGCTGGGGCACGACCCTTCGGGGCCGACGACCCGGACGATCACCGTGCCAGAGGGTGAAGCCTTCTGCCATATGACGGGAGTCCATCGGCCGAATGGGTGGACCTGCATGCCGCGCGAAGGGCGCGCGGCACAGGGCTGGGGCCCTGTATGAAGGTCGGGCCCCCACCGCACTGCGATGGGGGCCCGACCTGCTGACTCCTTGCGGCGATACCACCTGTAGGGGACTTACTCCTCGCCCTCGCCCTGCTCGACCTGGGAGAGCAGGTCATGCAGCGAGCCCAGGTCCTCGTTGATGACCTGGCCATCGTTCCGCTCAGTGGATCCACCGATGAGGTCGTCGTCATCCGCATGCGTGGTGGGCACCGCAGTGCCCAACATGATGTTACCACCTGCGTCAGGCGAGAACACCATGTTCAGCAGCTGTGAGAGATCCTCGCTGTCGGCCTCGTCCTCCTCGGGCTCCAGGATATAGAGGAGGTCGCGGGCCTCGAGGCCCTCACGAAGCTCCTCGATCGCCTTTGCACCGATGCCATCGATGTGAAGCAAGTCGTCCTCGGTCTTGCCGATGAGATCCCCCACGGTCTCAATGCCCACCTCGCTGAACTTGTTCGTCCAGCGCTGCGAGACGCCCAGGTCATCAAAGAGATAGAGCTTGGCGTCCTCGCTGGAGAGCGTCCGGCCGTTCTTGGAGTACACCCCACCGTAGCCGTAGTCGTCGCCAATCCAGTCGAGCTGCTTGGGAAGCCTCTCCTCGACGTCCTTGAGCTCGTCGGGTGCCCATTCGGGCAGCGTCTTGGCATTGGGGCTCGTGGGACCCTCGACCTTCTCGCCGTGGTAGGTGAGCTCCACGTTGTCGTACGCTTCCAGACCGGTGCCTGCGGGAATCTTCTTGCCCACGATGACGTTGGACTTGAGGTCGAGGAGGTGATCGACCTCACCCTTGATGGCGCTGTCGGTGAGCACGCCGGCGGTGCGGATGAACGAGGCGCTGGACAGCCAGGAGTCAATGGAGCT
Organism: Olsenella profusa F0195; assembly: GCF_000468755.1. Lineage (GTDB taxonomy): Bacteria > Actinomycetota > Coriobacteriia > Coriobacteriales > Atopobiaceae > Olsenella_F > Olsenella_F profusa. The sequence continues at coordinate 35,668 of NZ_AWEZ01000067.1, forward strand.
GGCCACCTTGAGCGTACCCAAGATGACGGGCTCTGCCTGCGGAGGCGTGCCGCCGGCCATGGCGATGTTGCGCACGGTGTCGCCAAACACGTAACGGTCGACGTACTGGCCAAGCAGGTAGGTGGAGTCACCGGGGTTGATGATCTGCACGCGGCGCAGCATCTGACGGGCGATGACTTCGATGTGCTTGTCGTTGAGGTCGACACCCTGGGACGTGTAGACGTCCTTGACCGACTTCACGAACGTGTGCATCGTGGACTCTATGTCCGTGAGCTTGCGCAGCTTGCGGAAGTTCACGAAGCCACGCGTGATCTGGTCGCCGGCACGCACGGCGACGCCCTCGCCCATGGCCTCCTCGAAGCCCGGCATGAAGCGCACCGAGACCGGCACCCGCCACTCCGCGATGATGCGGCTCTCGTCGTCCGCATCCAGGATCTGGAGCAGGTACTCGGTCTGCTCCGTGGTGATCTTGAGGATGCCGCTGTAGGGGGCAAGGTCCGCCTCGCGGCCTAGGATCTTCTCGTTGACGTTGCCCACGACATCGAACATGCGGGCGACCGTGGGGAGGCCCTGCGTGATGTCATCCGCACCCGCGACGCCACCGGAGTGAATGGTGCGCATCGTGAGCTGCGTGCCCGGCTCGCCGATGGACTGCGCGGCGATGATGCCCACGGAGGTGCCGATGTTGACGGGGCGTCTCGTGGAGAGGTCCCAGCCATAGCACTTCTGGCAGACGCCATACTTGGACCTGCAGGTGAGCAGTGCCCTCAGCTCGACCCTCTTGAGGCCATGCGCGCGGAGCATCTCGAGGTCGTCGGTCGACTCGATGTAGGCATCCCTCGCTAGGAGCACCTCGCCGGTCTGGGGATCGGTGATGTCGTTCAGCACGCAGCGTCCGACAAGGTCCGCGTCCACGCCGGACTCGCCCGACTTGACGAGGTCATAGGTCACACCCTCGTCCGTGCCGCAGTCCTCCTCGCGCACGATGACGTCCTGCGCGACGTCCACCAGGCGACGTGTGAGGTAGCCGGAGTCCGAGGTGTGCGAGGCCGTGTCCACGAGGCCCTTGCGGGCGCCATAGGTGGAGATGAAGTACTCCAGGGGCACGAGACCCTCGCGGAAGTTCGCCTTGATGGGAAGGTCGATGGTGTCACCGGACATGTCGGCCATGAGGCCGCGCATGCCGGCGAGCTGGCGCAGCTGCGTCTTGGAGCCACGGGCGCCGGAGTCGGCCATCATGTAGATGGGGTTGTCCTCGGTGAAGCCGTCGAGCATCTCGGTGCCCAGGGTATCGGTGCAGTCGGTCCACACGTTGATGACCTCGGCGTGGCGCTCGCGCTCGGAGAGCAGGCCGTTCTCGTAGTTCTCGTTGATCTGGTCGACCTTGTCCTGGGCCGACTCGAGCAGTTGGGGCTTGTCATCGGGAATGACGGCGTCCCAGACGGAGATGGTGAGACCCGCCCGGGTGGCATAGTGAAAGCCACTGTGCTTGATGGCGTCCAGGATCTCCTCGATCCTGGTGGTGCTGTAGCGGTCGCAGCAGTCATTGACCAGGGCGGAGATGTCGCTCTTGACCATCTTGAAGTTCATGTAGGGATAGTCGGCGGGCAGGCACTGTCGATTGAAGATCACGCGGCCCACCGTGGTCTCGATACGCACGGGATGGTCGGTGACATCGTAGTCCGTGGCCTCGCCACGACCCTCCATCACGCGGAAGTAGCCCCTGCCGTCCTTGAGGACGTTGGCATCGGCCTCCGAGACGCGCACCTCGATCCTCGCCTGGATGTCGAGGTCGTTGCGGCAGTCGTAGGCGTGCAGCGCATCGTCGAAGTCGGCGAACACGCGGCCCTCCCCCTTGGCGTCATCCTTCTCCATGGTGAGGAAGTAGACGCCAAAGACCATATCCTGCGACGGCACGGTGAGCACCTTGCCCGATGCGGGAGAGCGCAAGTTGTTGCTCGAGAGCATGAGCACGCGGGCCTCGGTCTGCGCCTGGGTGGACAGAGGCACGTGCACGGACATCTGGTCGCCATCGAAGTCCGCGTTGAAGGGCGCACAGACGAGCGGGTGCAGGTGGATGGCCTCACCGTTCACCAGCACGGGCTCGAAGGCCTGGATGGACAGGCGGTGCAGGGTCGGTGCGCGGTTGAGCAGCACCAGGCGCCCCTTGATGACCTCGTCGAGCACGTCCCACACGGCGGGCAGCTGACGATCGATGGCGCGCTTGGCGGCCTTGATGTTGTCGACCTTGAAGTTGTCCACCTTGCCCAGCTCGACGAGCCTGCGCATGACGAAGGGCTTGAAGAGCTCCAGCGCCATGGCGGACGGCAGGCCGCACTGGTGCAGCTTGAGCTTGGGGTCGACCACGATGACGGAGCGACCGGAGTAGTCGACGCGCTTGCCCAGCAGGTTCTGGCGGAAGCGGCCCTGCTTGCCCTTGAGCGACTCGGCGAGCGACTTCAGGGGCCTGCCGCCGCGGCCGGTGACGGGGCGGCCGCGGCGGCCGTTGTCGAAGAGCGCGTCCACGGACTCCTGAAGCATGCGCTTCTCGTTGTTGATGATGATCGCCGGGGCGTCGAGGTCGAGCAGGCGCTTGAGGCGGTTGTTGCGGTTGATGACGCGCCGGTAGAGGTCGTTGAGGTCGGACGCGGCAAAGCGACCGCCATCGAGCTGCACCATGGGGCGCAGGTCGGGTGGGATGACCGGGATGACGTCGAGGATCATGTTGGCGGGGTCGTTGCCGCCCTTGAGGAAGGCGTCCACGATCTCCAGGCGCTTGACGGCACGCTCGCGCCTCTGCTTCTGGGAGTCGTCGTTGACGACGATGGCGCGCAGCTCCTCGGCCTCCTTGGGAAGGTCGATGGCCCGAAGCAGGTCGCGCACGGCCTCGGCGCCCATGCCGCCCTTGAAGTAGATGGAGTAGTAGCGCCTCATCTCGGTGAAGAGGCTCTCGTCGGAGATGAGCTCACGCTCCTCAAGCTGCATGAACCTGTTGTAGGCATCCGTGCGCAGCTGCTTCTCCTCGGCGTACTCCTCCTCGAGGTCGACCACGCCGGCGCGCACCTCGTCAGCAGAGAGCGGCTCGATGTCGTCGAACTCGTCGTCCGCTCCCCCGCCCTGCGCCCTGAGGCGCTCGATCTCGTCGTCGCGCTCGGCGTCGAGCTCCTCGAGGTCGGCGGCAAGCTCCTCCTTGAGATCCTCCGCGTCGGCCTCGCGCGCCTCGCCGTCCACGTGCGTGATGACGTAGCTCGCGAAGTATAGGATCTTCTCGAGGTCCTTGCTCTTGACGTCGAGCAGACGGGCCAGCGGGAAGCTGTTGGGGCTCTTGAAGTACCAGATGTGGCTCACCGGGGCAGCCAGCTCGATGTGGCCCATGCGCTCGCGACGCACCTTGGCACTCGTCACCTCGACGCCGCAGCGCTCGCAGACGATGCCCTTGAAACGGATGCCCTTGTACTTGCCGCAGGCGCACTCCCAGTCCTTCGTGGGGCCAAAGATCTTCTCGCAGAAGAGACCGTCCTTCTCGGGCTTGAGGGTGCGGTAGTTGATGGTCTCAGGCTTCTTGACCTCGCCATGCGACCAGCTACGGATCTCGTCAGCGGACGCCAGCGAGACCTTGATTGCGTCGAAGTCTGTGGTATCGAAATCTGCCACGTTCGCTACTCCTTATCGTCGTGTGCGTCTGCGGCCAACTCGTCCGCCGGTGCGGCGGCAGACATGCCGATGAGGTCGTCGAGGGCGGCGTCGGAGGAAAGGACCTCGACGGCATCGGGGGCCTGCCGCTCCTCTGCCTGGCCCCTCTCCTTCCTGTAGGAGATGGGCTTGATGTTGAGCGCCAGCGAGCGGATCTCCTTGACGAGCACCTTGAAGGACTCGGGGATGCCGGCGGCAGGCACGTTCTCGCCCTTGACGATGGACTCGTAGGTCTTGACGCGGCCGTTGGTGTCGTCGGACTTGACGGTGAGGATCTCCTGCAGCACATGGGAGGCACCATAGGCATAGAGCGCCCAGACCTCCATCTCACCGAAGCGCTGGCCGCCGAACTGGGCCTTGCCGCCCAGCGGCTGCTGCGTGACGAGGCTGTAGGGGCCGGTGGAGCGGGCGTGGATCTTGTCATCCACCATGTGGCCGAGCTTGAGGATGTAGCTCACGCCCACCGTGATGGGGTTATGGAACGCCTCTCCCGTGCGGCCGTCGTACAGCGTGGTCTTGCCCATGTCACTCACCTGAGTCACGAAGTGCGGGTCGAGGGCGTCACCATAGAGGCCCTTGGCGCGGTTCATGACGTTGATGTTGGAGCGGCGCAGGGCCTCCCTGACCACCTCGTCGGACGCGCCGTCAAAGACAGGGGTGGCGACGAGCATGTCGCCCTCGACGACCTCGTGGGAGTCAGCGCTCGTGGTATCCCAGCCATGGGCCGCGGCCCAGCCGAAGTGGGTCTCCATGAGCTGGCCCACGTTCATGCGAGAGGGGACGCCCAAGGGATCGAGCAGCACGTCGACGGATGTGCCGTCGGACATGTAGGGCATGTCCTCGACAGGAAGGACGTTGCAGACGACACCCTTGTTGCCATGGCGACCGGAGATCTTGTCGCCCTGCTGGATCTTGCGGCGCTGGGCCACGAAGACACGGACCAGCTCGTTGACACCGGGAGGCAGGTCGTCCCCGGCCTCGCGGCTGAAACGCACCACATCCACGACGCGACCGTAGGCGCCATGCGGCATCTTGAGCGAGGTGTCGCGGACGTCGTGGGCCTTGGCGCCGAAGATGGCGCGCAGCAGGCGCTCCTCGGCGGTGAGCGCCGTCTCCCCCTTGGGAGTGACCTTGCCGACCAGGATGTCGCCAGGGCCCACCTCGGCGCCAATGCGAATGATGCCGTCGTCGTCGAGGTTGGCGAGCATCTCCTCGGACTGGTTGGGAACCTCGCGGGTGATCTCCTCGGGGCCGAGCTTGGTGTCGCGGGCATCGATCTCGTGACGGGAGATGTTGATGGAGGTCAGCAGGTCATCCCGTACGACGCGCTCGGAGACGATGATGCCGTCCTCGTAGTTGTAGCCCTCCCACGGCATGTAGGCCACCGTGAGGTTGGTGCCCAACGCCAGTTCGCCATGGTCGACGGACGTGCTGTCGGTGAGGGCCTGGCCCTGCTCCACCCGCTGTCCCACGGTGACGACGGGCCTGTGGTTGATGCAGGTGCTCTGATTGGAGCGCTCGTACTTGGGGAGGTCATAGCGCTCGGGGCCATCCTCGGTGTCCACGACCACATGAGCGGCGTCGGCCTCGGAGACGGTGCCGGCATGCACGGCACAGATGAGCTCTCCGGAATCGTGCGCGGCGGCGCGCTCGAGGCCGGTGCCCACTATGGGGGCATGCGGACGGATCAGGGGTACGGCCTGGCGCTGCATGTTGGCACCCATGAGGGTGCGCTTGGCGTCATCGTGCTCGAGGAACGGGATGAGGTTGGCCGCCACGGAGAGCAGCTGGCGCGGGGAGACGTCCATGTAGTCGACGCTCATGACGTCTACCTGCGAGGGAGCGCCAAAGCTGCCGTCGAAGTTCTTGGTGCGGGCCACGACGATATCGGCCTTGACGACCTTGCCCTTGGAGTTGATGCGTACGAACTCGCCGGTCTTGGGATCGATGGGGACGTCCGCCGGGGCGATGACGTGGTTCTCCTCCTCGTCGGCGGTCATCCAATCGACCTGGTCGGTGACCTTGCCGCCCTCGACCCTGCGATAGGGAGCCTCGATGAAGCCGTACTCATTGACGTGCGCGTACAGTGCCAGCGAGCCGATGAGGCCGATGTTGGGGCCTTCGGGCGTCTCGATGGGGCACATGCGGGAGTAGTGCGAGTTGTGGACGTCGCGAACGGCCGTGGGGACATTGGTGCGACGGTTGGAACCGCTCTTGTGACCCGCGAGGCCACCGGGCCCCAGGGCGGAGAGACGACGCTTGTGCGTGAGGCCAGCCAGCGGGTTGGACTGGTCCATAAACTGCGAGAGCTGCGAGGAGCCGTAGAACTCCTTGATGGCGGCCACGATGGGACGGATGTTGATGAGCGACTGGGGCGTGATGTCATCCGGATCCTGAGAGGCCATGCGCTCGCGGATGACACGCTCCATACGGGTCATGCCGATGCGGAACTGGTTCTGCACGAGCTCGCCCACCGTGCGCACGCGGCGGTTGCCGAAGTGGTCGATGTCATCGAGGCGCTTGGTGGTGTCACCGGCGTGCAGCGCCAACAGGTAGCGCAGGGCGCCCACGATGTCCTCCTCGGTGAGGACGCGCTGCCTGGCATCGATGGCGAGGCCGAGCTTCTTGTCGATCTTGTAGCGGCCAACGCGGGCAAGGTCATAGCGCTGGTTGTTGAAGTAGAGGCCCTCGAGCAGGGAGCGAGCGTTGTCCACGGTGGGTGGCTCGCCCGGACGCTGGCGACGGTAGATCTCGACGAGGGCGTCCTCACGGGTGGTGGCGACGTCACGCTCGAGCGTGGAACGTACGACGTCGGAGTCGCCGAGGAGGTTCATGATGTCGTCGTCGCTCTCGGCGATGCCGAGGGCACGCAGGAAGAGCGTTGCGTTCTGACGGCGCTTGCGATCGATGGAGACCACCAGGTGGCCATGCTTGTCGACCTCGAACTCCAGCCAGGCGCCACGCGCGGGAATGAACTGCACGTGATGGACGTCCGCGCCGTTATCCACCTCGTGGGAGAAGTAGACGCCCGGCGAGCGCACGAGCTGGGAGACGACGACGCGCTCGGTGCCATTGATGATGAAGGTGCCACGGTCGGTCATGAGGGGGAAGTCGCCCATGAAGACGAGCTGCTCCTTCATCTCGCCGGTCTCCCTGTTGACGAAGCGCACGTCGACGAAGAGCGGGGCCTGGTAGTTGATGTCCTTGGCGCGGCACTCCGCGATGTCTGCGGGGGCGTCGCCAAACTGGTGGTCGCCGAAGGTGACCTCCATGGTCTTGGCGGCGTTCTCAATGGGCGAGAACTCGGCGAACGACTCGGCGAGCCCCTCACCCATGAAGTGCTCGAACGACTCCCTCTGGACGGAGATGAGGTTTGGCAGCTCCATTGCCCGAGGAATCTTGCTAAAGCTCACGCGCTCGCGCTGATTCTGGACAACCTTGGAAGACTTTGCGTTAGGCACCAGACACTTCCTCCTTAGACGAGTGACCGCGACGATCGTCGCACCCATATGGCGTCAGTCATCGCAAACTAATAAAGTATCGGAATGGAGGGGGTTGGTCAACGATTGGGGCTTGACATCGTCCAGAAAATACATTATGAGGCCAGCGGCCAGATAATCCTGCGGAAACGCCTTCTCGTTTGTGTGCGGGATGTGTGCTCGCGAGCCATGGTTCGTGCTGGTATGTGACTGCGGGGGAGCAGGGCGCAGGGAGGGTGTGCGGCGCTCGGACGTGCCGTTCCGGCATTCCTGTAGGACCGTCCATGCGGGCCCGCCTCGTTCCTGCGCCGCGGCATGGGAAGGGGCCGAGCTGGGCTCGGCCCCCGAGCGCGCAACGATGGCACGCCGAGCTCTGAGAAAACGAGCTACTTGAGGGTGACCTCGGCGCCGGCCTCCTCGAGCTGCCTCTTGGCATCCTCGGCATCGTCTTTCTTGGCACCCTCGATGAGGACCTTGGGAGCGCTCTCGACGGCCTCCTTGGCCTCCTTGAGGCCAAGGCTGGTGAGGGAGCGAACGACCTTGATGACGGCGATCTTGTTGGAGCCGAAGGAGGTCAGCTCGACGTCGAAGTTGGTCTTCTCCTCCTCGGCGGGGGCGGTGCCGTCGGCTGCGGGGGCGGCGGCAACGGCAACGGGAGCGGCGGCGGAGACGCCGAAGACGTCCTCCAGCTCGTGAACGAGCTCGGAAAGCTCGAGGGCGGGCATCTCCTTGAGGGTCTCGATGATCTCATCCTTGGTGACGGCCATGTCAATTCTCCTTTGTCAGGGGCGCCCTTGTGACGCCCATTCCGATTCGGTGCGGTAGTGCGGGGGCCTGACCTAGGCGGCCTCCCTCTGGTCGGCCACGGCGGACAGCGCAGTGACCAGGCCACGCGCAGGGCCGGCGGCAACCTGTGCGATGCCGGAAAGCGGGCTTGCCATGACGAAGACCAGCTCGGCAAGAAGCTCGTCGCGGCTCTTGAGCTCCGCGTAGGCCTTGGCATCCTCGGCAGAGAGAGCCTTGCCATCGGCGATGGCGCCAACCCACTCGATCTTGTGGAGGGCTTCGGACTGCCTCTTGATGACCTTGGCCGCCTCGACGGGATCGTTGTCATAGAAGACATAGGCGCAGGTGCCCACCATGTTCTCGATCTCGGGAAGCTCTGCGCTCCTCAGCGCGATCTTGACGATGTTGTTCTTGTACACCTTCATGTGCGCACCGGCCTTCATGAGGCTGCGGCGGAGCTCCTGGGTCTCCTTCACGGTGAGACCACGGTAGTCGATCACGAACATGCCCTTGGAACTCTCGAGGGACTCGCCGATCTTCTCCAGCATGGAGACGTTGCTCTTGTTTGGCATGAAATACACCTCCCTGTCTGCGCTCGGGCACGAGCCGCCGACGCGGGCGGACCTTCGCACGAAGGACCCCGCCTGGCGCGCAGCCAAAGCGGGGTCCAAGAGACAAGTCTGAGACCACCTCGGCAGGCGGGTTCCCCCTTTGAGCCTTGCGGCACCGGCTGTCTTTGGCAGCGGACGTGCTGTTTGTACATCGCCCTTTCGGACGGGGGACATTGTTGCAGAGTTGCGGGCATACGTCAAGGCTCGCCATCCCCATACCTGGAAGGCTCTGTGGCAGCTCCTCACAGTCCGCAGGCGCGTCACGGGACGCCTGCCACTCCCTCTCCCTCCCCTGGCCACCGCTGACGAGCTTCGGCGGTGGAGCGCCGAAGCTCGCGGACTCCGGGGGCTCACGCCCGCATGGCATGAGTCGCGCCGCATCATGAATGGATCCGCCTCGCCCATGGAGACGCGTGTCATGCGAAGGGGAAGGTCTCGGCGGAGGCGCCGACTGACCGATGCCCTTGATGACCCGACCTCGCGGTGGGCACGGGGATCGGTTCTGAGCGCGCTCGTCGACAGGCCCGTAGGCCGTGGCGGCTCCAAGACGCGCGTTGGATTGAGGCTGCCCCACGTTTGCCCAGTTGGGAAATCTCACGCTCAATCCAACGCACACGTACAAAAAGGTGTCCCGGCCTTCAGGCCGGGACACCCTGCTACTCGGCGAGGAAGTCGCGGGTGACGAAGGGGTCAATCCTGACGCCCGGACCCATCGTGGAGGACACGGAGATGGACCTGACGTAGCGGCCCTTGGCGCTGGAGGGCTTCACGCGGAGAATCTCGGTGTAGAGGGCCGCGTAGTTCTCCACGAGCTGCTCGACGGGGAAGGAGGCCTTGCCCAGGGGCACGTGGCAGATGCCATAACGATCGGCGCGATACTCCACGCGGCCGGCCTTGAGCTCGCCGACCATCTTCTCGACATCCATGGTGACGGTACCGAGCTTGGGGTTGGGCATGAGGCCACGGGGGCCAAGGATGCGACCAAGACGACCGACCTTGCCCATGAGATTGGGCGTGGCAATGACGGCATCAAAGTCAATGTTGCCAGCCTGAACCTCGGCAACGAGGTCGTCAGAGCCCACGATGTCCGCGCCGGCGGCCTTGGCCTCGTCGGCCTTGGTGCCCTCGGCGAAGACGGCCACGCGCACGTTCTTGCCGGTTCCGTTGGGCAGGCTGATGGAGCCACGGACGTTCTGGTCGGCCTTGCGGGTGTCGACGCCCAAGCGGATGGAGGCCTCGATGGTCTCGTCAAATGCGGCGGACGCAAGCTCCTTGACGAGCGCAAGTGCCGCCTTGGGGGCAAGGGCGTCCCTCTCGACCTTGGCCGCAGCCGCGTTGTACTTCTTTCCATGCCTTGCCATACTACGTACCTCCTCTAGGTAGTTGCGAGGTGAACGGGCTGGCCACCCTCCCTCGATCTCAATGGCACTCCACCAGTTTCCAACGTTTGCCACTGCCGAGCCGTGGGAACCATCGCCAAGTAGCGGCGGCAGAAACCGATGGGTGCATCCCCTTGTCCTCGGCGAAATCCATGAAATGCTTGAGCCGAGGACAAGGGGATGCACCCCCGAAGGGGTGCGTGCGCTACTCGGCGATGGTGACGCCCATGGAGCGGGCGGTGCCGGCAACGATCCTCTTGGCCGCCTCGATGTCGTTGGCATTGAGGTCGGGCATCTTGATCTCGGCGATCTTGGTGAGCTGCTCCTGGGAGAGCTGCCCCACCTTGTCGCGCTGGGGCACGCCGGAACCGCTCTTGAGCTTGAGCTCCTTCTTGATGAGCTGGGCCGCCGGAGGGGTCTTGGTGACGAAGTCGAAGGAGCGATCCTCGTAGACCGTGATCTCCACGGGGATGATGTCGCCGGCCTTGTCCTGCGTGGCCGCATTGAAGGCCTGGCAGAACTGCATGATGTTGACCTGAGCGGCACTGAGGGCGGGGCCCACGGGAGGCGCGGGGTTGGCCTGGCCGGCGGGAATCTGGAGCTTGATGAAGTGGACGACCTGCTTTGCTGGCATCGTGTGTCTCCTTGAAGCGAACGTTTGCGATCTATCGTGTCTGTTCCGAGAAGCAATCCTCACCGATTACGGAACAGGGGGTTGTGGGCTAGGCGATCTGTGTCACCTGGTCGAGCGTGAGCTCCACTGGGGTCTCGCGACCGAAGATCATGAGCATGACCCTGACCTTGCCCGCCTCGGGCATGACCTCGGACACCTGGCCATCAAAGTCGGCCAAGGGGCCACTCACGACCTTGACGGACATACCAGCCTCAAGGTCGGTCGTGGTGGCGCGCTTAGGCTCCCGCACGCCCGACGGGTTGGTGCGGCGCATGATCTTGTTGAACTCGGAGCGGCGCAGGGGGACGGGCTTGCCGTCCACGCCCACGAAGCCCGTCACGCCGGGGGTGTTACGCACGACCACCCAGCTGTTGTCATCCAGCTCCATGCGTACGAGCACGTAGCCGGGGAAGACCTTAACGTCCTTCGTCTCGCGCTTGCCACCATTCTTGATCTCGGTGACCTCCTCGGTGGGAACCTGGATGTCTACGATCTGGTCCTCCATGCCGTAGGTCTCGATGCGATGCTCGAGGTCGTTCTTGACCTTGTTCTCATAGCCTGAGTAGGTGTGAACCACATACCAGCGCTTAGCCATCGTGCCCTTACCCCCTCAGCTTTGTGAATTGGAACATGAGATTGAGGAAGCCCGTATCGACAAGCCATACGACGGCACCCACGACGACAAGCGCCACGATGACGGCCACGGAATAGTTGGTAAGCTCGGATCTTGAGGGCCAGGACACACGACGAAGCTCGCTCCCCACCGCACCAAGATACGTGCGTATGCGACCCTTCCTCCTGGGCGCCTCCTTGCCGCCTTTGGCGGAGCCAGCCGCGAGGCTCTTGCCCTCGGACGTGGCGACCCTCTTGGAGCCCTTGGACTCATCGGAAGTAGCGGCAGCCTCCTGTGCCTCGCGTGCGACACGCTCCCGTTGGCGCGCTTGACGGGCACTCCTCCTCTGTCGCTCTTTCTTTGCCATCCCTCACCCCTCTTGGATGTCCCTCTTCAGTGAAACCGGCAAGCCCCAAGGGGGATTGCCGGTGGTGTTAGCTGGCACGCCAGGAAGGACTCGAACCCTCAACACTCGGTTTTGGAGACCGATGCTCTACCAATTGAACTACTGGCGTATACAGACCCCATTCTAGCGGGTCTCCTTGTGGATGGTGTGCTTATGGCACCACGGGCAATACTTCTTCAGTTCCATGCGGTCGGGAGTGTTGCTTTTGTTCTTCTTGGTGGTGTAGTTGCGACGCTTGCACTCGGTGCATGCGAGAGTAACCAGTGTGCGCATGAATCCTCCTGTAGACTATCGCCGCCGTATAACCCCATGGGCGACGCAAGTAGTAAGGGTATCATTGCTCGGCCAGGTATGTCAACTGCCGCAGGTCATGCCACTGCCCCTCAACAAAACCACCAAACCCTGGGCGCCCTCACGCACTTCACGAAAGGGGCTCGGCATCCATCGGGATGCCGAGCCCTGCTGCCTTGGGGGAGTGTCGCGCTCCGAAAGGAGGGAGCTACTCCTCGATCGTGGAGACACGGCCGTCACCGACGGTGTGGCCGCCCTCGCGGATGGCGAAGCGGAGACCCTGCTCCATGGCGATGGGATGAATGAGCTCGCAGCTGACGGTCACGTGATCACCCGGCATGGCCATCTCGACCTTGCCACCATTGGAGTCGGTGAGCGCCTGGATGTCGCCCGTGACGTCGGTGGTGCGGAAGAAGAACTGGGGACGATAGCCGGAGAAGAACGGGGTGTGACGGCCACCCTCCTCCTTGGTGAGGACGTAGATCTCGCCCGTGAACTTCTTGTGTGGGGTGACGGAGCCGGGCTTGCAGAGCACCTGGCCACGCTCGACGTCCTCGCGCTTGATGCCGCGCAGCAGGATGCCCACGTTGTCGCCAGCCTCGCAGAAGTCCATGGTCTTGCGGAACATCTCGATGCCCGTGGCCGTAGAGGTCTGGGTGTCCTTGAGGCCCACGATCTCGATGGGCTCGTTGAGCTTGAGCTCGCCGCGCTCGACACGGCCGGTGACGACGGTGCCGCGGCCGGAGATGGTCATGACGTCTTCGATGGCCATCAGGAAGGGCTTCTCGTTGTCGCGCTGGGGCGTGGGGATGTAGGAGTCGACGGTGTGCATGAGCTCGATGATGGAGTCGACCCACTTCTGCTCGCCGTTGAGGGCGCCGAGGGCGGAACCACGGATGATGGGGGTGTCGTCTCCGGGGAAGTCGTACTCGGAGAGGAGGTCGCGCGTCTCCATCTCGACGAGATCGATGAGCTCCTCGTCATCAACCATGTCGCACTTGTTCAGGAAGACGATGATGTAGGGCACGCCGACCTGGCGGGCGAGCAGGATGTGCTCGCGGGTCTGGGCCATGGGGCCGTCGGTGGCGGCGATGACGAGGATGGCGCCATCCATCTGAGCCGCACCGGAGATCATGTTCTTGACGTAGTCGGCGTGGCCGGGGCAGTCGACGTGGGCGTAGTGGCGCTCCCAGGTCTCGTACTCGACGTGGGCGACGGAGATGGTGATGCCGCGCTGGCGCTCCTCGGGAGCCTTGTCGATGTTCTCGAAGGCGGTGTAGTCGGCCTTGCAGCCCTCCTGCTCGGAGAGGACCTTGGTGATGGCGGCCGTCAGGGTCGTCTTACCATGGTCGACATGACCAATCGTACCAATGTTTACGTGCGGCTTACTACGATCGAACTTCTCCTTGGCCATTGCCGTCCTCCTTATGAAACAACCCTTAGGCCATCCTACACGTGCGCATATCTCAAACGGCACCGAAGCGCCGTAAGATTGCTGGTACCGGTGACTGGATTCGAACCAGTGACATCGCGGGTATGAGCCGCGTGCTCTAACCAGCTGAGCTACACCGGCATGGTGCCGAACGACTTGAGATGGAGCCCGCGACCGGATTTGAACCGGTGACCTCTTCGTTACCAACGAAGTGCTCTACCGACTGAGCTACACGGGCATGGTGGGGATGCATGGACTCGAACCATGGAACCCAGAGGGAGCGGATTTACAGTCCGCCGCAGTTGCCGCTGTGCCACATCCCCATGCCGTTTTCAAGCCACCCACAAGTGCGGAATCATCCCGAAAGGCACGCCCCTCCGAATGGGTTCCTCCTTGCAAGCGGGAGAATGATACGACGGGTACACATCGTTGTCAACGGAATCCACGCGGCCGGGCGTCTCTCTCCCACGATTCCTGCACAACTGTGGGGCGACCTGCGCGAGCGGCCCGTCGCAGGGGGCACTAGCCCTGATCTGGCGCCTGCTCCTGCGCCTCCGCCGCCAGGAGGTCGGCATAGCGGGAGAACCGCACGACCAGGTCCCTCCCTCGCTCATCCCTGATGGACACGCGCGCATTGATGTGACGGAGCGTGGCAACGACGGCCGCGGCATCATATGCATGAAAGGTGAGCTTGCCCATGAGCCTACCAGCAGTCACCTCCATGCCCTCCTGGGCCAGCATGTCGACGGCTATGTGGTCGTCAGCGACGTCCCGACGCGCCTGGGGGTCGTCCACGAGCGTGCCCTCCAGCTCCTCGAGCCCCCTGATGCTGGCGATGGTTCCCGCATGTGCGGCAAAGAAGAAGTAGACGTTCGAGCTCTCGCGCATCGGACGCTCCGGCGGTCGGGGCAGCTCGTCCGCCTCATGCCCCCTGCCCAGCTGGAAGTCGAGCAGCCACTGGATGGCGTCGAAGCCGGTCATGGCGATCATCTTGTCATACCCCATGTCCGCCGTGAGGCGGTACCCCAGCTCGAAGAGGTGGAAGACGCCATCGGCCGTGCGGATGGCCTGGACGGAGGCGATGCCGTCCCGGCAGCCGGATGCGGCGAGCACACGACGCACGCCGGGATCCACGTCCCTGAGGTATGTGCAATAGCCCGTCGAGATGGTGGTTCCAAAGTCATAGATGTTGGGGGGATGTCCGGGCTCGTTGTAGGTGGCGCCCAGGCGCAGCATGCGCGCCTGCCCCCCCACCAGCGCGTAGACGATGCTGAACTCGTCGCCCACCAGGCGCTGCTCGACCACGACGCGGGGGTTCTCGGACACCTGGCGCACCAGCTGCCAGGCACGCACAAGCTCCTCGGGCGTGTCACAGAAGCTGACCCCCTGGTTGCCGCTGCAATCGACGGGCTTCACCACCACGGGGAAGCGCACGGCGGCGAGCTCCTCGTCGAGCCTCGCCCGCGTGGCATCCCGGACGCCACCGGTGGCGAGCTCAGTCACAGCCTGATCCATGAGGGCGGGATCGGGGGCGTACTGGTCTGCCGTGGGCACCCCCTCCCGATGGCAGATGTCGAGGAACCTGCCCTTGTTGCGCGCGGTCTCCCAGCCTTCGGGCGCAATGTAGCAGGGGAGTCCCAGACGCCCGCACAGCTCGATGGTGCGGTCGAGGTTGAACTCGCTGACGCCGGCAAAGACGCCGCCCACGCCCTCGGCACGGCAGCGCTCCTCGAGCGCCCCCACGTTTCCCGTGTCGATCGGCCAGCTCTCGTCGGCGACGAGCTTTGCCCGGGACGCCTCCGGGGCAAGCCCGTCGGTCACAATCACATGGCAGCCCATGCCCTGGGCCTTGCGCACGATGTCGACACTCCCCAGTGAGGTGCCCAGCATCAGCAGCTTCTGCACGCGATCCCCTCTCTACCGTCCCTCTCTCGTCCCGGCGACGAGCCTGCTCCTCGGGCGTCCGGATGGGCCTGCGGGGAGTCTGGCGGCAGCGCAGCTGCCAGGGGTGGCACCCTGACGGCCAGCTCCACGTCCCATGACCGGCCGCATGCCCGCGAACCTGTCCCCTCTCGCCAGACAAGGTATCTGGCAAGCCCCTCGGGGGTCATCGAGACGCCCCTGCCGTCCTGGCGTCCAGCACGAGGTCGCAGATGAAGTCCACGTCCTCGAGTGGCAGGTCGGCGTAGAGTGGTAGGGTGAGCACGCATTCGCTGAGCCTCAGCGCCACGGGCGTCTGCGTCGCGTCGAAGCGATCCCGATAGCACTCGAACGCACTCGTGAGCGGATAGAAGTACTTTCGTGCCTTGACGCCCGCCTGTTCCAGGACCTGGCAGACGCCGTCCCTGCTGGCCCCAAACTCCTGCTCGTCCACGATGATGGGGAAGTAGGCATAGTTGGGTCGCACCTGGGGGTCAACCGGACTGAGCCGAATGCCCCCCACACCCTCCAGCCGCTCCCGATACCGGCTGACCACGCGCCCACGCCTCGCGATCTCATCGTCCACATGGCGCAGGTTGCACAGGCCCATGGCAGCGCAGAACTCGTTCATCTTGGCGTTGGTGCCAACGCCATCCACCCACTCGGGACCTCGGATGCCAAAGTTCTTGAGTCGGTAGAGCTCCAGGCCAAAGTCCATGTCACGGTAGCAAGCCGCTCCGCCCTCGATGGTATTGAATACCTTGGTCGCATGGAAGCTAAGACATGATACATCACCAAAGCTTGCGATTCCCTGATTGCGATAGCGCATGCCGAAGGCATGGGCGGCATCGTAGATGACCCTCAGGTGATGGCGCTCGGCAATCTCGGCGATGGCGTCCACGTCACATATGTTGCCGTACACGTGCACGGGCATGATGGCGCTCGTGCGCGTGGTGACGAGGCTCTCGACCTTGGAGACGTCCATCGTGAAGTCACGGGCGCTGACGTCACAGAACACCGGCGTGAGGCCGTTGCGGACGATGGCGTGCGTCGTTGACGCGAACGTGAAGGGCGTGGTGATCACCTCGCCCTGGAGCTTCAGCGCCTGGAGCGAGAGCTCCAATGCCATGTGGCCGTTGGTCAGGAGTTCCACGCGCTGGACGCCGAGATAGCGTCTGAGCCCCTCCTGCAGCTGCTCGTGCTTGGGGCCCATGTTCGTCAGCCACCTGTTGTCCCAGACATCCCCGATCTCTCGCACGTACTCCTCGAACGGGGGCATTGACGGACGGGTGACCAGGATGTTCTTGTGTGCGCTCATGGGTTCTCTCTCACGGGGTCTGTTGGGGCTGGGATGGGGCGGGACGCCTCTCAGGGGCTCGGGCTATACCAGAGAGGTATGCTGCGACGCGACGTCGTCGGAACCGGTGCCCCTGTGTCGAAGCATCGTCTTGGCGCCGGAGAGCACGTTCCACTTGAGACGCTGGGCGACCCCGTACTCCTCAAGCACGGGCTTGTAGCGTGGGGAGAACAGTGCCGCGTAGTGGTGAAGGACGAGGTCCTCGAAGAACTCGCGACGTAGGATGGCACGCTGCACATAGGTGGTGTAGCGACCCTCGCTATACTCGTCGAACGCCTGGAGTCCCGCGCGATACCCCTGGTGCACGCGTACGCTGAAGACGGGGTCACGGGAGAGTCGGGACATGAAGCCACCGCTGTCCTCGGTGTAGCAGGACATGGGGCGCGCAATGTACCAGGCGGGTCCCTTGCTGAGGAAGAACAGCTGCATGGGCTGATCCCCCACGAGGTAGAACCTGCTGGGGAAGCCCGTTGGCGCAAGCTTGAGGTATTCGTCCACATAGTCGCGGCGCGTCAGCATGCAGCTGATCTGGAACATCCATCTGCCCTCATAGAGCTCCCGACGGAGCCATCCGTCCGCGCCGAGGATGCCCTCGTCGACAGGCACGGGCGGGAACATGGCGTGCGGATTGCTGTCACCGGGCCTACGAGCCAGCACGTCGTGAACCGAGAAGGCGCACTCGGGGTGCTCGTCGAGCGCATGCACCTGGCGCTCGAGCTTGGAGCTGTCGCACCAGCAGTCGTCCGTCTCCAGCAGCGCCACGTAGCGGCCGCGTGCCTGTGCGGCCATCTCGGTGATGACCGACCTTCCCTTGCCGTACTGGTTCTCGCTCTCGAGGAAGGGGCGCACGATCGCAGGGTAGCGCTCCGCGTACTCCCGAATGACGTCCGCAGAGCCATCCGTGGAGGCATCATCATGAACGAGCAGCTCGAAGGCGAAGCTCGTCTGCTGGCACACCACGCTGTCGAGGGCCCGTCGAAGCGTCTTGGCATGGTTGTAGCAGATTCCCAGTACCGACACCACGATCTCATTCGCTGGCATATTCTGTTCCAACTCTCTCATCGATTGTGACCAGTGGGCCACGCATGGCTCACACCACATGAGGTTTCGTTAAGATAGCGAAAGCCTCCGCTTCAGTATGCCAAAAATCATCTGGAGAATCGGATTCCTGCCTAGGACACCACAGATGGCATAGATGGACACGGCCACCACCACGTCGAGCACGAGTCCGAGGAACACGTTGTGGACGAGGGTGCCGACCGCCATGACGGCCGCCCACATGACGAGGGCGGAGAGCACGGTGCCGGCCACGAAGCGCACATCGACCCTGGGGCGCACGAGCCTGAGCGAGTGTCGCAGCAGCAGCATATTGACAAAGCACTCTGTCAGGACGGAGGCGACGGCCGCCCCGTTGAGCGACCAGAGGGGGATGAGGAACAGGTTGAGCGCCACATTGAGGGCCGTGGCGCAAAAGTAGGGCCCCACCAGCTTGCCCTCCTGTCGCGCGCCAATGATGACCTGATAGGAGACGATGTCGCCCAGCCCCTTGAAGATCATGATCGGCGCCAGGAGCTGCATCGTGAACGCCGCGGGGGCGAAGGGCTCACCAAACATGACGATAACCAGATTGTGCGCCACGGCCACCGTTCCCATCACGATGGGGGCGGCGAAGTAGAACACGATCTG
Organism: Olsenella profusa F0195; assembly: GCF_000468755.1. Lineage (GTDB taxonomy): Bacteria > Actinomycetota > Coriobacteriia > Coriobacteriales > Atopobiaceae > Olsenella_F > Olsenella_F profusa. The sequence continues at coordinate 53,994 of NZ_AWEZ01000067.1, forward strand.
CATGCCCAGGGTGACCAGATCGCTCACCTTCTCGCGATCCGTCTCGAAGAGGTAGCTGATGCGTGGCAGGAATACCTCCGAGATGGCCGTGCAGAGGGTGAAGACCACCATGACCGCCTTCATGGCGTTGCTGTACCAGCCCACCACCTCGGGGGTGTCCATGGCACCCAGCATGAGCACGTCAACGTAGTTGTAGAGCTGGGCGCCGGCAGAACAGGCGACCAGGACGAAGATGGGCCTCAGGTGCTGCCTGAGGTGGAGGCCGTGGAGCGTGAGATGCACGTGGCGCCTGGCGCGCACGATGTTGAAGAGGTAGTTGCCACAGGTCCCCATGACCGTGAGGAAGGCACTCAGGACATAGTCCTGAGGGCCGTGCACGAACAGGAGGATCGCAAGCACCGAGAGCCCCTTGACGATGATGCTCCTTACGGCGATGTAGACGTAGTCCTCCCTCCCCTGGTAGAACCAGTCGATGCTGATGTAGTTGAAGAGGATGGGCAGGCCACACACGAGATACAGCGGCAGGTCGCTCGTAAAGAACAGGGCGACCACGATCGCATAGGCCAGCAGTGCCACCGTCGTGGAGCAGAAGTTGATGGCGATGATCTCGCTGAAGCAGGTGTCGGTGTCCCGTTGGCTGTCGCGGCGCTTGGCGATCTCGCGCACGCCATACATGGGTATGCCCAGACAGGCGACGAGCACCAGATACGAGGCGACGTTCTGCGCGTACGAGACCGCTCCGACGCCCGCCGGCAGAAGGACGCGCGCGAGATAGACGGACGAGATGAGCGGGAAGATGACGTTCAGCACCTTATAGAGCACGTTGAACGCCGCGTTTGCGGCAAACGAATGCCCCTGCGGCGGCTGTGAGGTGACACGTTGGCTAGCCACGAGATTCCCCCTTGTCGTGATGACGCTTCCACCAGTGCCAGTATCCGGCTGCGGCAAGCGCACCACCGAGCGTGTTGTAGGTAAGATCCGCGACTTGGAACGTACCCACGTGCAGGACGAGCTGACAGGCCTCGATGAGCAGCGAGAGAACGCCCACGGAGACGATGGCGCGCGCCAGCGGATGACGGGAGGCGTGACGGCGCAGGAGCACGTCGAGCAACGCCACGGCAACCGGCATGAGGAGCAGCAGGTTCTCGAACCCCTCCCCCGTGAAGTCGCCGTTGCTGTCGTGCAGGCCCCACCCCTCCCAGAGCACGCACAGCGGGTCAGACCAGTACCCGCGCCCCATCAGCGTGCGGCTGGCCACCAGCACGACAAAGGTGACGAGGGCGCCCTCGCCTCTGAGGGCGGCATCCCCCCTGAGGGCGGTGGCCCATGCGCGTGCCCCCGCAAAGAGGGCACCCCTCACATGTGCGGCATGTTGGCACCAGACGAAGGGTGCCAAGGTCACCACCACGGCGACGGCAAGGGCAAGGGGGAGCGGCACGAAGAACGCCTCGAGGATGTCCCCCACAACAGTGGCCAGAGCAACGATCAGCCTCATCATGAGTCCCATGGCCCTCGCTCCCACGAGGCGTATAGGTGCCCAGCACCAGCGGTAGGGCCGGAACGCACCAACGACATCCTTGTCCAGAGGGATGGGCACGACCCCAGGCGCACCCCGAGACCCTGATGGCTCGACCGCACGGGGGATGACCGGAGCAGGGACACGGCCGTCATGCGCCCCACCTATTCTCCCCCAGCCACAGCCTGGACGGGAGACATCTTCCTCCCCTTGGCGTGCGCCCCATAGGTCGGAGGGACGCCATCCTCCTCATCCTGCCGGGAGGCGGCATGGTGATCCCGTGCCATGGCGACGATGGAGCCGAGCACAAAGCCGATCACAAAGCCCAGGACCGCGACAAGATCGCGGGAGAGGGAGCTGGGGTGATCCGCGAGCTGCGGGGGCGAGGCGACCGTCATGTAGGTCGAGTTGATGACGTCCTCCATGTAGCCCGGTGCCTCCTGCACGAGCAGCTGGGCGAGAAGGTAGGCGTCCTCTGCCGTATCCGCCGTCACAGTCACCGTCACGAGCGGGGTGGTGGCCTCCACCGTGGCGGTCGCCAGCTTGCCCTGGCGTGCGGCGATGTCATAGGCCGAAAGGCCGGCGGCATCGGCAGCCTGCTCCTGCAACGACCCGCTCGAGAAGGCGAACAGATAGACATTGGCAAGCGACTGTGACGTACTCATGTCGCTGGTGTTGAGGTAGCCGAGCGCCTGCTGGTCGTTCGGATCCAGCGCCGACTGATCCGCAGAGGCGGCGGCCTGGGTCGTGGGACGATTGCTCACGTACACGGTAAACGTGGACTGGTACTGCGTCTTTACGAAGTAGGTGACGTAGGCAAAGCCCAGGGCCGCACCGAGCAGCGCCATCAGGATGCAGGAGACCATGTGATGCCCTATCGACCCTAGCAGCGCGGACAGCCTGATCGTCGTATGCTCGTCGTACGAGAGGTCGATGTACTGACTGCTCATGAACGTTCCTCCGTGATGAGGTCGAAGCTCGCAAGCATGTCATGGGCCTCCTGCCGTGAGGTGTTCATGATGACGTCGACGATCGAGAGGTTGGGGACGAACTCCTCGACGCGCACCTGTGGGTAGGGAACGGGGTGACACCGCACGAACGCCAGCTTGATGCCGTGGGCCCGGAAGTCCTCGAAGGAATAGAGCGCGGTGCCCCCTATCGGGTTGTAGTAGGTGTCCGCCTGCAGCTGGTCGCAGTAGTCATAGAGACGCTGCTCGCGACGGAGGGACGGGTCCTGCGGAAGGTCGGACGTACGGATGAGCCGCGTGTCGATGCCAAGGTAGTGGCAGGTGAGTTCGATGGAGTCGAAGAGGAAGTCCGCAAGGTTGGTCTTTTTGCAGCGCAGCACCCTCTCCATGAGGTCGAGCCCCGCATCGAAGTTGGGTGCGGAACGATACTCATGGCTCAGCTGGTGAAGCATCGTGTCCGCATCAAAGGGTGCGAGCTCGTGCTCCATGATGAAGCGGTTGCGCGACGCATGGACGATGGGCAGCGTGAGATAGCGCGGCCCCATGTTGCCCAGCACACGGTTGCGATTGACCCACCCCCGCTTGATGTAGTTGTAGTTGTCGGCGACACCATAGACGTCCACCGCATTGATGAGCTGCCAGTAGCCCAGGTATGGCATGAAGTACGCCTGGTTTGCCCCAAAGATCACGAGAGGTCTCCCTTCAAAAGTGCCCCATAGAACGTCTGCTTCCCATTATGCTCGGCTGGGAACCCCTGCTTCCAGGTGAGTTTGAAAAGGCTGGTGTCGCGGGAGAGTTCGTCCCAGCGCGCCGAGTCAAAGGGTTCACCCAGGCACTTGGAGAGCTCGTCGCAGAGGGGGTTGTTGGGCGTGACCGCCTCGAAGGCCGCGGCGATGTATGGGTCGTGTCGCTGAGCCATCGCGATAAGATAGTCCACAAGCAGATAGTCGACCATGAAGTCGCTCCGACGCCAGTGCTCGAGGAAGAGGTCGCGCACCGTGACGAACACGCGGCGATGGTCCTCGTCACAGGCAAGCGAATACCCCGCAAAGTTGCCTCCGGCAATGGAGGCATGCAGGTAGTCAGGACGCTTGATGGTGAACATCGGATGACCGAAGACCAGCTCGTCAATGGGGGCGACGCAGAAGAGCGTCGCGTCCAGCCAGAGCCCACCGTGTTCGGCCAGCAAGCTGAGCCTGAGAAGGTCAGAGAGGTTGGTGCGCGTGATGATGCCCGCATGCACCTTGTCCATCACCCAACCAGGAAGGTCCACGTAATCACGATAGTTCGCATCCGTGACAAGCGTAACGGGGTGATTGCCCACGTTACGGCTGATGGATGCCACGCAGGCACGCACGATCTCCGGCGCCCGATCGAGCCCCTGCCACCAGCAGAGCCACACGTGATCCGTGAGGGTGGGAGCGGCTGGCGGGGGCGGGGCGGCATAGTCATAGGATGCGGCATAGTCTCCCAGCAGCCCCTCGAGGTACCGAAGAACCACCGCATGCTTGCGCAGGAGTCGGGCACGTACCGCCGGTGGCTCTCGGTAGCCATTGTGACTCATCACCTGGATGTCGACCTTCGCGCGAAGGGTGGCGAGCGCGTCAGACCATGATGTCGCCCCCGCGATGACCCGCGTGGCGTGTAGCTCTTCGCCGATGCGATGGAACATGTGCCTGACGCTCATGTGGCCCGTCATGGCTGACGACCCCTCCCCTTGCGGAACATGCGGTACAGGCGTGCCAGGCTCAGCACCGCGCAGACATTGTCGCGCTCGAGTTCGTGCTCGAACAGCCTTTCGCCCAACGGCATGCCTCGCCGTGACAAGCCTATGCAGTATTCCTGAAACACACGAGACTCGACGAGCCGGCGGATGTCAGACGTCCGCCGGCTGTTGCTCAGGCTGCTCGATTCTATCGCTCTCACATACAGGATGGCATACGTCACAGCCGTATGCCTCGTGCGTTTCAGAAACTCAGCAGCATCGGACTCGTCCCTCGCCAGGGCGGCAAGCTCGCTGACGAACTTCACATAGTGGCTGATGGTGCCCCAGGCACCGAGGCGCGCACGCCACACGGGGTCATCCGTGCGATAGAAGTAGTCGGTGGAGCAGATGAACGATACGCATCGCGCGTGGGCATACGCCGCGATGCTGAAGAGCGTGTCCTCGGTGACAACATCCTCAAAGGCGAGGGCATGCTCCTCGACGAAGGCGCGGCGATAGATGGACGCACCCACGAAGAGGGCAAGCGGGTGCGCCAACGAGTCCTCCGGAAGCATGCCAAAGAGCTGCCTGCGCACGCCGAGGATGCCTCGCCGCTCCCTCAGCACGATACCGGCGAGCGGGTGGGGCCGCACGCTACAGGTCACATTGTCGCGCACGTCACAGTGCCCGCTCGAGACGATGTCCGCCCCCTCCTTGACGGCAGACCTGAGGAGCTGCCCGTACAGGGAGGGTCCCACCCAGTCATACGCATTGACGAAGGAAAGGTAGTCTCCCGTGCAGACGCGCATGCCGGCATTGCGCGCCTCGCCGGGACAGTGCCGCTGCCGATGCACCACACGCACGTTGGCATGATCCTGGCCGAGCCGATCGACCAGGCGGCCACTGCCATCGGACGAGCCGTCGTCCACGAGGATGATCTCCAGGTCATCGATGGTCTGGGCAAACAGGCTGTCCATGCATGTGGCAAGGTACCCCACGGCATCGTGGACGGACACGACCACGCTAAGGATCGGCATGGGTCAGCCCCCCATACAGCCCCCCAGGCCAGCCGAGGCGAGCATCGGACGGGCAACGTGCGTGTGCAGGGGCGCTCAGGCCCTCCTGTCGGTGGCGATGGGAAGCCCCATCGCCACGTGCGGGCCTCCCTCCCCGACCCGGGTCATATGTCTCTGCCCCGTCCGTGCGGCAGTGGAACCCGTCGACCAGGAGCGCCCTCATCGCGTGGGTCCCGGCAACGCAGTGCCCTCGTACACCGCCAGCGTACGATCGACAAGGGCGTCCCACGAGTAGGTGGATCGAACGTGCGCCAAGGCGGCCCTCCCCTGGCGCGCAACCTCCTGCTGCGCCCCCAGCAGACTCGAAAGCTGCTCCGCAAGGGACGAGGCGCTCCCGCGGGCAAAGGTCGTCCCCGTGCCCGCCAAGACGTCCGCGCACTCGGGGATGTCGCTCGTGAGGCAGCAACGTCCATAGGACATGGCCTCGAGCAGGCTCATGGGCATGCCTTCGAGATCCGAGGGCAGCACGTAGAGGTAGGCGTTGCTGTAGAGCTCCTCCAGGACGCGCCCCTGCACGAAGTCCGTGAACAGGATGGAGTCATCGCCTGCGGCGCGCTGTCGCACGTGGTCGAGATAGCCCTGCGAGTCGGAGGCACCCCCCGCTATCACGAGACGCTTGTCCGTATGCACGCGACCCCAGGCACCGATCAGGTGGTCGAGCCCCTTCTCGGGCACGATGCGTCCCAGAAAGAGCACGTAGGAACCGGGTTCCAGCCCCCAGGCGGAACCGATGAGCCTCGCCGTCACGGGCGACTTCACGGAGACGGCATTGGGGATGAGGATGGTCTTACGCCCATAGGCGCGCCTGAAGTACTCCTGGGCACCACGGCTGAGCACGATGACCTCATCGGCCTCATGCGCCGCCCTACGCTCCCCGTGCCTGAGGTATGCGGAGGCCGCACGACCCCACTTGGCACGCTGCCAATCGAGCCCATGGATGGTGACCACACTGCGCACGCCCGCGCGCTTGGCGAGGCCCACCATGGCGGCGGGGCCCTCGGCATGGAAGTGGATGACATCGACGCCATCCGCAAGGGCCGCCCGTGTCGCAAAGTACGAGGAGCTGGCGGCGGCGAGGCCCTTGGCCTCGATCGTGCGGACGTGGCGCACGCGCACGCCCTCGTACTCCATGACGGAGTGCTGGTCGAACCGTGTGCCAGCCACGTTGTGGCCACGGCGACAGTAGGCGACCACCTCGTTGCCACGCTCGACAAGACGTCGGGAAAGCTCGCTCACCACCACCTCGACGCCACCCTCACGCGACGGCACACGCTTCTGTCCAACCATGGCTATTCTCAAGAGGCTCCCCTAGCAGCCCTGTGCCCGAAGCACGGCAAAGACGGTCTGGAAGATGATTCTCAGGTCCGTGAGGAAGGAGCGGGTGCGCAGGTAGAGCACGTCGAGACGCATCCACTCGTCGAAGCTGATGGTGTCGCGATCGGGCTGCACCTGCCAGTAGCTGGTGATGCCCGGCTTGCAGCTCAGGCGATAGGCCTGATAGTAGTTGTAGCTGCTGCACTCACTGGGCAGGCCGGGACGCGGCCCCACCACAGACATCTGACCCATGAGCACATTGAAGAACTGGGGCAGCTCGTCGAGGGAGTGCGCCCGCAGGAACCTACCCACGCGGGTGACCCGCGGGTCATCGTGCATCTTGAAGACGGGGCCATCCTTCTCGTTGTACTGCATGAGTGTGGCAGCCTCCGCCTCGGCGCCCACGCGCATGGAGCGGAACTTCCACATGCGGAAGGTCCTGCCATCCTTGCCCACGCGCAGCTGCTTGAAGAGCACGGGACCAGAGGGGTCATCGATCTTGATGGCGAGCACGATGAGCGCGTACAGCCAGCTGCCGAGGACGATGGCCACCGCCGAGAAGACTATGTCAAAGACGCGCTTTGCGAACCGATAGAGTGCCCCGCGCCTCGCGCGACCGGACCTCTCGCCAGAGGGCGGTATGATACCCAGTACCTGCTCCATGCGTACCCCTCATCCAAGTGCGGACCATTGCGACACGGGTGGGAGGCTGACGTCGCACGATGGGTCGCAGGACGACGATGGGCCAACACCCCCGTGGGTGCCGACCCATCTGCATACGCTATGGAGCTGGCGGCCGGACTCGAACCGGCGACGACTAGTTTACAAGACTAGGGCTCTACCAACTGAGCTACACCAGCATGCCACAGCATCATAGCGTCTGCGGGGCCGACACACCAGAAGTGCTAGAGAGAACCACCCTCCTCCTCATGCCATGACATGAGGCCTCGGGATGGGCGGAGGCCGCCCCGTGCACTCAGACGCGCCAGCAAGCACAAACCAACCCGTGCCACATCGACCGCCTCCTCATGTGCCGGAGAGCTCCTGTCGCTCAAGGGCGATACCCACCGCAGGGCACCGTGTCCTTGTGACGAGCGAGCTCAGAAAGACATGAAACCTCCAATACAGCATTATCGGTAAGCGTGATTCCAGATAGCGACCCATCACGTTCCACATGTGCCGATATGGCAACAGAAGCGTTCCAATATATGCTGTTTTTTTAATCCAGATCCAGAAATGTATATATCTATACAGATTACATTCAGATATAAAAGATTCAGGCTATTTACAGCGTTTTATGCAGAACGTCACACTCATGGATAAGAAAATGAGGGTAATCTCACGCAATTTAAGTTTTCTTTATGGTAAGGCGACGGAGGGAGCTAGGAGCGTCCGAGCATCCTGTCGAGCCGGGCGCGCGTCGCCGGGTCGAGGCGGTCCTCGAGTGTGAGGTGCTGGTGCGTGCGCTCCACGCGCTCCCGCTCCATCTCATGGGACAGCTGCTTGACGTCCGTCACCAAGACGTCGCTCGACACGCGCGTGACGGGGACGCCACCCACCGTCGCCCGGATAGTGTTGTCCGACGTCACCACCGTCACGGCTCGCGGGACGAGGCGCGCCGACGTCACCAGACGTTCGATGACCGTATCGGCACTCTCACCCGCCTGGGAGAAGATGATGCGCACGCCAGCCCTGGACAGGTTGGGGCGATCGGGGGAGACGTTACCCGCGGCATCAAACACGATGGTCGCCTCATAGCGCCCCTGGGCGTAGGTGGCGACGTCCGCCACAAGCCGCTCGCGCGAGCGCTCGAAGGGGTCGCCTGGGTCGGTCTCGTCCATGAGGACGGTGTAGCGGGGACTCTCGTGGATGACGTTATAGCCATCGACGACCAAGAGCTCGTGCGGTTGCCTAGGCATCTGCGCGCCCCCCTGCGGCCGTGGTGCGACGCAGCCACTCATAGCACATGACCGTGGCCGCCTGGGCCACATTGAGCGACTCCACACGCCCGCGCTGCGGAAGCCTGCACGTGAAGTCGCAGCTCTCCCGTATCAGACGCGAGATGCCCGTGCCCTCGGACCCCATCACCAGACAGAGGCGGCCCTCGACGGGGGCCTGCCACACGTCATCCTCCGCGTGCTCGGTGGAGCCGCAGACCCAAAAGCCCGCCGCCTTGAGCTCATCGATGGCACGGGAGAGGTTGGGGACCTGGGCGATGGGCACATGGAGCACCGCACCGGCAGAGGTCTTGTAGGAGCCGACGCCCACGCCCGCCGCACGCGCCCCGGCGATGATGACGCCTGCCGCACCGACGACTTCGGCGGAGCGCACGATGGCACCGAAGTTGCCCTCGTCCGTCACGTGATCGAGCAGGATCACGAGGGCATCCCCCGTGCCTGCGGCGACGATGACATCCGCCAGCGAGGCATAGGAGTATGGACGGACCTGCACCATGATGCCCTGATGGGCGCCATGGGAGCTCAGGACATCGAGACGTGCCTTGGGCACGTACGCCATCGGCACGTCCGCAGCCGAAAGGCGCGACACCAGATGTGCCAGCGTGGCATCCGAGCCCTCGGCGCCGCCCTGCACGAGGGCGCGCTCGAGGGGCACGCGCGCCTCGAGCGCCTCGGCGACGGCACGACGCCCCTCGATGAGGTCGCCGGCCACCTGCTTTCCCACCTGGCCTTGGTGCCCTCGCCGAGGATGCGCACCGGCGCCCCGCACGTCCCGCGCTGGCCGAGCGGCACGCTTCCTGCTGGTGGGCCTACCCCTGCCTCGTGCCATCGTGACCCTATGCCCTCCTCTTGGAGGGGCGCAGGCGTGCGCCAGCCGCCGTGTCCTCGACAACGAGCCCCAGGCTCGCGATGCCATCACGGATGGCATCCGCACGCGCCCAGTCCCTTGCCGCACGCGCCTCCTGACGGGCGGCCAGGAGGGCATCGGCCGCCCCCTGCGCATCGTCTCCGGCATAGTCCGCATGCTCGCGGGCAAGGCCCACCAGCTCGAAAGGCAGCTCGTCCTGGCCACCCACCTCGCCGAGGTCGATGCCCAGCACGCCCAACAGCTCCACCAGCAGGTCGGCGGCACGCAGGACGGGAGCGGTCGTCAGGGCGCCGCCCGCATCCGCAAGGTACGTGTTGGCGGCGCCCATCAGCGAAAAGATGGCCGCGAGGGCACCGGAGGTGTTGAAGTCGTCATCCATCTGTCGCGTGAACTCTGCCTGTGCCTCCTTGCAGACGGCCGTGAGGGCGCGGTCGGTGTCGTCAAACGCACCGTCCTGCGGGGCGTTCCTTGCGGCCCAGCGCAGGTTCTTGATGCAGCTGGTCAGACGCTCCACGGTGCCCACCGCACCATCGAGCTGGTCGGTCTGGAAGTCGAGCGCCGAACGGTAGTGGGTCTGCAGCATGAGCAGGCGCACGGCATGGGCGGGACATCTGTCCAGAACGTCCTTGAGCGTGAGGAAGTTGCCCAGGCTCTTGGACATCTTCTCGCCGTTGACGCGCAGCATGCCCGTATGCATCCATAGGTTGGCGAGGGGCGCGTGCCAGGCACACCGGGCCTGGGCACACTCGTTCTCATGGTGCGGGAACACGAGGTCCTGCCCACCGCCGTGGATGTCGATGGGGGCTCCCAGGTAGCGATGGATCATGGCGCAGCACTCCGTATGCCAGCCAGGGCGGCCCTCACCCCAGGGGCTGGGCCAGCTGGGCTCCCCGGGCTTGGCCGCCTTCCAGAGCGCGAAGTCGAACGGGTCGCGCTTCTCGTCGTTGACTTCCACGCGCTCGCCCGCGCGCAGCTGGTTAAGGTCGCGTCCGGACAGCATGCCATAGCTGGCATCGGAACGCACGGAGAAGTACACGTCGCCGTTTGCGGCGACGTAGGCGTTGCCGTTGGCGATGAGCGTGGAGATCATGTCCTGCATGGCCTCGACCTCATGCGTGGCGCGCGGGCGCACGTCGGGATCGAGGATGCCAAAGCGGCGCATCTGCTCAATGAAGGCCTTCGCGTACTGTTCGGAGACGTCCGCAGCGGCACGCCCCTCCTCGTTGGCACGGTTGATGATCTTGTCGTCCACGTCCGTGAGGTTCTGCGCAAAGGTCACCTGATAGCCCCTGTAGACGAGATAGCGACGGATGACGTCGAACGCCAGGAACGTGCGGGCGTTGCCGATGTGGATCTGGTCGTACACCGTGGGCCCGCACACGTACATGCGGACCTTGCCCTCCTCCATGGGTCTGAACTCCTCTTTGCGGTGTGTCTGGCTGTTGTAGATGAGCATGTCGCTGATTCCTCGCCTCGAGAGTTGGGAGTGCCACCCCAGAGTGTACTCAATGTCACCCAAGCCGTCGCCCGCGGCGCATGCCCCCTCGCTCCCTGTACTTGTCCAGGATGAAGGGTGCCGCAAGCAGCAGATACACCAGGTAGCCCGACTCCACCGTCAGCGAGCTGTTGTAGACGGAGAGCCACACCGACAGCAGGGCGACGATGCCGCAGCAGTTGGTCATGACCCTGAGGTCAGCGTCCCTATAGCGCTTCAGCTTGCTCACCACGAACACGCCCAGGAAGAAGGCCTCGAAGCACACGAGCCCACTCAGGCCCGTCTCGATGTAGACGTGTGCATCGGAGAACCACGTGTAGTGCAGCCAGCTGAAGTGGTCATAGAACGAGCTCATCAGCACCTCGAAGCTTGAGGTGCTGCAGTTGCCGAGACCAAAGCCGAACAGGCGCGTGAGGGGGTCGTCCGAGAAGAACATGGACGTGATGCGGCTCAGGGCATCCAGACGGCTCAGGTCGCCCGTACCCGTATAGCCCGCGTCGCCCATGTACTCGATGATCGTGCCATCGGTAAAGAAGCTGATCCCCGAACCGGCGAAGAAGAACTGCATGGCGAACAGACCCGCGGCGATGCCGGCCACCATCACAAGGACAAGTACCACCGAGCGGGAGGTCATGCGCTCGCTCAGCAGGGCCAGTAGCACGATGATGGGAAGCTCGAAGAAGTACACCTTGAGCTCGGCAATCGACACCAGGTAGAAGCACAGGAGCAGCGTCACGACAAGCTTGGGAAGCGACGTCCTTCGTGCAAGGTACTCCAAGACGGAGATGACCGTGGTGACGGCGATCAGGATGTTGAGGTAGCCGTTGCCCCCCTGCAGGACCCCAAAGGAGCCACCGATGTAATCCCCGGAATATCCCATGGCCAGCTCGAGCGAGCAGAGCCCCACGTTGACAAGGAAGAGCGCCTTGAAGAAGGTGGCCATCCTCAGGACGTCACGCACGCCCAGGAGCGCCACGCAGCAGACGAAGAAGGCATAGAACCTGAAGATGTTCCTGAGGCCCCAGAGGTACAGGAGAGGGGATCCCCCTGCACGGAGGCCCCCTATCACCGTCAGGACGAAAAACGCCAGCAGCAGCCCGTAGACGTATCGGTAGTAGACGCCCCGGTTGTCGTACCTTCCCCGAATGAGGATGGCGCCAAAGAGAACCAGGTTTATGGCGTCGAGCAGGTAGGTGATGGTACCGGGGACACCGAACATGTCCCGCAGGAAGCCGAAGGTGGCCAGGAGGCACAGCTCGATCCAGATCAGGGACCCTGCCGTCCTCTCGATGAGGACGCCTCCCCAGCGACCTTGGGCCATGCCTCGCCTCGTGACACCTTGGCGAGGGGAGGCGTGCGCCCCCACGACCGATGCGCCCCTCATGGGCATATCCTGCCGCATGGGCTAACGCCGCCATGGGCGTCTGCGTCCGATACGCCCCCGCGGGCTCCCGTAGAGGAATCCCGTCATCTGGATGTTGGCCAGCCTCAGCCTTCTCTGTATCTCGGCGACGGCCGACTGCTTTGTCCGCTCCGAGGAGATCGAAAGGAAGACCATGCCCAGCATGTCCGCCAGCATCAGGGCACCATCGCTCGAGAGCGGGGAGGGCAGGGCCGCCACGACGCAGTCATAGTCCGCCCTGAGCTCCTCGAGCACCGACGCCATCCGATCGTCCCGCAGCTCCTGTCCGAGGTCGCCACGAGGCTTCCCCGGGGCAATGAAGCAGAGGCCCCCATCCTCCACGCGCTGCGTGACATCGGCAAGGGACGCCTCGCCGGCCAAGAGCCCCGCGAGGCCCATGGACGGGCGAAGGCCCAGCAGCTTGCCACAGGACGCGTGCTGCGTGTCACAGTCGAGCAGGAGCGTGCGCTCTCCCCCCTGGGCACATGACGTCGCGATGGACACCGCGTTTCTCGCAGCGGACCTTTTGCCATCAACGTCCATCACAGCGATGGTCCGCGCGGCATGACGCGGCAGGAGGGGCAGAACGTCCCCGGCATCGATGATGGCAGGCATGCCGAAACGCTCCTCAAGCTCCTCCCGACTCCCAACGCCCCGGTTTCGCCCGTCCCTGACCACCACGACTATCGCCATGGTCATGAAGCCGATGACAAACCCAATGGCGGCATTGAGCCTGTTCGATGGCGAACTCTGGCTCGTGGCCTCCTGTGGGGGCTCCACGACCGACAGGGAGCCCCCGTTCATGATCGTGGACATGTAGTCCGGGGCAATCCTGACGAGCGACTGTGCAAGCTGATAGGCATCCTGTGGCGAGGAGGCCGTGACGGTCACCGTCACCAACGGGGCCTTCTGCTCGACCTGTGTCGAGACGACCTTGCTGGCCAGGGCTGGATCGGCGTACTCCTCGAGATGGGCGTCATGGGCGGCCCTTGCAACCATCTCACCACTCCCGAAGACGAAGGCATAGGTACTGGCCAGGGAATTCGAGGTGTTGGCGTCATCGATGACCGCATAGTCCGTAGCTGTGCCCTCCGCGCCTTCGGTCTGGTTGTTCGGCCTGTTGCTGACATATATGGTAAACGACGACTGATACCGTGGAGGTATGCTCGTCACCGTGTACTCGAAGAAGAGTGCGCCCACGAGCGCCCCTCCCACAAGACACGCCAGCATGTGCCTCCCGACGGCCCTGAACGCGTCAGCGAGCCTGAGCCCCCGCTCCTCGTCGTATGAGACGTCTATGTACCCCTTGTCCATAAGGCTAGCCCCACTCTGTGATGACTCTGCATTTCATAAGCAAACGCCAGGCCCTCTCCCGCGGCGCGTTCGTGGTGGCGCTCGGCCGCAGAGCGCGCATGCGCCGCACGCCACCACCACGCCAAACCCCCGGTCGCTCTCCCCACAGGCATCGAGCGCGCGGGCCCTTCTGCCACCGGCTCCATCATAGTGCCCGTCCATCGGGAAAGCCGTTGGCGGCAATCAGGGCCCCTCCCTCCTCCTCTGTGACTTGCAGTCTATCGCAGTGGCGCCCCCAGCCAAACCCGGCGACGTCGGCACACGTGGGTACGTGAGGACGAAGCAACAGGTGGAACCAGCAAGAACCATGCTATCAGTGCAGGGGTGCGCACCACAGGGCATCCATCCCCGTGGTGTCCCTCGGCTCCGGACCCCCTGAGGATGGGCTGTCGCGGGGCGCACCCATCGCGTATCCTTAGACGCGACGGGGCACATCGGGTCGGGCAAAGAAGTTGGTTGGACACATGATTTCGACGAGGGAACAGCTCAGGGGCGTGCTCGACCATGAGAGGGCACTGTATGAGGGTGCCACCGCACGGGATCACCTTGAGCGCATCATCACGCATGACATCAGCCTGAGGGTCTATAGGTTCGTCTCCCTGCTCAGGAAGACCGAGTTTCACCACAACCGATCCGGCTTCCTCAGCAAGCTGTGCTACGCGTGGTATCGGCGAAGGAAGAACATGCTGGGCGAGCGGTTGGGCATAGAGATCTGGGACAATACCTTCGACGCGGGCCTTCGCATCTATCATGCGGGAAACATCGTGGTCAATGGAAACTCCAGAATAGGGAAGAACTGCAGGCTTCATGGCAGCAACTGCATAGGCAACGACGGGTATTCCGAGGGAAGTCCCACGATCGGCGACAACGTTCGCTTGGGGGTGGGCGCAAAGGTCATCGGTGACGTCACGATTGCCGATGACGTGACCATCGCGGCAGGCGCGGTCGTCGTCGACTCCTTTGTGGAGCGGGGCGTCACCATTGGTGGCGTGCCCGCGAGAAGAATCAAGTAGCGTGTCATCGTCGGGTGCCACGGTCGTGACGTGCGCCGTCATGGTATCGTGCAGCCAGCGACAACGATAGGAGATTCCCATGAGACGGCGTGGGACAGATGGCCGGCACGGTTAAGGTCAGCGTGATCGTCCCCGTGTACGGAGTGGAGCGGTACCTGGGACGGTGCATCGAGAGCTTGTTGGGGCAGACCCTCAGACAGCTCGAGATCATACTCGTCGACGATGGGTCGCCGGATGCGTGCCCGCAGATCTGCGATAGGTACGCACGGGAGCATGCGAACGTCACGGTGATCCACAAGAGGAACGAGGGGTTGGGGATGGCCAGGAACACTGGCCTCCTCCGCGCGCGAGGCGACTATGTCGCATTCGTCGACTCGGATGACTACATCGCACGGACGGGCCTGGAGAGTCTCTATGACATCGCCTGCAGACATGGTGCCGATACCGTGCTGGGCGCCTATGCCAGGGTCAGAGGTGACGGCTCGTCCCGCCAGGGGCAGAACCCCCTGGGGGGCAGCGTGTTCACGGGCAGCACCGAGATACTCACTACCGTACTGAGGGGAATGCTGGGGAGTCCGGTCGGCTATCCTGATGACATGTACCAGATGATGTCGGTGTGGTTGGGGATCTATTCCCGAAAGATCATCTGTGACAACGACATCCGATTCTGCTCCGAGAGGCAGCTCATCTCCGAGGACCTCATCTTTGACCTCGACTACTACCCGCACGCGCAGCGGGTGGCCATCAGTGACTGTGACTACTACTACTATTGCGAGAACGGGTCGTCCCTCACCACGGCGTACCGAGGCGATCGCTTTGAGATGGATCGAAGGCTGTACCAGGAGCTCGAGAGACGCTGCACCGCCTTGGGGCTGGACGCGCAGGACAGGCTGGACAGGAGCTTTCTGGGACGGGCCCGCCAGTGCCTCTATGCCGAGGTCAGGTGCCAACCATGGCGCGTCGCTCGGGCCAACATGAGGCGGATCTGCTCAGATGGGTTCCTGACGGAGCGAGTGCGTCGCTACCCCATGCGGCGATACCCCCCCAAGCTGCGCCTGCTTGCCTTCCTTATGGAGCATAGGGCTGTCGACCTGCTGTACGTCATATGCGCCGCACTCAAGTGAGTGCGGCGCACGCTGGGCCTAGGTACGCTCGCCCGGCACCAGCCTGTCGTAGATGTCCTGGTAATGAGTGACCTTCGTCCCCCAGGTGTAGTGCTCGGCCCTTCCGCGCGCCCTGCCGCCCCGACGCTCGCGCTCCTCGGGCGAGGCGATGCACTCGATCAGGGCCTCCTGCAGCGAGCGCACGTAGGAGCCCTGGTCCGTCCCCGCATAGAGCCAGCCCACGCCGGCATCCACCATCTCGGCACCGCCGAAGCGACCTATCGTGATGACCGGCAGGCCACGGGCCATGGCCTCCAGCACGACGCTCCCCGAGGTCTCGCGCAGGCTTGGCATGACCAGCACGTCAGCGTTCTGGTACTCCTCCGTCATCCCCTCGAAGGATGCTGTGCCGGTCAGCACGACACGATCCCGCAGCCGTGCGTCCCCTTGGCAGCGGCGCCCGAGGGCCTCCCGACAGGGTCCGTCGCCCACGATGCGACATTCGCAGCGCACGTCAGCCGGTAGCCCGGCAAGGGCGTCCAACAAGAGGTCGTGACCCTTGCGATAGACGAGCCTCCCAGCAACGAGAATCGTGCAGCCATCGTGCCGCCGACGGCGTCGCCGCGCAAGCTCCTGCTCCCCCACGCCAATCTCTGGATACGGCCTGGCATCCTGGCCCCCACAGAGGTCCCCTAGATAGTCCTGCGTCTCCCTGTTGGCAAACAGCACATGGTCAACCCTGCCCAACACGCCCGACGTGGCCAGGTGCCACCGGCTGAGCGCATTGGCGGCCCGACGCACGAGCTCCTGCGCCTCGTGCCCCTGGGCATAGCCCCTGAGCCCCGGCGGTATGTACTCGGCACCTCCCACGGGCCCGCACACGAAGGGCACGTTCCCAATCCTGCCATAGTCGCCGATGGCTCTGAACTCGACGGGGGTGACCTGGTGGATGAGGTCTATCGCCTCAGAGGCGCAGATGCGCGCGGCCGTGGCGTAGGCACGCCTGTTCCAGATACCCAGGCGCCCGGAATAGAGGGACTCCCCAAGGAGCCTCTTGCACACGGGCGGGATGTCCACGTAATGGAAGCGGATGTCGCACGCCGGGTGCGCCGCCAGGTACCTCTCTATCGGCTCGCGCTGCTCCTCCTTGGTCAGCACATGGACACGGTTCGAGCGTGCGCTCTCGAACGGGACGCTCCATCCGATCTTGTCCTCGCTGCCTGCGTAGGGGTCGCAGGAGTATGCCACGTAGAGGATGTTCACCGCGTGTTCCCCAGCTGCCCCTTGAGGTCGTCGCCCACGATCTCCTCGCCCGTCCGGTGTCTCAGCTGCTCCAGGGAGGCCGCGCTCAGGCCGTTGTCGGCCACGGCCCCATGGTCACAGGTGCTGCACCGATCCAGCTGCTCCTTGGTGAGCTTCCCGTCGCGATAGTCCCGGCACACCTTGTTCTCGTACATGCTGTACTTCTTCTTCCTGCCCGCCCTCAGGAACTTGTGCACGAGGACCCACCTGAGGGGCGTCAGGATGTGCTTGCGCATGGCAGGCGACACGGAGCCGATCATCCAGCAGTTGCGGTCGCAGTGCCTGACCTTCCCCCTCACCACGTCGGCCTGCACGCTGTTCCAGACCTCATCCCACGTCTGCTCGTTGAGGTTGCCCATGACCTCCTTGCTCTTGGTGCCATTGCAGGGCATCACGTCGCCATAGGGGTCGATGAAGAAGGTGTCGTAGCTCATGTCACAGGGAAGCAGCCTGGGCTGTCCGTAGATGTAGTTGATCAGGCCATGGTTGAAGTAGGCCCGAAACCACTTCTTGGGCTCGTTGGAGGCAAGGAGCTCGTTGATCAGGTCCTCGAAGTTCTTCGCGACCATCGGGCGGTTGTGGATGATGTTCCTGGCCTCGACGAAGTAGAAGCTGTTGTGCAGCGACGCCGTGGCGAACTCCATGCCCATCTCGTTGGAGATGCGATACAGCGGCACGAGGTCGGGGGCGTTCGCATCCTGGACCGTCATGCCGAAGCCGACGTCGGTCATCCCCATGTCGCGGAGCTTCTTGAGCGTCGAGTAGCCCCGCTGATACCCGTCCTGCAGGCCGCGAATCTCGTTGTTCGTCTGCTCGAGGCCCTCGATGGATATGCGGATGCCGATGTCGGGAAACTCCTTGCAGAGGTCCACGATGCGATCGGTGAAGAAGCCGTTCGTCGAGATGACGATGCGGTCCGACCTCTTGTAGAGCTCCCGGACGACGTCCTTGAGATCCTCCCTGATGAAGGGCTCACCCCCGGTGATGTTGGTGAAGTACATCCTGGGAAGCTTGGCTATCGTCCCCAGGGAGATCTCCTCCTCTGGCCTCGAGGGCGCCTTGTAGCGGCTGCACATCGTGCAGCGGGCGTTGCAGCGGTAGGTCACGATGACCGTGCCGTTGAGCTTCTCGTTGCCCCTGGCCACTCTTCTTCCTGCCATCAGCCTTCCTCTATCCCCCGGCCCGCAGCCGCCCGTAGCGGCCCACGAGATCGCTTATGTACGTGGCCTGGTCGCACCTGGTGAGGACGTACTTCCTGCACGCTGCCTGCATGTGACGGTAGTCCGTCACGTCCATGCTCGTCGCCCTCCCGATCGCCTGCGCAAGCGATCCCACATCCCCCGCCTCGCAGGAGCAGCCTGTCCTCCCCCCCATCACCAGCTCGGGAATGCCTCCTATGCGCGTCCCGATGACGGGCGTGCCCTGGGCGAACGCCTCGATGATCGAATAGGGCATGTTCTCACGCCACACGGAGGGGACCACCGCGAAGGATGCCTGCCGTACGAGCCGCCTCAGCTCATCCCCGCTCTTGGAGCCCACAAGCCGCACGTGATCGGCGCCCTGGGCCTCGCCGAGCAGCTCGAGGAGCGCATCACGACGGGGACCATCGCCGGCGATGACCAACGACCAGTCCCCCTGCAGTGACGGCAGCACGGCCAGGAAGGCCCTGACGAGCAGCTCGACACCCTTCTCATGCGAGAGCCTGCCAAAGAAGAGCAGGTACGGATGTGTGCGATCCGTTGCATCCCCGGCACCCCCGGCACGTTCCATGAGGTCGTCGGGCGCAAAGTTCTGCATGGCGACGACCTTGTGGGCAGGGATGCCGCCCTCGACCAGCTTGTCCCGCATGAACACGGAGGGGGCGATGAAGAGGCCCACCTTCCCATAGCTCCCATGCCTACGCAGGAACTCCGCCTCCGCGACGGCAAGCGCGCTCTTGGCAAGGGAGGACTTCACGCAGCGCTTTCGCGCACAGTGCATGAAGTGCCCGTCAAGGCAGTCGTCACAGACGGCTCCCCCACCATCGAGCATGGTGTAGGCGGGGCACACGAGCACGTAGTCATGAGCCGTATAGACCACGGGGATGCCCTGGGCCGCCGGTGCATCGAGTATCGAGAAGGAGATCTGCCGGTGCACGAGGTTGAGGTGAATGACATCGGGTCTGAACTCCCTGCACAGGGCGTCGAACTTCCTCTTGGCCTCACGCGAGTAGATGAGAGACGTCGCGGACCCCAGCCTCTGGGTCAGGGAGGCGGGCTTGTCGTACTCCCTTGGGGAGACGAAGTACCTGGCCTGCTCACAGGGAAGGTTGCGGTCGTCCTGCATGGAGAAGCACGCCACCTCATGGCCCTTGCTCCTCAGGCCCTCCGCAAGTGCGAAGTAGTAGGCCTCGGAGCCACCCCTGCGGTAGTGGAACTTGTTCACCAGCAGTATCCTCATCAGCCGATCCTCCTTTCTGACGAGGCATGAGGGCCCATGCGCCCTCCGCCCCTGTGGGCGGATGGCGCATGGGCGCGGACACGGGCACCGAGCCGAAAGGCCATGGGATCGTTGGACGGCTGGGCGCGGGCCTCCCACACCACACCGGCACGTTCCCGGAAGGGTGCGGCATCCACGCCGCCGGAGGCCCCTTTGCCCCTGCCCATCAGGCACGCGATACCATATCATATGCCTGCCGGCAGGCTCACGGGCACATCCTCGCGCCCAGACAAAAAGCGCTCGTGCCGGGTGCCCTCCTCACACGCCCCTCCGCGTGCAGACGGTGCCGCAGGCTCATGCGTCCCACGAGGAGGCCATCGCACCCCATGCGGCCGGCAGCAGGGCGGTCCCGTGCCTCGACTGCCATGGTCATGGGCCCTATTCCCGTCCCAGCAGGCACACGGCCCAGGCGGCGATGCCCTCCTCGCGTCCCACGAAGCCCAGGCGCTCGGTGGTGGTCGCCTTCACGCCCATGTGCTCCACGGGAATGCCCAGGGCCTCTGCCATGGCCATGCGCATGGCAGCGCGGTAGGGGGCGAGCCTGGGAACCTGCGCCGCAATGGTGCAGTCCGCATCCACGACCTGCCAGCCCTCCTCGCGCACCAGGTAGGCAACGCGCCGCAGCAGCCTGCGAGAGTCCGCACCCGCATAGACAGGATCCGTATCGGGGAAGAGCTGGCCGATGTCACCCTGGCGCAGGGCACCGAGCAGGGCGTCCATCAGGGCGTGGATGACCACGTCCGCATCGGAGTGACCGGCGAGGCCGCGGTCGTCGGGCACGGAGACGCCCCCCAGCATGAGCGGGCGACCATCCTCCGGCGCCGCGAAGGCGTGCACGTCAAAGCCATGGCCGATGCGCAGCCGCATCACAGGCCCCCTTCCATGGGGCTGATGCCACAGCCCTCGCTCATGAGGCGCGCCTCCATGAAGGCCTGGGCAATGAGGAAGTCGTTGGGATGAGTCACCTTGAGGTTGGTGGTGGACGTCTCGACGCAGGCGATCCGGCCACCGCGTCGCTCCACGAGCGACGCATCATCGGTCCCCCGGTAGTCGTCAAAGCGTGCCGCGCGATGCGCCGCCTTCAGCGTGCGCGTGCGAAACGCCTGCGGGGTCTGCGCCGCCCAGTAGAAGCTGCGATCGGGCGTGGCCACCACCGTCTCGCCCTCCACGAGCTTGAGGGTGTCCGTGGAGCGCGCGGCGCAGATGGCGCCATCAAGCCCCTCGTCCGCACGAAGCCGAGCGACGCACGTCTCGATGGCAGGGGTCTCGATGAGCGGGCGTGCGGCATCGTGCACGGCGACGAGCGCGAGCGTCTCGTCCATGGCCGCAAGGCCCGCGGACACGGAGTCCTGGCGCGTGGCCCCACCCCGGGCGAGCACCACGGGCGCGTCCAGGCTCACACGCGGGAGCACCTCGCTGCGCACGTCCTGCAGGCGCCCCTCGGCAACCACCAGCACGATCTGCGCCACGGACGGAGCCCGGTCGAACGCGATGAGCGACCAGCACACGATGGGCAGGCCGCAGAGCTCGACGTACTGCTTGCCGCACGCATCGCCAAAGCGTTCCCCCACACCCCCGGCCACGATGAGCGCGCACGTGTCCGCCGACCGCTCGGGCGCGGCGAGGCGCTGGGGCAGGACGCAGGGCGTGGGCGTGAGGCCAGGGACACTCATGCGCGCTTGCCCCACATGCGATAGAGGCTGTTGGCCAGGATGCCGGGGTTCTCGACCCCGGCATCATCCAGACGCGAGGGGTTGCGCTCGATGTCATCCATGAGCTGCTGGAGCGAGCCGAACTCGTCCACGATCTTGTCGGCCATACCCTTGCGGACCACAGAGACGTTGGAGAGCGTGCGCAGGCCCAACGGCTTGAGAATGGCATCCTCGAGGTCCTCGTAACCCAAAAACTCCGCCACGCGCTTGGGAGAGCGCAGGCTCTCGTTGGCCGTCTTGTGCAGTTCGCGCCGCAGACCCGCCGCATGCTCGGTGGAATGGTCATCCTTCGCATAGTCGCGCAGCAGGAGCGTGTAGTCGTCGGAGGTGGTACCCACGAACTCGTCGCGCTGCATCTTGATGGACTTGCCCGCGGTACCCAGGCGCAGGATGTACTCGTCCAGCTCATCGGAGATCGTGGTCAGCATCTCGAAGAGATAGATGGTCTCCGTGATGTCGGACATCGTGACGTAGTTGTCCAGCTCGAGCGTCGTCAGGCGCAGCAGCGAGCGGTCGAGCTGCGCACGCGTGCTCTGCATGGAGACGAGCAGCTGGTTGACGGTGCTCATGAGTTCGGGGACACCCTTGAGCTGGTAACCCTTGCCCCCAATGTAGAGCGTGACCACCTGACGGCGCTCCGAGACCGAGACGACCAGCGCGTCGGTGAGCAGGCTCATGCGCGCGGCGGTGCGGTGGCGCATGCCCGTCTCCGAGGTGGGCAGTGATGGGTCGGGGTTGAGGTGGTAGTTGGCACGCAGGATCTGCGTGAGGTCGCGGTCGATCACGATGGCGCCATCCATCTTGGCCAGCTCGAAGAGGCGGTTCGCCGTGAACGAGATGTCCAGCTTGAAACCATCGCCACCGGCGCTGATGACGCGGTCGGTGTCACCTATGCAGATGAGGGCGCCCAGGTTCCCGCCTATGATCATGTCAAGCGCGTGGCGCAGGGCGGTTCCGGGCGCCGTCTTCTTGATGGCATCGTGCACGCGGTCCTTGGGGCCGCACTCGATGTCCACGGTGTCTCCCATGCAAACCCCCTTGCCGGAGCCGGCGCGATGGGGCGTCGGCATGTCTGTCACATGACCAGTATATGACACGCGCCGAGCGGCGATAGAGCCACTCGGCGCGCCGGCTCGCACCTGTCGCCCTCATCCACAGAAAAGCGCCTCCCGCTCAGGTCACTCCGCAGAGAGCACACCGCCTTCGGTGTCACTGGCAGCGTCGCCCCGATGGGGGGAGGCGGGAGACGACCCCCAATGCTCACGCGCCTTGGGCAGATCCATATGGGTGTGCTCGGTCATCTTGGGAATCTCGCCCTCGCCCTTGGTGAAGGTGAGCCTGCGCTCGTCTCCCTCACCCTCGGCATCCACCTTGATGATGTCTCCGGCCTTCCATGTGCCCTGGAGCAGCTCCTCGGAAAGCGGGTCCTCGATGAGCGTCTGGATGGCGCGGCGAAGCGGGCGGGCACCGTAGATGGGGTCGGTGCCCTCCTTGGCGATGAGGTCACGGGCCCCATCCGTGAGCTCGATGGACATGCCCTGGGCGATCATGCGGTTGCACAGGTCGGCCACCATGAGGTCCACGATGCCGCGCAGCTGCTCACCCGTGAGCGACTTGAAGACCACTATCTCGTCCACGCGGTTGAGGAACTCGGGACGGAAGAGCCGCTTGAGCTCGCTCATCACGCGGGAGTTGATCTCCTTGTCGGAGAGGCCGGACGCGCCCTGGGCCGAGAAGCCCATGGTGGTGGTCTGGGCGATGTCACGCGCACCGATGTTGGACGTCATGATGATGACGGTGTTGGAGAAGTCCACGGTGCGGCCCTGGCCGTCCGTGAGGCGGCCCTCGTCAAGGATCTGCAGCAGCACGTTGAAGACGTCAGGGTGGGCCTTCTCGATCTCGTCGAAGAGCACCACGGAGTAGGGACGCCGGCGGACGGCCTTGGTGAGCTCGCCGCCCTCGTCGTAGCCCACGTACCCCGGAGGGGCACCGACGAGCTTGGAGACGGTGTGGCGCTCCATGAACTCCGACATGTCGAAGCTGATGAGGGCATCCTCGCTGCCGAAGAGGAACGCAGCGAGGGACTTGGCGAGTTCTGTCTTGCCCACGCCCGAGGGGCCGAGGAAGATGAAGGAGCCGCCGGGACGACGCGGGTCCTTGAGGGGCGAGCGGCTACGACGGATGGCGCGGGCCACCTTGGTGACGGCCTCGTCCTGCCCGATGACGCGCTGGTGCAGGGCGTCTTCGCAACGCAGGAGCTTGACCGCCTCCGCCTCGGTGAGATTGGAGACGGGCACGCCCGTGATGTCGGAGATGACGTCGGCGATGGCGTCGGCATCCACGACGGTGACGGCGGCATCGGTGCTCTCGCGCCACGCGGTCTCGAGCTCGTCGCGCTGGGCAGCGAGCTCCTTCTCGCGATCGCGCAGGCGAGCCGCCTCCTCGAACTCCTGGGCCTGGGCGGCCTTGGCCTTCTCTTCCTTGATGTGGGCGAGCTGCTCGTCCACCTGGGCCAGCTCGGGCGGCAGGGTCATCTTGTGCACACGGGTGCGGGCGCCGGCCTCGTCGAGGGTATCAATGGCCTTGTCGGGCAGGAAGCGATCCTGCACGTAGCGATTGGACAGCGTGACGGCCGCCGCGAGGGCATCCTCGGTATACTTGACATGGTGGTGCCTCTCATAGGCACCCTGCAGGCCGTGCAGGATCTCCAACGTGTCCTCGGGCGAGGGCTCGCCCACGAAGACGGGCTGGAAGCGGCGCTCGAGGGCGGAGTCCTTTTCGATGTGCTTGCGATACTCCTCCGCCGTCGTGGCGCCGATCACCTGGATCTCGCCGCGCGACAGGGGCGGCTTGAGGATGGACGCCGCGTCCACGGAACCCTCCGCGGAGCCCGCGCCGATGATGGTGTGGATCTCGTCGATGAAGAGGATGATGGACTTATTGTCCATGACCTCCGCGATGACCTTCTTGAGGCGCTCCTCGAACTCGCCGCGGTACTTGGCACCCGCCACGAGGCTCGCCAGGTCGAGCGTCCAGATCTGGCGCCCGCGCAGGATGTCGGGAACGTTGCCCGTGGCAATGAGCTGGGCGAGCCCCTCGACGATGGCCGTCTTGCCCACGCCGGGGTCACCCAGGATGAGCGGGTTGTTCTTCTGGCGGCGCGCCAGCACCTGCATGACGCGCTCCACCTCGCGGTCGCGCCCGATGACAGGGTCGAGCTTGCCGTCAGACGCCAGCTGCGTGAGGTTACGGCCATACTGCTCGAGCGTGGAGGAGTCATCCGACTGCTGTCCCTGCGGCCCCTGGCCCATGCCGCTAAAGAACTGCTGGCCAAAGCCCACGCCGGTAGGCTGCTGGTGGCTTTCCTTGGGCTTGTCGGCGTTCTTGTCGATGAGCTCGTTGACGGCGTTGCGCACGGCGTCCGCCGAGACGCCCATGCGCGAGAGCGCCGTCATGGCGCGATCATCAGACTCGGAGATGATGCCCAAAAGCAGGTGCTCCGTGGCTATGTAGGTCTGGTTGCGCGTCATGGTCTCGCGATAGGCATCCTCCAGCACGCGCTTGGCGCGCGGCGTGAAGGGGATGTGCCCCCCGGGAACGGGCTGGTTGTCCTCGGAGCTGATCTCCCTGACGGTGGCGAGGGTCTCCGTGTAGGTGACGTCCAGGCTGCTGAGCGCCTGCGCGGCGATGCCCTCCCCCTCCTTGATGAGGGCGAGGAGCAGGTGCTCCGTGCCCACGTACATCTTGCCGAGACTGCGCGCCTCGTCCTGCGCGAGGCTCATGACCTTGCGCGCCTTGTCTGTGAACTTCTCGAACATGTGGTGTGCGCCCCCTTTTTGGGTCGTAGGTCGGGCAAACGCCAACCGCTATGTATCGGTGGTCGTTATACCCCTCTTCGTACGGCACAAAACCACGGAGCATGGGGGATGCGCGCACCATTCATGGGTCCGCTGCTCGGGGTGCCGCCCCAAAGTGTACGTTTCAACGCATTCCGAAAAGGCCCAACGGGTCAAACGCCGTGCGAGACGACAGGAACGCACATTTGGGGCGATCTCTTGGGTAGACGTCTGAAAATCAGGCCCTCAGCGACCCCACCCGATGACCACCTGCTCCCCGCATCGTATACTGCAGTCATACGCAACACCGGCTCATCGCGGGTCAGGGGGAGTGTCCATGCAGTCACGCGTCGCCGTCATTGGCATCATCGTCGAGGATCCCGCTTCCGTGGAGGCGCTCAACGAGCTGCTCCACGAGTTTGCCGACATCATCATCGGTCGCATGGGCATCCCCTACCACAGGCGCGACATCAGCGTCATCAGCATCGCCGTCGATGCCCCGCAGGACAGGACCTCCGCACTCACGGGTCGCATCGGCGCGCTTGACGGCGTCAGCTGCAGGACCGCCTTCTCCAACCTGTTCTTCGATGCGGAGTAGGCCATCGGTCAGGTCGTGCGCAGCAGCTCCTCAACGTGCTGCCCGAGCGCATCCGGTGCCGTTGCGCACCCCCTGCACCGCGCCTGGCCGTCCCCCGGGCCACCATCGCCGCCATCGAGGCGGCGCACGAGGTCGCGCTCGGTGGCGGCATCGCGCCACGAGGGATGGTCGCCCCGCTTCTCCACCACACGGTAGCCCACGCGCGCGACGCGCCGCTCCATGCAGCGGCGACACTCGGCCGCCTCGTCACCCGTACAGATCTTCCCGTCGTACAGCAGGTACTTGCTGCGCACGTCCCGCGGTGAGAGGTTGGGCATCACCACGTTGGCCCCGGCGAGCAGCCCCCGCTCGCGACCCAGGGGGTCGATGGTGCCCAGTGCCGTCGTCGCAGGCAGCAGCACCTCGGGCAGCATCAGGCGGATGACGCCCAACAGGTGCAGCGTGTCCTCGATCGGTCCAGCGGCGTGGTTCCCAAAGGGCGTGTCCCTATGCGGGATGAAGGGGCCGATACCCACCATGTCCGCCCGGAACTCCTGCATCCAGAGCAGGTCCTCGACGACATGACCCCAGGTCTGATAGGGCGAGCCGACCATGATGCCGCAGCCCACCTGATAGCCGATGTCCTTGAGGTCATACAGGCAGCGCTTGCGATTGGCCAGGGAGAGCTCCACGGGATGGAGCTTGCCGTAGTGCCAGGGGTTGGACGTCTCCTGGCGGAGCAGATAGCGTTCGGCTCCCGCCGCGAAGTAGCGCTCGTAGCTCGCGCGCGGTCTCTCGCCTATCGAGAGCGTGACCGCACAGTCGGGATGGGCGGCGCGCATCCTGGAGATCAGGTCGCACAGGGTGTCGTCGGCGTAGGCGGGATCCTCGCCACCCTGCAGCACGAACGTCCGAAAGCCCAGGCGGTGTCCCTCGTCGCAGCATGCCAGGATCTGTTCCTCGGTAAGGCGGTAGCGCTCTGCATGGGCATTGCTGCGGCGCAGCCCGCAGTAGAGGCAGTCGTTCCTGCAGTGGCTCGTGAACTCGATGAGGCCGCGCAGGTACACCTCCTTGCCATAGTGCTCCTCGCGCACCGCGCGCGCGGCGGCATAGAGCTGCCGCTCCTCTGCCGGCGTGATGGTCGCAAGAAGCGCCGCCAGCTCGGCCGCCGCCAGCGTGCGCGTCTCGCGCAGCTCGTGTATGCGACGCTCGTTCCCCGTCATCGGACGCTCGCATCCCCCTGAGCCGACACCTCTCGTGCCGCGGCACCCGTCACGAGCGCGGTCACGTTGGCTGGAGCACGGCCGTCGCCGAAGTCATCGGAGACGCCGCGGTCGTGGTCGCGCGGCTCTGCGTCCAGGGTCGCGACCAAGTCGGGAAAGAGGCTCAGGCTGCGTCGCAGGATGCCCTTCATGTGGGCGATGGCGATGCCGTAGTTGGTCATGGGAACGCCCTGCCCGGCGCATTGGGTCGCGCGATGCGCCATCTCGCGGGCGTTGAGCATGCAGCCCCCGCAGTGGATGACCAGCCGATAGGGCGTCACGTCATCGGGAAAGCCCCTCCCCGACGTGGTCTCGAGCGCAAGGTCGCATCCCGTGTGCTCGGCCAGCCAGTGCGGGAGCTTGACCGTGCCGATGTCGTCGCACTGCCTGTGGTGCGTGCACCCCTCCGAGACGAGCACGCGATCGCCATCCGCCAGGCCGTCGAGCGCACGCACACCCTCCACCGCACCGGCCAGCAGGCCCTTGTGACGGGCCATGAGTATGGAGAACGACGTCAGCCGCACGTCCTGGGGCACGACGCGCGAGACGGAACCAAAGACCTGGCTGTCCGTGACGACGAGCGTGGGCTTGCGTGGGGCCATCCGCTCGAGCGTCCTGCCCAGGCGCACCTCCTGCACCACGAGGCACTCGGCACCGGCGTCCAGCACGTCGCGCACCGCCATCTGCTCGGGAAGGATGAGCCGGCCCCTGGGGGCCGCCTTGTCGATGGGAACGACCAGCACCACGAGATCATCCGGGCCGACGAGGTCGAGAAGCATCGGCAGCACGTCGTGGCCCGCCGTCCCGATGGCGGCGATGCGCTCCTTGAGGGCGCCGATGCCCTCCCCCGTGAGGCCGCTCACGTACACGTCGTGCGCTCCCGCCTCGGGGAGGGCACCGAGCAGGTCACGCTTGTTGTAGGCCACGACATAGGGCACGTCGTGCGAGCGGAAGAGACCGATGAGCTGCTCGTCGCATGCGCCAAGGCCCTGCGTGGCATCCACCACGAGCACGGCGAGGTCGGTCTGGTCGAGCACACGACGCGTTGCGTGCACCCGCCTCTGTCCGAGCGTCCCCACGTCGTCGAAGCCGGGCGTGTCGATGACCACGACGGGACCCAGCGGCAGGAGCTCCATGGACTTGCGCACCGGGTCGGTCGTGGTGCCCAGCGTGTCCGACACGACCGAGAGGCCCTGTCCCGTGATGGCATTGACGACGCAGGACTTGCCTGCGTTCCTGCGGCCGAAGAACCCGATGTGCACCCGCTCAGCCGAGGGCGTGTCGCTCATGCCCATGAGATCTCCCCCTCCTCGAAGCCATCTCGAGATCGACAAGCGTCGCACTTCCTACCAGACGCGATCCTCCCAGCAGCTCCAACGGGTCGAGCCTTGCGACGTCCGGAATCTCGTGCAACCACTGCCGACCCGAGAGCGCGAGGTGCGGAAGGTCGCAGAACCTGGCGCCTTGGGGGCACACCGCCGAGAGGAACGGGTCCCCCACCATCAGCGTCGCCTGCGCCAGGGCCTGCCGCAGGCGCTCCTCTCCAGGGGCACAGACGTCCCACAGACTTGGCTCCAGGAGGTCATGCGTGTCCTCGAGCGGGGTGACCAGGCGCGTGGGAACCCGCACGAGCTCGAGGCCCGCGGCGATGGATCCCATGGACACCGGCTCGCCGATGAGGGGGACGCAATCCTCCACCCTGCGCTCCCCGACGGTTGCGCGCCGCACGTCCTGGTAGGCGAGCCTGCTTCTCCCATCCCGCAGCGCGTCGCGAAGTGCGCGCTCAAGGCGGCCGGCAAAGGTCCCCACGGGAAAGCCCACCACGTAGGGAATGCCAAGGCGCCTCTCGAGCACACGAGCGGCACGCATGCCGGTTGCGGAGACCACGAGGTTCGCGTCCGCACGTGCCGCCGCCAGGATGGTGTCAAGCGTGTCTCCCATGGCCCAGCACGACTGCAGCCGAAAGCCGGCCCCCTCGAGCCAACCCACCAGCGACTCCCTCGTTCCCTCGGCGGCAAAGTCGAGCGGCGTCATGCCCAGCACGTTCACGCTGGGACGGACATCGGCATCGGCACCGAGGGGCGCCATCACCTGCCCCGCGACAAGCTGGAGGGCAAGCCCGGCTCCGCGCACGTAGTCGTGCATACCGTTGGTTGGCACGCAACGGGTGGGAACGCCGCTTCTGGCCTCGACGAGGCGTGCGACGGCAGCGAGGTCCGTCCCGATCTGGAAGGGTATGGGGGAACTCACCAGCACGATGAAGCGCGGGTGAGTCTGATCCGCGGCCTCCACCACATCGCGAACCAGCCTCTCGTCGTTTCCCAGGGCCGCGTCGCACTCGGTGAGGCCGCTGATGAAGATGAGACTGTCCTGGTCGTACCAGCGAATCTCGTCATGCGTGTTGTAGGTTGAGTTGCAGCCCGAGGGGTCGTGAATCACGACCATGCCGCCCAGCTCGAAGAGGGCCGAGCACACGCCCGAAATGTCACCGGTGTATACGGGAAGTGCCTGGTACGCCTGCCTCATGCGCACGCACCTCCCGCCGCACGAGACACGCTTGGCACCTGGCAGCAGCAGGGCATGCCAAGTCCCTTGCGCGGGACGAGCCCCCTCGTGTCCTTCCGCTCCGCCCATGCCTCGCGCATAAGGCGCACGAGACCGAGGATGGCCGAGTAGCCCCACATGCCATCCGTCTCTATGACGTTCACGAAGTGCGTGGTCCCACAGAACCACGCCGCCTTGGGTCCAACGGCCAGCCAGCTGTCACCGCCATCGCGCGACTCCTGGCGCAGGGTGGGGTGGATGGTGCTCCACAGCTCGAGGTCCGGGGCGCACGCCCGCAGCCATTCCAGGGTGTCACGCTCCTCCCCGCTCACGGCATCAACGTACACGCGGCGCACGTTTATGCCACGACCGAGCAGGAGGCGGGCGAGTTCCAAGGGACGGTTGATGGCAACATAGTCTATGGCGACCGGCGTCCCCGAGAGCTCCTCCGCGAGCGCGCCCAGGGCCACGTCGCAGGAGGTGCGCAGGTCCGCCGTGCCGGGTGCCGGGCAGCCAAGCGCGTCCGCCAGGATGACAAGCCCCTCGTCGATGCTGTCATAGAGAAGCGCGGGCGGAAGATAGAGCCACCGCCTTCCCAAGCGATCGGCCGTCTTCTCGAGCCCCCATGCCCCAAAGAACGAGCGTGTGAGCAAGAGCGCACTTGCACCCAGCGACAGGTACTCGTCGAAGCTGCCAACATCGTGGAGCTGGAGCACGCGCCACCCGGCCCGCCGGACCAGGCGCACGATGTCCGAGTCATCCGGAAGGCGCAGGTCGTCCGAGACGATGCCAAGGAGCCGCTTGTCCATGGGAAGCTCCTGGAGCGCGTCAAGCATGGCCTTGCGCTCCTTCTGCTCGGGCGTGATGCCCGTCTTCTGCATGATCGGATCCATCCAGCAGCGCATGAAGAAGATGTCGGGGAAGCGTCTCTCCAGCTCGCGGTACACGTAACGGACGTCGCAGCCCATGGAGTGGTGCAGGCACACCAGGAAGATCATGACCGCGCGCGGGCGGTAGGGCAGACGCCTGATGACGTCCGAGACACCCTCGATGGTCACGGACTCCAGGTTGTCGCACAAGAGGTCCCTCTCCTCCAGGACGACGCCAGAGAAGCGGTCAGACATCCCCATCTCCGCGGCCGTGAGCACGACCCCGCGCAGGCAGTTGTCGGCGCAGACGTATATCTGATGGCACTCGGGCACGAGCATGCCCGTGTGCACGATGTTCCAGTTCTCGTGCACGGGCGCGTTGAACTCCAGGACGTTGGGAATGGGGCGCGGGTACGCCGCATCCGCCGCGCGCACGAAGGCCGCGTACCCATCAGCACGGGCCACCTGCGCGGCCCCCTCGTCCCCCTGGGGCATGACGCGCGTCAGCATGGGCGCACCGCCTCCCCCGCCGCACCGGTGCACATGCCATCGGCGACGTCCATGCCACTCTCGGCGGCAAGCCTGCGGTGGACGACGTCGCCTCTGCCAAAGAATCCCAGCCGTACCATGTCGACCCCCCTCGCCTAGCAGATGCGCGGCAGAAGCTCGTTGCCCGGCTCGGGCAGGATGGTCTGGGTGCCAAGCTCGGTGTCCATGACCACGCGACCGGGAAGCTCGTTGGTGATGTGGCCGATGATGGTCGCACCCTCCGCGTGCGGGCACCCCCGGAGGGCCCGAACCAGGCGCTCGGCCTTGGCGGCGGGGCAGATCATCACGAGCCGACCCTCACAGGCCAGATAGAGCGGATCGAGTCCCAGCATGCCGCAGACGCCCGCCACCCCGGGGGCGACGGGAACCGCCGCATCGTCCAGGCGCACGCCCACCCTGCTCTGGTGGGCGATCTCGTAGAGCACCGTGCCCACGCCGCCGCGGGTGGCATCGCGGATCGTGTGGATGTCGGGCACGGCGTCGAGCGCGGCCTCCACCGCGGCCGCAAGCGGCGCGCAGTCGCTCGTGACATCCGCCTCGATCCCGTACGTGTCGCGGGCCAACAGGATCGCACAGCCATGACGGCCCACGTCGCCCGTCACGACCACGGCATCGCCTGGCTCGGCATGGGAGCCTGAGGGACGCGCTCCCGCGCGCACGAGGCCCACGCCCGTCGTGGTGATGAACACGCCGTCCACCTGGCCCTTGCCGGCGACCTTGGTGTCCCCCGCCACCACGGCGACGCCCGCCTCGCGGGCCACCCTCCCCATGGAGGCCACGATGCGCTCGAGGTCGGCCATGGGGAAGCCCTCCTCGATCTGGAAGGCGCAGGTGAGGTACAGGGGCTTGGCGCCCATGCACGCCACGTCGTTGGCCGTGCCGCACACGCTGAGCTCCCCCACGTCGCCACCCGGGAAGAACGCCGGGGAGACGATGAAGCCGTCCGTCGACAGGGCCAGGCGACCCGCCGGCACCGCAAGCACCGCCGCGTCATCCTCCGTAAGGTCCGGGTTGGCCAGGTGCCGCCTGAAGATGCCATCGATGAGCTCGGAGGTCTGCCTGCCACCGGCGCCCTGCGCCAAGGTCACGATGTCGTTCACGAGTGACGTCCCCCCTCTGTTGGCCCTAAGGTCACGGGCCGTCTTGAAGCCGCGGGTGCCAGGCCCACGTCAAGGTCGGCCCCGTACAGGTAGAAGGCCGAGCAGGCGCCCTCGCTCGAGACCATGCAGGCGCCCACGGGATGTTCGGGCGTGCAGGCCGTGCCGAAGGCCGGGCATGCTCGTGGCGTGCATGCGCCCTGCAGCACCGCGCCGCAACGACAGGCGGGGTTCTCCCGACCATCGATGCGGGGCAGGTCGTACCTCGCGCGTGCGTCATAGCCCGCATAGGGCTCGCGCAGGCGCAGGCCCGAGCCCGCGATCGTGCCGATGCCGCGCCACGTGGCGTCGCACGGCTCCATCATGCGCGCCACGAGGCGCCGTGCCGCCGGGGCCCCCTCGGGCCGCACGACGCGGGGGTAGCAGTTGACGAAGAAGGGCGCGCCCTGGGCGAACTTGGTCACGCCCACCGCCAGGGCCGTCACGAGCTCCGTGGCCGTGAAGCCGGCGAGCACGCCGCTCACGCCCTCCGCCACGAGGTCCTCGCAGACCTTGGTGCCCGTGATGGCATGCACGTGACCGGGATAGAGGAACAGGTCGGTCGAGCCCCTCATGGCCTCGTAGGCCCCGGGCATGGTCCTGTTGGCCGTGAGCAGCGAGAAGTTGGTGAGCCCGTCGTCCGTCGCCGCGCGCACCGCAAGGCAGCTCGATGGCGCAGTGGTCTCGAAGCCCACCGAGAGGAACACGACCTGCTCGTCCGGATGGGCGGCCGCATAGGCCTCGGCGTCCTGGGGCGAGTAGACCACCCGCACCGTGGCGCCCTGCGCACGCGCCCCCGCCAGGGACAGCTCGGTCCCCGGCACGCGCACCAGGTCGCCGAAGGTACAGATGGTACAGCCGCGGTCGAGCGCAAGCATGAGGGCCTCGTCGACAAAGCCGACCGGCGTCACGCAGACCGGACAGCCCGGCCCACTGACGAGCTCGACCTGCGGTGGCAGGATGTGGCGGATGCCCTGGCGGAACAGCTCGTGCGTGTGGGTGCCGCAGACCTCCATGATGCGTACGTGGGGCCCATCGTAGCCCTCGAGCGCCTCGCGCGCCGACCGGCGCGCGCCGCATGCCGTGGCATGTCCGCCCATCACAGGTACTCCTCGACGAGGCCGTCCGCCTCGGACGCGTCATCATCCGAGATGCGGGCGATCGCGGCGCCCGCATGCACCATCACGTACTCACCCGGCTCGAGATCGTCCAGCAGCTGGGCCGAGACCTCGCGCCGCGCCCCCGTGGCCTCCACGAGCGCCGCCCCCTCGTCGCTCACCGCGATCACCC
The DNA here is from genome assembly GCF_000468755.1 of Olsenella profusa F0195. Taxonomy (GTDB): domain Bacteria; phylum Actinomycetota; class Coriobacteriia; order Coriobacteriales; family Atopobiaceae; genus Olsenella_F; species Olsenella_F profusa. The sequence continues at coordinate 87,320 of NZ_AWEZ01000067.1, forward strand.
GCGCGGCTACCCCTACGCACATGTCGTCTCTCCCTTCCTGCTCGGGGGCGCTGCGCCCCCGGGGTCGATGCCCGTCAGGGCGACGCCGTCCACGTCACCGTCCGCCACGGCCTGGGCGGCAACGACCGCCTGGCCCAGGGCGAGGCCTCCGTCATTGGGCGGAATGAGGCCGTGCGTGAGCACGGAGAGGCCCGCCCCCATGAGTGCGCGCTTCGTGAGGCCCAGCAGGAGACGGTTCTGGTAGCAGCCGCCCGTCAGCGCCACTGCGGTGACGCCCGCCTCCCGTGCGATCGCCCGGCAGGCGGTGGCCACCATGTGCGCGAGCGCGGCATGGAAGCCGTAGGCAAGGCCCTCCACGGGCCTCCCGGCAAGGCGTCCCCCGACAAGCCACCGCACGAGCCCCTCGGTCCCGAGCACGAGGGAGGGGGCCGCTCCCGCGTGTGGTGGCATGGCCTCGACCAGACCGGTCTCCGCAAGGCCGGGGACGTCGGGCAGCGGCAGCGGGACCCCGTCCCCCGCAGCCTCCCCTGCCGCCAGGAAGGTCGCGCCCCGGCCCTCCGCCCACCGGCGTGCCGCGTACTCAAGCATGCAGGACGCCTCGCCCTCGTAGGTGGAGGAGCGACGGATGCCCAGGATGGCGCTGGCGGCATCGAAGAGCCGCCCCGCGCTCGTGGACGTGACGGCATTGATGCGCCGCTCGACCATCATGACCTGTGCGCGGGCGCTCCTCTCGTCACACAGGCCGAGGCGTGCCGCGAACTCGAGCGTGCGCCCCACGTCGTGCGTGAGCCCCTGCAGCATCGAGACGGCCACGCGCCATCCCTCCAGCGGGGAGCGGTCGCCACCCACCTGCACGAAGGGACGGATGCTCGCCCTGCGCTCAAAGCCATGGTAGTCGGCGAGCATGATCTCGCCGCCCCAGATGGTGCCGTCGGTGCCCAGGCCCGTGCCATCGAACGCGACGCCCACTGCGGGGCCCGTCCAGTCGTTCTCGGCCAGGCAGGAGGCGATGTGCGCGAAGTGATGCTGCACGCGCACCACGGGGACGCCCGCGGCGGCGGCGAGACGTTCGGCGATCGCCGTGGCGTTGTAGCTGGGATGCAGGTCACAGGCGATGGCCTGGGGATGTGCCTCCAGGAGCGTCTCCATGCGGCGCACGGACTCCTCGAGCGCCCGCACGGTGCGCAGGTCGCTCAGGTCACCCACATGGGCGGAGGGGTAGAAGAGGTCTCCCCTGCCGATGCAGAAGGTGTTCTTGAGCTCGCCTCCCACGGCCAGCACGCAAACGTCCTCCACACCCCGCGCGAGGCGCTGCGAGAGCACCACGGGCAGCGGCGCATAGCCGCGCGAGCGACGGATCATGTAGGGCTCGCCCTCGAAGAGGTCCATGACCGAGTCGTCCGCACGCGTGCGGATCGGGCGGTCGTGCGACAGGATGAGGTCGGCAAGGCCCGCGAGCTCGTCCCGCGCATCCCCCTCGTCCCGGCAGATGGGTGCCCCCGAGACGTTACCGCTGGTCATGACCAGGCAGTCGGGCACCTGGACGTCGTCATCGTAGCGAAAGAGCAGGAGCTGTATCGGCGCATAGGGCAGCATGACGCCCACGCTGGGGTTGCCCGGGGCGACGCTCGGCGCGAGCAGCCCGCCCGCCCGACGTCGCAGCAGGACGATGGGCCGCTGGTGGCCGCGCAGCACCTCCTCCTGCGCCGCCGAGAGAGTGCATTCGCGGTGGACGACCCCCTCGCTGCCCATCATGACAGCAAGGGGCTTCCGCGGACGGCGCTTGCGCCGGCGCAGCAGGCTCACAGCCCTCTCATTGGTGGCGTCACAGCACAGGTGGAAGCCCCCGACGCCCTTGACGGCCACGATGCCGCCGGCGGCGAGCGCGCGCCGCGCCGCGCTGATGGCCGCGTGCCCGCGCTCGTCGCGCCCCAGCAGGTACTCCTCGGGACCACAGTCGTTGCAGCAGACCGGCTGCGCGTCGTAGCGACGCGACGAGGGGTCCAGGTACTCGCGCGCGCAGTCGGGGCACAGAGGGAACGCCGCCATGCTCGTCCGCTCACGATCATAGGGCAGCGCGTCCAGAATCGTGAGACGCGGCCCACAGCACGTGCAGTTGATGAAGGGATGCAGGTAGCGGCGGTTGGTGGGGTCAAAGAGCTCGCGCGCACAGTCGTCGCAGATGGCGATGTCGGGCGAGACGAAGATGGCGCCGCGCGCCCGCTCGCTCCCGACGATCGAGAAGGTGTCGTAGCGTCGGGCCGTACCGGCAGGGACGTCCCACTCGTCAACCTTGATGACATCGGCCCGCCGAGGTGGATGGCGCCGGACGAGGTCCGTGAAGCGCGCGACCCGCTCGGGGCTGCCCTGCGCGATGATCTCGACGTAGGGGCCCTTGTTGCAGACCGTGCCACACACCCCCGCCCCGACCGCGTGCCGTGCGACCGTGGGACGAAACCCCACGCCCTGCACGATGCCGAAGCAGCGCACGAGGCGCGTCACGAGCGCCTCGTGCGCTGAGGTGCCCGTCTCATGGGGCGTCGCGGCATGTGTCGTCATCGCAGCCATGTCGTCCTCTACGTCCGCACGAGATGCCCCGAGAGCGCATAGTGCGTCTCGTCAAAGAAGTCACCCGCGAAGTCGCCCACCAGCTTGCGCAGCGTGACGTCGGCGAGGATGGCGGTGGGGCGGGCCGCACGGACCGCCGCCGCGACGTCACCCTCCTCGCGCAGATGCAGGTCGCCATCGCGGCGGGCCTCATCCGGCTGCATGAAGAAGCTCGCCACGATGACGTCCGAGGCGCCGCGAGCGAGCAGCCGCGTTCGGATGGCATGGGCCGCCACCTGCTGGTGGACCACCAGCACGCGATGGCCCGCCCACGCGATGCGGGGGATGAGGGCATCCGCCAGCGGATAGTCGACATCATAGGGCGTGCCGAAGCGGCGCTGGAGCCATTGGGCCGCCTTGAGCCCCGCGGGTGACACGACGATGTTGCGCTCGGCCGCACCGGCCGTGCGCAGCTCGTCGAGGGTGGCGCCCATGCCAAAGACGGTGACGCGCCGCCAGCCATCAAGACGCAGCCGCCGCTCGAGGGCCGCGGCGCCATCGGGATCAGAGACGTCGAGCGGCGTGGCGCCCCAGACGCCGATGCGACCCTCCTCCGTCACGGGTCGCTCGGGGGCTCCTTCGACAAACCTGGTGAGGAGCACCAGGTAGGCAGCCTCTGCACCTCGGTCATAGAGGTCCATGCCATTGGTCTTGAGGGCGATGGTCGGAAGGCCGCAGCGCCGTTCGGCCAGGTGACAGAGCGCGGTGAGGTCCGTGCCTATCACCGCCGGTACCGGCGTGCCCACGAGCGCAACGAAGCGGCCACCCAGCTGCCGGTGCGCCAGCTCGAGCTTCTGCACCAACAGGTCATCGCGACCAAGGATGGCATCCATGTCCCGCAGGCCCGCGCTGAAGATGGCGTCCCTCTGGGCAAACCAACGCGGCTCGTCAAAGCCGCAGATGTTGCCCACACAGCCGCCCGCATCCACCACCACCGTGATGCCGCCCATGCCATAGAGCACGGAGGCCGCCCCAGACTGGTCCGGTGCGAAGGGGGTGAGCATCCGGCGCAGGCCGCGCACGCAGTGCCGCGCGTCGAGGGGCCGCAGCGCAGGGGCGGCATCGGGGGCGGGAACGCGACGACAGGCGGCCCGTCCGCGCCGCTCCCCGGCAAGCGAGATGGCCCCATGCACGCCACGGCCCTCGTCCCCATGGGAGAGCAGGTGATCCAGCGCGCCAAAGAGGCCGCTCACCGCCGTGTAGCCAAAAGGCTGCTCGTCGCCGTCCCATGCGAGGTTTGGGCAGGCGGGGTGGTAGTAGCCAGCATCGCGGCCGATGGTGAGCGTGACGCCGGTGCCTGCAGGGTCATAGCCGATCATCGTGGGCTCGAGGTTGGAGTACACGCGCGTCTGGGGCGAGAGGTCCGCAAGATGGCGCAGGTAGACGTACTGCCCTGGCGTGACGGTGCCAAAGACCTCGCGCACGGAGCAGCCCTGGCGCACCAGGGCCAGCGCCAGCTCGAACGGGTTGGCGTTGGAGCCCTCGCCCACCGCGAAGACCTCGCGCGGATGACGCTCGCGGAAGGAGCGCAGGGCACCGCGCGCCCGCGCCTGCCAAGGCCCCTGGTCAAAGCTCACGCCCAGCGCCGTGGCCAGCGCGTCGTACTGGGCATGGATGCGATCCTCCTCGTAGAGGCGTGTGAGCTCGATCCAGGGGATCCCCAGGCGGCGCTCGAGGTCCTGCGCGGCAGGGGCGGCCTCTGGATCGAGCACGAGGTTGAAGTTGGCCTCGGCCATGCCCTGGAAGCCGGCGAAGTCCGCTGCCGTCGAGACCTCGCGCACGTGGCGCAGGCCAGCCTGGGCGAGCAGCGCCTTGAGGTCGGACCCCTCCTCGATGGGCGCGAAGTGTCCCAGCAGGTTGCAGGCGCGCGCGTCCCTCTCGGCGGGCTCCAGCAGGGAGTAGAGCGACTGGCGCACGCTGACCATGGGCGGCCTTGTGCCCTCGCGCGTGAGGGCGTACATATAGCAGGGACGCACGGGAACGCCCGCCTCGTCCTGCGCCGCATGGCACACGCGCTCCATGTCGGTGCCGAGCAGGGCGTCCACGCAGGTGACGCAGACCATCACGACCGAGGGCACCGTGGGCAGGCTCTCGCACAGCGCCCGTACCGCCTGGGGGATGCGCCTGAGGTGACGGGACGTGATGAGGTCGGTCTCACTCATCTCGAGATAGAAGAAGCGGTTCTCATAGCCCGGTAGCTCGGAGACGGAACTGGTGTTGCGGCCGCAGCACCCCGGCGACACGACGAGCATGACCGAGCCGGGAATGGCGAGGCCCGCGCGCTTGACGCCAAAGCCCTCCGCCCCCGGAGAGTTGAAGGCCAGGGCGGCCGGCGAGCTGTAGATGAGGTGCCTGCCGGAGACGAAGTCGTCGGGGATGTCGTCGCGCCCGCGCGCCCAGAGCTCGGAGACGGTGTAGGAGACGGGGGTGACGCTCATGGCGTGCCCTCCCCTGCGAGGAGGCGTTGGGCAAGGTCGAGGAAGGTGCGGGAGATGGGCAGCGCGGGGTTGCCTTCGATGACCGTCCTGCCCTCGTCCTCACAGCGGTTGATGTCGTCCGATCGTGGGATGTCGCCCACGATCGCCAGGCCATGGGCATCCGCGAAGGCCTTGACCTTCCCGTACTCGTCCGGCACGTTGCGGCGGTTGAGGATGAGGCCCGCCACCCGCGCATAGCCGCGGTCCTCGAAGTTGCGCACGGCCGCGTTGATGTTGCCCGCCGCGTACAGCGCCATCCTCTCGCCACTGGTGACGATGAGGACCTTCTCGGCATAGCCCTCGCGGATGGGCGCGGCAAAGCCGCCGCACACCACGTCGCCCAGCACGTCGTAGAGTACGACGTCAGGCTCACAGGTCTCAAGGAGGCGCAGCTCCTCGAGCAGGTTGAACGTGGCGATGATGCCACGGCCGGCACACCCCAGCCCCGGCGTGGGGCCACCCGTCTCGATGCAGAGGACGTCCCCAAAGCCCCGGCTCGAGACGTCCTCGATGGACGTGGGCTCCTCGTCCTCGTCGCGCAGATGGTCCATCACCGGGCGCAGGGGTTGGCCGCCCAGGAGGTTGATGGTGGAGTCGGCCTTGGGGTCGCAGCCGATCTGCACGACACGCCTGCCCAGGGTCGAAAGCGCGGCCGCCAGGTTGCTCGTTATCGTGGACTTGCCGATGCCGCCCTTGCCGTAGATGGCGACCTTTAGCATGACCCGTCACGCGCCAGGCGCGATGGACGCAGCCTCTCTTCCATAGCCGTCCCCTCCGGTCAGCCACCAGATCCCCATCCGGTGCCCTTCCACTCAGGTCTCGTCTCGAATGCCCATCATTATGCGCCGCCAATGTGGCTGACTCAAGGCGGGCTCCCGCCAACGGCACCAATGCCCTGCGGGACGCGGACGCCTGCAGCGCTGTGTCGTTCAGGCTACGATGGACAGAGCGCAACGACCCACGGAACCGCGCCGGAAAGGTGCCACATGCCCCCACAAGCTGACACGCCCCTCATCCTCATCGCAGAGGACGATGCCGACATCAGCACCATCATGACCCGCTACCTGGACAACCATGGCCTCTCCTGCATGCAGGCGTTCTCGGGTACCGAGGCCGTCATGGACCTCGACCGCAGCGCGTTCGACCTCCTCATCTGTGACCTCATGCTGCCCGGCATGACGGGCGAGCAGGTCATCGCCAACGCGCGCGAGCACATCCCCGACATTCCCGTCATCGTGGTCTCCGCACGCGCGACCGTGGAGGACCGCGTGGGGCTCCTGCGCCTGGGCGCCGATGACTACCTGGTGAAGCCCTTCGACCTCGAGGAGCTCGAGCTGAGGGTGCGGGCGCTGCTCAGACGCAGCCGGAGGCAGGGATCCGCGGGGGGCCGGCCTCAGGAGGGCGACGGCGATGTCCTCCGCGTTGGCGCATGGGCGCTTGACGTCGCCTCGCGCGTGCTGACGGCGGCAGACCAGCACATCGAGCTCACCAGGACCGAGTTCGGCATCTGCGAGCTGCTCGCACGCCATCCGCGACGCGCCTACTCCAAGCGCGAGATCTTCGAGCGCGTGTGGCACGAGGACTTCGCCCCCGACGACAACGCGGTGACGGTGCACGTCTCCAACCTCCGCAAGAAGCTGCGTCCCACCGGGACCGACGGCTACATCAAGACCGTATGGGGCATCGGCTTCAAGCTCGACGCACCCACTCTTTAGGCTTTCCTTAGACCTGCTTTGTGGTTTGCCAAGCCTTGGGGCATATCGTAGGCGGCGTAGGCTGGACACGACGACAGGGGAGGAAGGCATGGACGCACTCGAGACGCGCGCGCTCACCAAGCTGTATGGCTCCACGAGGGCCGTGGATGCGCTCGACATGCACGTACCGCGAGGCAGCATCTACGGCTTTGTGGGCAAGAACGGCTCCGGCAAGTCGACGACCATGAAGCTGGCATCGGGACTCGTGACGCCCACGTCGGGAGAGGTGCTGCTCTTTGGCAGGCGCCGGACGCCCGACATACCCATCGGCACGCTCATCGAGATGCCGGGGATCATCGGTGGCCTCTCGGCCCTGGACAACCTCATGACGAAGGCCACGGCACTCGGCATCGTGCGCGCCAAGGCGCAGTGCCAGGGCCTGCTCGCCCTCGTGGGGCTTACCGAGGTGGCCAAGCGACACGTGAAGGGGTTCTCGCTGGGCATGAAGCAGCGACTCGGCATCGCCCTGGCCCTCATCGGCGCGCCCGACCTCCTGCTTCTCGATGAGCCCCTCAATGGCCTCGACCCCGAGGCGGCACGCTCGACGCGCGAGATGCTGCGAGGGCTCGCGGCCAACCACAGCATGACGATCGTCATCAGCTCGCACGTCATCGACCAGCTCAATCGCGTTGTCGACCGCTTCGGCGTCATCAGCCGGGGCCGCATCGTGAGCGAGTTCACCGATGCGGAGATGCGCGCAGCCTGCGGAGATTCCATTCACCTCCGCACGACCAACCCCCCGAGGACCGTGGCCGTACTCGAACGGGAGCTCCCCAACGTGCACCTCTCGCTTGGGGGCACCGATGCGATCTCGCTCACGGCCACGTCATCCGGTGGGCTGCCTACCACCGAGGAGGTGGCGCGCATCCTGCACGCCAACGGTCTCATCCCCCTTGAGATAGGCATGCACAGCCGCGACATAGAGGACTACTTCGTCGAGCTCATGGAGAAGGGAGAGACTCATGTTTAGCCTCATCGCATCGGACGTGCGTCGGGGTCGCCGGATGTGGTGCTGGATGCTCGTAACCTACGTGGCCCTCGTTGCCATCATTGCCGCAAGCGTGCTCTATCTGGTTGGTAACGCCGCGGGACACGGCACCGACACCGCAGGCACGACCGACACAGACACGGGCATCAAGATCAGCGCGAGCCAGAATGGTGAGGGCGAGAGCGCCGAGGCGGCGAGTCAGGAAGCCCAATCCGCGTTTGCCACCACGTTCATGGAGGCAGATGGCGGACCCGGTCAGTCGTTGGAACTGTCGGCCATCGCAAACCCCTTCAGCGTATTGCTTGTCCTCTCGCTCTTCCTCTCGGTCTTCGTTTCGGAGGACTTCTCGACGGGATTCATACGGGGGCTCCTGCCCGCCGGCATAAGCCGTCGGCGCTACTATGTCGGCAAGGTGATGACGATGCTGGTGCTCACGCTCGTATGGACGCTCCTCTTCCTGGCGCTCTTCTGGGCATCCATGCGTCTAGCGGGCTTTGGGTTCCAGGCCGAGGATCCGGGCAGGCTCATGGCCTGGATCGTCCTCTCCTGGCTGCTGACGTTCCTCTACGTGCTGCTCTGCTGCGTGGCGACCTGGTTCTTCCAGTCAAGGCTCGCAGGGGTCATCACTGCCTGCGTTGTGGCGGGCGGCATTGCCAGCAGCCTGGTCTCCACCCTGGGTGGCCTGCTTCGCTCGGAGGCCTTCGATGCCATCGTACAGTGGCTTCCGCACCAGTCCGCCATGCTGCTCGGCTCGGGCGGTGTCACCCGGCTGTTCCAGAGCTCCCTCGAGGGCGTCACGCTCGCTCCATTGGCCCACGTGAGCGTGACGGTCGCGGTAGGCATCGCGATGCTGCTGGCAGTGACGCTTCTCGTGGTGCCCCATCGCGACATACACTAGCCGTGATGGTCCCGGCAGGGATAGGGGGATCGTGATCCTTGCAGTCGTCATAGGCGTCGCGCTGGGGGCGACGCTCGCCGCCCTGGCATACGAGCGGGAGTTGGGCCACATGGCCCGACTCCTGCGTTCGCGCGACGAACGGAGCAACAACCGGCTGACGGTGCACGGCCCCAGCCCTACGGCACGACGGCTCGCCGAGGACATGAACGACAAGCTCGACGTCCTGCAGCATGAGCGCGTCGAGGCGCAGCGGCGCGAGCATGCCTTCAGACGTGACCTGGCCAGCCTCTCTCATGACATTCGCACGCCGCTTGCCGGCGCAAAGGGATACCTGCAGCTTGCGGGCGACGAGGCGAACGAGGTGTCACGGGGACGTGACGTCGATGCGGCCATGAGGAGCATCGATGGCACGCGCGCCCTGCTCGACCAGCTGTTCTCGTACACCAAGGCGAGCGACCCCGACCTAAGGCTGGAGCTGGAACCCATCGGGTTGGCCCCGATGGCGGCCGAGGTGCTCATGGCGCATTACCCCGAGTTCGAACGGCGCGGCTGGGAGCCGATCGTGCTGCTCGAGGAGGATGGCGCGGGCGTCACGCGCGTGCTCGCGGATGCCACCTCGCTGAGGCGCGTCTTTGACAACCTGACGGCCAACGCGCTGCGACACGGAAGTGGTGCCCCCACCATCACGCAGGACGGACCGACCATCACCTTCTCGAACCCCATCCCCGATGACGCAGACATCGATCCCGCCAGGCTCTTCGGACGCTTCTATCGCGCTGATGGCGCACGGGGTGGCAGGGGGTCGGGACTCGGCCTCTCGATTGCCGCGGCACTCGTCCAGGCCATGGGCGGCAAGATCGATGCGCACCTCGATGACGCAGCGGACGGCAGGAAGGCACTCGCCATACGGGTGCGCCTCACGACGGCCTAGGGTCGCCCCGCCGTCCCCCTACTCTGCCACGTCCTCCCTCGCGTTGTAGTCGCCCACGGGTGCGATGGCCTTCATGGCCTCGAGCACGCTCTCAAGCAGGTCGTTGAGGTCCAGGTCGTTGAGCTCGGCGCCACGGCGGATGACGTCGCGGTCGCACCCTGCGGCAAAGCGCCTGTCCTTGAACTTCTTTTTGAGCGACCTGAGCGGCATGTCACGCACGGAGCCAGACGGCCTCATGCGCGCCGCCGCCTGGATGAGGCCCGAGAGCTCGTCCACGGCAAAGAGGACCCTCTCCATCTTGGCCTCGGGCGCAGGCAGGTCGGGGTTGTTGTCAGAGTTGTGCGTCTGGATGGCATGGGCCAGCGCGGGGCTGGCACCAGCCTCCTCGAGCAGCTCGGCCGCTTTCACGGTGTGCTGCGCCCCGTCTGGCCACCGCTCCCAGTCGAGGTCGTGGAGCAGGCCCACCTGGCTCCAGAACTCCACGTTCTGGGGGTCATACTGCTCGGCGTAGTGGCGCATGAGGCCCTCGAGCGTGAGCCCGTGCTGGATGTGGAACTCGTCCCCGTTGTACCGCTCGAGCAGCTCGAGTGCCGCGTCACGCGTGAGGCCGCTCTCGAGCCTGGTGGTCGCGGGCGCCGCAGCGTCCGCGGAGGCCCCCGTGGCGCAGCTGGCCGCCAGTTCGTCCACGCTGGCAAAGCCGGCACCCAAGGCGCCCCCCACCTGCGCCTCGATGTCGGCCCTGGTGACGGCCTCGGGCTTCATCTGCGGGAAGAGCAGGACGTCGCGGATGGAGGGCTGGTCGCAGAAGAGCATGACCATGCGATCGATGCCATAGCCGATGCCGCCGACGGGAGGCATGCCGTACTCCAGCGCCCGCACGTAGTCGTAGTCGTAGCCCATGGCCTCGTCGTCGCCCAGGCCCTTGGCGGCAACCTGCGCGGCAAAGCGTGCGGCCTGGTCGACGGGGTCGTTCAGCTCGGAGAAGGCGTTCGCGTACTCATGGCCGCAGATCACGAGTTCGAAGCGGTCGGTGAGGCGTGGGTCCTCCTCCTTGCGCTTGGCAAGCGGGCTCACCTCCTCGGGGTAGTCGCACACAAAGGTGGGGTTCACGAGCGTGGGCTCCCCCAGCCCGTCATAGAGCTCGAAGAGGAGCTTGCCGGCGCCCCAACCCTCCTGCCACTCGATGTCGTGCGCCGCGCAGAGCTCGCGCAGGTGTTCGACGGGCGTGTCCATGTCCACGCGCTCGTCCACGGCCGCAGAGGCGACCTCCGAGAGCGAGCGCGACGCCCAGGTGCCGCTCATGTCCACCCGCTGGCCCTGGTACTCGATGACCTCGTGATCCTCCGCGCACCCGCAGACCTCGCGCGCGATGGCCTTGAACAGCCCCTCGCTGAGCTTCTTCATGCCCTCGAGGTCGGAGTAGGCGCAGTAGGCCTCCATGCTCGTGAACTCGGGGTTGTGCATGAGGTCCATGCCCTCGTTGCGAAACTGGCGGCCGATCTCGAACACGCGCTCCATGCCGCCCACGATGAGGCGCTTGAGCGGTAGCTCGGTGGCGATGCGCAGGTAGAAGTCACGGTCGAGCGCATTGAAGTGCGTCACGAAGGGCTTGGCGTTGGCGCCGCCCAGGATGGCATGCATCATGGGGGTCTCGACCTCCATGTAGCCGTCAGCCTCCATGTGGCGACGGATGGTCGAGACGATCTGGCTGCGCCTGCGGAAGGTGTCCCGCACCTCGGGGTTCATGATGAGGTCGATGTAGCGCTGCCGGTAGCGCAGCTCGCGGTCGGCCAGGCCATGGAACTTCTCGGGCAGGGGCCGCACGCTCTTTGAGAGCAGGCGCACCCGCCCCGGCGAGACGGACAGCTGGCCACGCCTGGTGCGCAGGATGGTGCCCGTCGCTTCGATGATATCGCCCAGGTCCACCTGGGACAGGAGCTCCCAATCCGCCTGTGGCAGGTCATTCACGCGACAGAAGAGCTGGATCTGCCCCGAGACGTCCTCCAGCACGACGAAGGTCACCTTGCCCTGCTTGCGCAGGGCCCTCACCCGGCCGGCCACGCTGTAGGAGTCCTCAGTGCTCACCCCATCCTCGAGTCCGGCATACCGCTCCTCGAGCTCGGTGGCATGAGCGGTGACCGTGCTCCTGATGGGGTAGGGATTCACGCCCGCGTCGATGAGCGCCTGACGCTTGGCACGGCGTACGGCGCGCTCGTCGTTGATGTTCACCTCGGGGGCACCTACGATCTTGCTCTGGGTCATTGGACTCTCCTCCAGCCGGATCTCCCGGCAAAAGAGCGCCCCACATCCACGAGGACACGGGGCGCATACGTACGATCCTGCGATCGGGCAGCGAACCTAGCGGTTGATCCTCTTGACGGTAAGGCTGCGGGTCTTGCCCGAGGGGGTCTCGAAGGAGACCGTATCGCCTGCCACATGACCGATGAGCGCTGCGCCAAGGGGCGACTCGTTGGAGATCTTGTTCTGCAGCGAGTCGGTGTGGGTGGTGCCCGCCAGCGTATAGGTCTGCGCTGTGCCCTTCTCGTCCACGAGCTCCACGGTGGAGCCGATGGCAATGGACTTGGCACCACGACGGTTCTCGACCACCTTTGCCGTGGCGAGAAGGTGACGAATCTCGTTGATGCGGGCCTCGTTCTGGGACTGGGCCTCCTTGGCCGCATCGTACTCCGCGTTCTCGGAGAGGTCGCCGAAGCCACGTGCCTCCTGGAGCTGGGCAATGATCTCGCTGCGCTTGTCGCCCTCAAGCAGGGCGAGCTCGTCCTCGAGCTGCTTGCGGTCTTCCGGGGTAAGCGTGACTTCCTGTGTATCCATGCTGTGCTTTCTCTATGGTGACGTTACCTACGAACCGTGCGCGCGGAGGCGCTGGCCTCTAGCTCTCGTGGGCGAGCCGGGCGCCGCACTTGCTGCAGAACTCGGCGTCGGCTGCGTTCTTGGCACCGCACTTGGCGCAGAAGACGACCGCATCCGCGGGGGCCTCAGTGGGGGTGGCATCCGTCTCGGTGGCCGCCTCCTCCTCGACGGTGTCCGTCACGTCCTTGGACGTGGGCTCGCCGCCCTCGTTCACGCCGTCCATGCCCTCGCGGATGTTCTTGACGGTCTTACCCAGCGACTTGCCCAGCTTGGGCAGGTTCTTGGGACCAAAGATGATCAAGATTATGACCACGATGATGATGAGCTCGGCGGGCCCCATTCCCAGAATCATTGACATCCTCCATGCATGGCATGTGGGGCATACCCCACCCGTTTGTGCAGTTTCGCAGCAGCCAGTATAGCCGAGGGCCGTTAGCCCCCACAATCTATAATAGGAATTTCGACAGTATCTAGACAATGGGTGCCACACCCAACGGCCCCACACGAGGAACGCATGGCCCAGACTTCGCGCATCATCATCGTCATCTGCATCCTGATGGCCCTTGACGCGGCCGCCTACCTCGCCGGCGCGCTCATCCTCCACAGGCGCGGGGTCAAGCTGCGGCGCAGCAGGTTTGGCCTGGCGCTCGTCTTTGACGGCGAGGATGCCGACGGCGACGAGCTGCGCATGCTCAACGTGAACGGCACCTACCAGAGCATCTGCTACACCCAGGAGGGCCGCCACTTCGACCTCGTGTGCCTCTACCACCAGTACTTTGCCAAGGTCATCGCCATCGCACGGGAGACGCTGGGCGCCTGCTACCCGGCGGACGCGCTCGTGCTGGGCGGCGGCGGGTTCTCGTTTCCCACGTGGCTCGTGGCACACCAGCCCCAGGCCACCGTCGATGTCGTGGAGATAGATCCCAGGGTCATCAGGCTGGCACGCCAGTACTTCTATCTCGACGAGCTGGAGGCGCGCACGCATGCCGAGCGCGACGGGCGCCTACGCGTCATCTGCGACGACGGCTGGGAGGTGCTGCGCCGCGGCGCGAGCCGCTGGGACCTCATCGTGAACGACGCGTTCGGGGCCAAGCGGCCGCTGGGGGCGCTCACCGGGGCACAGGGCGCGCGCGTCGTGCGCGACCACCTCTCAGACCAGGGCATCTACCTGGCAAACGTGATGGGTGCACTCGAGGGCGGGAAGGCGCGGGCGCTTCGCGAGACGGTGGACGCCTACGCGCGGGCCTTCTCGCACGTCTACCTCCTTCCCGAGAAGCCCGAGGGGCCGCGGCGCCCCGGCGTCAACGCCCTGGTGGCAACCGATCTGGAGCTGCCCATATCCCACCGCTACCGGCTGCGCGCCTCGAGCGACCTCCCCAGGCTCAGCGCGGCAAACAGCTGATTGGCACGATGGGCGTAGAGCCTGCGCGCATGGGCGAGGCGCGCCTGCATGCTGGCCGCATCAAGCAGCTCCGGCGCCTCCGTGACGGCAATCACCGCCGAGACCCCCGCAATCGACACGTTCGGCTCGGCCACGCCCACGAGCGCCACGCAGGGGACCCCTCGGCGCTGGCACGCCGCAGCCACGCCCGAGACCACCTTGCCATGGCTCGTCTGCGCATCCAGCCTGCCCTCGCCCGTTATGCAGAGGCTTGCCCCCCGCAGGCGGCGACCAAACGCCACCAGATCGAGCACGCGGTCTATGCCGCCCTGTGCGCGGGCGCCCAGAAACGTCATACAGGCGAGACCCAGGCCGCCGGCGGCCCCGGACCCCGGGGCACCGGCATCCACGCCCATGCGGAACGTGGAGCGGAGCACCTCGGCATAGCGCGCCATCCCCCGTTCGAGCTCCTCGACCTGCTGCGGCGTCGCCCCCTTCTGCGGGGCGAAGACGCGTGTGGCACCAAGCTCGCCTACCAGGGGGTTATCGACATCGCACATCACGGTGAAGTGGGCGCCCGCGACGTAGCGGCGCAACAGGCCGACATCGATGGCCCGCACATGGGCAAGGTCGGCGCCGCTGCCCATGAGCTCGCTGCCGTGCTCGTCCAAAAAGCGTGCGCCCAGCGCGCGCATGCAGCCCATGCCGCCGTCGTTGGTGGCCGAGCCGCCCACCGCAAGGGAGACGTCCGTGCATCCCTGCATCAGGGCGTCCGAGATGAGCTCGCCCGTCCCGTAGGTCGACGCGCGCAGGGGATTGCGCTCGTCCGGGCCAAGCAGCGTCAGGCCCGATGCCGCGGCCATCTCGATGATGGCACGACCGGATCCCAGAAGGCCGTAGCGCGCCTCCACGGGACGCCCCAGAGGGTCATGCACGCGCACCGAGCGCATCTCGCCGCCCATGGCCGCCACGACGGCGTCCACCGTCCCCTCGCCGCCATCGGCCATGGGCACGCACGCGCACGTGGCGTTGGGGAAGTGGGCATGCGCCGCCGCCTCGAGGAGTCCTTCCGCCTCAGCGGAGGACAGCGTCCCCTTGAGGGAGTCGGAGGCAAGGACAAAGTGGAACTGCGGGGACAGGTCATCCATGGCGCTTCCCTTTCACGCGGCTGCTTCCCTCCCATGATAGGACGGTCGCACGGGCAGGACCGGCCACGGCGCTGCGCCTAGCGGGGCAGCACGATGCAGTCGTAGCGCACGACCTTGCCCGAGAGCGAGTGGCTCGGCGTCCTTCCCGCAAGCGGAGGGCCCTTGAGCGGTCGCTTGACGACCACCTTGCGTGGGTGGGCGGCAAGCGCGGCGTCGAGCAACGCTCCCTCGTCCACGGCAGGGCGCTCCAGCAGCCGGAGCATCTGCAGCTTCTTCCTGGTTGAGGCATCCTTGCGGCGGGCAGGGAACATGGGGTCGAAAAAGACCACGTCGAGCGACGGCCCAGCGGCCATCTCGCGCAGGCCGCGGGCGCCGTCGCCAACGACCAACCGCATGCGCCCCACCACCTCGGCAAGCCCCGGCCGTCTCCGGGCGCGGGCGAGCCCGTCCGCCAGCAGCGCGGCGATCACGGCATCGTGCTCGAAGAGCGTGACCTCAAAGCCCGCGGCGGCAAGGAGCAGCGCGTCCTCCCCCAACCCAGCGGTGGCATCCACGGCGCGCGGTGTGGCTGCGCCCCCGCGCACGCGGGCGGCACGCACCAACAGCTCGCGCGAGAGCCGGTGGGGCTGCAGGCGTGGGAGCATCCGCGAGAAGTCCGCCCGCAGCTCCATGGCTTTGCCCGACAGCGTCAGCCCCTCCGGCCGCTCCACAAGCTTCAACCCCTCTGGCAGTGTGCCGCACATGCCTCACCTCGCGTCTCGCGCATCTCGTTTATGCTGGGTTTTCTCCGCTTCTCCCCTGGTTGTGCTGGGTTTCCTTCCGGCTGTGCTAGGTTTTTCGGCCGTTTTTGTCTCCTGTGCTGACTCTAGTCATCACGGGAGACATTTTGGGCGAGAAAACTCAGCACAGCCAGGAAGAAACCCAGCACAGCTGGAAAAAACCTAGCACAGCCGAGGGACAAGGAAGGGACGGGAGCAAGGACGGAGAGGGGGGCAGGACGGCTAGTCGCGCTCCTCCACGGCCGGACCAGGCTGGATGGCAGCAATGCCCTCCTCGCCCGTACGGATGCGCACGGCACGATCCACTCGATAGGCGAAGATCTTGCCATCGCCGACCTCTCCGGTACGCGCCGCCTCGCAAATGGCCCGGACGGCCCTGTCTGCCCACTCCTCGTCGCTCACCACGATCTCGAGCTTGACCTTGGGCAGCATGTTCATGCTCACGCTCGTGCCACGCACCCTGCGCTTGTAGCCCATCTGGGTGCCACAGCCCATCACCTGGCTCACCGTGAGGCCACGCACCCCGATTCCCATGAGGGCATCCTTGGCATCTTCCAGGCATTCCTCGCGAACGATCGCCTCTACCTTGACCATCAAGATCACCCCTAGTCGTCAAGCCCGTTGAAGGAAGGATACGCACGCTCTCCCTGCTGCGAAAGGTCCAGGCCAACGCGCTCCTCGCGGGCGCTCACGCGCAAGCCACCGCAGACGAGCCTCGTGAGTCCAACGCAGACGAGCGTGCCCATGATGGCAAGGGCGATGGTGACCAGCATGGCCACGAGCTGTGCGCCAAGCAGGTGCGCGTCACCAAAGACCGAGCCATCAACATGCAGCGCAGGATTGACGTCCCGGCTGGCGAAGAGGCCGGTGGCGATGCCACCCCACATACCACCGACGCCATGGCACCCAAAGGCGTCGAGAGCATCATCATAGCCAAGCGTGGGCTTGATGGCCGAGACGGCAAGGTAGCAGATGGGGCTCGCTAGGCCACCGATGAGAAACGCCGCCCACACCGGAACGAAGCCGCACCCCGGCGTGATGGCCACCAGACCGATCACGAGGCCCGTGCAGGCACCCACGAGCGTGGGCCTGCCGTCCGTTGCCACATCCATGAGCATCCAGGTGAGCTCTGCGGACGCCGCGCTGATGGCCATGGTCGCAAAGGCATGCACCGCCAGGCCGCTCGCGGAGAGCGCGCTGCCCGCATTGAAGCCAAACCAGCCAAAGAGCAGGAGCGCCGCACCGACGGCAACGAGTGGGATATTATGCACGCGGTAGTTGACCTGCTCGTACCCCTGGCGCCTGCCCAAGATGACGCAGAGGACGAGGGCGCTCACGCCCGAACTGATGTGCACCACGTTGCCACCGGCAAAGTCGATCGAGCCCAGCGCGGCAAGGATGCCACCGGCGCCCCACACCATGTGGGCTATGGGGTAGTAGACCACGATGGTCCACAGGACGATGAAGGCGAGCAGCGCCTTGAGCCGCATGCGCCCCGCAATGGCGCCCGTGATGAGGGCGGGCGTGATGATGGCGAACATCATCTGGAAGAGGGCGTACGCCAAGAAGGGAATCGTCGGCGCGTAGCTCGAGGCGTCCACCCCCACCCCCGAGAGGCCCAGAAAGTCAAGGCCTCCGATGACGCCGCTATGGTCTGCCCCAAAGGCAAGCGAGAAGCCAAACAACGCCCACATCACCACCTCCACACCGATGATGCAGAACGAGGCCATGATATTGTTCGATACGTTCTTGCGTCGACCGAGGCCACCGTAGAAGAGGGCGAGCCCTGGGGTCATGAGGAGCACGAGCGCTGCACAGACCAGCACGAATCCCGTGTCGCTTGCAACCATGATCGCTCCTTTCGCCTGGGCATGCCCTCACGTGACATGCGGGTTGCGCCAGAGAGCGTCGATGCTCGTTGCCACGCGGAGGCCATGCCAGCCGTCAATGGACGAGTATCAGCATGGGACGCGGGCATTGCCTGGGAGTGACCGTTCGGTTGCGCCAACGTGGCACAGGCGTTACCCAAGGGCTTCCGGGTGGTATTGGGAACGCTACGAGAGCGTAACGCGGTCGTTTCGACCGCTGGCGCACAGGCCTAGCGAATGATCCCCGACGTCAGCAGCCTGCGCACCTCGAGGAGGTCGCGACACACGAAGGAGGCGGCCGAGAGCATCTCGTCGTCAGGGGCGACCAGGTCGGGCACGAGCACGGTCACAAAGCCACCGGCAGCCCCTGCGAGCACGCCGTTCTTGCTGTCCTCAAGCACGAGGGACGAAGCGGGAGCCACACCCAACCTACGGGCCGCCTCGAGGAACACGTCGGGCGCAGGCTTGCCGCGCACGACCTCCTCGCCCGAGAGCACCACGTCAAAACAGGCATCCATGCCAGCCGCGGCAAGCTGCCGCTCGATCATGGGCCTCGCGCTCGACGAGGCGACGGCGCGAGGCACGCCCCGCTCGCGCAGATGGTCAAGGAGCTCGATGAGGCCCGCCTTCTTGGGGGCGCCGTCCCTGCACACCTCGAGCATGTGGGCGCAGACGCGCTCCCAGAGCGCGGCCTGGTCAATCGTCCTCGCGCCAAAGTGACGGTCGAGCACCTCCTGGCGGGCGGCAGGGCCAGCACCACGCATCTCATCGGGCAGCCCTGGGGGCATGTTGGCCCTGCCAAGGGCACAAAGGGCAGGCTCCCAGCTGCATGTCCACAAGGGCTCCGTGTCCAGCATAAGGCCGTCCATGTCAAAGAGTGCCGCCTGCGGCATGATCCACCCCTCCGTCCTACGGCGTACCCTCATTCTATCCGGTGGCGCACCACATCCGTGGAAGGCCGTCGGGGCACGGTCGGCTATCGATCTATCCCATAGCCAGATAGCTGATTTCCCTAGGGGCGCTGGACTTGACGCCACCGCTGCCTCGCCCATACGCTACAGGGACTACGGACATCATGCTGGCACTGCTATACTCTGCACTTCCACATGACGCACATCGCACAACAGTCAGGAGCACTCCTTGATATCGTTACGGCATATCATCAAAATCTATGAGGGGGGTACGGACGAACACGCCCTGGGCGATGTCTCCCTCGACATACCCGATGGCGACGTCTTTGGCATCATCGGCATCAGCGGAGCCGGCAAGTCCACGCTCGTGCGCTGCATCAACCTGCTCGAGCGGCCCACCAGTGGCAGCGTCATCGTGGACGGCACGGACGTCACGAACCTCTCGGGGGCGGCGCTGCGCAGCTATCGTCGACGCGTCGCCATGATCTTCCAGGGCTTTGGCCTGCTCGCACAGAAGACGGCCCTGGAGAACGTGTGCTTTCCCTTCAGGGCGAGTACGGGCCATGTGACCAAGGAGAACCGCGAGCGTGCGCGAGCGCTGCTCGACGAGGTGGGGCTGGCAGACAAGGCCGGCTCCTATCCCGCCCAGCTCTCCGGTGGCCAGCAGCAGCGCGTGGCCATCGCCCGCGCACTCGCCTGCGAGCCCGAGTACATCCTCTGCGACGAGGCCACGAGCGCGCTCGACCCCGCGAGCACGGCGTCGGTGCTCTCACTGCTCACGAGGATCAATGCCGAGACCGGCGTCACCATCGTGATCATCACGCACTCCATGGACGTGGTGCGCCAGGCGTGCAGGCACGTGGCCGTGCTCTCCCACGGGCGCCTCGAGGAGCAGGGCACGGTGGACGAGGTGTTCGCCCATCCGCAGAGTGAGACGGCAAAGGCACTGCTCGGGAGGGTGAGCTGGGATGACTGACACGACCGCTTCGTTCCTGTCGCAGTACGGGACGCTCCTGGGGCAGGGCACGCTCGACACGCTCGCCATGCTCCTCCTCTCCACGGCGCTCGCGTACGTGATCGGCCTTGCGCTCGGCGTCGTCCTCTACGTGACGGCGCCCGGTGGCCTGCGCCCCCGACGCATGCTCAACGCCGTGCTGGGGTGGGTCGTCAACATGGCACGCTCCATCCCGTTCATCATCCTCATCGTCTCCGTCATCCCAGTGACCAAGGCGATTGCCGGCACCACCGTGGGCGTGCGGGGCGTCATCTTCCCCCTCGTGCTCTCCTCTGCCCCGTTCGTGGCGCGCATGGTGGAGCAGTCCCTGGCCGAGGTCCCACACGACTCCATCGAGGCTGCCGCGGCCTGTGGGGCATCGCTGCCGCGCATCGTGCTCTCGGCGCTGCTGCCCGAGGCCATGCCCTCCATCGTGCGTGGCGTGGCCGTCACGCTCATCTCGGTGCTGGGCTACACCGCCATCGCCGGGGCCGTGGGTGCCGGCGGCCTGGGCGACATCGCCATCCGCTATGGCTACTACCGCTACCAGGACCAGATGATGGTCGTCACCATCGTGCTCCTCATCGTGCTCGTGCAGCTCATCCAGAGCACCTGCAACCTCATCGCCAAGCGAATCGACCATCGCTGACAAGCCACCCGAAGAGAAGGAAAGGAACCGACCATGTCCCAGATCACCAGGAGAGACTTCGTCACCACCGTCGCCGGCAGCGCGGGGGCCCTGCTCTTTGGCAGCGTGCTCACGGGCTGCGGCAGCTCTGGCGGCACCAGTCCCTCGTCCTCCGGCGACACCAAGACCCTCACCGTTGCCGCGTCGCCCACGCCGCACGCCGAGATCCTCAACGGCTTCGCGGCCCCCAAGCTGAAGGATCAGGGCATCGACCTCACGGTCAAGGAGTACACCGACTACATCATCCCCAACCAGGTGACCAGCTCCGGCGAGGTGGACGCCAACTATTTCCAGCACATCAACTATCTCAACAACTACAATGCCGAGAACGGCACCGACCTCGTGGGCGTCGCCGCCATCCACTACGAACCGTTCGGCATCTATGCCGGCACGGCCAGGGACCTTACCGCCATCGCCGACGGTGCCCAGATCGCCGTTCCCAACGATGCCACCAACGAGGGTCGCGCACTGCTGCTGCTCCAGCAAGAGGGCATCATCACGCTGAGCGACCCCGACAGCTACGAGGCCACGGCCAACGACATCGCCGGGAACCCCCACGGCATCAAGCTCGTGGAGGTGGAGGCGGCCGCCGTCCCACGCCAGCTGCAGGATGTTGACTTTGCCGTCATCAACGGCAACTATGCCATCGAGGCGGGCATGCACGTGGCCGACGCCCTCGCCGTGGAGTCCGCGGAGGGCGTGGCCGTGCAGCAGTACGCCAACTACATCGTGACGACACCCGCCAACCAGAACGACGAGCGCGTGAAGGCCCTCGTGGACGTGCTGAGGTCCGACGACTTCAGGCAGTACCTCTCCGACACCTATGGCAAGGACGTCCTCCCCGCCGACTAACAGATCCGATGGGCGAGTCGTTCGCAATCCTGCCGCTTCCCCTTGCGAGTCGTTCGCACATGCGAGCGACTCGCTTGTTCTTCCTACGCAGGTAGATGAGTTAATGCCTTCTCAACTTCTGCTGGGGGGCCTGATAATTTGCATACGACTCACATGGAGGCGCCGCGAAATTGCATACGACTCGAACGGAGCACTCGAGCGGGACGGGCGCGCTGCTAGTGGTGGCGGACGCTCTGGGCGATCTGGTCCGAGACGGATGCGCCGGTTCGTCGGTCCTCGCCCCAGAAGCAGCAGGACACCATGCCTGCCCCCACATGGCAGCCGATGGTGGGCCCAATAGTCGAGATCATGGTGATGGCCGTGTCATCCGACCTGTGGATGATGTCGGCCATACGCTCGGCATCCTTGGGGCAGTCCGCATTGCCGATGGCGACCACCGACGAGAACAGATCGGTGTTGTGGTTCTTCTCATAGAACGAGGCCATCTTCTTGAGGCCCTTCTTGCGTCCACGTGCAATGCCGATCACGCTGAGGGCACCATCCAGGTCGAACGTGAGCAACGGTTTGACGTCGAGCGCACCGCCCACCACGGCCACGCTCTTGGGGACACGCCCGCCACGGTGCAGCGCATCGAGGTCATCCACCATGAAGATGGTCTGCACGAAGTAGCGCGCCTCCTTGGCCCAGGCCACCATCTCCTCGGCCGTCAGCCCCTTGTCGCGCTGGCGCAGGGCCTCTACCACCAGCAGGTACTGGGACGTCGAGCCGATCTTGGTGTCGACGATATGGATGGGAAGGTCGGGCCTGCCCAGCTCCTCCCTCACGCGGGCGAGCGCCGTGCAGGCACCCTCATAGCACCCGGATATCCCACTGGAGAGCGTGAGGTACACGGTGGGCATGTCCAGCTTGGCGCACTCCCGAAACGCGCTCTCGAACTCAAGTTGCGAGGGTTGCGACGTCATGAGCGATGCGCCATGTCGGATGGCCTCGTAGAACTCGTGGGGGGTGCGCGAGACGAAGAGGTCATCCACGCCGCTCATCCCCTCGTCCGCAGCTCCCTCGCGGGCGGCATACGTGAAGTGCAGCATGCCCAGGTCGGCATCGTCCACCATCTGTTGGCTGAAGTCGCAGGGTGAGTCGGTCATGAGGTGAAACTGGGGTGTCTGCATGGGTCTGCTCCTTTCAGGCTGTACCTCCCATTGTACGGGAGGAGCGGCCGTGCACCCGCGATGTCACGACACCCGAGCCACGTTTCGTATAGGGGTGTACGGGCACACCACGTTCCCCAGCCGGCTCCCGAAGGATGGGCGGTGCCTCGTCGACGCGCGCGCCGCCTCCGCCACGTCGACGGAGGGCAGCCGGTAGCTTGACGCAGGGAAAGGCACTCCCCCAGAGCAGGCAGTGCGCCACGTTGAGCGCAAGCACACCCCAGGCGGCCGTAAAGACGCGGGGAACCCCCGGCTTGCTCGTCGTCTCGCTGACCACTGACGCCCTCGCCCCTCTGGCCACCTTCCCGCTCGTGCGAGAGCGACCCTAGCACAGGAGGGGGCTCTCACCCACCTCTACGGGCGCCTCACCGAAAGCTGGGAGGTCCGGACCCATCGGCACATGTCAGAGGTGCATACTGCCAGCAGAGGGTTCGTGCGATGGGAGAGGTCATGGCTGTCCTTACCAGACCGTTCGGTGCCACAGAAAGCGGAAGGGCCGTGTGCCTGCATATGCTTTCCATCGCCTCAGGCATGAGCGTGAGCATCTGCGAGGTCGGCGCGGCCATCCAATCGGTCGTCGTTCCCGATGGCAGGGGCAACTTCGTGGACGTGGCCCTGGGCTACGACGGTGCGCCGGGCTACCTGCACAACGGCGCCTGCATCGGGGCCATCCTGGGCCGCAACGCCAACCGCATCGCGGGGGCACGCTTCGAGCTTGGGGGGACCACCCATCGCCTTGCCGCAAACGATGGCCCCAACAACCTGCACTCGGGACCGCACCCCTGGCACGAGCGCCTCTGGCAGGTGGGGGAGGTCCCCCACGACACGCCGGATGGCGCGAGCGTGACGCTCGAGCTCGTGAGCCGGGCGGGCGACCAGGGCTTCCCCGGCGCGGCGGACGTCCGCGCAACCTACACGCTCCACGACGACCAGCGCCTTGAGCTCACCATCGAGGCCAGCGCCACGGAGGCCACCATCATCAACAGCACGAGCCACGCCTACTGGAACCTCAACGGCCACGCCTCCGGTACCGCCATGGCCCACACCCTCCAGCTGGAGAGCGCGGCCTACACGCCCGTGGACGCCGCCCTCATCCCCACGGGGGAGGTCGCGCCCGTGGCGGGCACGCCCTACGACTTCAGGAGCGGCCATGCGCTGGGGGACATCCTCCAGAGGCTGCCCCAGGGGCTGGACACCAACTTCGTGCTCAGCAACGCGGAATGCGTAGAGCGTGCCGCCACGCTGGTGGGCAACGAGACGGGCGTCCGCATGACGCTCTCCTGCGACGCGCCCGGCCTACAAGTGTACACGGCGGGCGGCCTCGACGCGCGCGGCAAGGCCGGCGCGCACTACGGCAACGGGGCAGGCATCGCCCTCGAGGCGCAGTTCTACCCCGACGCCATCCACCACGCCGCCTTCCCCCAGCCCATCTATGCACCGGGCCACCCCTTCCTCAGGCGCGTGACGTTCGCCTTCGATGCGCCCGGTCGGTAGCCCCTCACCAACGATATCCGGGCGTTTCCAGGGAGCGGTGGTACGCCTCCCGCGCATGGTCGTGCTGGCGCTCGAGGGCCCTCCGCTCATGTACTAGTTCATCGCGCCGTTCGTCGCAACGCAGTGCTGCCTCATGCTGTGCGGCATTCAACTCGTCCAAGACATAGGCAGCCTGACGAACCATGCAAGGCATAGCCTCACGCACCTCATCCACGAGCTGCCCACCCTGGCCCAGGCGGTACAGGAGCTCATCCACCGCCTCCCCAAAGCGACATTCCTGGATACGCAGTGCGTCTTCGCGCTCCTCTATCTCTATACAACGCGAACGATAGGCGCGAGCAGCGGCATCCTCCGCCTCTCGCCCCTCCTACAAGCCCACGTCATTTGCCTGTCATCGCCTCCCCAACGTCATCCTTTGATGAGGCGACACTCTCTCTTGAGTGGACCGTAATACCTTGTACCATGCACCTTAGGCTACCATCAGTGCAGGAGAGGGATATGACCCTGTCCCAGGCCGAGATCCGTTCCAGCATCGAGGCGGCTGACGCCCGGGCAACCGCGCTTGAAGGCTCCGTCGGTTCACTTGGTAGCGTTTCCTTGCAGAGCATCTCGGATGTGAGCGCGGGAATTCCTGGGAGCTCCCTGCACGACAGCGCTGCCACTACCCTGGAGACAGGCCTACGTACCTGGACGGATCTCATCAACTCCGACTATCCCGATGCAGACCAGCAGTACATCGACTGGTTGTGACTCAGGATCATGTCACAGACGGACTACAGTGGTGCTAAGTGGGAGATTACTGCCGATAGAGTATCGGGCATCGGAGATGATGGACAACTCGTCAGTGGCGATGCCTTTGTCACGCAAGTGCTGGGCATCGATCCCGACGAGTGGGCAAGGCTGAAGCTCGCGATTGCCATGCAACACGCCTCTTGTGATGGCAATACTAAAGAGCGAGTCCCCGTTTTGGAACGGTGTCGTTCTGACTGGTAATCAAACTCATTTCGCGCAAGAGGCCCGCCGTGTGGCCACAAACCGGCCCCTAGCGGGCGCATGCACGCCTGGAGGCCAAGGGACAAAGGGCCAGAGCGTCACTCGACCCCCAGCAGCCTGTCGGCCAGCGCGGCACGGGCGTAGGCGCTCGTGCTCATGCCGGCGCTCTTGGCCCTCTGCTCGACCGCGCGCTTCATGCCGACCGGTACCTTGACCGAGATCGTGGCCGTGCCCTCGGACGAGAGCGGTGGGCGGCCGTACACGACCCTCCCGACGCTGCGCTCGCCCTCCGGGAACTCGCCCTTCTCGTAGGCGTCGCACCAGCGGCCAATCATCCCCTCGGTTATCTCCTGACCGTTCGCCGCGACCCACTTCCTCTCGCTCATCGTGACCTCCTCTCAGCGGCCTCAATCTCCCTCGCGAACTTCCCCTGCACTGGCGCCATGGCGTGTATCACGAGCCAACCAGAGACCGTCTCGACCGCTATCAGCTCCACGTCCCTCCCATCATCCAGCCATCCGACCAGAAGCCATCTGGGGGGCTCCTGCGGGCTCTCGCGCATGATGCACTTCGCCACTGACCCCCACGCCTGGAGAACCTCCCCCCGGCTGAGGTGCTTCAGGGCGTTCGGGTGAATCTCCGGCTCCATCGCACCCCTTTCGTCATACCGAAAGTATACCACTTTAGACAGATTAAAATCGGTTTTGGAGCGATGTCATTCTGACTGGTAATCAAACTAAGGGCTATGTTTCAGAAAGTGTGTAATGGGCGATTATCCACTGCCTGTGATTCGTGGGCACGTGGACCTCGCTCCGGGCTATCCCGGCGCCGCATTCCTCGGGCGCTCCGTCATCCCGATCGTTGCCTCCTGGCGCGGCCGTGGACAACCCGTCCGCGTCGTCGGCGGGCATGGCGCGGATGATTTCGGCGGCGGGCAGCAGGTTTTCGGCGTACACGTAGCGCCACCAGAAGATGGCCTTGACGCGGCGCATGAGTGGCAGCCCCCGATGCAGCCGCGGCATGTCACTGAGCCTGGCGTCGACGCCCCCGACGGCGTTGTTGGTGGAGAGCCGTTCGCCGCCGTGCTCTGCTGCATCTCGCCGAACGTGGACGGCCCCCCCGCACACCAGCTTGCTGGGCCCCGCCTCGCCTTGCGCAGGCGCTCGTGTACCCAGGCTTTCTTGCCGTCCCTTACCGTGAGCTCCTTCAGGAGACTATCCCATTCGACGCGCCATGCGTTGCACCCCAAAAGCCGTGTCGCGGCCGGCCCGGCGCCCTTGGCGTCCTTGAGCCTGTCGGCGACGCCGGGAAGCCTGCAACGAAATCGCTGTGGGTACCACCAACCGTGCCGACGAGTTCCTCAGCAACCCTAATGGCTATGACAACATTGTGAACTCCATCTATGAGAGCCTCCAGCATGAGGACATTCCGCTGTCATGCACAGACACAGAGGTCGAGATCACTCACGACGACTTCTTTCATGAAGAGCGTATCCTGTTCTTCAAGCACTTGGTACCCAACACACCGAACAGCATCGAGGAAAGGGAGGATACCATTGGCAGGCAGGAGCACCTCCAGGATACGAAGGGGTTCCGTGACGCGTTGAAAGAGCACAGAAATGACCTCTGACACAAAAGGTCCAACTCGCCCGCAAAGGGAGGAGGAAGCACCCTCCACCTCGAGACTCGGCACGTTCCTCCGCCGCCTCCCCTACTGGGCCATGGTGCTCGCGGTGGCCCTCTTCGTCTACGCCACCCTCGGGGTGCGCGCCACGATCGAGCGCGAGACTTCCGTCCGCAACGTGTTCGACGAGATGATCCTCGAGGGGCCCAGGACCCACCGCGGCCTGCCCTTCCCCTGGCTGCCGGGC
>NZ_AWEZ01000068.1 GCF_000468755.1 Olsenella profusa F0195
GCTCAAATCGTGTTGACAAAACACAAAGGGCGCCCATCCCGCCGGTCTCCGCGAAGCGCTCCACGAGCACGTCGTAGACCGAGCCCATGCAGCAGCCCGGGTTCCCCTCCAGCATCCCGACGATCGCCGACGCGAGCGGCTCGACGTCGAACGCGGCCTGCTTCCTGACCCTTGCGTGGCTGTCCTCCGGGACGCGGTCCATGTTGTAGTGCTTGCGAACCGTCTTGAGCTGTGTTCCGTAATATCTAAGTCGACAAAAACGTCATCGTAAAGTCGACGCTTCCCGCAAACAGGCATGCCGACCACATCGAGTGGGGCTAACTTAAGAGTGCTCGTATCTACTTAAGGAGGCCCTGAAAGGAAATGACCGGCATGTCCAAGCAGAACTCTATACGACGCAGGTGGCGCGAGGGGCCCTCGGCCGCCGAGATCGCCAGAGACGCGGAGGTCTCGCGCGACACCGTCCACGAGTGCCGCGACAAGGCCGACTTCAGCCCGAGCGTACCGGTCGCAAGGGAGCACGCGTCGAAGCTCGACTCGTACAGGGCCCTGATCGACCAGTGGCTCGACGATGACGCGAGATCCGGTTTTAAGCAGCGCCACACCGCGAAGCGCGTCCACGACAGGCTCGTCGAGGAAGAGGGCGCGCACGTCTCGCTCAGCACCGTCGAGAGGTACGTCAGGAAAGCCAAGGAGGCGCGCCCCGCCCAGCGCGAGCGGCTCCTCGACCTCGTGTGGGCGCCTGGCGAGGCGCAGGCCGACTTCCACGTGCGCGGGATTGGGGCCACGCTCAAGTACTTCGTTGTGGCGTTTCCGTTCTCGAACGTCGGCCTAGCGCAGGTGTCCCCGGGCGAGGACGCCGAATGCGCGTGCCAGGGCCTCAGGAGCGTCTTCGAGTACGTCGGCGGCGTTCCCACCAGGGTCGTCTTCGACAGCGCGGCCGGCGTCGGCAGGAAGACGTGCGACATCATCAGGGCCACGCGCCTGTCCGAGGCCTGCGGCGCCCACTACGGCTTTGCCTACAGGCTCTGCAATCCCCATTCTGGCCACGAGAAGGGCGACGTCGAGAACGAGGTCGGCACGATACGCCGCAACCTCTTCGTTCCGGTGCCGCAGGTATGGAACGCCGACACGTCCGACCTGCGGCTGCTGGACAAGCGCACGTCGATGGCGGACGAGGAGCACTGGATCAAAGGAGAGCCGGAGAGGCAGCTGTTCGAGGAGGGCCGCCTCGCGCTCCTCGGGCTTCCCGAGAAGCCGTTTGGACGTGTGACGTACGTCGTCAGGGCCGCCGACGAGAAGGGCAAGGCATCCGTCGGCGAGAAGGGGCGCCACCGCCACCCGGCCCGCCCGTCGCTTGCCGGCAAGAAGGCGACCGTGGGGCTTAGGGCCGCCAAGGTCGAGGCGTGCACCTCCGACGGCGAGCTCGTGTGCGAGCACAGGCGTGCGTACGGCGCCGCGCCGACCGACACGGGCGACCCCGCCGCCCAGCTCGCTGCGCTCGCATGGCATCCCGGGGCATGGGAGAGCAGCCTGGTCAGGGCATCGCTGCCCGACGGCCTGCGGGAGCACATGGACTCGCTGGGCAAGGACGGGCTGAGGGCAGAGCTCAGGATCATGCGCGACCGGGCCAAGACCTCCGGCTGGACCGCCACCCTGCAGGCTGTCGAGGCGGCTTTCGCTGTGACCGGCAGGATAGACGAGGCCTCGGTCGCGGCCGGCGCCGCGAGGGCGACGTCGGGTGCGGTCGAGCACGACGTCGACACCGACCTCAGCGAGTACGACGAGTTCATGGGGGTGGCATCGTGAGCAGGGCGACGGCAGAGGATAGAAAGTTGCTGGAGGCATCGATAGGGGCCAACGCGAGGAAGCCCTGCTTCTCGGCTATCGTGGTCGAGGAGTTTCTCGCGGACGCGACGATGTCCGACCTGCGGGCGGTCGACGGCATCGCGGCCAGGCAGCTGGAGGTCAGGGCCCAAAACGCGCTGGAGAAGCGCATGCGGAAGGCGAGGTCCCCGGCGATAAAGCCGCTCGAGGGCTACGACCTCTCGCAGGTCGCGTTCCCCGAGGGGCACGGGGAGCCCGAGCCCGGGTCCCTCGCCCTCGTCGACGCGGGCCAGGACCTCGTGTTCCACGGCAAAACCGGACGCGGAAGGACGCACCTCGCCATCGCCATCGGCATCGCGGCGGCAAAC
Source organism: Olsenella profusa F0195 (assembly GCF_000468755.1). Classification (GTDB taxonomy): domain Bacteria; phylum Actinomycetota; class Coriobacteriia; order Coriobacteriales; family Atopobiaceae; genus Olsenella_F; species Olsenella_F profusa. The sequence goes on from NZ_AWEZ01000068.1 coordinate 2,196, forward strand.
GCGGGCAAGTCGGTGAGGTTCAGCACGGCGGCTCAGCTGGTGATGCACCTCGTCGAGGCAAAGGGGCGGGGAACGCTGAGGAGGGCCCTGGAAGACCTAGAATTCGTGGACCTGCTGATAATCGACGAGCTCGGCCACGTCCCCCTGGACGTCGACGGCGCGCGTCTCCTGTTCCGGGTGGTGTCGGCTGCCGAGACTGGCCAGAGCATGGTGACAGCCACGAACATCGAGCTCGGCCGCTGGGGCACCGTGTTCGGCGACGACAAGATGGCCTCAGCAATCATCGACAGGCTCGTGTGCACAGGAAGGCTGGTGGAGTTCGACGGCACGAGCTACCGAATGGAGAACGCCCTGATGCTGGGAAAGAGGGCAGACTTCTGGTCAATCAAGACAGGCGTGCCAATGCGGGCGTGTCGAAAGTCGACAGCGGTTTTTGTCGACTTTTACTTGACGGAATACATTGAGCGTCGGCACCTTGTTGCGGCGCGTCCTTAGGGCGTCGTAGGCCTCGCGCGCCGTGTACCCCGCGAGCTTCAGCTCCTGTATCTCCTCGATCATCCTGTCCCGTATCATCTCGTTGCTCCTGGCGGTCGGTCTTTGGTCGGACACGACCGCTAGGATGCACCGATGATGCCTCCTCCCGTCAATCCGCTTGGAAGTTCTCGTCACCGGGACGTGGGAAGGAGTGCGCACCGCAACGCGGGAAATAGTGGCAACCGGGCCCTGGGAAATTCCGCCTGCCGCCGATGGGAAGGACTCCTTACCTCATCCTCGGTAAGAGACGTTACCCTCTACACCTCAGCCGTAACTCGCTCGTCGGCACCCGGAACAGGCTCGGGAGGCACTGCGACGAGTGCCTCCCCGGGGCTTGCACCACAACAAGGCGCTCAGGGCGGTGGCACGCAAGCGGCTCGGCGCGATCCACGCGATCATGCGCGACCGGGTCCCCTACGAGGAGCCACCCGTCACCGAGAATGTCCAAGGCTCTCATCCCGACCCCTTGACAGAACTATAGGGACACCCCCCTGTCACGTCCGGGGTGTCAACAACCTGTTGGCACACAACGGCTAGGCTTACGGGAAATCTGCGTAACGGCCCATTCGCTCCGAACCTGGCTTGTTGTGATTGTAGACTCTGGGAGGTGGTCGTCTTGTATCGAGACGGTCCACCCGCTTGCACACCCAAACGCTTGCACTAACTTTCTCGACACTACTTTGGCAAAATTGCGACTGGTTAAGTGATAGACAAACTGGAACTATTTGACATCTCGTAAACCGAGAACCATGGCTAGAGTATGCTTCACGTCAAACCCTAAACTCCAAATGTGCTGAGTTAATCCATCTCCACTAAATGCTGGCACGAGAATGTCTATGACATCACCTTCGAAAATGTAATGTCCTCTTGCTTTCCCTTTAGCTTCATGACAGAAGCGGTTATACTGCTCTGAATCAGCAAAGTTTACAATAGCTGCATTGTCTCTGATTTCAAAGTTCACGCCGTCGTACTGCTCCTTCAGAGTCTCTAGGATTTCCTTCGCTCCGTCCGCATCTAAAGAGGGCCCAGAGATTAAATCCCGCGCCTGCTTGTTTTTCTCAAGAAAGGCTTCAAGCGGCCAATCAGTGACATTACTGAGCTCAACATGCTCCCACAGATTGAATTCGTCCAATCGCCTTCTTGGATCTTCATGCGGATGGGTTACCGATATCAGATGAATTGCCATATCGTGTGCAAGGCACATTGCAGATTCCTCAGAAGAAAATGCATTATTCCATGGTCGCTCGGCTTTCTTCGTTGCTTCGAGCAGTTCTGTACAGTGATAGCTACCACAGGATATGAAGTACTTCCATATCTTGCCATGTACCGTCTTTGAATCAGTAATCAGTCCGAGAGCGAAGCACCTCTCTGAGAGCCAGGCATCCAGCTGTGCCCGCTGCTCCTCGTTGGGCCCATCGTCATACGCGGATTGTCTATCAGGCCCGCTGACTGACCGACAGGTGTTCGACTCGTATTCGAACTTCTTTCTGCACATCTCAAGAAAGCAGATGCTTTGTGCGGCATACAGCAAATCCTTATCTGGACAGAAGCGGATATTGTGATGATAGTTCAAATTTCTGGACTGCCATTCCCTGATAGACAGTGTTTTCAAAAGCTGGCCAGCTAAGATAGCTTCCTCAGCTCCCTGTCTGTAAATCTTGTCCTCGATAGATTGGAGTTCTTGTTTAGAAGGCCGATGGAGGATGTTCTCGCAGCTGTATTTCTCACGATCGTTTTTGACTAGGTATTTCGCATGGTAGAGTATCCATCTTGTCTTCTCAGCTCCTGATAGCTCCTGAGGCTTTTCGATGTGATTGGTGAGGAAGTCATCGAGGTCTCGTTGTCCCATGGATTTCAATACTTCCTCGGCAACTTCTCTGTCGAGTGCGTCTTGCTTCATCTCTGCCAGCCGGGCTTCCCAATCAGACGTACTGCAATCCTTTAGGTAAGTCTCCACATTGGAAAGAGAATCCCTATAAGTGCACGCAACCCGCTTCAACTCGCTTTTTGCAGAAGCAATCGAAATACGCTTGCTCGGATTCTGACGAATCATTCGCTCGACGAGGCTGTCGAGTCCAGACAAGAGCGGATACACGTCTCCTATCCGCCTGAAAGTGCTTCCTCTTGGGATGCTCAGCGTAAAGAGTTCATTCGTTATTAGGCCAAGAGCGAAGATGTCAGCGGCAGGTCCGACATCTTTCTGATCTTTGTCCTTCATCTGCTCTGGAGCGAAGTACGCTCGATTTGCTAGCAGTTCCTTCGTTAATGTCTTTCCGGATCCATCGAAATGGGCTATCCCGAAATCTGCCAAGACGAGGTGAAGCCCCTTTGAGTCAACAAGGATATTCTCTGGTTTGATATCGCGATGTACCACGCCGTCGGCATGAATTGCGGAGACCGCATCGTAGAGCTGGTGTAGGAGATTGAACTTCCGTTCTATGGGGACGTTCTTTGAAGTCCAATCTCTTAGAGTGCCGTCGAAGCATGGCATTACGTACTGGAGCTGTCTGCCAGGATTGTTGCCTGTCATAACATCTTTTTCTTCTGCGGATATGATTTGGATGACATGTCGTGAGTGAAGCTTCCTGCAGTACTTGACTTCCTCCCGAAGGCGGTCATTCTTGCTCTTGCCACTTTTCTTTTTTTCATTGTGGAGTTGAATCGTCTTTATCGCATAACGCTGCTCACCAGACTCGACAAGATGTACCATACCTTGTCCACCTTAGCCCAGCTGTTTGATGACCTTGTATGTGACGCCATCGACATCTATTTCTTTTGCCATACAAGCCTCCATCTCATGGAATGTAAGGTATGCATTTAATGCGTAACCCCATAATGCTTCAATAGATTAAGTATAAGGCAGGGTTTTAGTGCCGGATTAAACCAATCTAGAGCTGCTCTGACATGCAAATAGGTTTATTAGTAGTAAAGAATCCTAAACTTGTCTTTATTTGTGATCGGTCTCTTTAACGTCTATGGCTACTTCGCATACTTGGTGTATCTGGTTCGACATACGACTGCGAGCCTGATGTCCGCTCGTTGGATGGCGCTTGCTCACGAATTCACTTACACCAGCTCCATTGGCACTATTCCCGTCAAGGTGGGCTCACATCCCACCTCATGTCTTGGAACCATCTAACCCTCAACACTTGCGAAAGAGACTGTATTTCATCGCTAAATAGCCACTTGCAAGTAGATGCAGTGCAGCAGTTAGCAATTTACTTCGCATCCGGTCGTGCCATATACAATATATTCAATAAAGACTATCGGCACTTTGGATGGGCGATATGGGAAAGAAGAAAGGCAGAATCAGGAACTCGCTCGACGTCGAGGCGGAGCAACTTGACTATCTCCGCACGGACTTTAGGAGTGAGTTATGTGCGCTTATTCCCGAGGATGATGAAGTCGAGGCCATCCTCGCAGTAGTCCTCAATGAACTAGGTTGGGAAGACCATTCTGGAAAAGATGCGCCTCCGCCGGATTTCATCAACTCCGCGCATGCCCTTATGCTCGAAGCCATGCGCGTTGACGACCACGAGAGACCCGGTGACAAGAAGGGTGTCATCAACCCAGCGCGAGCTCATGAAACCGAAATCATCAAACGGTATGGGAAGGAGCTTAAGGAACTACTAAACATGGCCGCCGATGATGCCATGCTGACCGTCTTGGGAAAGACGGATCTACCGACAAGCGAGGATCATAGCTACAGCATGTATCTTGACGGCTTTAAAAGGATCGTTGAAAAGCACGCAAAGCATACGGAAAACTATCGACACAACTATCCTGAATACAAACTCATCTTCTATGTCTTCGATGAGTCTACTGGTTATTTCGAGGGCATGGAACCTATTAGGGGTGGGGTGCATAAGGGCGACTCCTTGCGCGGACGACCACATTATTTCTTTGCCGATGCAATGTTTCTCGACATCATCAGAAACTCTAACGCTGACTATTTCATCTGGCATACCCCCTTCAAGCACGAGCACCTATTCACTAACGGGTTTGTGTTACCCGAATCAGTCATCTATGACGTGAGCAGGATGAAAGTGCCTGAGCTTCACTATGACAGGAATCGCATGGTGAGCATGGAGGTCTAGCATACTCGCACTTTATAACGCATCGAGATGATGCCCGTGTCGGTTGAACTGCGTCCCAAAACTTGGACGGCCAAATAGAGACTAAGCCGCATTCAGGGACTGATTCCGGAACTCCTCCGGGGTCAGTCCCCTCAGTTTGACCTGCCGCCTTCTCGTGTTCCAGTGGATGATGTAGGCGTCGAGATCCCTCTTGAACGCATCGAAGCTCGGCCACACCCGGTTCCGGAAGAGCTCGTCCCTCGGGTGCCCGAACACCTGCTCCGTCGCGCCGTCGTCGATGCAGTTGCCCTTCCGGGACATGCTCTGCACGATGCCGGCCTCCTCCAGCCTGCCGCACCACTCCGCGTGCCGGTGCCGCCATCCCATGTCCGAGTGCAGTGTCGGTCTGGCGCCCTCGGGCTTCTTGGACATGAGCTGGTCGAGCAGCTCATGCTGCTGCGCCATGTCGGGGTGCGTCGACGTCGACCAGGCGACGATCTCCTTGCTGCCGAAGTCGTAGACGGGCGCGAAGTAGGCCCTTCCCCACGGCCGCCCGGACTCAGTGACGTCGGTCCCCATCTTCTCCCAGGGCCCGTCGGCCCCGAAGTCGCGCCCCACCACGTTCTCGAAGGTCCCGCCCACGGCCCCCTTG
>NZ_AWEZ01000069.1 GCF_000468755.1 Olsenella profusa F0195
AAAGCTGGCGGCGCGCCGCCTGGGGCGCCCCGCGGACGGCGGCGCGGGCGCGGCGGAGTACGGGTCGCTGCGCCTGGACGCCGCGGTCGACGCGCACGCGCCCGTCACGAAGGAGTACGGGGGAGCGCGGTCGGCGCATCCCTAGGCGTGTGGGTGCCATTTGCGCCGTGTGGGTGCGATTCTCCCGGCCCGGCCCGGCCCCCCGCGACCTGCGGCCCCGTGGGCCGGTCACGGGAGAATGGCACCCACATGTAGCGAATCGCACCCACACGGGTGGGGAACCGCGCCCACGGCGGGATCCCGCGCCGATGGGGCCTCCAGCCTGGCGTGACCGCGCGGCACGCCAGGCTATGCCCGTCCCGCCGCGGCTGCGGGCTCCCGAGCCTGGGCGGGGTGCGCCGCGAGCCAGGCCGCGGCGTCGCGCGCGGCCCGAATGCCCCCTCCCCGGGCCGCCACGGAGGCGAAGCGCTCGCGCGCGAGCGTCAGGTCGCCCTGGGCCGCGGCGAGGCGGGCGGCTTCGACGTCGGGCGACAGCCTCTGGATCGGCGTGATCGCAGTTTCCCGCATCGTGCCGATCGCCTCGTTGCAGCGCTCCCAGTCGCCGGCCTCGAGCGCGAGGCCGAAGTCTATGCCCGCAAGCACCAGCGCGCCCGCCTTGGCCATTCTCCTGCTCGTTTGGAGAAGCGCCTCCACCTGCCCGCGTATGCGGGCGAGCTCCTCGTAGTCACCGCTGTGACGGGCGGCGTTGGCGCGCACGTTGCAGCACAGGACCCTCTGCGCCGTGCGCGGCCTGAGGTCCCGCTCGGCGTGGTCGACCCATTGGAGGGCGACGTCGTCGCGGCCGAGCTGCTGGGAGCATTGGGCACAGATTATGGCGTAGGTGGCCTGCGCCCACTTCCTGCCCTTGCGCCTCTCCATGACGATGGAGATGGCGTCGAGCATCTTCTGGGGGTCGAGGTCGGTGTGGAGTATCCCGTAGAACCCGCTGATGTCGCGGATGAGCAGGAGCGCGAACAAGGCGATGGTAGCCAGGAGGGCCACCACGAAGAAGGCGATGGCCTCGGGGTGCTCGATGTCCGGGCCCGCCCAGGCACGGCATGAGAACGCCAGCACGAACACCGCCACCACGTACGCGGCCACGGTGAGCCTGCGCCGGCCCAGGAACCTTCCCGCCGCCTGCCGCGCGGTCAGGCCGGCGTACCTCGACTCCCCGGAGGGGACCATGAGCCTGGTGAGCCAACCTGAAGCCATGCGGCCTCGCCTCCCCGGGGCCGCCCTGCGGCGGCCTTCGCTCGTCTCCTCCCGCCCGTATGGTACCACGGCCGTACCGTGGCGCTTCCCCACTGTTCGACCGCGAGCAAACGGTGAAGCCGTCCGACTGTCCAACAAAGATGTTGCATGGCTGGTCAGTAGATTTTGGGCAGTATCGTTACAGGTGGCGTCCCGCACCAGCCCGAAGGTCCGGAACGATCCGGGAGGCTCGCGATGATGGCGGACGAAGGCCTGACGAGGGCCATCGAGGGCATGCCCGTGGTCCGTTGCCGAGATGCCGGAGCTCCCGCCATCCTCTAGGCCGCGCTGCGTGACCGACCGGGGCATGTACCAGGGGCCCTCCAGTTTCGCGCGCCGGCCACGCCCAGTGCCTGCCCCGGCTCGCCGCACGTCCGCCACGTCTGCACGGGACCCTACGAGACGAACGACGAGAGGGCGGAGGGATTCCCGGCTCCTCCCGGCGTTCCTGAGCACTACAACGTTCCTGAGCACTACAATGGTGACGGGGCACGCGGTGCCTGCGGGGCCTGTCTCCCGTGTCGCGCGTGAGCGGCGCCCTGACTCTGAGCGACTGGCGTACCGGAGGGCCAAAGGAGTGCATGACGACGAGGGTGACGATAGAGGCCACGGCTTCGGCCCTGGAGGGGGAGTCAGAGTCCCTGTCGGGCAAGGTCGATGCCGCGGAGGAGCAGATCTCGAGGATGTCCAACGCCCTGCAGTCGCCGGAGCTCGCCGGCGAGGGGTACGCGGCGATCCGGAGCGTCGCCCGGGACCTCGCGGTGCCCGCCGCGAAGGCATACTACGTCGCGTTCGATGCCATGAACTCAGCGTGCACGGCCGACGTGCAGGAAATCAGGGGGCTTCCCCAGTCGTCCAGCGGCGTCTGCGACACGGACGAGCTCCAGAAGAAGATAGAGGCCGTCCAGAGCGACATAGAGGAGACCCAGAGGCGGATTGCCCAGAGTCGCGCCAACGCGGGCGGCACGTCCGCGAGCGGGTCCTCCGGCAGCTCGTCCAGCAGCGCGAGCACGTCCCAGGACACCACTGCATACGTCAACACGCAGGTCGACGAGGCCCTGCTGGAGAGCGACAAGGCGGAGAAGCAGGGCTACGAGGACGACCTCAAGAAGGCGCAGGAGTACGACGAGAACAGCGCCTCCACGTACTCCTCCGCCCAGGACGCCGTCTCCACCATGAAGTCCGCAGCCGACTCGGTGTCGTCCTACCTCGCCGGCAACGGCTACGGGGACACCTCCTGGGCCGCGGGAGTGGACGACGCCTACTCCACGGTGTTCGAGCGCAGGGTCGAGGAGTGCGCGCAGAGTATCTACCACGACGGCGGCATCGACAGGGACGCACTCTCCAAGCTCCTCGGAGGGGACGACCTCACCCCGTCCGAGGCGGAGGCCCTCGCGCGCGTGTGGGACGAGCACTCGACTGAGGACGGGGTCGCCGAGGCGTTTTCTGCCGCAGGTATGAAAGACGGGCAGCCGACCGGCGCCTTCAGCATCTTCCTGATAAATGCAACGCAGGGCATATACGACAAAGCTGGAGGCAAGGAGGAGTTTGACAACAACGCCGAAAGCCGTGGGAAAACTCTCGATGCGATTAAGCAGATGATGGAGAGGCTGTTCTCCGCCCAGGTGTCGGGGAAGGCGAACTTCTCCATCACGATCACGCTGCCTGACGGCACGACCGTGACCTGGTCGTGCGAATCGGAGATGTCTGAGGGGGCCAAGGGGCTGATTCAGAAGTTCCTCGAGGAGAACAGGGAGGGTGACGGCTCGGGCTACAGGATAGATGCCGACCTGGGCGACGGGTGGTCCCTGCTCGGGCGCATGACCGGCTCGGGTGCGTCTGTTGTGGGGATGTCGGGCGAGGTCGACCTCGGGAACGGCTGGAAGGGGTCGGGCTCTGTCTCGGAGGACGGGTGGGTGTGGCTCACCGTGACCCACACGGACGACAACACGCCGGATGGCGTGACGAGGACCGAGTCAACTTCCTCTGGCAGAAACTCCGAAACAGGGCAGACGTCCGCGAAGGAGACGTACGAGACGAGCGTGAAGACGGACTCCGCGAAGGGGACGACGACGGAAACGGTGCAGGTGACGACCACAGGGGCTCAGCCCGCGCCGCCGCAGCCGGAGGTTGTCATGGAGGGGGTGGGGGAAGTCAGCGTGACTCCTGTCACGTCTCCCTCGTACAGCAAAAATGTAGATCTAGGGAAGGTGATGGATGACGTTGCGATAGGCGCCACGCTCGCCGTGACGGCCATCGTCGGGTCGGAGATGGCCGCGGACTTCATGGCGTTCATAGAGTTCCTGCTTACCATTCTTGCTCTTTGAGTGTCAGTTGCGAGCACGGGCCCGTCCCGGGGCTCGTCCGATGGATGGGGGAGAGAAATGAGGGAGTTCATCAGGCGCCCGTGGCGGGTCGCCGCAGCCGTGTTGGCTATAGCGCTGCTTACCGGGGGCGGCGCGCTGCTCGCTGACTGGGCACGTGCCGTGCAGGGCGGCGAAACCGCTGCCCAGGGCCAGGCCCGGCCCGACGACGCCCAGGGCCAGGCCCGGCCCGACGACGCCCAGGGCCAGGACGCGGACTCCGACGAGCAGGGGCGGGACGCGGACGCCACCGGCGGGGACGCGGAGCCCGATGGGGAGGACGTGGAGGCGCAGCCCATCGTCCCGGAGTCGGGGCGCGTCGCGCCGGAGGGCACCGTCGAGGTCCTGTGCCCCCGGATGGTCGTCGCGGCGTCGGGCATGACCGCCCGAGGGTTCGCCGCCTCGGTCCGGGGTGGCGCCCGGTTCTGCGAGACGGCCTACGCCAACGAGGACGGCACGGTCACGGCCTACGCCACCCCGCGGCAGGTCGAGGACCAGCTGGCGTGGGGGAAGGAGGAGCTCCGGGGGGCCATCGACAGCGTCGGGAGGCGCGGCGTCGCCGCGGAGGTGTCGGACGACCACCGGCGCGTCACCCTCACGGCGGGCGACGGCGCCACCGCCTCGTCCCTGCACGACGCGGCCTTCAACGTGACCTTCGACGCGGCGGTCATCCAGATGGACGAGACCCACGGCGAGGGCTTCACGATGTCGGTGGACATCGTGGACGGCGCGACCGGCACGGTCATGGAGCACTTCGACCAGGACAGCTTCTCCAGCTGGCACAGCGACTTCTCGTGGCTCGGGAAGGAGGGCCAGGCATGAGCGGCAGCATCCGGATCGGCGGCATCGGCCTGACCGTCCCCGATGGGGCGAGCGCGAAGCCCCTTGCGGAAGCCATGGGCGTCGGCACGCTCATCAAAGGAGCCAACTGGTTCGTGGCGGCGACGCTCGTCGCGCCGCAAGTCAGTCCCCCGGAGCTCCTCGCGCTCATCGAGGCCAAGATGGGCTCGCAGGGGGCCGGGGTCGAGTGGGGGCAGGCGCTCGGTCCGGACGCCGACGGCATGTCGGGCGTCTCCGCGGAGTGCTCGCTGCCCGAAGGCGCGCGCGGCATAGCGCAGGTGGCGCCCGTCCCGGAGGGGCTCCTGGTCCTCTTCGGCAGGATGGGGGCCGGCTCCGGCGACGGTGCCGTCCGCGCCGTGAGGTCGGTGCTCGAGTCCGTGCTCCCGGGGGTGCGCCGTGGGTAGGCGCGCGTCGGCGTCCCTGTGCAGGGCGCTGGGGAGGATGGCCTCCGCGGCCGTCGCCGCGTGGGTGCTGTCGGGGCTCCTGCGGGCGCACGGCACCGTGGAGGGCGCGATCGTCCTCGCGGCGGTCGCCCTGTCGGCCCTGTCGCTCCCCGTGGAGGCGCTCGCCGCGTCTGGCTGGGGGCGCGACAGGGTCGCCGCGTGGGAGCGCCCCGGCGGCGAGCGCCACGAGCCGGCCCCGTCCTCCCCGGTCGCCTACACGAGCGAGAGCGGGATCCTCTCCCCGACCTCGAGGGTGAGGGTCTCCATCGGCCCGCGCCTGCCCGGCGAGACCCGGGGGGAGCTCGACCTGGGCATCCTCGACGGGGCCGACCCCTCCGCCGTGTCCGCGTCCCTGCGCGAGCTCCGGGAGTCCGGCGAGTGGACACGCAGGCTGGGGGACGGGGAGACGGAGCTCGAGATCGCATGCTCCGTCCCGCCGGTCCGCTGGGCGCGCGAGCGCGGCGAGAGGTGGGCGCGGGGAGGGTGACCTGCGGGCGGCCCCGACGCCGCCGCATGAGTTGGGAGACACGACACGAGAGGAGCGATCGGCGATGCCAATGACGATGAGCGACGGGGATCCCGGAGGGGTCGGGGGCGGGAAGATAAGGACCCTGAGCAGCGCGGCTAACCAGGAGGCATGGGAGCTGCGCAGGGGCCTCGACGACTACTCCCGACCGACCCCTCCCGGGTGTTCGTTGCGACTTCCCGGAGGGTGCGCAGGTCGCTTCCCGACGGCCTCCGCGTCGTGCGGGTGCCGGGCGGCGGGCCGGGCGCCCTCTATGACGGGATTTCCTCCCAGAGGGCCGCGGACGCGATACGCTCCGCGGAACCCGTCGTCGGCAGGACGCGCCTCGTCGAGGCGGCGCGCGAGGGACGCAGGCTCGGCTACCTGCGCGGCGGCGAGCTGGAGTCCCTGGAGGAAGAGTACGGAGATGGCGAAGAGGCCTAACAGCAGGCGCAACCTGGACATGGCGATACGGCGCGCGTTCGGGGACGACCGGTTCGTGCGCATGAGGACGCTCATCGCGAACACGGTCGTGGCCCGGATGCTGCCCGACGGGGTCGTGAGGGGCGGGAGCGCCCTCAAGATGAGGCTCGGGGACGAGGGGACCCGCTTCACGTCCGACCTCGACACCGCGACCGCGTCCCCGGTGGAGGCGTACGTCAGGGGTTGGAGGAGTCCCTCGAGGAGGGTTGGGAGGGCTTCACCGGCGTCGTCGCGCCCAGGGAGCCCGCACACCCTAGGGGCGTCCCCGCCGAGTACGTCATGTGGCCGTTCGACGTGAAGCTGAGCTACCGGGGGCGGCCGTGGTGCACGGTCCGCCTGGAGGTGGGCTACGACGAGATTGGCGACGCGGAGCAGGCCGACGTCGAGCTCGCCCCGGACGTCGCGGGCGCCTTCGCCAGGGTCGGCCTTCCCGCGCCCGGCCCCGTCCCCCTCATGGCCGGCCCGTACCAGATCGCCCAGAAGCTGCACAGGGTGAGTGCGCCGGGGAGCGACCGGGCGCGCGACCTCGTCGACCTGCAGCTCGCCGTGGGAGAGTGCATCGACTACGACGCCGCTCGCAGGGTGTGCGAGCGGCTGTTCGCGTACCGCAGGCTCCAGGGGTGGCCGCCCACCGTGGTGAAGGGCGAGGGCTGGGACAGCATCTACGCCGCCGAGTCGGAGGGGCTTGACGTGCTCCCTACGGCGGACGGGGCGGTCTCCTGGGTCAACGGCCTGATAGGGCGGATCGCCGGGGCGGGCGGCGCTCCGGGAGCGTAAGGCCCCCTGGGCGTGGTCGGCTTCGGGCATGTGCCAGGGGAGGAGTACTGGCGAGGCTTCGAGGGGCACGGATCCGGGGAGTGGTCGCTCGAGCAGCTCAGGGAGCACGAGCTCGATCCGGACAACTTCCAGCTGGAGGCACCGAGCGCCAACAGGAGCCACCGGTACGAGGCCAAGGGGTGATGACATGGGGTCAGTTGATCAGTTTGATTCCGCCAAGTATGACTCTTACGACGACTTCCTGGTGGCATATGGCGGCGACCCCAACGCCGTGCCTGTCGTTCCGAGCGTGAACCTGCTCGGGATGGCGGTGTCCCGGGGCGCCCAGGACGAGCGGGAGCGCAGGCGCATCGTCGAGCGGCTCCTGGCCGACGGCGGCGACCCCAACTTCGCCACGCGCAACGGCGAGGACGCCTATATGCTGTGTCTCAAGCAGGGGGCCCACAACTGGACGGCGGAGGGTCTGGCGTGGCTCACCGGCAGGCTCCTCGCGGCGGGCCTCGACGTCGGCCGCCGCGACGCCTGGGGCAACGACGCCCCCATGCTCTCGGTATGCAACGCCAAGAAGACGAGCGAGGAGCTGGCGCCCGTGTGGCGCGCCCTGCTCGCGGCCGGCGCCGACCCCACGGTGCCGGGCCCGCAGGGCAAGACCTCGCTCGACTGGGCACGGGAGTTCGGATGGAGACATGGATTCCTCGACGTGGCAGGGGAGTATGGCTATGGCGAATAGGGACGCCGCCTACGGCGGGTTCGTCGTGTCAGACAGGGTGCTGGAGGGCGCGCCCATAGGCTACACGTGGCGCGAGCGGAGCCGTATCCCCCAGCTCAACGGCTGGACGGTCTACTCCGTCGCGGACGATGACGACTACGTCTCCGAGCCCGCGAACTTCCAGGTCGTCTCCGCGTCCTCCCTGCTCGCGTGCTCGCCGCTCGCCGGGGCGCTGCTCGAGGTCTTCGGCGCGCCCTACGGCACGGACCTCGCCTGGGTCTACGAGGAGGGGGTCCTCACGGGCTTCTGGGACGTGGCCCGCGACCGCGCGACGACCGTCCCCGAGATCCTCGGCGGGGAGTAGGCTGGCCTGGGCGGCGCCTGTCCCGCCGCCCGCACCCGCCCCGGGCGGAGGCGTGTGTGGGTGCGGTTCTCATCCGTGTGGGTGCGATTCGCGGCGTGTGGGTGCTAATCTCCCGGGATCGGCCCACGGAGCCGCAGGTCGCCGAGGATGACTTCGGAAGAATCGCACCCACACGGAGCATATGGCACCCACACGCAGTAAATCGCACCCACATGCGGCAGTCATCGGTTTCTCCGCAGGGAAGGGCCCCCAAGCGCCCGGGACGTTCCCCGGCTCTTTTCACATGCAGGGGAGAGACCATTGCTAGTGAGCTCGGCCGCTCCCTGGACGACGTCCCCGATAGATCCGTGGACTGGCGCGGCAGCGAGTTCCCCAGGAGGTCGAAAGCCTACGATAGGGAGGGGACGAGACCTTGTCGATCGGCAGGCTGACGAGGTGCAATGCGCACGCTTCCGGGTTCACGATTACGCTCGATACGTCCGAAATAAGGAAGGCGGGGAACATGGCGCATAGATACAGCTGCTGACCCTCGGGGACGAAGGCGGCCGACAGGGAATTCCGATCGGCTCTGCGTGACATCGCAAGGGCGAGGGGCTGGAGACTGACGGGGGATGATGTGTGGAGGGTGGATGGTCCTTTCTTCGAGGACGCGTGGTTCGCTCTCGTGCCGACGCAGCCGGCCGTGGACTTTTGCGCCTACGTGAAGACCTTGCGGATGGATGACGTGCTGTGGGACATCCTGGGTATGTCGTCCAACAGCGACGAGCGCATGAGCCTGAGGGCCACAGGTGCGTTCACCGCTGGCGGTTATTCGACTGTGGACCGGGAGACGGTTCGCCTCGAGTCACCCGATGAGGCGGCGCTGCCTGGCCTTGCGGCCTCCGTGGCCGACAGGGCCCTGTCGGCCACGGAGGCCTTCCTCGGCTCCATAGGATTCGACGAGGACGAGCTCTACAGGAGGATTCTGGAGCAGGGCGTCGGCCTCACGGGCTGCATCGCGAGCATCTGCCTCGGGGACCTCCGGGGCGCGATGGGCATCGCCAAGGGCTACAGGGAGAAGTTCCCGGATAAGTACGACGGGTTCTCGTTCAGGATTGGGGAGCGGAGCGACGTCGAACTCGTGATCGACTGGTGCGAGCGGAGGCTTGCCGGCAGAGGGGAGGGCGCGTGATGGCGCTCGAGGACGCGGGCCACGTGGACGGCATGACCCTGGGCGAGGACGGCGCGCTCGACCTGCTGATGGAGGACGCCCTGGGCTGGCAGGAATGAGACGATGGCCTGTCGCGTCCCTCGGGGAGAGAGGCCATGGCGGCCATGCGGCGAGCTCGGTCGTCTGCGAGGGGCGCGCAGCCCCTGCGTGCCGGAGGAGTACGTCATGCGGCCCTTCGACGTCCGGCTCGCCTACCTCGGCAAGCCGTGGTGTACGGTCCCGCTCGAGGTGGGGCACGACGAGATCGGCGACGCGGACGCCGCGGACTGGGTCGACCTCGAGGACGCCGCCGCGGCATTCGCGGCGCTCGGCTTCTCCAGCCCGGGGAGGGGGCAGGCTGCCGCAGGAGTCCCCAGGGCAGGTTCTTGCGGAGGCAGATGGCCTCGTCGGTTCTGTTGCCCCGACGAAGCCCTGCTCGAGGAACAGCGCGATGGCGGGGTTGTCCGGGGCGATGCTGTCCCACAGCACGCGGACGCCCCTCTCCCTCGCGGACTCGCAGAGGGGCCGCGGCCCCTCCTCGACGCTATGACGATGACGCCGGCGAGGTGCATCCGCCCCGACTCGTCGTAGTGATAGGCGACCTCGCCGACGAAGTCGCCGCCCTCCGCATCCACGAGGTAGCGGTGGAAGCGATCGCCATCGTGGCGGGCCAGCCACCAGTCGTACCAGCCGTCCCACTCCTCCTCGGGGAACGGTATGGTCCCTCCCCACGCGTCGTTGTACGACATGTCTCCGGGTCGGCCATGAGAGCCTGCCGGAACCACAGGTCATCCCTCGTGGGCTCGTAGAGTTCGGTCACCTTCACCTCCGGCATGTGCGATCGGACCTTCCCCACGATTCTACTTCCCCCACGACTGCGTCGGGCTGGGGCTGTATGTGGCATACATGCTCACGGGGAAGTCGGCGATCGACCCCACGTCGGAGGCGGGCATGTGCGCCACCCTCCTCGCGTTCGGTGCGCCGCTCGCGGCGCGGGGACCTCCGCGACCGGATCGGCGGGCTCCCCGCGTGGAAGGCGACGCTCCTCGTCCTGGCGCTCCCGCGCCGCATTCTTTCTGATCATCGTGCTGCTCATGCGGTAGGACGCCCGTTCTGGCGCCCCCTGCCCAGTGCTATGTCAGCGTCACACGTGGCCTCGGGCGTCATGGCATGGTGGGTTGGACGTTCGCCCCGATCTTCTCCTGGACCTGTGCGGCTGCGCGTGCAGTGCTATCCTTCCTGCTACATGCATTCGTCGGCGAGCGAGCGCCGTCGCCAGCCTCGCAGAGGCGGGGTCATCGCTGGATTGGACTGGCCAGCTTACCCATGGCGGGTGCGCCTAAAGTAGGGAGCGCGAGGGAGCCATGCTGCTCATTTCGACAGGGGTTGTGGTCTCCATCCTGACCCTCGTGACGGTGCTGGCCCGCCGCGAGAGACAGGGCGAGTCCCCGGGGGACCCGGACAGGCCCTCCTACAGGATGCCCCGGATCTACCCAACGTCGTTCCACATCTTTGCGGTGATCTTCCTCCTCGGTGCGGCCCTTCCCTTTGCCGTCATGTTCGTTTTCTGGTGGTAGGGACAGCTCTCGGGCGAACTCCGGTTGACTCCTCCTGAAATCGAGCCAACCGGGGCTTGCGTGCAACGGTTCAGTCCTCGGGGAAAGGACCTCTTCGAAGAAGACCTCCTCTACCGACATCCGGAGCAGCCTTGCGATCTTGATCGCGAGGACGAGAGAGGGATCGTACCTGTCGTTCTCTATGGAACAGCGCGCGACGATTGCTCAACATCATATGGATTCAGGCAGGATCATCCGGACAATGCTGGCCATTGAGCATGAGAATCCATCGGGTGGGATCATCGGGTGAGTCGTTTAGACTGACCTACCCAGCGCGTACGCCCTCCCGGGGTAGCCCGACCGAGCGGTCATGCCAGGCGTGCCGTACCTACCGTGCCTCTCTGTGCCTGATGTCGTCGGGCGGCTCGTCGTAGGGCATGGTGCGTGGCGTGTCGCACGTGCCCGACTCGCGTGCCACGTCGTGGAACCAGCACTTGTACTCGATGAAGTCACGAGCCAGCTCCAACTCATTGAGCTGCCTGTCGATGGCATCGCGGCGTTCGCAGACAATGCGGCGGCACTCCTCGATGGTGGAGTCTCCAGCCATGTAGAGCCTTACGTACTCGCGAATCCCCCTTATGGGCATCCCCGACACCTTCAGCCACTCCACGAAGCGCATCCACTCAAGGTCATCCTCGTCGAACAGGCGCCTTCCGTCGCTCGAACGCCACTGGTTTGGGTATGAGCCCGTTCTTCTCGTAGAAGCGGATCGTGGATGCCGGCATCCCCAACCCTGCCGCAGCATTGCCTATCGTGTACGGCCTCTCCATGGCATACAGCTCCTCGACCAGCTCAATCACGCGCTCAGCCTGCGCTCGGCCCACCGTCGCGATGTCCTTGCGGGTGGCGTCGTCCACGCGGCTGGCGTAGGACACGCCGCAGGTGTGCTCGTACACCGTGCGTGACACGCAGGTCATGCTCGACAGCGACCTGGCGAGGCTGTATGGGGTGGAAACTAGCGCGCTGAACCGCGCGGCCAAGCGCAACGAGAACCGGTTCCCCGAGGACTTCCGCTTCCAACTCACGCGAGACGAGCACGAAGATTTGAGGTGCCAAATTGGCATCTCAAGCGATGACCTGCGGAAATTCGCGACTGGCGGTCGTCGCTACCTACCTTACGCATACACCGAGCAGGGCGTGGCCATGCTCTCGGCGGTCCTCAGGAGCGACACCGCCGTACGCGTGAGCGTGCAGATCATGAAGTCCTTCGTCGAGATGCGCCACTTCATTGCGGACAATGCCGCCATGTTCGAGCGGATCCGCGCAGTGGAGCTCCGCCAGCTGGCGTACCAGAGGACCACCGACGCTTGGAGCGTTAGGAAGACGCCCCTGTGGGGCGTCTTTAGCGACAAGGCGCGAGCGTCCTAGCGAGCGCATGCAAAAGGTCTTCGACTACATGGGGATCCATGAGTCGCCGCGGCAGAGGGTCTTCTTCGACGGCTAGGTCTGGGACGCCTTCGAGCTCCTGGTGTCCCTCGTGCGGAGGGCCAAGGGCAGCATCATCCTGGTGGACGGCTACGTTGACGCCGGCACCCTCAACATCCTGGCCAAGAAGACCGAGGGGGTGAGCGCGACCGTCTGGACCCACCCGCGCACGTGCCTCACCCGGCGCGACGTGGACGCCTTCAACGCCCAGTACCCCAGGCTCACGGTGGAGCACACGATTCGCAAGGCCTAGCAAGGCCTAGCGAGAAGGGCCCGTTGCCTCAGGGGTATGGTTCGCCCGGCTCGCTAAGGTCCTTGCACCGCCGTGCCGTCCGGTCGGTGCGGCGTGCCACCTAGGACAGGCCCCTGCCCGCCAGGCATCACGACCGACGGGCGCGTACAATGACGACACACCAGAGGCTATGAGGAGGAGGGTTGCTGGGCATGAAGAGGAATCCCAACGCGCAGCCACCGCTCAGCGCGTGGTCGATCGCTCTGTCGTTTGTCCTGTACGGTGGCATTATGGGCCTTTGCTATGGGGCCATCATGTCGAGCCTTGCGGTGGGACTTGCCACGGGCGCCCTCGCCGGCGCGCTGTTCACGGGTATCCTGACGCTGTTCACCGTGCTCATGTCGAACAAGATGGAGCGCGACATGCCGGCAGACGCCCTGTACGCGGGACCCGCCAACCATCGCGTGGGGCGCTTGAAGACGGACGGGGGGTACCTGATGCTCACGCCGGAGGTCCTCCTGTTTCGGGCCCATGGGGTGAACCTGCACCCCAACAGCAGGCTGGAGATCCCGCTGCGCTCCATCACGGACTGCCATGCTTCCGTTCGATGGCTCATCGTGCGGACGGACTCGAGCCAGGAGCGCTTCGTGGTCAGCCAGAAGGCGCGCTGGGTCGAGAGGATCGTGGCCGCCCATGACGCATGGCAGCGGACCTCCCTTCCTGGCGGGCCCTCGGAGCAGCAGCGGGTAGCCGGTTGATCCGATCGAAACGAACAGCACCGTGCAGATGAGCACCGCCCATTTGTGCAGTACCTCCCGTACGTGCCTCTGATGTGACGTGAGCCATGGCACTACCCGTTTGTGCGCACGATGTCCGTAATGCTCACGTGCTCATTGCGGAAATGGACGGTGTTCGCCTCGACTGGCAGTTGAATCGCGCCCTAAGGGCAGTTGTGCAGGCAGGCGTAGCAGACCTCGCAGTGGTCGGAGAACTCCACCGTGTCCCCTACGACGATGTTGTTCGCCGGGCAGACCCGTGCGCAGGTTCCGCACAGGATGCAGTCATCGCTCACGGTGTATTCCCATGCCGCGTCCCTCCTCAGGATCTTGGCGGCATGCGTCTCGTGCCACGTCTTCATCTGGGCTATCTTCGCAGCCGTGACCGCGACCTTCGCGACTCTGTGGGCCGTTATGTCCGCGCATACGCGCGCAAGGTGCCCCTTTTGGTAGGATGGGCGCATTGGCCTCTGGCCAGGTCGCTTTGGGCAAGGCAGGTGGACGCTCATGCTCTGGGTCGGCATAACGGTGGCAGTAGCTGCGGTCCTTCTGTACCTTTTGGTGCGCCGTGCGCCACGAATCTGGTTCGCGGGTCTCACGAGGGATGCCCCGAGCGCTCTGAGGGACCTGCTCTCCAAGGCCGGCTGCGACAGCTCGTCGAAGGACGCCAGTGGGGTCGTGAGCACACCCGAGCGTGGCCTGTGTTGCGCTGGGTCGGGCCTGCTTTGCACAGCGTTTGTATGCGGCGTGTTCTTCCTGTGCGCCTCCGTTCTCGCTATCCTGCTTGACTTTGCACTGATATCGGGGGCCCTGGTCTTTGGCGGGTTCATGGTCGCGATGGCAGTTGGCATGGGCGCCCAGGCACTCAACTATCGACTCGTCTGGGATGGGGACAAGGTCTGGTACCGCAACTCGTTTGGACAGAGCCATGAGTTCACCTGGGCGGATGCTACGGCCGTCTCGCGGTGCCCTAAGGAGCTCGCCATACGCTTTGGCAAGGTGCGGGTGGAGTGCTGGGGCCCGTTCGCACGGCGGGCCTACGAGGAGTTTGCCGCACGCAACGATGGGGACCTCGTCTTTGAGCGTCCCCATGCCTACTACACCCGTTCCGGATTGGGCTCGTACCTGCTGGCTGTCGCGATGTCCGTGGCCTTCGTTCTTGCCTTCACCCTCCCGCATCCTGTTCAGAGCCTTGACAGGCAGGGGGTGGGGCCCTACGAGGTCACGCCCACCAACGTGCACGTGGAGGATGGCACCTACCACATGACGGTCCCCGAGCATGACACCCGCGAGGAGTGGCGGTGGGACGATGTCATCATCGGCCGGGCGGACCAGGTGGACGCAGGCAGGCTCTATGAGGCCGAGCGGTCGGGCACCACGGTGCTGGTCTGGGGAAGGGCGTCGCACACGGATGGCAAGATAAGCAATTTGCTCATCTGCTGGCAGGTGCTTGACAAGGACGGAGGCGTGATCTTCTCCTATGACGACTACCTGGCGGGCCAGGAGGCCCTCATGCCGACCTTCATCGTGGTCGAGACGGGCATCATAGGGGTCATGCTCCTCATCATCGGCGTCGCATGCCTGCACGAGTACCTCAAGCAGAGGAGGCTCCCACAGACGCAGGCGCTCGAGGACTTTGTCGCTGACGTCGAGAAGGCCAAGCAGAAGCGGGCCCAAGCGAGATGGTGACGCAGCGTGGGGTGGGCGCATGCCCCTCTCGATGCGCCGGTAAGGGGGAGACCTAATGCTCTGGGCGGCGCTCTTTGTAACCGCGGCCTTGGCCGCTGTTCTTGCCTACGTGACCATGCGTGTGGTACCCAGGCTGTGGCTTGCGCGTTTTGAGAAGGATGCGCCCGAACCCTTGAGGTCCATGCTCGCCCAGCGGGATGATCTTGGCACCTCCCCGGCGGAGGCCTCCCACGATGGGGGAGGCCTCGCCTCCGTCGTCGCGAACTATCGCAGGTGGGAACGGAGGAACAACCCATTTGCGATGTCGCCCCAAGGGGTCTCCGGCATCGAGAACACCCGTCAGCGTGGGGTGCTCTGCCTGAGGCCATACTTTCTGCGCGTCGCCTTTGGCTGCGGGTCAGCCTTCCTGTGCGGGATAGTCCTCTTCAGCCTCTGGGACGTAACGCTTATGGCTCCTACGCTCGTCCTAGGCGGTGCCCTGCTCCTGCTTAGCGCTGCCTCTTGTATCGAGGTGGTCAACTACCGCCTTGTGTGGGAGGGCGACAAGGTCTGGTATCGCGGCGCGCTCGGCAAGAGCTACACATTCACCTGGGATGAGGTGACATGCGTCTCGCGGTGTCCCCAGGAGCTCGCCGTGCGCTTTGGCAAGGTGCGGGTGGAGTGTGTGGACGTCTTTGCCGATCGTGCCTATGAGGAGCTCGCCGCCCGCCATGGCGGCAAGCTCGTGTTTGAGCCGCCCCACGGCTACTACTCGCGCACCGAGCTAGTCTCCTTCCTGCTCGTTATCCCCCTCCTGCTCGCGGCCCTTGTCGCTGCCTTCCTCTTTGCTCCCTTCCGGAACATTGACAGCCTGGGATCGGGCCCCTACGAGGTCACGCCCACCAACGTGCACGTGGAGGATGATGTCTACCACATGGCGACTCTCGAGCACGGACCAGGGACCGGGTGGGTGTGGGACGATGTGCTGCTGGGCAGTGCGGACTTCGTAGACGTTACGAGGCTCCGCGAGATCGAGCGCACGGGAGGGAAGGTGCTGGTGTGGGGATACGGCACGAGCATCGGTACGGGTACGAATAACAGGTTCTCCTGTGAGCAGATACTCGACCAGGACGGCAACGTGATCCTCTCCCATGACGCGCTCGTGGCCAGCCGGAGGGAGGCGGAGTGGTTCATGGCGGCCACCGGGGGGCTCCTCATAGTGTTCCTGGCCCTCGTGGACGGCATCTACGCCCTCTACCACTACGCCAAGCAGAGGAGGTTGCCACAGGAGCAGCCACTCGAGGACTTCATCGCCAGCGCGACGGCGCAGAGCTTGTCGCCAAAGAGGCGGCTCCTCTGAGGGGGAGCCAGGGCGGGGGTCTGTCATGAGGAATGCGACGCTAGTGGTCATGAGGCACGGCGAGTCCACATGGACGGACAAGGCCGTCAACGTGCCCACCGGCGTCCCGCGCGTCTACGAGTTCGAGAGCGACGCGTTTGGTGGCCTGCGCGTGCGGGGCGTCGGCCGCTACCTCGACCCCGAGGCCGCCGCCGCGGGCATCGCCGAGACGAAGAAGCTGGGCAGGGCGTAGCCGCGGGGCCCCTGTAGGGGCAGCGGGCACAGACGGCGGCACGGGCATTTCTCTTCTGGAAGGTGGGCACATGAAGGCAAAAGAGCCCCCAGGTACATAAAACCCGTCATCGTGCTGCCCTTGGTCGTCCTTGTCCTGTTTCTGGAGGGGAGAGGCCTCCAGCTATACTTTGGCGAGGAGTTCTCGCAGATGGCAGCGCTTCCAAACGGTGACGTTGGTGGATACGCAAAGCTCTTTGGGTATCCCCTGCTTGCCGGGGGATGGTTGTTTGGTGGGATCTTGGTGCGCGTGTCCGTCCTGGTTCTTATGGCGGCGGGCGTCACGGCGTGCGCCAAGCTGGCTCGCTATGTGTGGAAGAAGAGGTTCGACTGACGGGGGCCTGACGGGCGGCTTGGTCGCCCGGATCGGGTCTGCCCTGATGGCGGCCTCGCAAGACGTGAGGGGGCTACATGATGTTTGAGAAGTGGAGAAAGAAAAAGGGCAACGCGGCGCATGACCAAACGGACGTCGCGGCGGGCTTTGACCCCCGCCCCGCGGAGAGCAGCGCGGGGCTGGGATATACCGATATGGATGGCGGGCAAATGCGCATGGTCGAGTTCGCGAAGCGAACGGCGGGGCAGCCGGAGGCGAGCTATGTCCCAAGCGATCACTCCCTCCTTGCCGATTTGCACGCTGCGGACGAATGGGCCACGGACAACCTGAACAAGACTGGATACAAGGCGGACCACACCTTGGAGTCCATGAGGGAGGTGGAGCGTTTCATTGACGAGAACCCATCCCTTTTTGCAGGCAAGAGCGGCTCCATCGTCTTTTCCCTGGGTGCCTATGTTGGGGAGACGATCAAGCATCTGTGCGGGGGCCGCTGGGTCACGGATGACCAGGACCCGCAAGGCGAGCTGTACTGTACGGTCGAATATGGGGGTACGAGCTTCTGCTGGCCGGTGATCAGGGTCATGAAGAGGGTTCATGAGGGCTGGGAGGAGGGGGACCTCTATGGCTATGTGCTCTCCATGCAGAGGCGAGAGCCCTCTGAGTGAGAGAGGCGCGTCCATGGGCTGGCCCAACAATGAGCTGCCCCATGGGCCGAAGGCCTGTGGTCGAGATGGGCGGCCGGCCCCGCCGAGGCCCAGGGGAGACCCAGGGAAGCGGTGGGAGCCGCTCTCGGCCGGCGCCAGGCGCGGAACGATCGAGGTCTGTGTCACGGGAGCAGGCCGACGTCCCCCATGAGGAAGTCCCCCACGCCGCACGCGGCGCTGCCCACCACCAGCGTGCGCGCCTCGGGATACTCGAGGCAGAAGGCCTCCAGGCCCCCGGTCGACTTCACGCGGCCGCTCTTCACCTCGATGGCGGTCACGTGGCGGCCATCGGACACCACGAAGTCCACCTCCTTGTTCCCCTCGCGCCACCAGCAGACCTCGAAGCCGTCCGTCGCGGCCCGCGTGAGCAGGTACGCCCCGACGGCGCTCTCCACGAGATGCCCCCGCTTCGAGGCATCCGTGAGCAGCCCCTCGCGCCCGCTTCCGTAGGCGGCCGTCATGAGCGCGGTGTCGTGCACGAGCAGGCGTGGTGAGCTGGCCCTGCGGCGCAGCAGCTTGGGGTCGTACTTATGGAGGCCGCTCATCAGCCCCGCGACCTCCAGCAGCCCCAGGTAGTGCGCGATGGTCGCCGTGTTGCCCCGGTCGTCGAGCTGGCCGATCAGCTTGCGGTACGAGACCTCCTGGGCGGAGTAGGGGGCGCCCAGATAGAACAGCCTCCGCAGGAGCGCCGGGTTGCGGACCTGCTCCATGGCGACGACGTCGTTGTCGATGCTGGCGTCTATGATGGCGTCCTGCAGGTAGGCGAGCCAGCGGTCCCCGTCGCCGCGCAACGACGCCGCACCAGGGTAGCCGCCGAAGAGCAGGAAGTCGTCCAACGAGTAGCCGAACGCCTCGCGGCACTCGGCGTACGTCCAGTGCGTGCAGCGGATGAGCTCGAAGCGCCCCGCCAGGGAGTCGCCCAGGCCCGTGCGCAGGAGCGTCGCGGACGAGCCGGTGAGCACCACGCGCAGGTCCACGCCATTCCAGGCGTCCTCGTCCCACAGCGCCTTGACCGTGTCCGACCAGCCCCTGACGAGCTGGACCTCGTCGATGACGAGCAACGCGGCGGCGCCCTTGGAGCGGATCAGGTTGCGTGCGCGCTGCCAGTGCGCGCGTATCCAGTCGCCCGTCTGGGCGCGGTCGGGCACCTCGGCATAGTGGTAGGGCACCTCGACGTGGCCGAGCGCCTGCCTGATGGCGGTGGTCTTGCCGGTCTGCCGCGGCCCTATCAGGATCTGCATGAAGCGCCGCGGCTCACCCATCCGCCTGGAGAGGGTCTCCACGATCTTTCGCTGATACTCTTCCAACCTGTCCTCCGACTGCCGATGACATGCCCCATTGTCTCCCAGTTCTTAGGAGGTAGCTACCAAAAATTGAGAGCTATCTCCCAAAAACTGGGAGATAGCTCTCAGATCCCGGTGGTTCCGTGCGGGTGACGGGCATGCGCCCGTCGTGAGGGGCCAGGCTTACACCGGGCGCCATGGGCTGGCGCCCGCGTATGGCGGGCCGTGCGACGGTGCCCTCTGGCGCGAGCGTGGCGGACGGGTTCCATCCAGCGTGGGGCAACCGCCTGCCGGCGGAGCCCGCGCTTCTTCCAACGGTTGCCCGGTTGGAGGCGGGTGCATCGCCGACCGACCGGTTGGCAGAAGAGCGGTGGCGCCACCGTCACGGCTGTGCACCGCCCGCCGCCCGTGTGGGTGCGATCTGTCCCGTGTGGGTGCCATATGGTTCATGTGGGTGCGATTCTCCCGGCCCGACCCCCCGCGACCTGCGGATCCGCGGGCCGATTCCGGGAGATTGACACCCACATGAGGAGAAAGGCACCCACACGGGTGGGAATCGCGCCCACACGCGAGCAGAAGGCACCCACGGCGTCGGAACGTCCGCGGCCGGTTTCCCGGCTCTTGGGGTCGGCTGTCGCGCGGCGGGCATGTACTCGGGGTGTGCCGCCCAAAGTGTACGTTTCCGTTGCCTCGCGCGGCGTTTCCTCAGTTGGCATCTTCCGCGCATGCGTCAAACGCGCACTTTTGGCGATGCCTCCGGATGTCGGCCCCCTCTGGAGGGGTTAGGGGAGGCGTCGGTTCGCCCTTCGCCCCTAGTCTCCGGGGCGTGGCCCGCGCCCGTTCGCGGCGCTAGAATGATGATGACACACCTGCGATGTTTCCGAGGTCTAGCAGAGGGGGGACCCACCATGGCGGGCAGGCCGGCCGGGGGACGGTATGGAGAGGACGGGAACGGGCGATGGTCAGGGACTGGAACAGGGACGAGGCGTACTTCGACCGCTTCATCGAGGGCAGGGGAAGGCTCGCGCGGGAGGCGGAGGGCTGGCTCGAGCGCGGCGAGGTCCGCGAGGACCGCGTCGCGTCGGTGAGCGGGGGGCTCGTGAGGGACCTCCTCGAGCTGACGCTGGCCAGCTACTCGCGGGGCGACCCCATGCCCGAGGTAGCCCGCCGCCTGCGCGTCGACGACTCGGCGCTCGAGGGGAGGAGGTACTACCCCTACGAGCTGACGCGCTGGCTGGACGGCGGGGAGGGGAGCCATGGGTAGTGAGGCTGTCTGGTCCGAGTCCTTCGACTACGACGAGGCCACGTTCTACCGCTACTTCGCCGTGCACATGGGACCGCACGCGGGGCGGATGGCGGGCGACCTGGCGAGCAACGGTGGGGCCTACCTGCTGATCGCCCTCCCGTTCCTCGTGCCCATGGGGGCCACGCTCTCCCGGGCCCGCGTGGCCACGCCCGCCGACCTCGTGGGCTTCCTCGCCTCCGACCGCGTCGCGGCGGCCGCCATGGCGATCGGCGCCCTCGAGCTCCTCGCCGCGCTCCTCTGCGCGGTCGGCGTCGCCCGCGCGCTTCGCGGCGCGCACCCGGACCCCTCCTCGCCCGCGTGGCGTGCGCGCGCGCGGCTCTCCCTCGCGTGGGTGGCGTCCGGGCGGGGCGGGTCGCCCTACGACCCAGCCATAGAGGAGCACCCCTGGTGGGCTGGCGTGCTCGCGCTCAGGGCCGGGAGGGAGAGGTGGCACGACCGCTACCTGGTCCCGGCGAGGGTGGCCCCGCCCGGCGGCGACGGCCCGGCCGCCGGGTCCGTCCCCCTCTCGGCGGCCGTGTGCGCCGACGGCGTCCGGCGGGGCCCGTCGGGGGAGCTCGTGCCCTGGTCGGAGGTTCACGACCTGCTGGAGGACGGGGACCCCGGCGGCGTGGCCGTCCTGCGCAGCGAGCGGCTGGGCGAGACCCTGCTCCTGAAGGGCGGCTTCGGCGCCCCGTGGGGGGAGGTCAGGGCCTACATCGAGGGCGCCATCAGGCGCAGCCGCCCCAGGCGGAGGATCGGAGGCGCCATCCGCAGGGCCGGCGAGGTCCTGTCCGGCAGGAGGTCGATAGGGGAGTGATTCATGATGAGTATGGTAAGGATCGGCTGGCTTCCGCTGGGCCCTATTGTGATGCCCAGGGGTGAGCGGCTCCCGCGGATGGTGGTGGCCAGGATGGCCGGGGACGCACGGGAGGGCGTCCCCCATGAGTACGCGGGCTGCCTCTACCCGCTGGGTGACGTGGACGACGAGCACCGCCGGTACTTCGACGGGGACGACGTGGAGTCGGTCGCCTTCCTGGGCTACAAGGGCGCCGCGGAGGTTGACTTCGAGAGGCGCATGGACGCCGCCATGGCCGATTATCAGGGAAAGACAAAAACGCACCACTGATTACGGCGAGGGCGATTCACAGCCTATCGTGGCTGAGACGGCTGAAGATGCCGTCTTCGAAATGCTGCGATGCCACTTCACGAGGGGTATTCAGGCTGAGCCTTAGGGGTTGAATCTCGATCGTGCAATGAGAGGTCCTACGTTGCCGCAATGCAGGCAGGATGGCTCTGGGACCCGCGGTGTTCGGTAGGGCGCCTGAATCTGCCTCGTTTTCGTTGACAGGTCCCATGCCGCCCGTGGGCGACTCTTTCCCACGTTGGCGGCCTCGAACTCGGCAGGGCTCATGAGGTCCGGCGCCGAGTGCATCCTGCGCCTGTCATAGAGGGTTCCCATGCACTCGAGGATCTCGGCTTGGGCCTGCTCGAGGTCCGCGGACACCTTGCGACGGACGCACTCGCGCCTGTGGATCCCCATGAGGCCCTTCGCCAGGGCGTTGTTCTGGGGGTTGGGGACGGATCCCATGGCTGGATCCCACAGAGCTGACTCGACTAGGATCCCGTCATAGTCGTACCGGGATTCCTCAGTGGCCACCGAGGGAAACTCATCGGATGTCACCCATGACATGGTAAGACCTCCGTATGGAAAAGAGGTAGGCTCCCGTGACTCCCGCGGCGCACGCGACGACGAGCGCGAGGGTCGCACCCGCTCCGGCACCGTCCAGCAGGAGTCCCGCCCCGACGAACAGCAGGGAGGACGCAAGGGAGTTCATGAGGGACATGAGGGACAGGGAGGTGCTTCGGTATTCGGCCGGGGCCCTCTCCTGTACGTCGGACTCCGCCAGCACGTAGATCATCTCCGGCAGGGCGCACGCCACGAAGGCTGCGGCGACGAAGGGCAGCGGGTGGCGGTGCAGACACAGGGCCAGGGCGAGCAGGGCGAGCTCAAGGGTAACGAGGACCCTGAGGAGGCGGCCCCTCCCGACCTTCGCCGCGAGCCGCTCCGCAGCGAGGTATGACACAGAGTTGACGAGGTATGACGCCGAGAAGAACCCGCCGATGGCGGGGGTCGCGATTCCCAGGCCATCGAACAGCAGCTGGTTGAGGGAGTAGAAGCCCCCGTAAACCCCGTCGAGCAGCCCGAACATGACGATGACGAAGCCGGCGGAGGAGGCGATCGGGGCGAGCGCGCCCCTCAGCCGGCTGGCGAGTGTCCAGCCCTCTCCGCCCCCGACCCGCTCGAGCGCGAGCGGGTCGTGCTGTTGGATCGACGCGGCGATCACCAGCTGCGCCACGCAGGCTGCTGCCGACAGCACGAAGGGGAGGGACCAGGAGATCTCCGTGAGCAGGGAACCGGCCGCGATTGAGGCGCCCGAGACGAGCGACTCCGCCGCCATGAGACGAGACGAAACCTGGAGGTACCTCCCCTCGCTTCCGGAACCCTGCATGGCCTCGTACAGGAGGGCCCTATCGGATCCCGAAATGAACGCGTAGGCAGTAGCCTCGACGACGGCCGCGGCGACGTAGGGAACGACGGGCACCGCGAGCATCATGAGCGCGTGGGACGCGAGCAGGAGCGACCCCAGGCGCAGCGCCCTCCTCTTGCCGAGCCAGTCGCCCGCGAGTCCCGTCGGCACCTCCAGAATGGCGGTGGAGGCCGAGAATGTGGCCTGGTACACGGCGACCTCGGTAAACGAGAGCCCCACCCTTGCCAGGTAGACCAGATAGATCCCCCTCGTGAGGCACATGCTGGACACCAGGCAGAAGGCGACTATTTTATGGAGCTCGGGCCTGCCAGGGCTACTCATGGCTCATCATGCGTACCGCTACGGGGCGAGCGTTGTAGAGCACCAAGTCTATTCCCATCGTGTTCAGGAAGTCACGATAGGCCTGCTGCACAGGAAAATCGTAATGAAATATACAGGGCGCTCCATTGTCGTGGGACCTGTGACGATCGATTTCAAACTTCACAATAGATGCTGATAAGGCATCTATTGTATTAGACTGCAGAGAACTCTCTGCAGGTGAGGCGCAGTCGGAACAATGCCGCTCAATGATTTCTTGAGTGGTAAGAGAGCTTCTTTGGGGCATGCAAAAGAAAGTGAACTTGTACTCACTGATTAAATCGAAGTACTTGTCAGCCTTAGGTAGTAAATCACATATATCGTAATTTTGATTTACAGCAGTAAAAAGGTGATTGAAGTGATGAGGTCCCATCACTGCCACATCGATACCCGCCGCGATAAGGTCCTTATATATCGGACTCTCCTTCACCAAACGATAATCGATGATATTGCTGGCTCCCGCAACGTCAGTCTTAGGCTCAAGGCTCATGTATGACAGTCCCACGTGTGCTGAGCTGTGTCAAGATTTCGGACACAAAAAGTTGAGCCATCGCTCAGCAGCCACCTTCCCCACGAAAGCCGGATTTGGCACTGCGTTCTCCACAGCCGGCCTGGTCCCTTCGAAGGGGGCGTCCATCGCCTGCGCGGGCACCTGTTAGCCGATCGTCGTGTGCGGGCGGTTGCGGTCGTGGAGGCGCTCGATGCAGTCGATGGCGGCGTTGCGGGCCTCGGCGCGCGTCGCCCACCTGCGCAGGGAACTCTGCTCCATGCCACGCATGGATCCTCCCGTGCCAGTCGCGGCCCAGGACTCCCGACGCAGCCCCGAAGAGTGCTGCACATCCGTTGCCTATCCGTGCGACCGCCACGCACGAGGGGTCATGCCGGTCTCGCGTCGAAACACCTCGCTGAAGTGGCTCTGGGAGCAGAACCCCAAATAGGTGCTGATGTCGAGCAGCGATTGGTCGGTGTTTGCGAGCAGCGACTTTGCCTCTTCGACCTTCTCGTGCCGTATGTAGTCTGCAAGCCCCATGCCCGTTTCCTGCTTAAAGCGCGTGGAGAGAAACCCACGGCTCACAAAGAGCGCCTTGGCCACGTCCTCGGTGCGGATGGGCTCGAAGATGTGCGCACGAACGTAGTTTGTGGCGCCAAGCACGAGCTCGGAGGGGTTCTCGCCCAGGCGCAGGCGACCCACGCGCTCGGCGTACTCGACGGCCATGTGGTAGCCAAGCTCGCCCACCCGTTGGGTGTCTCCGGCAAGCTCGCAACGGTTGATGTAGGAGTCGCTGAGCGCAAGCGCCTTGCACGGATCCATTCCGCCTGAGATTGCCGCTCGAGAGATGACCGTTGTGGCGGCAATGAAGGTGTCCTTGGCGTTGCGCAGGGGGTTCGAGGAGAGCACGCCTGCCCTGAACGATGGGAGCCGCGAGAAGTACGCGCGCAGCTCGTTCGGGCGGCCCTGCCGCACGAGGGCGCATACGACCTCCTCGATCTTGAGCGAGGAGTTTTCTGGTCTCTCGTGTGTGGAGAACTCGTTTGCCCGGAACTCCTCCTTGGCGAGGTTCGAGTCGAGCACGCGCTGCACGTCGTCGTGGACCATCACCTGGTCGATGTCGACCCTCTCGCCGCTGGTGGCAAACGCGATGGCGCAGAGCACCTGCACGGTGGTGAGTGTCGGCAGCGTGGTGAGCGAGCGCATGCCGGCCGTGAACTGCGGCAGGTCGGCGGGGGAGACGCCGAGCTGGGCCGCCATGGCGGTGATCTGGGCTCTCGGGAGGGGAGCCTCGGGTATGGGCCCAAGCACAAGCCGCGCGTCTCCGGCAACGACAACGCCGAGGTAGAGATTGTCGTCGACGGGAACGTAGCCAACGGGGCCGTCGACGTCGAGAGCCTGCTCTTCCCACAGGGCGAGCGGGTCTGCGGGAAGCCTCACGGGGATGTGTGCCGAGGCCAGGGAGTTTCGCTGATAGACGTGCGCGGGCACAACGGCGATGCTCGCCATGAGCGTTGCCAGGTAGTCGATTCCCTCGAGGTCCATAGGGCTTCTCCGCCAATCGTGGTCGCGGCCGCTGGATGAGGACAAACCTACAAAACGATGACACAAAAGATATCCCTGCTGCACGGGCATGGCTACTCTTGGTGAAGTTCGATGATGCTCGGCAAAGTAAGGAGAAGGTGCTCCATGAAGGCTTTCATGATTGGCGGAACGGGACTTCTGGGAAGCGAGGCGGCGCGCGAGCTTATCGCACGCGGTCACGAGGTTACGGCGCTGGCGCTTCCGCCCGTGCCCAAGGGGGCCACGCTTCCGCCCGAGATGAAGATCGAGTTTGGCAACTACCTCGGGATGAGCGATGACGAGATGCGCTCCCACCTGCGCGGCTGCGACGCCTTTGTCTTTGCCGCCGGCGTCGACGAGCGCGTGGAGGGGCCGGCCCCCATCTACGACCTCTACAAGAAGTTCAACATCGATCCCATCAGGCGCCTTCTGCCACTCGCCAAGGAGTGCGGCGTCAAGCACGTTGCCATCTGTGGCAGCTACTTCGCCTACGCTGCCAAGAAGTGGCCACAGATGCAGCTCACGAAGTGGCACCCCTACATCAGGGGCCGCATCGACCAGGAGAACGCCGCCATGGACGTTGCCGGGCCCGACTTTGACGTCGCGGTGCTCGAGTTGCCCTACATCTTTGGCACGCAGCCCGGCCGAAAGCCTGTGTGGGTGTTTCTCGTCGAGCAGGTCCGCAGCATGAGGGGTGCCACCCTGTGGACCCGCGGCGGTACGGCCATGGTCACGGTGCGCCAGGTGGGGCAGGCCATCGCCGGTGCCGTCGAGCGCAACCGTAGCGGCAACTGCTATCCCATTGGCTGGTGGAACATGACGTGGGAGGAGATGCTGCGCCATGTCCACAAGTACATGGGCTGCCCCGAGAAGCCCGTTCGCACCATTCCCACCTGGATGTACGCCATCGGCGGCTGGAAGCTGCGCCGCGACCAGAGGAGGAGTGGCATCGACGGCGGCCTCGACATGGTGAAGTTCGCAGACATCCAGACCTCCGAGCTCTTCATCGACAAGAGCCTGGGAGCCGTGCCCCTGGGTGTGACCGACGACGACATCGATGCCGCCATTGGGGACTCCATCCGCCTCTCGCTTGACGTTGCCGACGACAAGGCCGACGTCATCTCGATGAAGGGGGAGTAGCCATGGCAACTGCAGGGCAGCCCGACACGCCGAGAAAGGCGCGCGTCCTCATGACGGGAGCCTCGGGCGGCATGGGCATGGCGTCGCTCAGGCAGATGGTGCCGGAGCTCGGGGATGCCTACGACCTCGTGGTCTTGGTGCGTGACTCCGAGAAGAACCGTGGCGAGATGGCACCGTTCGAGGGAACGCGCGGTCTTGAGGTCGTGTGGGGCGACCTCGACGACGACGCGGCGCTGCGTCGCTGCCTTGAGGGCACAGACCTCGTCCTCCACATTGCGGCGTTTGTCTCGCCGGCGGCCGACTACCATCCAAAGACCGCCATGCGCGTGAACTTCGGTGGCACCAAACGCCTCATCGACACGATCCACGAGCTGGGGCAAGACGACGCCACGGCCTTCGTCTACATCGGCACCGTGGCCGAGACCGGCGACCGCATGCCGCCCATCCATTGGGGTCGCGTGGGCGACCCGATCAAGCCCAGCATGTTTGACTACTACGCCGTGTCCAAGGTGGCTGCGGAGCGCTACGTGATCGAGTCTGGCCTTGCGCGCTGGGCGAGCCTTCGCCAGACGGGCATCATAGGGCCCGCGATGGTGCAGGTACGAGGCGCGATCCAGTTCCACAACTGCCTCTTCAACGTGCTCGAGTACTGCTCGGACCGAGACTCCGGCCGGGCCATGGCGCACCTTGCCTCCTATGACGCCAAGGGTACGCTCGATCCCTCGTTCTGGTGCCACGTCTACAACATCGGCGGCGGCGAGAGCTGCCACGTGAGCACCGTCGACATGTACCGCAAGCTCTACGGTGAGCTGGGCTTCACGAGCCTGGACCCGGTCATCGACAACAGGTACGTTGCCACCCGCAACTTCCATGGCCAGTACTACCTCGACTCCGACAGGCTCGAGGGCCTCCTCCACTTCCGCAGCGACTCCATGCAGTACTTCCACGACGAGTACCTCAGGGCCATGGGGCCCACTGCCATAGGGTTTGCGCGCCTTCTCTGTCGAATCCCCGGCGGGCAGCGCCTCATGGGCTCGATCATCAAGAAGTCGACGTTCGACAAGCTGCTCGACGCCGACCACGGCACGCGCCACTTCATCCAGGCGGGGATGGAAGACAGGATCGATGCCTACTGGGGCAGCAGCGCCGCCTGGGAGGCGCTGCCCGAGAGGGTGAGCGGCATGCCCGGGTTCACCGATTGGGACCACGTGGTCCCAATCGACCACGGCTACGACGAGTCCAAGCCCGAGGAGGAGCTCTCGCTGGGGGACATGCGTGGCGCCGCGGGGTTCCGCGGTGGCAGGCTTCTCTCCACCAGCATGGAGAAGGGCGACTGGCGAGCAAAGCTGCGCTTCCGTTGTGCGTTTGGGCACGAGTTCGAGGCCAGCCCGCGCCTCGTGCTTGAAGGTGGCCATTGGTGCCCGGCCTGCGAGGCCAAGAGCTGGAACTACGGTGCCCGTGCGAAGGTTGACCCGTTCTTCGCACAGGTGTGGAACCCCCTGCACTCCCCGGACGAGATGCGCGAGTATCCAAAATGAGACAAAGGGAGTTTCCCCTTGTCTCGCCCTTGTCTCATGACAAAACGGATAGCTACAACACAAATACGTAAGAATTTGGTTCTCCCGCCCCGTACAGTACGGATAACGAGATGAAAGCCCATAAGGGCGCAGAGAAGGGGAGGAAACACGCCATGGGAGGCCTGCGACTGTCATTTGCCAACAAACCGGTCTTTGACTCTCGGGTGAGGTCAGAAGAGGTGCGGCCGGCCGAGAAGATCTTAGGCTACCTGGTGGGACCCGTTGGCCCGGCACTCGTGAATTCGGTTCTCGCCAGCTACCTCAACGTGTTCTACACCGACGTGCTGGGGCTCACGCTGCTCTGGGGAGGGCTCTTCCTCCTCATCTTCCCGATTGTCTCCAAGGTTGCAAACGCCGTGGTGAACCTTTGGGTGGGCAAGCTCATCGAGCGCACGCACACGCGCCAGGGCAAGGCCCGCCCGTACCTGCTCGTCTCGGCCCCCATCTTCCTTGCGACCACGGTCCTCTGCTTCACGGTGCCCAACCTGGGCCTTGTTGCCGAGGTCCTCTGGGTGGTGGTGAGCTACAACCTCTTCTACCTGTGTGCCAACTCCCTCTACACCATGGCGCACAACCTCATGGTGCCGCTCTCCACGCACGACTCCGAGGCGCGCGGCTCGCTCTCGGTGATGAACAACATCGCGCAGACCATGGCCACGGGCATCATCATCGCGATGCTCTTCCCCATGCTCGTGCTGCCGGTGATCGGTGCCGACCAGGCGGCATGGGCCGTGATGGGCTGGATCTTGGGCGCCGTCGCACTGCCGCTCATCCTCATGGAGTACTACTTCACCCGTGAGCGCGTGACCGAGGAGCAGGGCGAGCAGGTGGCAGAGGAGCCCGTGCCCTTCCGCGAGCAGGTTCGCACCGTGATGGGCGACAGGTACTGGGTCATCCTGATGCTCTACCTCCTCATCTACACGCTCTCCCTTAACTTCAAGAACCTGTCGCTGCTCTACTTTTGCAACTATGTGCTGGGCTCCTACAACGACGGCATCACCCTGACGCTCATCAACGTGATCGGCGGCGTCCCCATGGGCCTGGGCATCTTTGCCGTGTGGCCCGTCGCCAAGCGCGTCGGCCTGCGCAACTCCACGCTCTGGGGCTTTGTGGTCATGGCCGTGGGCTCGTCCGTCTGCGCGCTCTTCCCCACGAGTATGCCCGTGGTCCTCGTGGGCCAGTTCATCAAGAACGTGGGGTGCCTGCCGGCCTCCTACGTCTTCATGGCCCTCTTTGCCGACGTGCTTGATCACTGCGAGTGGCGCTTTGGCTTCCGCTGCGACGGTCTTTCCAGCGCCACCTACTCCATCATCCAGACCGTGTGCGTGGGCGTTGCCAACGGCGTCTTCAACCTCATGCTTGGCGTCACGGGCTACGTGCCGCCCTCCGTCGTGGACGGCGTCACCGTTGCCGCGCAGCAAAGCGACGTCACCAAGGCCGTCTTCGTCTTCTTCTTTCCTGGTGCTTGACATCATCACGTCCATCGTGATCGTGGTGCTGCTCTCCCGCCTGAACGTCGAGAAGACCATCAAGCAGGAACAGGAAGAGATCAAGGCGCGTCACGAGACCTCTGGCGCGGCCGATGCGCCAGCCGTCACCGCCAAGGGGGGCTAGCCATGCGAGCCACAAACCTCACCGTAGCGTGCCTCACGAATCCCCTGGGCATAGACGTCAGGTGCCCCGAGCTTGCCTGGATTGACGAGGACGGTCTTTCCCAGAGCGCCTACCAGGTGGAATGCAAGGATGGTGCGGGTGCCACGCTCTGGGACACGGGCAAGGTCGCAAGCGCCTCCATGCGCATCGCCTGGCCCGGTGCCGCCCTTGCCAGCCGCGAGCGCGTCACGTGGCGCGTGCGCCTCTGGGACGACGGTGACGCCTGCGGTCCCTGGTCCGAGTTTGCAAGCATCGAGGAGGGGCTTCTCTCGGCAGATGACTGGTGCGCCCGTTGGATCAGCGGCAACTACGACGTTCCCACCCCACGCGCAGGTGCGTTGGGCAACTTCAGGCAGATGGTCGCCGCCATGCGCCCCGCGAGCCCCGACCAGGTGGTGACCGAGCCCATCCTCGAGGGCCGCTACCCCGTGGACTGCTTCTGCCGCGCGTTCGTCGTGGGCAAGGCTCCGGTGCGGGCACGTCTCTACATCACCGCCTGCGGCCTCTACGAGGCACGCATTGACGGCGAGAAGGTCGGGGACCTCTGCATGGCTCCGGGCCACACGGACTATCGCAAGCGCGTCCAGTACCAGACCTACGACGTCACTGCCGCGCTGGCGACTGGTGCGCACGAGCTCACGGTCCAGCTTGCCGATGGCTGGTATCGCGGGTCCTGCGGCGCGTGGGGACTTCTCAACCAGTATGGCACCCAGACGAAGCTTCTGGCGCAGCTCGAGGTGACGTATGCCGACGGCCACGTTGATTGTGTTGCCACAGATACGGACTGGCAGTGGTCAGGTGACGGCCCCATCCTCTTTGCCGACAACAAGGACGGCGAGATGGTCGACGCCACGCGCGCCCCCAGCTACGCCGGGCATGCCCGCGACGCTCGTCATGACGTTGCCCCCACGGCCTCGAACAACGTGCCGATCACGATGCACGAGCGCTTCTCGCCTGCGCCCGCCCTGGCGCCCAACGGCAGGCTGCTCTTTGACCTGGGGCAGAACATCGCCGGCTGGGTAGAGCTGGACTTTGACGCCCACGAGAGCCAGCACGTGCTCCTGCGCTGTGGGGAGATGCTGGACGCTGACGGCAACCTCACGCTCAAGAACATCCAGTGCTCGCGTGAGGGCTTTGCCACGCCGCTCCAGCAGGTGGAGTATGTGTGCCGTGAGGGGCACAACCACTACCGCACCACGTTCTGCGTCTTCGGCTTTCGCTACGTGGAGGTCGAGACGAACGTGCAGCTGGGAGAAGGCTCGCTCACGGCCATTGCGCTCTACTCCGACATGCGCCAGACCGGGAGCTTCGAGTGCTCCAACGAGCTCTTGAACCGCTTCTTCGAGAGCACCGTGTGGTCCACGAAGGGCAACTCGCTCGACGTGCCCACAGACTGCCCCACGCGCGAGCGCCACGGCTGGTCGGGCGACGCGCAGATCTTCTTCGAGACCCTCTCGTACCTCTTCGACTGCCGCTCGTTCGAGCGCAAGTGGCTGCATGACCTCTTCGACTGGCAGAAGAGGGATGGCAGGCTCCCTCAGGTGGCACCTGCGGGCGGCGTCGACTCCTACATGCGCTTCCTTGACGGCTCGGTGGGATGGGCGGATGCCGGGATCCTCATCCCGTACCGCTACTGGAGGCATTACGGCGATGCCTCGGTGCTGGCGGAGCTCTACGACGGGATGCGCCGCTACGCGGAGTTCATGATCCGTCGCTGCGGGCGGCGCGGCCCCTTCTCCAAACGCGTTGGCATCCATGGCGAGGCAAAGAAGTACCTGGTCAACATGGGTCAGTGCTATGGGGAGTGGGCCGAGCCCGCAGACGTCCACAAGATGGACTGGAAGGACACCGTGGCGCCGCACCCCGAGGTGGCAACCGCCTACACGGACTACGTGCTGGGATGCATGGCCCAGATTGCCCGCGAGCTTGGGCATGAGGAGGACGAGGCCAGGTATCGCCAGTATTCCGAGGGCTGCAGGCTCGCCTACCAAGAGCTCTCACGGCTGCCCGAGTTCTCGCTCGACACGGACAGGCAGGCGCGTCTGGTGCGGCCTCTGGCCTTTGGCCTCCTGGACCCCCAGCAGACCGCATATGCGCGCAAGCGCCTGGTGAAGGCATGCGAGAGCTACGGGTGGCGTCTGGGCACGGGCTTCCTCTCCACGCCGCTCATCCTGGACGTGCTTGCCAAGTACGACCTGGATGCCGCCTACCGCCTGCTGGAGAACGAGGAGATGCCAGGCTGGCTCTTCATGCCCAAGATGGGTGCCACCACGGTGTGGGAGTCGTGGGAGGGCACACAGGCCCAGGGAGGCATCGCCTCGCTCAACCACTACTCCAAGGGTGCCGTGTGCGCGTGGCTCTTCCGCGTGATGTGCGGCATCGCGCCCGACGGCGAGCGGCACGTCACGGTGGCACCGCGTCCGGGAGGCCGCTTCGCGTACGCAAAGGCAGGCTACGAGAGTCCCTGCGGGTTTGTCGGCTGTGGCTGGCAGCGTGTGGAGGACGGCTGGAGGTTCGCCGTGGAGGTGCCTGCCAACTGTGCGGCTACGGTGGTATTGCCGGACGGGTCCACCCGCGAGGTGGGTGCCGGTGTTCACGAGTTCGAGTGCGTCGCGCGTGCGGCAAGGGAGGGCTAGAAGATGGATTCCAAGTACACCAGGGCTGCCGAGAAGGCCGTGGGCGCACTGAGCGAAGAGCAGCTCGTGGACCTCGGCGTGGGCGCGGACTTCTGGCGCACGAAGGCGTACCTCGAGGCGGGGGTGCCAGCCCTCACGGTGAGCGACGGCCCCAGCGGGCTTCGCTACCAAAAGCCCGGCACCGACGCCAAGGGCATGACCGTCTCGGAGCCGGCAACCTGCTTCCCCGCGCTGGCGACGCTTGCCGCCACCTGGGACGCAGACGTTGCCGGGCAGGTGGGGCGCGCCATAGGGGCCGAGGCTCGTGCGCTTGGCGTGGGCGTTGTCCTGGGGCCGGGGCTCAACATCAAGAGAAGCCCGCTCTGCGGCCGCAACTTCGAGTACTTCAGCGAGGACCCGCTTTTGACGGGCACCCTGGCCACGCGCTACGTGCAGGGCGTCCAGTCCACGGGCGCGGGCTCGTGCATCAAGCACTTTGCCGTGAACAACCAGGAGTACAAGCGCTTCTCCAACGACTGCATCGTGGACGAGCGGACGCTGCGCGAGATCTACCTGCGTGCCTTTGAGATGGTGGTCCGCGAGGCCGAGCCCCAGATGGTCATGAGCGTCTACGTGATGCTCAACGGCATCTACTGCAGCGACAACAGCCACCTTCTGCGCGACATCTTGCGTGACGAGTGGGGCTTTGATGGCGCCGTGGTGACCGACTGGGGTGGCATGCACGATCGCGCTGACGCCTACGAGGCCGGCTGCGACCTGGCCATGCCCGGCGGTGGCAGGCACCTGCAGGGACAGGCGTCTGCTGCGCTGGCCTCGGGTAGGCTGCGCCGCGAGCGCGCGCTCGAGTCTGCCAGGCGTCTGGCCGCGCTGGCGATCGCGCATGCGAACGACGCGGAGGGAGCGCCTGCCGTGGACGTTGCCGACAACCGTGCGGTTGCGCGTCGTGCTGCCGCCGAGGGGCACGTGCTTCTCGCCAACGATGGCGTGCTCCCGCTTGCGGCGGGCGCGAGCGTGGCGCTTGTAGGGCAGCTGGTTGAGAAGCCCCGCTATCAGGGTGGAGGCTCCAGCCACATCAACGCACGGCATGTTTCAAGCGTGCGCGAGCTGCGTCCTGGCTGGGCGTACGCCGCAGGCTATGACGCCCGCACCGGGGAGACGACGGATGAGCTGGTAGAGGAGGCCGTGCGCACGGCCGGTGA
This sequence comes from Olsenella profusa F0195, assembly GCF_000468755.1. Classification (GTDB taxonomy): domain Bacteria; phylum Actinomycetota; class Coriobacteriia; order Coriobacteriales; family Atopobiaceae; genus Olsenella_F; species Olsenella_F profusa. Next base: position 33,081 of record NZ_AWEZ01000069.1, read on the forward strand.
GGCGGACGTGGGCGTTGTGGTGGTGGGACTGCCCGAGACCATCGAGTCCGAGGGCTACGACCGAGATGACATGCGCCTGCCCGAGGGGATGGACCGGCTCGTGGCCGCCGTGGCCGCCGTCAACCCGCGCACCGTGGTGGTGCTGCAGTGCGGAAGCCCTGTCGGGATGCCCTGGGAGAAGGACGTTGCCGCGGTGCTGTACGCAGGTCTTGGCGGCGAGGCGGGTGCCGAGGCGACGGTCGACGTGCTCGAGGGCACGGTGAACCCATCCGGCAAGCTGCCCGAGACCTGGCCGCTGTGTGCGGGAGACGCTCCGTGCATGGGGTGGTGGGGCAACCCGCATCGTCAGTCGCAGTACCGCGAGGGCGTGTTTGTGGGGTACCGCTACTACCAGACCGCAGGCGTCCCCGTTGCGCACTGCTTTGGGCACGGGCTCTCATACACGAGCTTCTCGTACGGTGACCTTGAGGTGGATGCCGCTAGCCGCACGGCGAGCTTTGCGGTCACGAACACCGGGAAGCGTGCTGGCGCGGAGGTGGCCCAGGTCTACGTTTACGCGCCTGCGGATGGGGTGCCCCGGCCGCGCGTCCAGCTCGCGGGCTTTGCACGCGTGCCGCTTGCGCCGGGTGAGACGCAGCGTGCGAGCGTGGCGCTGGACGAGAGGTCCCTCTCCGCCTGGGATGGTGGCTGGAAGATCTCCAGTGGCATTTACCAGGTGTTTGTTGGTTCCTCAGTTGAGGACGTGCGGCTTTCGGGCACGCTGGAGGTGACAGGTGCCGGGGCCACTGCTCCCGATGCGCTTGCCGGCACGTGGTACCAGGCGCCCAAGGGAAAGCCCACCCAGGCAGACTTCGAGGCTCTGCTCGGGCACGCCGTTCCCCCCGAGGCACGCCACACCAAGGGCAGCTATGACGAGACGGACTCCCTGCTCGAGATGGCCGAGACCTCCGGTGCCTGCCGCTTCTTCGCCGACCAGATCAAGGGCGCCATCGAGCGCGACTATGAGGACAAGACCGACCCGCAGTGCCGCATGTCAATCATGTCCAGCGCGGGATGTGCGCTGTTTGGCCTGGTGAACTGCTCGGGTGGTGCCATGCCCGTGTGGCTGGCAAACGCGCTCCTGAACCTGGCCAACGGCCACGCGCCCTGGCACAGAAGGGGCTAGCCATGACCAGCGCGTTTGCACACCTGATGAACGTGGTCTTCCGGCTGATGCCGCAGGATGAGCCCGGCCAGTCCCACGATTACGTGGCCGAGAGGCAACGCAACGACCGCAAGCCGCCTCGTCCTCCCAGGGGCGTGGTGGTCGAGCAGATTGACCTTAACGGACTGGGTGGGGAGCGTGTCACGAAGCCCGGCAATCACCACGGTTGGGTGCTCTACATCCATGGTGGTGGCTTTACCGTGGGGTCCGCACGCGAACGTCGCGAGATATGCCAATACATCGCCGACCGCCTTGGCTACAACTGCGTGAGCTGCAATTATCGGCTGGCACCAGAGCATCTGTGGTCGTCACAGATGGACGACGCGTTTGCGGCGTGGCAGGGCCTTCTCACCCTAGGGGTCGATCCCAGCGAGGTTATCCTGGCAGGCGAGAGCGCCGGTGGCACGTTGGCGCTGTCGTTGGCGTTGTTGCTCAAGCAGCGGGGAATGGCACAGCCCAAGGGCATCGTTGCGCTCTCTGCCTCGGTGACGCAGGCTGAGGTGCTTGCCTCGCACAGGGCAAACGCGGATACCGACTACATGCTGCGGCACGCTGTCGAGCAGGGGCAGCTGCGTCTGGTCTACGGGAAGCACCGAGACGACCGGGCATTCCTGCGCGACCCCATCGTCTCGCCCCTGTACGGTGACTATGCGGGCTTGCCGCCGGTGTTTCTCAGCGCGTCAGACACCGAGGCTCTGCTGGATGACTCGCGCGAGCTGCACCAGCGACTTTGCGACGCGGGGCACCCCTGCGCAATCGACATCCAGCACGGGTGTTGCCACGCGCTCCAGGTTTTCACCCGCATGCCCGAGGCACGTGCGGCGCTGGCTGCGGCGTTCGCGTTCATGGACGGCGGCGGCCGATGAGTACTGGCTTGCGTGAGTTCGACGGGCTGCGGGGCCAGGCGGTGAACCCCTTCCTGCCGCAGGACGTCTACGTGGCCGACGGCGAGGTGCACGTCTTTGGCGGGCGCGCCTATCTCTTTGGCAGCCACGACGTCGAGGGCGGAAATGAGTTCTGCATGGGCGACTACGAGTTCTTCTCGGCACCGGTAGATGACCTCTCGGCTTGGACTAGCAGGGGCGTCAGCTACAATCCGCGGCAGGACCCGCTGTGGAGCCCTCGGCGTCGCTACGCCTATGCCCCTGACGTAGTGCGTGGCAACGACGGCCGTTTCTACCTGTACTACCGTCTGGCCGGCTATCAGGGGCCAATCAGCGTGGCAGTGTGCGATGAGCCCGACGGCAATTATGACTACCTGGGGTTCGTTCGAAACGAGGATGGCTCGCCCCTGCGGCGCTTCGTGCCCTTCGACCCGGCGGTCATGAACGACGGCGGCACCATCCGCCTGTACTACGGCACGTGGTGGCCATTCGACCAGATGCCTGTCGTGCTGCGCCCGATCTTCCGTCGCGTGGAGGCGGGCATGTTTGGCAAGACGCCACAGCAGATAGCCGCGCAACCTGGTGGCGTCATGGGGCCCGTCACCTGCACGCTGCAGGATGACATGCTGACGGTGGCCACGCAGCCCGTCCGGGTGCTACCCACAGACACCAGACACACGCCGTTCGCCAGCCATTTCGCCATTCCGGCGCTGTCTGCGGGGCACGGCATGGTGGGCCACGGGTTCTTCGAGGCGTCCAGCATACGGAAGGTGGGGGAGCGCTACGTGTTCGTATACTCCTCGGTGAACAACCACGAGCTGTGCTACGCCACAAGCGACCGCCCCGACGGGGGCTTCACGTATGGTGGAGTGCTGGTGAGCAACGGCGACGTGGGCGTGGACGGCCGCGACGAGTGCGACCGCGCCAATGCCACGGGCACCACGCACGGCTCCATCGAGTGCATCGGCGACCAGTGGTATGTGTTCTACCATCGGCTGACGCACGGCACCGATTGGTCTCGCCAGATGTGTGCCGAGAAGATCTTTCCACAGGCAGACGGCTCGATTGAGCAGGTACCGCTGACCTCGTGCGGACTTAGCGAAGGCGACCTGCGCGGGCGGGGCAGCTATCCCGCCACCATCTGCTGCCACCTCACGAACGGGCACATGCCGCATACGGGCAACCGGGCAGTGCAAGGCATCCCCATGGTGACCCACGAGGGCGAGGGGTCAGATGCGGTGCGTTTCGTGGGAGGAATGTCTGGTGGCTGCTATGCGCTCTACCGCTACTTCGACCTGACGAGAACCCGTGGCGTCGGAGTCGTGGGGCGCGGCAGCGGATCGCTGGAGGTTCGGATGGATGGCACAATGGTGGGCAGGCTCCAACTAGACACCAGCGAGTGGCAGGGCGCCCGTGTGGACGTGCATGGTCTCAGCGTGCATGCATCGATCGAGCTTGCATGTCATGACGGGCGCCTGGACCTGCTGACGTTGGAGCTGGCCTAGGCAGCCAAGGCTCTTTGTGCGCGGTTATCGAATGAATCGTTCGCCTTGGAGTTCAGCAGGCATATTGGGAGCCGGACCCTACGCAAATCTCACGTGGGGGGCATAGGGGAGGCTCTTACGAATGGGATGAGCCAACGCTCCTGTCCGAGCTTGGACTGAGGATTCTTCTGACGTCGTAAACGACGTGACTCGAGCAGAATGCGCTTTGGCCGAGCTGCGATGACAGACACATGCAAATACGGAAGGAATGGCTCGTCTCCTGCTTCGCACTGACGCCGTCGCGTCAGGCAGGACTGGGGGGCTTGAGATTGGGGCCAGGCGACTCGCCCGTGCTGAGCTTCGCGAATTCGATCCCACGAACCTCCGGAGCGGTTGGCGTGCCGCTGTCGCGCCGGAAAACATCCATCCTATGAAACGCAGCGTGAGGCTGGCGAGCTAAGTGTCGTCCCTCGACATTGAATCCCTCCGCGTTATCCACAGGGAGCTCTGCAGGGGTGCGGCCCGGGGGAGTGTCCCACCCATCTCCCTGGTGCTTGCCACGAACGCCGGGGAATGTCATACCTGCCTGTGCGACATGCAGTACTGGGTGAGTCAGGAGGACGGCGTTGAGGCGTTGAACCACTGGGTCTCGACCTTCAGCGCCGCCGTCATCGATGCCTGTCGTGACGCTGACGCGATATCCAGGGAGATGGGGGCCATCAGAGACAGCTGGGTGAGGTGATTGGGGCGCGAGCCACGTCGCCGCAGGTCATCTCGACTTGGAAGGTTCCGTCCTTCTCGTCCATCAGAAACTCCATGGGGGACGAGGGGGAAGGCGCGGGCGAGGGACGACCTTCACGTCGTGACCGCGGAGGGGATGCTCGGCTGACGGGGACGCTCCGCCGGCGGGACCCACGTCTTGGCGTGACCAAGTGGAATCGGCACCCACAGCCAGCGAAAGGCACCCACGGTGCCCCTTGGCTGTGGGGCACCGTGGGACACCGCGGGGATCGCTAGTCCTGTGGGCGGATGAAGGCCCTCACCTGGTTGCTGAAGCGGGCGTTCAGCACGGCGAAGAGCACGACCTCCAAGGCGAGCAGTGGTACCATGGTCGCGGTCATGCGCACGAAGATGTGTGCGCTCGCCGACCCGATGCTGATGAGGAACGCCATCGCGAAGCCCGTCAGCACGACCGCGAAGCCTATCGGCAGCGAGAACAGCACCTGGAGCTGGCGCTTTTGGATGCGCAGCACCTGCGCGACGGATAGCCCCATGCGGTTCAGGTTGCGCATGACGGGCAGGCTCTCGCGCACGTCGGAGAGCAGCCTGAAGTAGATGAGGCTGATCGATGCCACGATGAAGATGACCGAGAGCATGAGCGCGATGTAGGTGTTCATCTCGTAGGCGTATTCCTGCAGGACGATGGTCTCGATGCGGGGGATGAAGAGGAAGTTGTCCCCGTTGGCGAGTCCCACCCCGATGGTCTCGCGCACGCTCTCGCATGCCGCGCGCACCTCCTGCGCCTGGCCCTCGTCGTCCACGTCGAAGGTGAAGACTCGCACGTTCACGAACCTACCCGCATCGTGCAGTCGCTGCCAGTCGGCATCGGTCACGACGTAGCTGCCGAAGCGCTTCGCGTTGTCGAGCACGGGTGCGGACGTGCCGATGACCTCGAACGATCGACCTTCCGGCCCCTCGACCGAGCCCTCGTGCTCGGACGCTCCGGAGATGCTGACCGCTTGGCCGTCCTCGATCGAGAGCGTCGCGCCCGACTGCCGCTCGTACGCGCTCTGGGCGATGAACTTGGTCCCGAAGATGGTCTTCTCAGCCTGCAGCATGTCGTAGGAGTCTTCCGCATACGCTACGCCATTCGCATCGAGCTGCGATTCGATCTCGTCGATGTCCGATGCCTCGCGCACGTTGTCGCCGTACGAGAAGTACCCTATCGCGAAGGGAATGCCCTGTGTGATGTCCGCACGCACCGTCGTGACGAGCGCGAGCGAGACGATGATGGCGCTGAACGACATCGCGAGCATGACGGTTGACACGAACATCGTCATGACCGATCCCCTGAGCCTGTCGCGCAGGCCGGAGACCCAGATGGCGTTGCCGTTCTCCAGGTAGTAGCGCGAACGTGCGACTCGTGCGAGCGCGAGGAACGAGAACTGGCGGTACACGAGGAAGAGCCCGGTAAGCGTGCTCGCGATGATGAACCAGGGAATGACGCTCGCGAGCACGTCGTAGGGGTTCAGGAACATGCGCACGGGCGGGATGACACCAAACAAGCAGGTGCCACAACCGCAGGCGAGCAGGATGATGCCCAGGATGGCAAGGGGCTTCGAGAAGCGCATGTCGCGGCTCTCGTCAGCCTTGGCGGCGAGCAGCTCGACGATGGGGCGCTTGCATATCCCACGCGCCTGCATCGCGCTCGCCACGAGGAAGATGACGGCGAACGTGACGGCGGTCTGTACGATGGACGTTGCCGGGAACTGGTACGCGACGTCCTCCACGCGGATGATGCGCGCCATCAGCATGACCATGAGATGCCCGAAGACGAGCCCGATGACGAGGCCTGCGGCGATGGCGCTTGCGCCGATCAGAAGGCTCTCGAGCACGATGGACAGCTCAACCTGGCGCCTCTTCATGCCCATCGTGAGCAGAGCCCCGTACAGGCGGCGCTTGCGCTTCAGGAAGGCGCTCAGAGAGAGCCCCAGGAACCCGAGCGAATACACGGAGATGAAGGAAATCGCGAGACGCATGATGTCCTGCACGCTCTCGCTCTGCGCGAGCTGGGGGTGGTTCATGTTGGCCGAGAACACGAAGAAGACCACGACCGAGAACACGCTGCTCAGCCAGAACGCGACGTAGCTCTCCTTGTCGCGCAGGACGTTGTTGAGGGCGAATCTGAAGAAGCTCATCTCACTTCGCCCCCATGAACTTGAGGACGTTCAGGATCTCGTCATAGAACGCCTGCCTGTCACCTTCGCGGTACAGCGCCTCCAGGATGCGGCCATCCTTGATGAAGATGGCGCGCGTGCAGAAGCATGCGGTCTTGGCATCGTGCGTGACGACGATGGTGGAGGTGCCACGCGATGCGTTGAGGTCCGCGAAGATGTGCATGACGCTCTCGGCAGCAGCCGAGTCGAGGTTGCCCGTGGGCTCGTCGGCCAGGAGGAGGTGCGGGTTGTGGATGATGGCGCGGGCGATGGCGGCGCGCTGGGCCTGGCCTCCCGACACCTCGTACGTCCGCTTGTCGAGGACCTCCCCTATGCCAAGGCTCTTGGCGATGCTCTCTGCCACGGTATTCATGCGTGCGGGCGGGATGCGGCGCATCATGAGCGGGAGCATGATGTTCTCGCGGATGGTCAGCGTGTCCACCAGGTTGAAGTCCTGGAAGACGAAGCCGAGCTCGTTGCGGCGGAACTCGGCGGCCTCGGACTCGCTCAGATGCGAGATGTCGCGTCCGCCGATGCGGATCTCGCCCGAGCTGAGCGGGAGGATGCCGGAGATGAGGTTGAGCAGCGTGGACTTCCCCGATCCCGAGGCGCCCATGATGGCGATGAACTCGCCCTCCTCCATCCTCATGGACAGGTCGTTCACGGCACGCACCTGCACGTTGGTGCCGTATATCTTGCTTGCATGGTCAATGGTGAGGATCGTCATGATTGGTCTCCCTTCTGATCCGATGCAAGAAGCGTACGGAACGGGACGTGGCGCTGCCATCGAATGACGTGACAAAAGATGACGGGTCCTGTCACCTTTACGATGTCACCTTTACGGCTGCCGATGCGACGGCATGACAGCGACCTCGCGCGCACCCAAGGGCCGTCAGAGCGTGATGCTCACGCGGGTTCCGCGGCCAACCTCTGACTCCACCTCGATGTGGTGCCCAAGCCCATCGAGCACGCGCTTTGCCACGTAGAGTCCGATGCCTGACGACTGGTCGTGGTCGCGTCCGTTGCTCCCCGTGAAGTACAGGTCGAAGATGCGCGGCAGGTCACGCTTGCGGATGCCGATGCCGTGGTCCGTGATGTGCAGGGTCACGCCGTCCGCCGTTGCCTCTGCCCCCACCTCGACCGTGGACCCCACATCCGAGTACTTCACGGCGTTGTGCAGTGCCTGCTCGACCACGAACGCGAGCCACTTGCCGTCGGTGCGCACGTGCAGCGACGCGTCCACGCTCGACGTCGGGAACACCTCCCTCTGCACGAAGAGGCGGCGATCCTTCGCGATGACGCCATCGACCAGGTCCTTGAGCGAGACCTCCTCGACGGCGAGGTCCGATGCGAGCCGGTCCATGCGCACGAGGCCCAGGATCAGGTCGAGCTGCCCCTGCAGACGGTCGAGCTCGCACAGCGCGTCGAACGAGTCGGTGCGCCCGGGATCCTTCTGCACCATCAGGCGCAGGACGCTCACCGGCGTCTTCATCTGGTGCACCCACTGCATGACGTGCGTCCGCCAGCGGAGCATCGCGTCGTCCCGCTCGTTCAGGCGACGCTGGTAGCTTCGATACGCGTCGCGGCTGCGTACGATGTACGCCTCGGCCACGGGGTCGGTGCTGTGCCGGTCGATCAGGGACTCCATGTCATCGAGGTCCCCCTCGAGGCTCTCGTAGAGGGCGCGCTTGCGCAGGAACCTCACAGTGAGGAACACGACGAGCACGAAGGTCGAGACGAGGAGGAAGTACGCGACGCCGCCCGCCGTGGCGAACCCCTGGGCAAAGTGGAACGCGAGCGCGAGCGTCACGGACTCGAAGGCGAACAGGGCGATGACGTCGAGATGGTCCCTCAGGAAGAGCCTCATGACCGGTCCCTGCCGATGATGAGCCGGTAGCCCACGCTGCGCACGACCCTGATCTCGACGGGGATGTTGGCCTCGGCGAAGCGGTCGCGCAGGCGGCGGATGTTGACGTTCAGGGTGTTGGTCTCCACGAAGCCCTCGTCGTCCCAGGCGGCCATGTACAGGTCGCCGCGACGTGCCGTCTGCGGGTAGGACCTCAGCAGGCATTCGAAGAGGCTCGCCTCGATGGCGGAGAGCTCGACCGAGACGCCGTGGTACTCGGCCTTGAGGAGCCCCGGGAAGAAGGCGAGCCCATCGCGCTCGATGGATGCCACCTCCGATGTGGCGGGCGCGAGCTCTCCGTAGTTGCGCCGCAGCTGCGCCTGGACCTTGGCGAGCAGCACGTCGAGGTCGAAGGGCTTCGTCACGTAGTCGTCGGCGCCGGCCTCCATGCCCCGCACCTGGTCGGAGGCGGCATCGCGCGCCGATACCATGACGATGGGGACGCGAGAGGACTCGCGGATGCGCCGGCACCAGAAGAAGCCGTCATACCTCGGCAGGTTCACGTCGAGCAGGATGAGCGCGGGGTCGATGGTGCGGGCCTGGGCGTCGATGTCATCGAACGACTCCGCGACGCGACATGCGTAGCGGTAGCGTTCCAGCAGGCCGGAGACCTGCCGTGCGAGGGCGGTGTCGTCTTCTACGATGAGGATGGGGCGCATCGGCAGGCCTTTCGTTCGCTTGACCCGTCAATTCTCGCCGGTGCGCGGGCATTGGGCAAGGGTTAACCAGGGGCGCGGTTGGCGGGTGGAGACGAGCGATGCTATTAGGAAACGCTTAAATGTTATGCGAAATATAAGAATACAGATGACTTAGAAACATGCGACAGCTCAGACGGTGAAGATGTGAGCAAGTAACATATCAGAAGAGGCGAGGTCCTCATGCCAACGGAGAAGAGCCCCCTCTGGTGGTGGCATGACGGCGGTTGGACCGGTCGGCATGCCGCATCGCAGGACCTTGGGCGTAGGTGCCACCATGTTCGTCGGGAAAAGGAGTGTGCTGGGTCCATCCCAACTCTCGAAATAGTGAGAGCACATCATATTCCCTGTCTGCTTTGCACTCTGTCCAGTTAGGAATGAGGTTCTACGGACAAGGGAGGAGGACGTCGTGGAATTGCATGATGTACGGTCCATATCTGAACTCGAAAGACTGTATCGGTCGCAGCGTGAACAGCTGAGTATGGGAGTGCGGGAGAAGCACAGACGTCAGGAGGAGCTTCTAGAGCAGACATACCGCATGGACGCCACTGGCCGTCGCACTGAGGACGATCTGTACTACACCATGAGGAACCTTTCCGGCGACACAGCCGTCGAGCTGGGACAGACACTATGGAAGATAGAGATGGAAGGTGCGGCGGCAAGGCGGAGCATGCAGTCCGAGATCGTCAGTCTCGAGGAAGAGGAGGTGGCTGACCGGAGGAGCATCGATCGTCTGGATGACGAGTACGCCCTTAGGAAGCGCGCGCTTTTCAGATCTGAGGAAGGGCGCTGAGGTCGTGACGTTGTGGCAGGTTCTATAGGTGTATGGGCTAGCGCAGTGTCGCACGAGAGCCACGCGTCGAGAAACGGAGCCTTGGGGAGAAAGGTGAGCAGTCATGTGCGGAGGAATCAACTCGAATGGCGTGTCAGCTGACGATGTGGCATCGACCTTGCGAAATAGTCTCGGTGACTACCTCGACTTTTCCCTGCAGAACCTGGGGGAGGGCGGCAGTGATGGCAGCGGTCTGGGAGATGGTGCCGTCGCGGCCCCTGTGTCGGGGAACGCTGATCATGATGCCCTCAATGGAACAGTGACCGATGCCCTGCACGCATGGAGCGATTTGATTGATGCCGATGCCGGGGCGGTTGTTGACGCGGCCTCCGCATTCGAGGATGTCGATGCGCAGGCGGCAGCCCGCATGCTTGGCGTGGACAGCGGATAAGACGGAGGCGGCCACATGAACAAGATAGGTTCGGCATGACCAATCTGGGGCTGTCGTAGGTTGATGGGGGTCTCTCAATGGGAGATGGAATAAGAATTGATAAGAACGAGTTCAACAATCGCCTAAACACCGAGATCAATGCGCTGAATGATGAATCATCCAAGGCTGAGAAGCAGGTTGACACCATGGCAAACTTCTCTCCCGAGGGCTTTGGCCTGACTGGCGATGGGTACCAGGCATTTCGTGATCTTGTGAACGGTAGGGCGACCATAGCGAAGGCGCACTACGTGTTCTTCCAGCGGATTATTGCTGCCGATGAGGCAAACCGTGGTGCGATGACGCAGGTCAAGGATTTTGCGGATGACAACACGGTTAATACTGCCAGGTGTCAGCAACGCATAGATGATGCTCGAAGCGAGATAACAAGCATCAACGGGGAGCGGTCGCAAGCTTTGAGTACGTCTGGAGGCGGTACTACCGGCAGCAATTTTGGAGATTCGCAGCTACAGGCTACAGAAGATTACTACCAAGGGCTTATCGACGCTCAGAATCAAATTATCCAAGCCAACCAGGAGGCCATCGATAGCGTGGCGACATACCAGACGGCTGTGAATGAGATGTATGGAGAGGCCGAGACGCTTGCCAACAGTATGCTACAAGCGGCAACCAATGCCATAGCGAATCGCATCTCCAATGGTAGCTATGGGGATATGTCGTGGGCCGATGGCCAGGATGGCCGCTACAGCAACGTGAACGATGCATATGATGCAGCACAGATTCGAGCTGACCTCATGCCAAACGGGGAGATCAATGCCGATAAGGTCAGGGAGTTGTTCGGCAAGGACAATCTCACGGATGCCGAGAAACGGGCATTGGGGATGATTTATGCAGATCTCATTTCAAGGGCCCAAGCCGGCGACAATGGACCGCTCAACGCATTCTTGAATCTTGGGTATCAACAGACAGGTCAGGATATAAGCCATGATGTAATGCCACCATATAGTGGAATCAGCGGTGCGACAACATATACAGCAACCTTTACACAGCTTCCTGGTTTCAAAATTGCGCTTGCTAGCTGGGCAGATGATAGCTATTTGCCTGTTGGTATCCCGAGGGACAGAATAAATTCCTGTGACGCTACTGCCATGGCACTTATAATGAGTCCCGCCTATACCAGGTCCGCTGAATATGATGCCATGTATGAACAGGCCCCGCACTTTGATTCGAATATCCAGGTCTCCTTCTCAAGGTATACGCCAACCCACAAACAGCAGGATAAAGCTATACCTGATTCTTTTCATTTGGAGACAATCGCGTTTGGCAATGACTACGAGTCGCATGCCACATATGATTCGAGTCCTGATGTCAATGCCGATGAAATGTCAGTCTATCTCGCTGAGCAGGGACTTGAAGATCCGAAGGATAAGGCTATTGCCAAAGCGGGCAAGGGAATTTTTTCAGGGATTACGGGCTTTGGTTTTCCTGTTGATGCCCAGTCTTCAGCGGATAGTATCTTAAGCGCTCTTGGCAAGGGGGTATCCAGTACGAGTATGGCAGGAATAGGTCTCACTTTTGCCAAGGCGGGTGTAGATGGGCTGGCAGAATATTATAAGACCCAGGATGCCAATAAGGAACTTATCACTATCGGAAATGTGAATGATCTTTCCACAGACGCTGACGTAACCTTCCGTGACGGTGCTCATGGTGGTAGGGGTGGCGTCGTGGCCAATGGTGATGGCGTAGCTGTACAGGCTGGCTCGCCAACGCAGGAACAGCAGCGTGCGTATGCGAAGGCATGGGAACAATATGAGGCATGGGCAGAGGATCATTCTCAGCCTGACCCCTCCAATCCTGGTAGTTCCAAGCCAGATAAAACATATACGGACTGGCTCAACGACGCGGCCCCTGGTTCCTCGGCGAACAACATGCAAAAGATATGGGACGACGTGAAGAACGGCGGATGATGAGGCTGGGCAAGAAGCACGATGTCGTTCTCTGCCATTCAGGATGTGTTGGGTTTCCTGATTGAGAGCATCCCATATGCTTACCACCTTCCGCTCGTCAGACAGAGTCGCAAACGGCCCCGATGCGGTCACGGAGATATCCAACGCCTATAATGACGGATCGTCACTATTGTTATCGGATTCTCCAAGGTGGCGCGACGGACAGGGACGCTTGAGTGCGGACGCGTGCGCTCGCGGTGCGATGCCCTTGTCACCGTGCGGCAGCGTGAGCACTGCGGGATCCGACTACCATGGAAAGGAAGCGTCATGATGATAGGCACCAGTACAAGGCACGCGAGGATCGGCAGGCTGGTGGCCACCCTTGCCGCGCTTCTCCCGCTTGCGTTCGTCGTCGTCCTTCTCGCGGGCTGCCACTCCTCCAAGTCGTACTCGTTCAACGTCTCCACGGGCGACAGCATCAAGGTCGAGCTGGACACGTCGAAGGGCGGGCTCGACCTTCAGACGAGCGACGACAATTCCAAGTTCACTATCGCGAAGGACGGTGACACGGAGACCCAGGGGCTCTTTGCCGAGGAGAGTGCGTACGACCACTACCAGGAGCTGGGCAAGCGCTCTGCTGGCGGCACCAGTGACTACCAGGCGGGCACGACCAAGGACGGCAACGAGTACTTCTCGTATACGGTCAATGGCAACGAGTGGGACTACTTCATCAAGGTCAAGGACTCGCACACGGTGATCGTGCTGACCAACACCGTCTCGCAGGAGTCCGCCCAGGAGGCGTTCGAGCAGTTGAGCCTCTCCTTGGACAAGTAGCTGCACGACGAACCTGCGGCGTCTGCGGTCGTTCGGTCGCTTGTCGGGACGTGTGGGTGTGATTTTCGTGTGGGTGCGATTTGCTTCCCTGTGGGTGCCAATCGATTCGTGTGGGTGCCTTTCTCCCGGAGCCGTCTCCAGCGACCTGCTGTTTTGTGGGCCGTCTGCGGGAGAAAGGCACCCACACGCAGCGAAAGGCACCCACATGGCGTCGTTATGGTGCACGAAACGTACGTCGCCGCGCGTCGGTCTACGCCCGCCGCCTGGCCTCGATCGCCGCGGCCAAAAGGTCCGCGTCCAGGGGCGACGGCACCAGCCTGCCGCGCTCGTGCTGGGACCCCTCGGTGCCGCGCGCCAGCACGCAGACCACCACGTGTGTGGGGTCGTCCGCCGCAAGGTCTACGGCACGCCGCACGGCCTCGGCACGGTCGGGCACGATCTCGTAGGGCGTTCCCGCGGGCGTGGACGCCGCCATCTCGCGGCAGATGTCTTCCACGCGCTCGAACCCGGGATCATCCTTCGTGAAGATGAGCCGGTCGGTCCAGCGGGCCGCCTCGGCGGGCAGCTCGCGGCGGCGTTCTACGGCCTTGTCGCCCGTGGCGCCGAACACCGCGATGACCTTGCATCCCGGGAACTCCTGTCGCACGGCCGGGAAGAGGCGCGAGAAGGCCATCTTGTTGTGGGCGAAGTCCACGATGCCCGTGAGGCCCAGCTCGGGCGCGTCCACGATCTCCATGCGGCCGGGCACACGCGTGCGTGCGAGTCCCCGCACGGTCTCGTCGGCCGGGATGCCCAGGTACTCGGCGCAGCATATGGCCGCCAGGGCGTTCTCCACGTTGAACGAGCCGGGCATGCCGAGCTCGGCCTTGCCCTCCCAGCTGGGGGTATGCACCCAGAAGTGCAGGTGACCAAACGAGGGTTCGACGTCCCGCGCCCACACGTCCGCATCGCGCCCCCTCAGGGAGAAGGTCAGGAGCCTCTCGCAGCCGTGCGCCGCCGCAAGGATGCGCTCCACGTGGTCGGCATCCAGGTTGACCACGGCGCGCCGCGCCTGCTCGAAGATGCGCAGCTTGCTGGAGAAATAGTCCTCGAACGTGGGGTGCTCGAGCGGCGAGATGTGGTCCTCGCCGATGTTGGTGAACGCGGCCACGTCCAGCCTGAGGCAGTCGACGCGATGGTACTTGAGCGCCTGGCTGGAGACCTCCATCACGGCATAGCGCAGCCCGGCATCGCGCATGGTGGCAAGGTGCCGCCACAGGTCGGGCGCCTCGGGCGTCGTGTTGACGGACTCGCCGCTCCCGACGCCGTCGATGGTCTCGATGGAGCCGATGAGCCCCACGCCCTGGGCGGGCGGCGTCGCACCGCACACCCTTGTGGCCACGTGCTCCGCCAGGATGGCACGCAGCAGGTAGGCCGTTGTGGACTTGCCCTTGGTGCCCGTGAGCCCCACTACCGTGAGCGCGCGGTCGGGGTGGCCCCAAGCCTCCGCGGAGGCGACGGCCATGGCACGGCGGAGCCGGTCATCGGGCGCGGCGAGGGCGGGCACGCCGGGCGCGGCGGCCGCCAGCTCGTTCGCATGCGACTCGTCGCACAGGTAGGCGCAGGCGCCCGCCTCGAGCGCCTTGGTGAGGTACGCGGTCTTGAACTGGGTGCCCTTGCACACGAAGAGATGCCCCGGACGGATGACGCGGGAGTCGCAGTCGGCACCCGTCAGCGCCAGCGCCCGCTCCTCGGCGGAGAGCGCCGTGCGCGGTGTCGCAAGCCCCTCGTCCGCCAGCTGGCGTGCCAGGTCGCCCAGCGTCGTGTGAGTCCGTGCCATCTCACCCATGGACGGCCCTCCCGCTATCGCAGCGCCACGAGCGTGCGGGCAGCCTCGCACCAGCCGTCGACGGACGGCGCGCTGGACACCCAGGCGTTGCCTGCGGTGGCAAGTGCGGCCTGCACCTTGGGGTTCCTGATGCCGTTGCTCATGATGAGGAAGGTGCCCACATACGGTGCCATCGTGCAGTCCGCCGGCGAGTCGCCGCAGGCCATGACCTCGGCGGGATCCCAGCCCATGAGCTCGATATAGCGCTGGAGCGCCGTGCCCTTGTCCAGCCCGCGCGGGTTGAGGTGATAGGTGTGGACGTCCTCCACCGTGCCGTCCTCGAAGGCGGGCAGGATGGTCGGGCCCGTTATGGTGGTCACGAGGCCGTTGTCCACCAGCTCGAGGGGTAGGCTCGTCTCGTCGAGCATGGCCTGCGCCTCGTCCTCCACCACGGCGCCGCGCAGCGCCACGGACACCTCGCGATACTGGTAGCCGATGCCGTTGTCGTTGTAGAGCTCCAGCGAGTCGAACCAGCGCGCGAGCAGGCGGTCCACGATGCCCGTCTCCATGATCAGGTCGTGGGGCGTCAGATCGCAGTCGGGATCGTAGGGCATCTCGGCCGTGAAGTACTCCCACGTTGCGTTGGCCCCCTCGTGCGTGCACAGGACGCCGCCCATCTCGCCGATCCAGCTGGTGAGGCCCAGCATGCGCGCATCCTCGCGGATCATGGCACGGTTGCGGCCCGAGCAGGGTGTGACGTCGATGTCCGCCTCCCTGAGCGTCATGAGCGTCTGGGGCAGCTCGAACGAGGGCTGGCGATCGGCGTTGGTCAGGGCGGTGCCATGGCTGACCATGGTGTTGTCCAGGTCGGTCACGATGTGGCGCACCCTGCCCAGCTGCTGGCGGAGGTCGTCGGGCAGCGCGCTCGAGGAGCGGGGGAACGTGGGAAGCGAGAGTGCGGGCATAGGGGTCCTTTCCTGAGGGGCCAGGGAACCAGGTGCGTGGCGAACGTCACAACCTTTCTTATAGTACGACACCGTGCCCCTGCGGGCCTTCGTGCGGACCTGGCGAGGGGCTGTGATACACTCCATCTGCACGGGCGGTTGGCGCAGCGGCGAGCGCAGGTGCCTTACACGCACAAGGTCGGGGGTTCGAATCCCTCACCGCCCACCACGTTCACCCATCCGGACGTCACGGCCGTGGCGTCCTTTTTTCAAAGCGAGGAGCCCATGCCAACCAGCCCAGACGCCTCCGGACGACGCGAGCGCAGCCGTGGTCGCGCGGCGGACGAACTGCGTCCCGTCACGCTTACCCCTGGCGTGATGAAGAACGCCGATGGCTCGTGCCTGGCAGCGTTCGGCGACACGCGCGTGCTGTGCAGCGCCACGGTGGAGGAGGGCGTCCCCGCGTGGCGGAGGGGCCAGCGCGCCGGCTGGGTGACGGCCGAGTACGCCATGCTGCCCGCCTCGACGAACCGCCGCAGCCCGCGCGAGCATGCCAAGCGCAAGGGTCGCTCCATGGAGATCGAGCGGCTCGTGGGGCGCAGCCTGCGCGCCGTGGTCGACCTGCGAAGGCTGGGGGAGCTCACCATCATCTGCGACTGCGACGTCATCCAGGCGGATGGCGGTACGCGGACCGCGGCCATCACCGGGGCATGGGTGGCCCTGCACGACGCCGTGGCGGCGCTGCTCGAGCAGGGCGCGCTCAAGCGCAGCCCGCTCACGGGACAGGTGGCGGCCATCTCCATGGGGTACGTGGGCGGCGAGGCACTGCTCGACCTGGACTATCCCGAGGACTCCCATGCCGAGGTGGACATGAACCTCGTGGGCTGCGAGGACGACCGGATCGTGGAGGTGCAGGGCACCGGCGAGCGCGCGACGCTGGGTCGCCCCCAGCTCGACGTCCTGCTCGACCTGGGACAAGAGGGCATCCGCCAGCTGCTGGGGCTGCAGCGTCAGGCGGTCGGGCACGAGGGCGAGCGGGCACTCGGCGGACGATAGGGCATAGGACCAAGGAGCATCCATGGCACACGTCGACATCAACGAGCTCGACCCCGCGCACACCGTGGTGGTGGCCACGGGCAACGCGCACAAGGTGACGGAGATAGAGGCCATCATCACGCCCGTGATGGAGGGCGTGCGCTTCGTTGCCCTCGGCGAACTGGGCGACTATCCCGATCCGGTCGAGGACGGCGAGACCTTCCACGACAACGCCCTTATCAAGGCGCGTGCCGCGCTGGACGCGACGGGTCTCGTCATGGCCGTCGCCGACGACTCGGGCCTCTGCGTGGACGCGCTCGACGGCGCGCCGGGAATCCACTCCGCGCGTTGGGCGGGCGAGCATGGCAACGACGGCGCCAACAACGAGAAGCTCCTGCGCGAGCTGGCCGACGTTCCCCCGGAGGGCCGCGGCGCGCACTTCCACTCGTCCATCGTCCTCGTCGAGCGCGACGAGGACGGCGAGGAGGTGCTGTCCGGCGAGGGGGACTGCCTCGGTTCCATTGGCTTTGCGCCCGTGGGCACGAACGGCTTTGGCTACGACCCACTGTTCCATCCCGACGACACGCCCGGCAAGGCCATGGCCGAGCTTTTGCCGGCGGAGAAGAACGCCATCAGCCACCGCTTCCACGCGCTGCAGGACCTCGCGGCCAAGCTGTAGGCGCCAAGACGTTGTGACACCTCAGGCAGCGACGCCCCCCACGGGGTTGCCTTCCCGCTGTGCGGCGCCCTCGCCAAGCGGCGCGCCTCGGTAGGCTCGTGCCTGGAGTCCTGCGCGTTCCCGGTGCTTCGGTATGGCGCCAGCCCTCCCCGGGCATGTCACGCCCGTACTTCCGTGAAGAGACTCGGGAGGATGACCATGTACCTGGAGAACGTGAACTCCCCCGAGGACGTCAAGAGGCTCGACGCCACTGGCCTCAAGGGCCTGGCCGACGAGCTGCGCTCCGCCCTGCTCGTGCGGCCAGCAAGCATGGCGGCCACTTTGGCGCCAACTTTGGCCTCATCGAGGCGACCGTCGCCCTGCACGTCGTGTTCGACTCGCCGCGCGACCACGACCTCCTCGAGGTGGGCCACGCCTCCACGTCGGTGAGCCTGGCGCTGGGCCTGGCCAAGGCCCGCGACCTGACGGGCGGCACCGAGAACGTCATCGCCGTCATCGGCGACGGTTCCCTCTCTGGCGGCGAGGCGCTCGAGGCCCTGGACGTTGCCGGCGGCGAGCTGAACAGCAGTCTCATCATCGTGTTCAACGACAACCAGATGTCCATCGCGGAGAACCATGGCGGCATCTCTCGCCGCATGGTGCGGCACTGCCTGTTGCCGCTCCGGGAAGACCGATACGTGGCCCCACCCTTCCAAAGTGCGCACGCAATGCATCTCATATGCATTCCGCGCGGCGTTTGCCCAGTTGGAGGCCTCCAGAATCCCATTGCGTGCGCACTTTGAGCGACATCCCTCAAGTACAAGCCCCCTGTCCGTCACTCCCGGGACTTGAGTCTGCGAGCGACGGGACCTATGCTTACGTCAACAGGTCCTACGGGCCAGGGAGGAGGGCTCATGCGGTACGTAGCGTTCGGTACGCGAAGGGTGAAGGTGTCTGAGGTCATCCTGGGTCTCATGCGCATCGGCGAGATGACGCCCACTCAGGTGGCGGAACTGGTGCAGACGGGCTTGGACGCAGGTGTCAACGCGCTCGACACCGCCGACATCTATGGGGATGGCCTATGCGAGGAGATCCTGGGCGACACCTTTGCCGCCAACCGTGGCCTGCGCGATCGCGTATGGCTGCAGACCAAGGTGGGCATCCGCCGTCACGAGGATCCCACGTTCACGTACTTCGACTTCTCCAAGGAGCACATCATCGAGGGCGTGAATGCAAGCCTCAAGCGCCTCCAGACCGATCACGTCGACTCGCTGCTGCTGCACCGCCCCGACGTCCTCATGGTGCCCGAGGAGGTCGCCGATGCCTTTCAGACCCTGCACGACCAGGGCAAGGTCCTCGACTTTGGCGTCTCCAACCAGAATCCCGCGTTGATGGGGCGCCTGCAGCACTACATCGGATTTCCGCTTGTCGTCAACCAGGTGCAGCTGTCCGTGGCATTCGCGCCCGCGTTCGAGGGCGCGTTCAACGTCAACATGGAGAACGACGCCTCGCCCATGCGCGACGGGGGCATCTTCGAGTATGCCTGCCTGCACGACCAGGTCATCCAGGCATGGTCGGTCATGCAGCACGGCTACTTCCAGGGCGTCTTTCTGGGCGACTCCTCCTATGCCGCGCTCAACGAGAGCCTCGAGCGCATCGCCGGCGAGCATGACACCAGCCCCACGGCCGTGGCCATCGCCTGGGTCCTGCGCCATCCGGCAAAGATGCAGGCCGTCATCGGTACCACCAAGCCCGAGCGCGTGCGGCTCTCGGCGGCTGCCTGCGACTTCGAGCTTACGCGCGAGGAGTGGTACGAGCTCTATCTCGCGGCGGGCCGCCAGCTGCCGTAGGCCTTGGGGGTACCGGTCAGGCCGAAGATAGTCGTCACGGACGGAGGCAGGATGGCTGACCATATCATCGACGAGGCCATCGACTATGCAAGCAGGCTGTTCGAGGAGGATGCGAGCGGCCACGACCTCGGACACTCCCTGCGTGTATGGAGAGGTGCCATGCTCATCGCGAGGAATGAGCCTTCGAGCGATGCCTTTGTGGTGGCGCTGGCGGCCATCCTGCATGACGTCGACGACCACAAGCTCTTCCTGACGAGGGGCAACGCAAACGCCCGCGCGTTTCTCGATGGGGTGCAGGTGGACCCGGACAAGGTCGAGCGCATCTGCGAGGCCATCAACTCTGTGTCGTTCAGCCAGAACAGGGGGAGAAGGCCGAGCACCATCGAGGGGAAGATCGTCTAGGACGCCGATCGGCTTGACGCCATCGGTGCCATCGGGATTGCCAGGGCATTCGCGTACGGCGGCGCACATGGCAGGGGCATGGAGTCCTCCGTTCGGCACTTTCACGAAAAGCTCCTGCTGCTGGTGGACGAAATGAACACCGACATGGGCAGGAAGCTCGCGGAGTCGCGCCACGCCTTCCTTCTGGCATTCCTGGACGAGTTCTCGGAGGAGATGAGCCTCACCGTCTGAGCGTGCCTCCTACCAATTGCACGGTGCATCGAGCCTCGTGAACGCGGGGAGGGGGGACCTGGTCGATCAGGAGGCCCTGTGCGAGGGGCTGGACGCGGGCCATCTTGCGGGTGCGGCGCTCGACGTGACCACCCCGGAGCCGCTGCCCGAGGGCTCCCGCCTGTGGAGCACGAGGAACCTCGTCGTGACGCCGCATGTGGGTGGCTTCTTCCATCTCCCCGTCACCAGGGAGTATGTGGTGCGCATCGCCCTGGACAACGTCGCCCGCTACAGGGATGGACGGCCCCTGCGCAACGTCGTCGCACGGTAGGTGTCCCGCGCCTGCGTGATGGCGGGGCTACCTCCCCTGTGCCTCGGTGCTGATGTCGGAGTCCAGGGCCACCTGGAACGTGTAGTTGGGATAGCGGCGCTTGAGGATGTCCCTGACCTTGCCGACGACCTCCTCGCGATCCGGCGCGTCAAAGCTCACCACGAGGTCGAAGCGGATGGACTTGGCCTCCTCGTCCACGTAGAAGCCATGGACCTCGAGCACGTTGTCGTTGGCGTACGCGATGTCGTAGACGTCGTGGCGGATCTTGGTGGCCAGGGCACCGCCCTCGTTGCGGGCGTAGATGCCCACCGTGTGCAGCACGACGCCGCACTCGCGGTAGACCTTGCTCTCGATCGTGCGTGTGAGCTCGTCGATCCGGTTGGCCGTCAGCTCGTCAGGCACCTCGATGTGCACGCTGCCCCAGAGCGTGTCGGGGCCATAGTCCTCGAGCAGGAGGTCGTAGGCGCCGTCGACGCCGTTGACGGACGCGACCGTTTGCTTGACCGTGCGCGTGAGATCGGCATCGACGCGCTCACCGATGATCTTCGAGAGCACCTCGCGCAGGATGTCCACGCCCGCCTTGATGATGACGATGGCGATGACCAGGCCCAACCACGCCTCCAGGCTCACGCCCGTGAAGACGAAGACGAGCGCCGCGACCAGCGTGGCCGCGGAGAGGATGGAGTCCGTGAGGGCATCGGTGCCCGAGGCCACGAGCGAGCCGGAGTTGATGCGGCGGCCGACCCCGCGCGTGTAGAGGCCCAGCACGACCTTGGCCACCACGGCCACGGCGACGACCACGAGCGTCATCGCACCGTAGTCGGGCAGCTCCGGGGAGAGGATGCGCTGGATGGACTCGGTTGCGGCGGTGATGCCCGCCCACAGCACGATGACGGCGATGATGACCGTCGTGAGGTACTCGACGCGCCCGTAGCCAAAGGGGTGCTTGCGATCGGGCTGCCTGCCGGCAAGCTTGGTGCCCACGATGGTGATGATGGACGACGCGGCATCCGACAGGTTGTTGACGGCGTCGAGCACGATGGCGATGGAGTTTGCGATCAGGCCAAACGTCGCCTTGAAGGTCGCGAGCAGGAGGTTTGCCACGATGCCGACGACACTCACGCGCACGACCTGCGCGCCGCGCGACGCGGCGCCCTCCTCGATGATGCGGCCGTCGACCTTCTCGGTCGTGACCCCCACGGCATTCCCTTGCGTTCCGGTCATTGTCCTCTCCCTATGGTGCCGCCCGCCGATGGCGTCGTGCCGGGTGGCGCCGCATCCCAGAAGCCATCCTCGTATCGCGGGACGCTGCCCCGCGTGTCCAGGGTAGTTCTATACCCGCTCTGCAGGCCCGTCCTGCTGCGGGAGGCGGCGGCATCCCGAATTCATACATGCATGCGGCCCAGCGCTGCGAGGCCGACAAGGCGGGCCCCTCGCGCTGCCCTGGTTTGGGAAGCTGAACTATGCGGCTCTGGGCATCGCGCTGTTCACGACGACGCGACGGGACATGGAGACGCCCCGGAGTACAAGGCTCTGCGAGGTGTGCGCACCTGGAGGGTGCTCCCGACAATTTCGCTGGTCAGCAGCCACGTCATCATGAAACGCCCCGCCGCGCACCTGCGCCAGGGCGTTCGGGCACCCAGGGCGAGAAATGCAGCGGAATTGCGTAGATGCCCTCTCATGGCGCGACAAAGTGTTTGTCTGACTATACTCAGCGCCAGCACGTGATTCCAAGCACGTCGTTCGTGTACTGATCATTCGAGTAGTAAGGACATGCGCGTGCGTTACATATCCGAGAAGTACCTGTCTGGGTCACGGAACTTCAAGGGTGAGATCACCCATCTCAGCCTCAACTACAAGGAGAACTTCAACTGGGCCTATGACATCGTGGACGACATCGCCACGGTCGAGCCCGACCGGCCCGCGATGGTCTGGGCAAACCCCGAGGGCGAGGAGCACCGCTTCTCGTTCGCCGACATCAAGTACTGGTCCGACAAGACAGCCAACTTCCTCATGAGCCAGGGCATCCACAAGGGGGACATGGTCCTGGTCATCCTCAGGCGCCACTACCAGTTCTGGTTCACCGCGGTGGCGCTGCACAAGATCGGCGCGGTCCTGGTACCCGCCACCTTCATGCTGCGCGGGCGCGACATGGAGTACCGTCTCAGGGCCGCGGGCATCAAGGCGTGCATCGTGACGGACAAGGGGGACGTGGCCGGCATCGTGGATGGCGTGGCCGATGGCTGCCCCGACCTCAAGGTGCGCATGATCGTCAACGGCGGTGGTGCCGGCATGGGCAACGGTGGTCGGCCGAGCGATAGGGACGCCTGGCTCTCCGACCCCGACCACGTCTGCGAGCTGGCCAGCAAGCGGCCGGGATGGGTGGACTTCAACACGGGTGTCCGTGCGGCGGCAAGCAGCTGGGAGCGCGTGCCCATGAGCGTGCACGAGCCCTTCATCATGTACTTCTCGTCCGGCACCTCGGGCGAGCCCAAGATGGTGCTGCACAACGGCACCTATGCGCTGGCCCATACCGTGACGGCCAAGCTCTGGCACAACGTCACGGGCGACGGCGGCCTGCACTTCACCATCGCGGACACGGGCTGGGGCAAGGCCGTATGGGGCAAGTTCTACGGGTCCTGGACCATGGAGACGGCCGTCCTCACCTACGACTTCGATCGCTTCCACGCGGACGAGATCCTCGATCTCATCCCGCGCTACCGCGTGACCACGCTGTGCTGCCCGCCCACGATGTACCGCCTCATGAAGCGGACGGACTTCGGCACGCACGACCTCTCGTCGCTCAAGTACTGCACGACGGCGGGCGAGGCGCTCAACCCCGACCTCTTCTACTTCTGGCTGGAACGCACGGGGCTCTCCATCTACGAGGGCTTCGGCCAGACCGAGACGCCCCTCACCGTCGCCAACCTCAACAACTCCACGCTGCGCCCCGGCTCCATGGGGAAGGTCGTGCCGCTGTTTGACGTGCGCGTGCTGCGTCCCGACGGCACCGAGTGCGACGAGGACGAGACGGGCGAGATCTGCATCCGCTACGACCACAACGACCCGCCCGCGGGCGTCCTGATGGAGTACTACCGCAATCCCGAGAAGACCCACGAGACCATCCACGGTGGCTGGTATCACACAGGCGACACCGCGCGCAGGGACGGCGACGGCTACCTCTGGTACGTGGGCCGCATCGACGATGTCATCAACTCGTCGGGCTACCGCATCGGGCCGACGGAGATCGAGAGCATCCTGCTCCGGCGTCCCGAGGTGCGCGAATGTGCCGTCACGGGCGTGCCCGACAAGGTGCGCGGCCTGGCCGTGAAGGCGTCCGTCGTGCTCGTTGAGGGCGTCGAGGGCAGCGAGGCCCTCACCAGGGAGCTGCAGGACTACGTCAAGGGCGAGACGGCCCCCTACAAGTACCCGCGCATCATCGACTATGTGGACGAGCTGCCCAAGACCGTCAACGGCAAGATCAGGCGCGCCGAGATCCGCGAGCGTGACGAGCGGTCCGCGCAGAGGGGTCTGCTCTAGGCGCGGACGGGTGTCGGGCCCCTTGCTCGGAGAGGCGCGCCCTCCCCTGGTCCCATGGAAAAACAGTGTTACAATAAGCCGCGTACGGCAGGACAGGATGATGCGGGGATGCGAAGGGGAGGTGGGCCATGCGCAGGACGGCCGAGGAGAGCGCGGGCGTGCGGCAGCGGCTCATCGCCGCGGCGGCACGCGAGTTTGCCCAGCTCGGCTACGAGCGGGCGTCGCTGCACCACATCTGTGCGAAGGCGCGCACCTCGACCGGCTCGCTCTACTCGCTCTTCGGCAGCAAGGAGGAGCTGTTCCGCAGCGTGCTCGAGCCCGTGACGGGCCACCTCCTCGCGGTGCTCGCCCGCCATCACGCCGCAGAGCTCTCCGTGGACTGGACGAGCGGGCTTTCCGACCCGGTGTTTTCCGTCGAGGAGGACCTCAGGGCTGTCGCAGCGGTGTACGACACCATCGAGGGATGTCCCGACGTGAGGGACATCCTCCTCAACAACCGCCAGCAGCCGCCCGTGCGGGACTTCTTCGACCAGGTGGCGGACATGCTGGCCACCCATATGCGGAGCCTCGTGGGACGGGAGGCCCTGCGGGAAACCCCCTACGTGGGCGTGGACGACTACCTCTGCCACTGGATGTCGCACCAGCAGATCGACATGATCATCCACCTCCTCACGCACCCCCTCGACCACGAGGAGGCCCTGCGTGAGATCGATGCGATGGTGCGCTTCGATCGCGGTGGCGTCTTCGCGCTCATCGTGCGCGCCGAGCGCTCGGCTGCCGGTGGGGAAAGGGGGCCGGAGGGGACGGTCGCGCCCCCGGGGGAGGGGGTGCGCCACGCATAGGATGGACCTGGGGCCTCCGCGGCCCCTTTTTCGTAACGAATTGAAAACACTGTTATAAAAAACCTTTGAGAGGGGACGCGACGTGAGAAGACGCGAGACGGAACGGCCAGAGACGGCAACGGTGGGCGAAGGGGACGCCTTCGTCGAGGTGAGCGACCTGACCAAGGGCTACGGGGAGGGGGATGGCCACACTCAGGTGCTGCGTGGGCTCTCGCTGAGCGTGGACGAGGGAAGCAGCTGCGTCATCCTGGGCGCCTCGGGCTCGGGCAAGTCGACGCTGCTCAACCTCATCGGTGGTCTCGACACTGCCGACGCGGGCTCCATCCGCGTCGCGGGGCGCGAGGTCAGCGCGCTTGCGCCCAGGCGGCTCGTCGACTACCGCCGCGAGCTTCTGGGCTTCGTGTTCCAGCTCTACAACCTCGTTCCCACCCTCACGGTGCGCGAGAACGTCCAGGTGTGCGCCAACCTCTCCGACGACCCGCTCGACCTCGACGACCTCCTGGACACGCTCGGGCTCGCGGCGCACGCCGACAGGTTCCCCGGCCAGCTCTCGGGTGGCCAGCAGCAGCGCTGTGCCATCGGCAGGGCCCTCGTCAAGAACCCCCGACTGCTGCTGTGCGACGAGCCCACCGGTGCGCTCGACTCGCACACTGCCCACGAGATCCTCGCGCTGCTCGAGGACGTCAACAGGCGCCTCGGCACCACGATGCTCGTCGTGACCCACAACGAGGGCATCTGTCCCATGGCGGACATGGTCGTGCGCATCCGCGATGGCAGCATCGTCGACGCCCGCCACAACGCCCATAAGGTTCCTGCCCGTAAGCTCGAGCTCTAGGAGGCTGAGATGTGGAGGATTCTTCTGAGACGCGCCCTGCGCGAGCTGCGCGCGAACTGGTTGCGCAACGCGGCGCTTCTGCTTCTGACGGCGCTTGCGATGCTCGTCGTCGTGGGCATCGTCTCCACCGCCGTGGGGGCCACCCAGAGCATCGAGGAGAGCGCGCGGTCTCACGGGGTGGAGGACGGCGAGTTCACGACCCTCGTGCCGCTCACGAATGACGAGCTCGCCGCCGTGCGTGCGCGGGGCGTCACGGTCGAGGAGGCGCCCTCCCTCGACTTCTCGCAGGACGATGGCTCGACGCTGCGCGTGATGGCCAACCGGTCGCAGGTGGACACCGTCGCCGTGAGCGAGGGGAGGGTGGCCGACGCCCCCGGCGAGGTGCTCCTCGAACGCCTCTACGCCACGTCGCGCGGCATCTCCGTCGGTGACGTGATCAAGGTCGGGGGACAGGAGCTCACGGTCGTGGGCATAGGGACGAGCCCCGACTACGACCTGTGCATGGCGAGCATGGCCGACCTGGTGGCCGATCCCTCGACCTTCGGCTGTGCCTTCGTCACGGGCAGGCAGTATGCCAGTTTGCGTGACGCCGGTCAGGCCCAAAGTGCCGAGGAGACCCGCTACCTCTTCCGCCTCCCGTCCGACGTCTCCGTCGAGTCCCTGCGGGACCAGGTCCGCGACTTCAAGGCGTCCCTGGACCAGGCGGGCGACCCCGCCTTCGCGGCCTACCTGGATGAGCGCCTTGCCGAACGTCGCAGGATCGAGGATGCGATGAGGCAGTTCGTGGAGGCCGCCGATGGGCTCGACGAGGGCATCGGGCGGCTGGGCGGCTCCTCCCCCGCGCTCGCACGGGTCCTGTCCTCCGTCATCGATGGTGCGTCACGGCTCGACGATGCGGCCCACGGCTTCCAGGACACGTTGGGCGAGCAGCTTGACGAGCACTTCCCGCTCGAGGTGGACAACGTCACGAGCTTCGTCAAGGCCTCTGACAATCCCCGGATCGGAATCTCCGTCGACGACGTGAGCATCAGCATGTATGCCGGCCTGCTTGCCGGCGTGATCGTGCTCGTCCTCATTGCCTACGTGATCTCGGTCTTCACCGTGCACAGCATCGACCGCGCGTCGATGACGATAGGCGCGCTCGTCTCGCTGGGTGTGGGACGGCGCCGGATCATGGTGAGCTACGCCCTGGTTCCCACCCTCATCTGCCTGGTGGGAGGCATCCTCGGCACGGTGGTGAGCTTCTTTCCGCAGTGGCAGGAACTCATGCTGGGGCCGACGCTCACGTACTACTCCACCCCGCCCATCACCGCGGGGCCGACCATCCCTCTCCTGCTCTATGGCATCGCCCTGCCTGCTGCCCTGGCACTCGTCGTGAACCTCCTGGTCATCGGGAGGCGCCTCGCGCGCCCCGTGCTCTCGCTGCTCAGGGACGATCCGGTACGGGTCCGTGCGGCGCGCGTGCGCCTGCGCGAGCGGAGCTTCACGCGCACGTTCCGCATCCGACAGCTGCTGCGCGAGCGGCGCAGCGTCGCGGCGGTTCTGGTGGGCATGTTCGTGAGCCTTCTGCTGCTGTTCATGGGGCTCGACGCCTACACCCTCAGCGCCAACGTCTCGCACAAGGCCGTGGAGGACACCCGCTACGAGTACCTCTACCAGTATCGCTATCCCACCATGGTGGCCCCCGCCGACGGCTGGGAGGCGGATCTCGCCTCCCTCAGCCGCTCGTCCATGGGGTACGACCTGAGCGTCACGCTCGTCGGCCTCACCGAGGGCGACCCCTTCTTCGGTAGCTTCGAGGCGAAGGGCACCGACGAGGTGGCGGTCTCGTCGGCCGTGGCCACGCGCTACCGCGTGAGGGTGGGCGACGAGCTCGTGCTCTATGACCGTGCCGACGACAAGGCCTACGCCTTCACCGTGAGCGACGTCGTGCCCTACTCGGCGGGCCTGTTCTGCTTCATGCACATAGACGACATGCGCGAGCTGCTCGGCGAGGAGGATGGGCAGTACAATGCCGTCTTCGCCGACCATGCGCTCGACATCGATCCCGACCGCCTGCTCGCGACCACGAGCCGTGATGACGTGTCCAAGAGCTCGGGCGTGTTCATGGACACGATGGCGCCGCTCATAGGCGTGCTGATAGTCTCGTCGGCGTTCATCTTCGTCATCGTCCTCTATCAGATGACGAAGGTCATGGTGGACCGCTCGGCCCAGGGCATCGCGCTCATGAGGCTGTTTGGCTACCGCGACCGGGAGATCCGCAGGCTCTACCTCGATGGCAACCTCGTGGTGGTGGCGCTGGGCGCGCTCGTGCTGATCCCCGTGGCCAAGCTGCTCATGGACGCGTGCTACCCCTATCTCGTGGCAAACGTGGCAGTCGAGCTCGACGTGGCGTGGCCCTGGTGGTTCTATCCCGCCACGTATGCGGGCATCATGGCCTGCTACCTCACGGTGCGCACGGCGCTGCTGCGCCGGGTGGGCAGGATACGTGCCGTCGACGTCCTGCAGCACAGGGAATAGGGGACGGTGCGGCGGTGCGACAGGTCCCGTGGTGGCGGGACCCGGAATCGTCCTTCGGGCCCCGCCACCCTAGGCGTCGATGTGCTGGCGCACGTCCACGCCTTCCCCACGCAGGTCGGCATCGAGCAGGTCGTACGACTGGGGCGTGCAGCGCATGAAGGTGCCGTCGCCCGTGGCCAGCGCACAGGTGGTGTGCGTGGAGAGGAACGCGTCGATGCGCGCGAGCGCGTCCTCGCGCGGCAGCCGCGTGCCCACCGCGTCCCTGCTCGTCCAGTCGCGTGCTGCCCTGTCGTACTCCTCTGGTGTCGTGATCCCTCCATCCCGTGCGGCCCTTCCTACCGTAACGCTCTGGGGGGCGTCATGCCCACCCCCAGCGCGCCTCGCTTGTTCACAGTTGGTCACGGCGTGCGCGCACGCGGGATGCGGATGGGTCCCATACTCTATCATGTGTCCAACCACACGAAGGGGGAACCATGGACATCCGTGACGCCCTGGCACGCAAGCAGACGCTTTCCTTCGAGATCTTCCCACCCAAGGGCGACCTGTCGGTTGAGCAGGCCGACACGATCGCCCACGCCCTTGCGCAGAGCGACCCGGATTGGATCAGCGTGACGTTCTCGGCCGGCGGCTCGGGCAACGCGCAGAGCTCGCGCGCCATCGCCGCGCTCGTCGAGCGCGAGTGTGCCCCGACGCAGGCGCTCGCGCACCTCACCTGCATGGGGCTTGCCGCCGCGGACGCCGACGCCTCTGTGGACGCCCTGCTCGCCGAGGGGGTGCACAACGTGCTGGCCCTGCGGGGCGACCGCGTGCCGGGGTGCGGGACCCGGGACTTCCCGCATGCGTCCGACCTCGTCGCGCACATCAAGCACCGTACCCCCGAGGTGTGCGTGGGCGGCGCCTGCTACCCCGAGGGCCACGTGGAGTGCGAGAGCCTGGACGCCGACATCGAGGCGCTCAAGCGCAAGCAGGATGCGGGCGTCGACTTCCTGGTGACGCAGCTCTTCTTCATGAACGAAGACTTCTATCGCTTCCGCGAGCGCTGCGTGCGGGCCCGCATCAAGGTGCCCATCGTCTGTGGCATCATGCCCTTCACCAGCGTCCGGCAGATCCAGCGCATGGCCTTCAGCTGCGGCGCGTCCATTCCCGCCAAGGTCGTGAAGCGCCTCGTGCGGGCCGGGGAGGATCCGGCGGCCCAGCGTGCGGCGGGTGTTGAGTACGCCTGCGAACAGCTCTGCGACCTTGCGGCAAACGGCGTGGACGGCCTGCACGTCTACAGCATGAACAGGCCCGAGGTCGGCAGTGCGGCGCACGAGGCCCTGCTCGCCTGCGGCTACCTGGGGGCGTAGGCGCATGGCGGGATGCGACGGCGGGGCACGGCGGGTCGCCGCGGGCGTTGCTGCGGCCCCCACCTACCACGACCTCGCCATCATGTCGATGGACCGCGGCGAGGTGCTGCGCTACATGGGATACCATGGGCAGGGCCTCGGCCCCGATCTGGGCTCGCGCATCGACGAGGCCATGGCGCGCTGTCTGGAGGTCTCACGTCCGCGTGCGGCCGTGGCGGTCTTCGAGGTGGCGGGTCGCACGGACGACGGGGTGCCGGAGGTGAGCCTGGCGGGCACCCCGCTCGTGCTGCGTGGCAGCTCCATCGCCAGGCACCTGGACGGGGCGGTCGCCGCAGGCGTCATGGCCGTGACGCTTGGCATGGGTGACGAGCGCGAGCTCCATCGGCTCTCGCTCGTGGACCCCGTGGGCCAGGTGCTCTTCGACGCGGCCTCCACCACGCTCGTGGAGCGGGCGGCCGATGCTGCCGAGGCGCTGCTCGTGGGTGCTGCGGCCGCCGGGGGCCTCCACTGCAACGTCCGCTTCTCCCCCGGCTATGGCGACCTGCCGATGGACACGCAGCCGCCCCTGCTGGCCGCCCTGGGTGCCTCGCGCCTGGGCATCACGCTGTCACCCACCTATCTCATGACGCCCACCAAGAGCGTGACCGCCGTGGTGGGCCTGTTCGACACGCCACAGGCCGGTGCGCACGCAAGCTGCGCCGACTGCCTATGCTCGGATTTCTGCATCATACGAAGGACGGGGACGACCTGCCATGGATGAGACGACTGCGACGAGCCCTGAGCCAGTGGCACCGCACCCTGGCGCCTCTCGGCAACGCGAGCTGCGCGTGCGCGACGAGCACCTCCGGCGCGTGCTTGCGGGAGAGGACCTCCTGCTCTTCGATGGCGCCATGGGCACGCAGCTCCAGGCGCGCGGCATGGCCGCCGGCGCGACGCCCGAGCTGCTCTGCCTCAGAGCACCTGAGATGATAGAGGACATCCACCGCGCCTACATCGTGGCCGGCAGCGAGGTGGTGACCACCAACACCTTTGGTGCGAGTCCGCTCAAGCTGGACGGTGCGGCCCCGGTCGAGGAGATCGTCTCGGCGGCGGTGGGGTGCGCGAGACGTGCGGGCGCACGCTATGTGGCGGCCGACATCGGCCCCACGGGAGCGCTGCTGGAGCCCATGGGCACGCTGCCCTTCGATGAGGCCTACGAGCAGTTTGCCTGTCAGGTGAGGGCGGCCGACGCGGCGGGCGCCGACCTCCTCGTCATCGAGACGATGGCCGACCTCGCGGAGGCCAAGGCGGCCCTGCTTGCCGCCAAGGAGAACTCCGATCTGCCCACCTTCGTGACGATGACCTTCGACGAGGGCGGGCGCACCTTCCTGGGCACCACGCCCGAGGTGGCCGCCATCACCCTGAGCGCGCTGGGTGCCGACGTGGTGGGCATCAACTGCTCGCTGGGCCCCGCCGACGTGGCACCGCTCGTGCGGCGCATGCTGCCCTGGTCGCGCGTGCCGGTGATGGTGCAGGCCAACGCCGGCCTGCCGCGCGTGGAGGGGGGCGTGACGGTCTACGACGTGCGTCCCGAGGAGTACTGCGCCGAGGTGGCGGGCATGCTCGATGCGGGCGTGACCGTGATCGGTGGCTGCTGCGGCACCACGCCGGAGTACATCCGCCGGGAGGCAGAGCTCCTCGTGGGCCGCACGCCCACGCCGCGCCGGGTGCGTGACGACTTCGTGGTCGCCAGCGCACAGGCGTCCTGTGCGCTGGGGATGGGGCAGGTGGGCGTCATCGGGGAGCGCATCAACCCCACGGGCAAGCGGCACATGAGGGAGGCCCTGCGCTCGGGCGACTTCGACTACATCATGTCGCTCGCCATCGAGCAGGATGAGGCGGGCGCCCAGATCCTCGACGTCAATGCGGGCCTGCCCGAGATAGACGAGGGCGCCACGCTCAAGCGCCTGATGGGCGACCTCTCCAGCGTCACGACCCTGCCCCTGCAGGTGGACTCCGCCGTGCCCGCGACCATCGAGGCCGCCGTGCGCGGCTATGCCGGCAAGCCCATCATCAACTCCACCAACGGCCGCGCCGACACGCTTGCCGCCGTCGTGCCCCTCGCCGCCCACTACGGCTGCGCCCTCGTGGGCCTCACCATCGACGAGGAGGGGATCCCGGCGACGGCCGAGGGGCGTCTGGCCATCGCGCGCAGGATCGTGGCCGCCACCGATGCGGCCGGCCTGCCGCGCCAGGACGTGGCCATCGACTGCCTGGCCATGGCCGCCTCGACGGACCAGACGGCGCCGCGCGCCATCCTCGACGGCATCGCCCTCATCAAGCGCGAGCTGCCGGGCGTGCGCTGCGTGCTGGGCGTCTCCAACATCAGCTTCGGCCTGCCCTTCCGCCCGCTCGTGAACGCCACGTTCCTGGCGGCGGCCCTCTCGGCGGGGCTCGACCTGGCCATCATCAATCCCTGGCAGCAGCGCATGATGGACGTGGTCAACTCGTGGCGCGTGCTGTCCGGCGAGGACGAGCGCGCGCAGTCCTATGTCGCTGCATATGCGGCGCGCAGCGACGCCGTGCCACGGGATGGGGGGAAGGCCCCCGCCGCGCCTTCCGCCGCGACGCCTCCCGACGCGGTGGCATCCGCCAGCCTCGGCGAGCAGGCGCGCTCACTCGTCCTGGCGGGGCGCAGGGGGGCCATGGCCGATGTCACCCGGCGGCTGCTGGAGGAGCACGACGCCCTGCACGTGATAAACGACGTGCTCATTCCCGCGCTCGACGAGGTGGGGGAGCGCTTCGAGCGGGGCACGTTCTTCCTGCCCCAGCTCATGGCCTCCGCCGAGGCGGCCAAGGCGGGCTTTGCGGTCATCCGCGAGGCAAGCTCCACCGGCAGGCGGGCCGTGGCCTCAAAGGGCACCGTGATCATCTGCACCGTGAAGGGCGACATCCACGACATCGGCAAGAACATCGTGCGCATGCTGCTCGAGAACTATGGCTTCGACGTCGTGGACCTGGGGCGCGACGTGGACCCCCGGCTGGTCGTCGATGCCGTGCGCGAGCGCCATGCGCGGCTCGTGGGCCTCTCGGCGCTCATGACGGCGACCGTGCCCGCCATGGCCGAGACCATCGAGCTGCTCCGCCAGGAGGCGCCCTGGTGCAAGGTGGTGGTGGGCGGGGCCGTGCTCACGCCCGAGTACGCCCAGATGGTCGGCGCGGACTTCTATGCCAAGGACGCCACCGAGACCGCGCGCATCGCCGAGGAGGTGCTGGGCACCTAGTCGCCGTGGCCATCCCGACCGGAGAGGTCGTACTTTGCCACCACGCGCCGGATGGAGCGGCCCCAGGGCAGCCAGATAAG
Source organism: Olsenella profusa F0195 (assembly GCF_000468755.1). Classification (GTDB taxonomy): domain Bacteria; phylum Actinomycetota; class Coriobacteriia; order Coriobacteriales; family Atopobiaceae; genus Olsenella_F; species Olsenella_F profusa. The sequence continues at coordinate 65,853 of NZ_AWEZ01000069.1, forward strand.
GGCCAGGAAGCCCACGGTCGCAAGGCCGTGCACCACGTCCCAGGGCGCGGCCGCCGCATAGCCCGCGAGCACCCCGGCAGCCGTGAGCGGGCGCACGAAGCCCAGGACGTACCAGCCGTTGAGGATGGCACCATAGAGCAGGGCGGAGGCGAAGCCGTACGCGAGGAGCGCCCAGCGATGGCGGCGCAGCGCCCCGGCATCGGCGAGGACGCCGGCAAGGTAGCCGACGAGCCCCCAGGCATACATCTGCCAGGGCGTCCAGGCTCCCTGGCCAAAGAAGGCGTTGGAGACGAGCGCCGCGAGGGCGCCGACCATGAAGCCGTTGCGGCGACCGAGCAGGGACCCGGCGACGATGGCGATGGCGGAGACGGGCTTCACGTCGGGCAGGGGTGCGAAGAGCACGCGCCCGGCAGCGGCGAGCGAGGCAAGGACCACCGTGGGCATGACCTGGCGGAGCGCTGGCCGCGAGGCCTCGTAGCCAGCAAAGACGAGCAGGAGCGCGAGCAGCGCGACCAGCATCGTGAGCCCCGCCGTGGCCTCGATGCCGAGGATGGTGCAGGCGGCCATGGAGAGTGGCACGGCGGCAAGCGCGAGGGGCTCGAGCGCATGGAGCAGCCGTGCCCTGTGGCTACCCATGCCAGATCCAGCTGTTCTCGAAGAACGTCCCGATCGGCTCGGTCGTGGCGATGTCGCCGTCGAAGAGCAGGGACACCGAGTCCGCGACCGCGTGGCAGAACGCCAGGTCGTGCGTGGCGATGATGACGGTCGCGCCCGCGTCGCGCGCGGCCGCCACGGCGCGGGCGACCGCAGCGCGGGCGGCGTGGTCGAGCCCCGTGGTGGGCTCGTCGAGCAGCAGCAGGCGCGGGTGGGTGATCAGGAGCTTCGCGAGGGCCACGAGCTGCTGCTGGCCGGTCGAGAGGTCGTAGGGGTGGCGCTGCCAGAGCGCGTCCGCGGGCGCTCCCAGCAGCTCCGACAGCAGCCCTTGAGCCGCCGCGCCGTCATAGCCTGCCGACCCCGACCACTCCAGGAGCTCCCCTGCCACCGTCTCGCGCGCAAGCAGCGCCTTGGGACCCTGCGGGAGCAGCGCCTGGCTCATGGCCAGCTCGTGCCCCACACGCACGTTCCCTCGCTGGGGCCGGGCCATCTGGGCCACGAGCGACAGGAGCGTGGACTTGCCCGAGCCGTTGGCGCCCACGAGGGCACGCACCTCGTGGGCGCCAACGGCAAGGCTGCAGCCCCGGCAGACCCACCCCTCGCCGCGCGCATAGCGAAACCACACGTCGGAGAGGCGCACGGCCACAGGCTGGTTCCCGCCGTCGTCCCGCGGTGGCTCCCGTGGCAGGGAGCGGGCCGTACGCAACGCGTCCAGCTCGCACGGCGCGACCGTTCCCGCCCGCCCACCCTCGCCCAGGGCGAGCGCCATCGTCGCATAGTCGGCCATGACCTCTGGCGCATGGGTCGCCACGACCACGGTGACGTCCAGCTCGCGGTTCACGCGAAAGAGCAGTCCCAGGAAGTTCTTGGCCGCCACGGGGTCGAGCATCGAGGTTGGCTCGTCCAACAGCAGGAGCCGCGGTCGCATCACCAGCGTCGCGGCAAGGGCCACCACCTGTCGCTGCCCGCCGGAGAGCTCATCCGTCATGCGGCGGAACCAGCGGTCGATGCCCAGGAAGTAGCCCGTCTCGGCGATGCGGCGACGCATCTCGTCCTGGGCGACCCCCAACCCCTCCAACCCAAAGGCCATCTCGTGCCAGACGGTGTCACAGACGATCTGGTTATCGGGACTCTGAAAGACGTACCCCACGCTCGCGGCCGAGAGCAGGGGGTCCCCTGCGAGCGCAGCGGTCTCGTGGCCAAAGACGCGGACCCGTCCGGCGATCGTGCCAACCGGCGCGATCTCGGGCTTGGCGAGGCGCAGAAGCGTCGTCTTGCCGCTGCCCGTTGCCCCCACCAGCAGGCAGAACGCACCTTGGGGAATGGAGAGCGACGCGTCGTCCAGGACACGGGGGCCGTCCGCCCGCCCGTCCGCACCGTCCGCGTCCGGTGGGGGATAGGAGAAGCTGACATGCCCAAACTCGAGCGCCGTCTCGCGATCGGGCGGCTCACGCCTTCGCATGTCCATGGCCGCCCTCCCCTGCGGTTGACGCTGCGCACGCGCCGCGGTGGGCCGACATGCAGGCCGCCCGTGCGCTGGCATGAGGCGCCCCAGCGCCTGTCCGCTCGATGTGGGACCAGCGCGCCCGCTCGCGCAGCGTCAGGGCCGCGGGCAGCAGCGTCAGCACGGCATAGGGCGCATAGCCCCACCAGACGACCAGCGTGGGGGTCGTGGGATAGAAGTGCCATTGCGCACAGGCGACGGCGGCGAGCAGGACGTTCGCCCCCACGAGCGCGCCTACCCCAAGGAGGGCCAGGGCATCGCGGTCCCCGAGGCGCTCGGTCGCATAGCTCGTCCGGTGGGGGGCCGCCTGCCATGCGCGGGCGCGCATGGCGTCGGCACGTTCGAGGGAGCCCTCCATCGCCCAGCCCATGAGCGTGGTCGTGAGGCTCACGGCCCCCTGCAGCGACGGGCGGCCATCGGCCCCAGAGGAGCTGCAGGCCCGTCGCACGGTCCGCGCCTCGGTGCCGCGTCGGACGAGCCGTGCCGACAGCTGCGCCGTCATGGAGACCATGAGCGCGACCACGGGCAGGCGCCGCCCCATGAGCCCCATCAGGCGGTCGTTCGTCAGGACGCGTGATGCCCCCTCGAACCAGAGGATCACGGCGATCAGGACGGATCCCATGCAGGCCCCATAGACCAGTGACTCGCGGTAGACGACAAGGGGTCCCACCTGCGCAAGCGCGGTCGAGCCCGACGCCGAGAACAGCGGGTTGGCAAGCGTGATGAGCACGAGCAGGGGAAGCTGCCAGCGCAGCTTGCGCAGCGTCCCCCGCACGCCCAGGGCACAGAGCGCGAACGCGAGGGCGCCTGCCAGCGAGAGGGCCACGTAGACGGGCTGCATCACGAACATGGCAAGCAGCAGCGCGCCCGAGAAGTAGGCGACGGCAACGCTCGCATGCGTCGTCTCGAAGGCAAGGTGGGCGGTGTCCATGGCCTGCACCGGCGCTACTGGGTGACGTTGACGTAGGACCACACGATGACGTCCCCCTCGGAAAGGGTGTAGGAGGCTGCGGAACGGTCGGGCTCGATGCCATTGACGGCGTAGGTCCAGCCGCTGCCGCTGCCGTGCTCCTTTTCGGCAAGCCCATCGATGCTCGACACGTAGACACCGTAGCTCGTCTGGCGTGCGTTGACGCCCACCCCGGTGGCCACCAGCGCGTCGTAGGCCGTCGAGCCTGCGGGTACGGTGACTGCGACGGAGTTCGATCCCCGGCCGGCCGCACTGCCATCGACGGTGACGGTGACGGTGATCCTCGCATCCGTCGGTGCGGGATCCCTCGGTTGGCTTGGGGTGGCCGTCGCACCGGAGCCCGAGGAGGAGCCGCCACCCGTGTCGGAGCCAGGCACGGAACCCGTGCCGGACGAGGAGAGTGCGCTGCCTCCCGTGGTGGACGTGGTGGTCAGCACCTCGCCGCCCGACGTGACCGATGGCTCGACCGAGACCGGCGAGGCGTCCGGCAGCGTGGGAACCGCCTCCGTGGACTGTGGGCAGTCGGGGCCGATGCCCAGGCTGGCATAGGCGTCTCCCGAGAGGGCATAGGAGGACGCCCGGGAGAGCAGGAAGGGTAGGTCACCGGAGGTGGGGGCGTCATCCGTGCCGTACGACACGGCCATGCGCACCGCCCCCGCGCCATCCTCGGCAATCCACGTGACCTGGGGCACCTCCACGCCCGTCGTCGCCTCCCAGGTCGCAAGCGCTGCCGCGCGCCTGGCGGTGAGCGAGGCCATCGTGGGGGCATCGTCGAGCTCGACCTGATCGACCCAGATGCCGTCCTGCGTGAGGACGACGGTGGCCTGGTCGGGAGGGACGGATACGTCGGCACCGTCAAACTGCAGCGCGCCGAGGGCGGCCACCACGTCATCATGCGAGAGGGTCGCTGTGGTGGCAGCTGTGCTGGCGTCGCCGTTCAGGTCGAACGTGCCGCTGGGGTCGGTGTCGTTCGTCGTGGTGAGGGCGCCCGATCCCGTGAGCCAGGCGAGGGGGTCGCGTCCCTGCGTGTACTCGGACATCGACCACGCGCAGAACGCGACGACCACTACGGCAAATGCGACGAGCAGGATGCGGAGGTGCCTCGAGACACGAGACCCGCGTGTGGCCTCGTCCCGCTCGTCATCCCCTGTGGTGCCGTGAGCTGTCATGGCTGCCCCCCTTCCTCGTGATGAGGTCTCGTACGAGTAGTACCACAAGCAGTGCCGCGCCGCACCCCATGCCCGCGACGGGCCACAGGGGCAGGTGGGCGACGGAGGTCGACGATGGCTCCGCAGCGGCGCCCTGGCCCTCGGGCTGCATGGCCAGGGGACGTGTCGTCGTGACGCGTGTCAGCACGTCCGATGGCGTGCCAAAGAGGAGGGGCCGGGACGATCGGGCCCTTGCCGTGGCTCTGGCGGAGGGACGGAGCGTCCACCCGATGGCCGCGGTGCCATACATGCGGATCCCGCTCATGCCGGCAAGCATGTTGGCCAAGGAGCCGGGTCTCTCCCTGGGGCCCGTGGAGCCGTCTGCCATCACGGAGGTTGGCGTGGCGGTGCGCCCCGAGCCGCCCGCGTCGGTCGTGCTCCCCCTGCCGCCCGCGCCGTTTTTCTGAGACACGAGCTTCACCACGTGACTGGAGTCATTGAGATAGTAGAGGCTTCCCTGGGTATCGCAGATGACGGGAGAGTCGCAGAAGTTCGCGTTGGTCGTCGGCGCGTACAGCAGGTGCGCCTCGGTGTCGCCCAGCCGGTAGGCATAGAGGTTGCCACCCGACGCGTACGCTCCCGTGGCGGCATCAAAGGTGGCCGCGTTGACCGTGAAGTACGCGAACGTGCCCGTGGATGTGGTCGACACGAGCGGCGGTGCGGAGATGCCGCCAAAGCCCACCGGCAGGTCGAGGCCATCCGCCTTCGTGATCGTCTGCAGCAGCGACATGGTTGAAGTGTCCACCACATAGAGTGCCGTCGGCGCATCGGGCGTCGTGTCCCGTGCGCCCCCGACGAAGGCATGACCGCCCACCACCACGGGTGCGGCCTTGCCCGTGCCGCCCAGCGCCACGGAGGAGACCTCGGCAATGCCGATGGTCCCGTTCGCGTCCGTGAGGCGCAGCCGGTGGAGGCGGCCATCCCTCGTCGCCACGAGGAAGTCCGTCTCGTCGAGCGCGACGACGTCCGCATTGACCGTCGACCCGCCTGGCACCTTCGACGTGAGCTGGTAGCTGGCGACCTCCCTGCCGTCGCTCGTGCGGTAGGCGCTCACCCTACCTGCCGTGTCCGCCGCCACCAGGCAGCCGCCGACCGATGCCGTGCCGCTCCAGTACCAGCCGGAGGCCTGGCTCTGGTCGAGGACCCGATAGCTGGCAAGGGAGCTCGTGGAGGGGTCGACGGTGAACAGCATGCCCGCGGAGCCCGATCCCTGGGAGATGCCGACGACGATCTGTGGGCTGCTCCCCGACGTGAGCGAGAGCGAGCAGGACGACTGATACCCCTTGGCCATGATCGGCGTGGTCCAGCGCCTCTTGAGCGTTGCGGCGTCGAGCGCTTCGACCCTGCCGTCATCGAGCGCCACGACGATCATGCCTTTCACATACAGCGGCCTGCTCGTGTAGCTGATGGGCGCATCGAGCGTGCCCCTGGTGGCATCGACCGTGCCGGTCCTCTCGTCGATGCGAACGACCCTGTCGTCCACGGCCGCGTATATGGAGCCGTTCACGGAGAGGAGCTCGCTGACCCTGTGCCATGAGCCGCCGCTCCCGTACTGCGAGAGGTCGACGTTCCAGGCCACCGTGGCCGCGTCGGTGGGTGTGGCGGCCCTCTGGTCACCCAGGATCTGCTGGAAGCCGGGCCAGTCGGACGCATAGGTGGGCAGTTGGGTCGAGCTCGGTTCGGTGTCGGGCGTCTCGGCAGGCGCGGCCGTGCCGGTGGAGTAGTACCAGACGATCTCCCTGACCGTGCTCATGTCGATCGAGCTGATGCCCTTGCCGCTGGAGGTGAGGCCGGAGCCCGTGTTCACCAGGAGCGACCAGTACCTGCGGCTCGCTGCGTCGTAGCCCAGCTCCTGTCCCGTATAGGGACTCGTGATGCCATTGAGGTATGCGCCGTAGGCCGTGCCCTCCACGACGTCGTAGGTAAGCCCGCCCTTCTTGAACGCGGCCTCCGTGGCATCAAGGCCGGTCGCCGTCGCGGCGACCGTCACGTTCGTCGCGGGCAGCCAGTCGACGTCATGCCCCTCGGCGTCCGGCCCGACGACCCTCACGGAGACGTCGATGGTAGCGGCCTCTGCGTCTGGGGCGCGAGCAGGGGGCTCCTCCTTCGGTGGTGCCGTGGGAGCAGGTGTGCCGCCGTCCTCTGACGATCCCTGCCCTGACGGCTGCCCGGTCGTGTCCTGCGGGGGCACCGCGTCGTCTTTGGTGTCCCCGTCCTTGGTCTGCGATGCCGCGCCTGCGGCATCGCCCGTGCCGGTTCCGCCTGCGGCATCTCCCGTGCCGGTTCCGCCTGCGGCATCACTGGTCTTGCCGGATGTGGGACGTGTGCTGGGGGCCGACGCACCCTCGGCCTGCCCCTGCTCGTTCGTCGTGTCCTGGGTGGTCTCCTCGGCCATGGCCGGCAGGGGCGCCAGGTACAGGGCCAACACCAGGGCAAGCAAGGCGGCACACACACGACGCACCCCCACATGCCGCACAGCCCCTGCGTCGCTATGAATACGCCACCATGTCGTTGGGAACATCCCTGCTCCTCCTCACTCGTTGAGGGTGCCTGAGAGGGTGGATCCCGCATCGGTCGTGCCGAACCTGTCGGCTGCGCTTGGTCGCAGCCATGTGGGTGCGGCTGCCATCTCTCGGAAGCGTGGCTGGTTCCCTGTGCCAGGGTGCCTGGACCACTCAGACCATGCTCCCAGAGCATCCTGAGCCAAGACCATGATATCAGGTCGAATGTTGAGATGTCGTGCACAGGAGGTAGGATATGCCAGTTCTCAACACGTCGGTACCCTAGCGCATGCAGATGAGGTGAACGTGTCGCGCGGACGTTGGCTGGCGTGTGAGTGCCCTGATGCCTGGATCGTGCCGGCCCGTGGGATGGGCCAAGGGAGAGGGGCACACATGAGGGCCCTGGCCATCAAGGGCAGTCCGCACGAGGGCCCCAGTCGCTGAGCCTCATCCACTAGCTGCGCCGGCGCGCGTGGTACGCGTCGAGCCTCTCCTTGTACTCGATGCCCCGTCTGTGCAGGAATGCTCCGATGACGAGCGTGAGCGCCACGAGGATGGCGAGGAAGATGACCGTGAACGTGACCCACGACCACGGGTGCTCCGCCGGCAGCCAGCGTCCGAGCGCGGCGCAGCCCACGAGGACCGCATAGTACGTGAGGCCAAAGCCAAGGAGGCGCATGCTGTAGGCGAGGCGTCTCGTCGGACGCCAGTTGAACCAGACCTGCTGCAGGATGCCACCTGCAAGGCCCGCCACGATGTAGCTCAGGCAGAAGCGTGTGTTCTCGGTGAGGCCCTCGCGTGCGGCATCGATGCCGACCGCTGCCGCAAGCATGACGACGGCGATGAGGCTCCCCGTGAGCGCCCCTCGTCCGAGTGCGCCGCCCAGCTGGTCGTTCTCGCTCATGATCGTCTCTCCTTTGTCCCGTGGCGTTCCGTGCCTATCGTGCGATGCCGATGCGGCGCTTGATGTCCGCCGCATAGGTGCGTGTTGCGATGGCCACGTACCTGTCGTCCAGTACGAGCGCCAGCCTGCCGTTGGGCTCGGGGCGCAGCGCCGTCACGTGGTCGAGATTGACCAGCTCCTGACGTGACACGCGCACGCACTCGCTGTCCTGGAGCAACTCCTCCAGCTCGAAGAGCCTGAGGGGACTTTCGAGGCGCCGATGGTCGGACGTATGGATCCAGGCCCTCCGCTCGGTGGTCTCGATGTGCGTCACGGTGTCCAGCGCGATGACGCGCCGTTCCGGCGATCCGGGGGTGGGGTAGCCGGTGAGACGTCCGAACGTCGTGCGCACGCGTTCGGCTATGCGCTGACCACGCGGGTCTCCCGGGGCGATGCGGACCGTGACCTCAAGCTCCCTGCGTCCGGGCTCTTCGATGACGTTGACGTTCATGGGGCCTCTTCTCGCGGTGGTATCGTCCGCCTCGTACTCTAGCGGGCGCAGTGCCGTGCCGCAGCATCGTTGCACCGAGTTGCACAAGGAGCCCCCTCGCCTGCAGGGGCGCGTGGGTCATGGGCTCGTCAGGCGCTGGGGGCCGGCCGAGCCGTCGGCCTCCCTGACCGTCACTTCCGCTCGCATGCATGCCAGGACGGACAGGGGAGGTGGCGCCATGGCTCGCCTTGGGGTGCTGGGCGCGGGGAACATCGCGCATCGCTTCGCACGAAGCCTTGCACATGTCGAGGGCGCCGAGCTCGTGGCCGCGAGCAGGCGCTCACGCGCGGGTGCCCGTCAGTTTCTGGACGAGGTGCCCGCCGCGTCGGGCGCGCGGGCCTACGGAAGCCATGCCGAGCTGCTTGAGGACGGTGAGGTGGACGCCATCTACCTCGCCCTGCCGCATGAGTTCCACCGCGAGTGGGCGACGCGGGCCATCGAGGCGGGCAAGGCGGTGCTCTGCGAGAAGCCCGCCATGCTGACGGCGGCGGACATGGCCCGGGTGGCAGACCTCGCGCGGGAGCGCGGCGTCCTCTTCATAGAGGCGATGAAGCCGCGCTTCGTGCCGCTCTACCCCCTCATCGTCCAGGCGCTGCCGAGCTTGGGAGCGATCCGCCTCGTCGAGGCCTCGCTCTGCAACGACATGCTGTCCTCCGTCATGGAGGCGGGCACGTATCACATGACGCCCGGTCCCGGGGCGGGGGTGCTGCTCGACTGCGGTACCTACTGTGCCGCCTGGATCGAGGACCTGTGCCCTGGTGTGCCACGTCTGACGTCAGTCGACGGCAGGCAGGTGCGTGACGTCGACGTCCATGTGGATGCGTGCATGGACTACGGAGGCATCAAGGTGCGTCTGGAATGCGCCTTCGATCGGGCCAAGCCTCGCGTGTTGCGGGTGGTCGGCACCGAGGGGAGCCTGCTGGTGGAGGAGCTCCATCGGCCCCAGCATGCCGTCCTGCAGCTGGAGAGCGAGCCCCCGCGGTCCCTTGGTGCACCCTATGCGATCGATGACCTCTATGACGAGATCGCCCATTTTGTGGGACTGGCAGAGATGGGCACCCTCGAGTCCCCCGTCATGCCCGCTAGGGACTCCGTTCACGCCGCCCTCATACTGGACGTGGTGCGCGCGGGCCTTGCGTCCCGTTGACGCAGAACTCGCAGAACTATACGGGGCCACGCGCAGGGCGTGACCCCACCGTACCGTCCTCGCGATCCGGACGTGGGCGCTACCCCATGAGCCCCTTGCCGGCGGCCCACGCCCCCGCGACACGCTCCCCGAGGGCGTAGTAGTCGTTGTGGAACTGGTCGAAGATGAGGGGGTTGACCTTGGTGATGTCGGGCGCGCCGTCCGCGGAGAGCACCGTCTCGTCCGCCAGCACGTTGACGATCCTGCCCACCACGCGGTAGCCGCTTACGGACTCGCCGGCCTCGAGCACCTCGCACTCCAGCGTGAGGGGGAACTCCTCGATGACGGGGGCGTCCACGTGCTCGCTCCTCGCGGCCGTCAGCCCGGAGCGCTCGAACTTGTCCGCCATCCTGTTGCCCGTCGCGATGCCGAAGAAGTCGGCCTCCTGGACGTGCGCGACGTCCGCGACGGCGATGGTGAAGGCCCGGCGCTCCTTGATGTTGGCGACGGTCCTGTGCGTCTCGGTGATGTTAGCGCCACCTTGTCGGTGCCGCAGATGCCGCCCCAGGCCATGTTCATGACGTCCACCGTGCCGTCCGGGCCGTAGGTGGCGATCATCAGCACGGGCATGGGGGCGAGGAACGGGCTGGGCTTGAAGGACCTCTTCATGGCGACCTCCTCCTTGGGGATGTGGGGCATGCGTACGCGAGACATATGCGTCGCTTTTCCAACGCTATCGTAGCACGGTGCGCGGCGGCTGGCCACGCTTGCCTCGTGTGGGTGCCGATTGGTTCATGTGGGTGCCTTTCTCCCGAGAAGGACTGACGTATCCGCAGGTTACGAAGACCCGTTCCGGGAGAAAAGCACCCACACGCAGCGAAAGGCACCCACACGGATGAAGGATCGGATCATCGCACCCACAGGGGGAACACCCGCGGATCGGCGCACACAGGACAGGCGTGGGCTGGCCGTGAGCATGAACGCCTTCTCGCCTTAGTCGCCGCGCTAGATCTTGTACGCAACGGCAGCGGCCTCCTCGGTCGCCTTGTTGGCCTTTCCTACCTCTTTCGCGTCTCCGATCACATAGACCTCAGGTGCCAGCCCCTTAAGTTCGGACTCAAGCGGATTGTACGGTTGCGACCATGGCGATGATGATGTTGTCAAAGCCCTCGGCAGTCCTCTCCGTGCCTTGCTGCCTGTAGGTTACGCCGTGCTCGCCGAACGACTCGATGGTTGCGCCCAGGATATACGTTGTGTCGTTGGAAGCGAGGCGAGCCTTGAGATGGGTCCCCACGCCGAGCACGCCGAAGTCCACCGTTTCGATCATGTCAATGAGGGTGCTCGTGCGTCCACCCCTCTCGCGCAGGAAATCGGCAGTCTCGAGTCCCACCAGGCCAGCACCGGCAATGAGGTTGTTCCTCCCCACGGTCACCTTTCCCTCTATGACGTCATTGGCCAAGACGACATGTGTCCCGTCAATGCCGGGGATGTTGGGACATGCTTGCAGGTGCTGGGGGTCGGTCATGTAGCCCATGCAGGACTGCAGGCAGTTGATGCAGGGAGCGATTTCCGAGACGTTCCCCTCTCTGACCTTGTTGGGAAACTCCGGCTCAGCAAGGGTCTGCCTGGAGATGGAGACGAAGTCCGCCTTTCCTGTTTCGAGGATGTCCTCGGCAATCTCGGGTGTGTTGATGCGGTCGATTGCGATGACGAGGATGGAGAGCCCCTGCCGTATCTCCTCGGCATTGCGGGCGTTGAAGCCCATGGGGACGTCCTCTGGGGCACTCATCCAGTCGAGTGAGGCATAGGTGCAGATGGTGGCCTCGACGGCGTCATAACCAGCCTTCTCAAAGTACTTTGCGAAGATCTTGGTATCGGATATCGTCATGCCACCGGGCACCTTCTCCTCGGCGGAGAGCTTGATGATGACCGGGTAGTCCGCACCGCACCGCTTCTTGATGTCCCTGACGATTTCGCAGGCGAAGCGTGCGCGATTTTCCAGTGAGCCGCCGAACTCATCGAAGCGCCTGTTGGTGAACTGCGAGAGGAACTGTTGCACCAGGTAGCCATGGCCCGCGTGTATCTCCACGCCGTCGAACCCGGCCTCCTTGGCCCTAACGGCCGCGTTCCCAAAGAGGTGGATGTTCTGCCACACCTCCTCGGTTGCGAGCTCGTGCGGGACCTCGTCAAAGATCGGGCATGCGAGTGGCGAGGGTGCCGAGACCTGATGTCCCAGGATGGCCTTCGTGTATTGCCTGCCGGGCTGATGCAGCTGCGGAAAGATCTTGCCACCGGCTGCATGTACCGCATCGGTGACCTTCTTCCAGGCGGGGATGTGCCTGTCATCGGCAAGGGACGGCTCGAAGGGCGTGCAGAACTCGTCCTCCTGGACCCTGCTGACCTCTGTGATGATGAGGCCGTACCCTCCCTTCGCACGCGCCTCGTAGTAGGCCACGGTGCGGTCGGTGGGGGTGCCGCCGAGCTCCGCGAATCCCACGCCCATAGCCCCCATGATGAACCTGTTCTTGAGCTCGAGCGAACCAATCTTCCTCCCCGGTTCGAATAGCTTGTCGTAGCGCATGGCAGCTCTCCTCCCCCTTGATAGCATGCTCCCCTTTGCCTCAATGCATGGAGCATGCCCCATCCCTGCCGCCTACGGCAGGGATGGGTGCGCCTATGCCTCGCAGTCCACGCCCGCGACGTTCGGGCGCCCCCGAGCGCATGGCCCACGGGGGCGCCCATGGGGCCGCCGGCCGCCCGCCTAGATGCGACCGGTCTCCCGTAGGGTCGTGCGGTCGTACCACGAGGAGAGCAGGTAGGGCATGGTTGCCTGTGCGTCAGCGTCGGCAAGCTTGCGCATGCCCCTCACCGTGAGGTCGAGTGTCGCGAGGCCGGCACCGATGACGGTGACCACGGGCAGCTCGCCCCAGGGGTCGTCGGGCGTGGAGCACACGTCGAGCCTGGTGACGTACGCAGGTTCCCAGCTCTTGTAGTCGTACTGCACGAGCGCGCCGAGCAGGGCGCCCGCGGTGAAGTCCGCCCCACCCTCGGCCCGTACGACGCGGTCGAAGTGATAGTAGAAGCCGCAGCCCTGGGTGGTCTTGCCCGCCGCGGGGGCCTGGAACACCCGGGACGTGAGCGGGCTGTTGTACTCGCCCAGGTCCATCTCGGCGTTGACGACCTGCCTGCCGCGCCTGCTCAGGCATGCGGTGACCCTGTCGCCGTCGCGGCGCATGACGAACTCGCCGCCCAGCTTCTTGGGCATCGAGCCGTTGTCGCGGCCCAGCTGCGTGGCCATCTCCGCGCCGTCGCCTCCCAGCAGCAGGGACAGCGAGTACTGGCCCAGCTGCTCGCCCGCGTAGCAGTATACGCCCAGGATCGCCTCGTAGTAGTCGTCGGTGAAGCTCGGGTTGTTGACGTGGTTGAGGGAGAGGGCCACCACGGGCATCGGGAAGGGGCTGAGCCCCGGCGGCAGGACGCGGGCGATGGCCTCGGGCGTCGTGGTGTAGGCGATGTAGACGCCCCGCTGGTTGCCCATGACGGAGGGGGAGCCGAAGCGCTCCACCTCGCTGTCCGCCAGATGGAAGCTCGCCTGGGGCCTCCTGTCCACAAAGAGCGAGCGTGCGGCGAGGTAGCCGCCGTGCGTGGCCGGCGAGATGTTGCCGTCCTGCATGGCGGAGCCCACCACCTGCACGTCCATGCCCCTCTCGCGCAGCTCGTCCGCGAGGCTGCGGTTGGGCCTGTTGCCCAACGAGAGCACCACGAGGTCGGCGGCGAGCTCGCTCGCCTCGCCGGTGTCGCTGCCCTCCAGGCTCACGCCGCGAGGGCTGACGGCGACGAGCTTCTGGCTCAGCTCGAAGGTGACGCCCTGCTTCCTGAGCCGGCCCATCACGTCCGCCACGTTGGTGGCGTTGGCGCCCGGTGCCACGGTGTCCACCATGTCCACCACGGTCGTGCTCGCGGCGCCCTGGTCCGCCACGTACTCGGCGGTCTCGAGGCCGGTGAGGCCCGCCCCCACCACGACCACCCTCCTGCCCGCGACCCTCACCTGGTCGTTCAGGACCTCCGGCACGGTGGCGACGCCGTCGCCCCCGATCCCGGGTAGGTCGGGGACGATGGGGCGGCCGCCCGTCGCGCAGATGACGGCATCGGGACCCAGCGCCATCACGGAGTCTGCCGTGGCGCGTTCGCCCAGGTGGATGTCCACGCCCAGTTCGGGCAGCACGGCGCCATAGTAGTCGGCGACGAAGCCCATCTTCTCCTTGTGGGGAGGGCGTCCCGCCAGGTTGACGTCGCCTCCGATCCTGTCGTCTGCCTCCAGCAGGGTCACGCGCATGCCGCGCCGGGCGCCCACCTCGGCGGCCGCCAACCCCCCGGGGCCTGCGCCGACGACGACCAGGTGATGGTGGCCGGTGCCCGGCACCAGGGGGCCATAGCGCCGCTCGTTGGCGCACTCCGCGTTGACGGCGCACTCGAGCGGCATGCACCGCTCGGCGTTCTCCTCGAGCGACTCGAAGCAGCGCAGGCAGCTGATGCACTTGCGGATCTCGGACACACGCCCCTCCTGGACCTTGCGGCCCCAGTCGGAGTCGGCGAGCCAGGCACGGCCGAGCCCCGCGAAGTCGATGATGCCCTCCTCCAGGAACCTCTCGGGCACCTCGGGCCCACGATAGGCCGAGACGGCGATGATGGGCAGCGAGCAGCCCGCGCGCACGGCGACGATGAGGTCGTGGCGCCAGCCCTCGGCGTAGCTCACCGGCTCGACGGAGGTTGCGCCCGTCTCGTAGATGCCGCAGGAGACGTCGATGAAGTCGATGCCCGCGCGCTCGAGCTCCTGCACGATGCGCACGCCCATCCTGATGTCGATGTACCCGCCCTCGGGGACGCCCATGGCCCCCAGGAACTCCTCCACCGAGAGGCGGCAGCCCACGGGGAGGTCCGTGCCACAGCGCTCGCGGATGCCCGCGATGATCTCCAACACCAGGCGCATGCGGCTCTCGAAGGAGCCGCCGTACTCGTCCTCGCGCTTGTTGGTGTAGGGCGAGAGGAACTGCTCGAGCAGGTAGCCATGGGCGCAGTGCAGCTCGATGCCATCGACGCCGGCCCTCTGGGCGCGCACGGCCCCCTCGATGAACTCGTCGCGGATGTGCTGCACCTCGTCATGTTCGAGGGCGCGCGTCCTCTGCTGGGTGTGCTTGCAGGGGATGGCCGAGGGGGCCACCACGGGCTGGCCGCCGATGAGGCTGGAGTAGGTCTCGCGGCCGGGGTGATGCAGCTGGAGGAACAGCTTGGCCCCATGGCGATGGACGGCGCCCACGAGCCGTGCGATGGCCGGGACGTTGCGGTCGCGCGTCACGGAGATCTGGCGCATGAGCCCCACGCCGGTGACGTCGTCCACGCGGCAGATCTCGGGCATGATGAGCCCGGCGCCGCCGACCGCGCGGGCCTCGTAGTAGGCGATCATCTCGTCGCTCGGCGTGCCGTCCAGGTTGGCCAGGCCGACGCCCATGGGCGTCATCACCAGACGGTTCTTGAGACGCACCCCCGCGATTCTCTCGGGCTCGAAGAGCCCCTCGTAGCTTGCCATAGCGCCCTCCCTCATGTGACACGCCGCGGCTTCGCCCCTGTGGCATCCATCGGTTGTATCGGGCCCGCGGCCGTGCGACGGGAGCGCCATCCCCCGATGGGCGCCCGTCGGCCCCATTGTGCGGCCGCGCTTCCGGTTGTGGGATGGGATGTCGGTGGGATGACGCCTGGGGCCCAGGGATGGTCTGGGACGCGATGGCCCCCCGAACGCGCGGAGGTGTCGGTGGCCGGAGGGCGGTGGCGACAGGACCGATGGGGCGGAACAGTCGTACACTGGCAGGGATTGCCTAGAGGGGCAGGGGCGCCCTCCCGCCCGATGCGCGGGGTCGTCCCTGACCGTGGCCACCACAGCATACGTGCTCCCAGAGGGGCGCGAGAGGGGAGACACCATGGACGCGCACGCGGCGTTTGAGGCATGGCTCGGGAGGCTCGACGCACAGGACCCGCTCCATGCGGAGCTCGAGGCCATAGCCGGCGACGAGGCCGGCATCACCGACCGTTTCTACCAGGAGATCGTCTTTGGCACGGCGGGCCTGCGCGGCATCTACGGCGCCGGCACCAACCGCATGAACCGCCTCACGGTGGGCCGCACCACCCAGGGCATCGCACGCTACATCCTGGGATCGGGGGAGGACGCCGGCCGCGGCGTGGTGATCGCCTACGACTGCCGCCATCACTCCCGCGAGTTCGCCGAACTTGCCGCCTGCATCCTGGCGGCCAACGGCATCCGCGTGCACCTCTTCGACGCCATGCGCGCCACGCCCGAGCTCTCCTTTGCCATCCGCAGGCTGGGTGCGCTCTCGGGCATCAACATGACGGCCAGCCACAACCCCAAGGAGTACAACGGCTACAAGGTCTACTGGGAGGACGGCGCCCAGATCTCCGGCGAGGTGTCGGACGGCATGCTGGGGGAGATCCAGGCGCTCGACCTCCTGGACGAGCCCAAGGCCCTTCCCCTGGACGATGCGCGCGAGCAGGGCCTCGTGAGCATGCTCGGCGCGGCCATGGACGATGCCTACCTCGCCTACGTGCTCTCGATGGCACAGCGTCCCGACGACCAGCTCGACCGCACGGTTCCCATCGTCTACACGCCGCTCAACGGCGCGGGCAGCATCCCCATGGCCCGCGTCGCCCGCGAGCGCGGCTTCACGAACTTTGCCATGGTGGCCGAGCAGAGCGAGCCCGACCCCGACTTCACGACGGTCCCCTACCCCAACCCCGAGAACCCGCAGGCCTTCGAGCTCGCGGAACGGCTGGGCCGAGAGCGGCAGGCGGACATCCTGATCGCCACCGACCCCGACTCCGATCGCCTGGCCATGGAGGTGCGTGAGGCGGACGGGAGCTACCGCTGGCTCAACGGCAACCAGACCGGGGCCCTCCTCATCGCCTACCTGGCCGAGAGCCAGCGCGAACGGGGCACCCTGCCCACGAACGCCGCTATGGTGCAGTCCATCGTGACCGGCGACTTCGGCCGGACCATCTGCGACGCGTACGGCATCCGCGTCTACGAGGCCCTGACCGGCTTCAAGAACATCTGCGGCCGCATCCCCGACCTCGAGCGCGACGGCTGCCGCTACTTCTTTGGCTACGAGGAGAGCATCGGCTGCGCGCCCAGCGACGTGGTGCGCGACAAGGACGGCATCTGTGCCGGCATGCTCATCATGGAGATGGCGGCCTACTACCGGCGCCAGGGCATGGGCATGGCCCAGGCGCTCGAGGCGCTCTACGAGCGCTATGGCCACTTCGCCGAGGACCAGGTCTCGCTGGTGCTGAAGGGGCAGGAGGGGGCGGCGCGCATCGGGCGCATCATGGACGCGTTCCGGCAGGATCCGCCCCAAAGCTTCGGGAGCCTGAGGGTGCGTGAGGTCATCGACTACATCGACGGCTGGCAGGATGTTCCCGCCTCGAACGTGCTGCGCTTCTCGATGGAGGATGGCTCGTGGTTCGCCATGCGGCCCTCGGGCACCGAACCCAAGATCAAGTTCTACTACTACTCGGTTGCGGACGACGCGCGACGCTCGCAGGCCGCCGTCGCCGAGATGCGCGAGGCCGTGTCGCAGCTGGTGGAGGGCATAGCGTAGGCACTTGGTGTGCCATCTTCACGTGTGTATAAAGCGGACGACCGTCTATATAGAAGACGGCCGTCCGTCTCATGTGACAGCCTAGATCAGTTCCATGACAGCATCATATTGTTTACTAAGAAGAAGATGATGAGCGCCAGAAGGAGGATGCCAATACCGATGAGCACCTTAATGAACGCATTAGCCATCACTGGTCCCTCCATTCGAAAGTAATTGCCTGGTCTGCACCGAGGGCACTTTGGAACATACCTCGTATATTTGCCTCAACGTTTGCCTTGGCCTCGTCGTACAACCCGTTATCGACTGTCTCGGATTCGCTTTTCTCCATGCACTGCTG
Source organism: Olsenella profusa F0195 (assembly GCF_000468755.1). GTDB lineage: Bacteria > Actinomycetota > Coriobacteriia > Coriobacteriales > Atopobiaceae > Olsenella_F > Olsenella_F profusa. The sequence goes on from NZ_AWEZ01000069.1 coordinate 83,253, forward strand.
TTGGAATGCATCGACATCCTTCACATGGATGGGGTTGAGAATGTTATTGTGCTCTTCCAGTACGCCGGAGGCATCCATGTCTGGTGTATTGGAAATGATGTAGGGCTGTGAGAGTGAGACCACGATGGTGCCGTCATCCTGTTGTGTGATAGACGCATCGGATAGGTTCACACCAGCCTTGATTGTTCCCACATAGCGATACCAGAAGCTGTTCTCGGTGAAGGGAATATCAATCGTGCCCAGAAGCGTGTCAATGTGATTCTTGTCCGTCTCTTTTTCTGTGATGTTATAACGCTGTGATGCACCAACCATCTCATTCTCAGCCTTGATACGCTCGAGGACGGTGGATGCCTGAAGTATTTCCGGTTGGTTCTCAGGAGTGTCCGGTGGGTTGTAGTTGATAAAAGCGATATGTCCAATAACGCCCAGTACCAAGCCGATGACTAGGCATAGAAGGCCTATGCCCAATCTGCTGTGCGGTCGTCTCGTGCCCTTACGTCTCTTCTTTGCGTACGTGTCCCTTTCGTCCTCTTCGTTATCCGCCACGGCCCCTCCCTTGTTTGCTGTTCAAAAGCTTAACTATTCTTACAAATTATCAGAAGAAACGAGCCGAGAGATCGACGGTTGTTGCATTTTTGCGGATGCTATGACGGCGTCAAATCGACTGCCGGTAATCATATGGGGCATGTGAGTGGGGAGGTACCACATGGATAGGGGCACCAAGTGCTTCGTGACGCGTGAGTGGTGGGTCGAGCACGGCGCGAGTCGCATCTATGGCGTGCTCCATCTCCCCGAGGGGGCGGCGCGAGGCTTCGTGACCTATGCGTTCGACTTCTGCGGAGGCTCTCCGGAGTCGCGTTCGACCGGTGTGACGACCGGTGCTCCATCAGGACCGAGGAAGCGGACCTCCCCGCCGCCCTTGGCGCCATGCCGGCCGAGTTCTTCTGCGCCCGTGGCGACGCCCGCGCGGGCCGTGCCGTCATGGCGCTGGGGGAGGCACAGCACAGGGACATGATCGCCAAGCGCGAGCCGGCGGAGGTGTACCATCATCTCTGCGGGAACCGCTTTGGGTTCTCTCCCAATGGGCTGGCGACGATGCTGGGCTAGGATGAGGGGGGGGGTGAGGCTTTCATGGGACAGACGAAGGACATCTATTTGGCAGGCGGCTGCTTCTGGGGCATCGACGAGTACTTCTCGCGCATCCCTGGTGTGGTGGGCACGGAGAGCGGCTACGCCAACGGCAGCACGGCCAACCCCAGCTACGAGGAGGTCTGCCACGGCTCCGGCCACGCGGAGACGGTGCGGGTGACGTACGACCCTGCGCGCGTGGGCCTCGCAACCATCGTGCGGCAGCTCTTCGAGGTCATCGATCCCACGTCGCGCAACCGTCAGGGTAACGACCGCGGCGTGCAGTATCGCACCGGGGTGTACTACACCGACGAGGCAGACCTGCCCGTGCTGCGCCAGGTCTTCGCAGACGAGCAGGCCGCCTACGACAAACCCATCGTCACCGAACTCATGCCCCTCGAGAACTTCTACATCGCCGAGGAGTATCACCAGGACTACCTCAAGAAGAACCCTGGCGGCTACTGCCACGTGGACTTCTCCTCGCTCAAGGGCCTGGGCTAGGGACTCGCTCGCCTACGCCTCGATGACCGTGGGCTCCTTGGGGTAGTGGTTCATGACCTCGCAGCCGTCCTCGGTGACGATGAGCAAGTCCTCGATGCGCACGCCGATCTCGCCGGGGATGTAGATGCCCGGCTCGATGGAGAAGCACTGGCCAACCTGCATGGGCTCGTCATGTGTGGACGAGACGTCGCCGGGCTCGTGGGCCGTGAGGCCGATCTGATGACCCAGGCGATGCGTGAAGTACGGACCGTACCCCGCATCCTCTATGATGCGCCGCGCCGTGAGGTCTATCTCGGCAAACGTGACGCCGGGCCGCACGATGGCCTCGGCGGCCTCGTTGGCACGGCGCACGGTGTCATACACCTCCAGCTGTCGTGCGGTGGGCTGGGCCGTGAAGAACGTGCGTGTCATGTCCGAGCAGTACCAGTCCCTCCTGCAACCCACGTCAAAGAGCACCATGTCGTCCCTGTGCAGCACGGTGTCATCCGGCTCGTGATGCGGGTCGGCGGCATTGGCACCAAAGCTCACGATGGGCGTGAAGCTGTGATCCTCGGCGCCCAGGCGGCGATACTCGCCAAGCAGCCCCTCGGCGATGGCCCGCTCGGTCACGCCCTCGTGCACCTGTGCCCTGAGCCAGTCCATGGCCTGGTCGTTCACGCTGCTGGCGGCACGCATGAGATCCTGCTCGTCAGGGGACTTGATGGAGCGGGCCCTATCCACGGCCTCGGACGCAAGCACGAATCCGCTTGCTGCGCCGACATCCATGAGGGGCAGGAGCCAGCGCGCGACAAGGCCCTTGTCCACGCCCAGCGGTGCGGCATGGTTGGTGCGGGCGGCAACCAGGGGTACGGGATCATCGGTGTCATCAAAGGTCACCACATCGTCCGCCCTGCCGCTGGCATCGGGGAACAGGCGATTGGCAAACAGCGTCGTGCGCACGCGGCCGTCTGCATCCATGCGGAGACAGAGTGCCAGAAAGCGCTCATAGGGCTCCGTGAAGTATCCTGTGAGGTACCAGATGGAGAGTGGCTCGCATACCAGCATCTGCGTAAGTCCCTGCTTCCTCAGGTTCTGCAGCACACGCATGGTGCGCCTGTCCGTTTCTTGGGCCATGTCATACCTCCTGGTAACTTTGTGTGAACAAATGTACCCTAGCGCGTTTGTGCCATAAAATGAACATTTAGAGCAAAGGACATCGCTGTCGCGTCTGCGGCTTGGCACTACGTACGTGGAGGTTCTTGATGGAGGTCACGGTTCCGTCCGTTAACAGGGTCGATCAGATTCACGAGGAACTGAGCAAGCTCAAGGGCACGCGCCTCAGGGTGCGTGCGAACCTTGGTCGCTCCCGTATCGTCGAGCGTAGCGGCGTGCTGGTAGGCATCCACCCCTCCCTCTTTGTGGTCGAGGTCGAGGAACGTCGTGGACGCAAGGCACGTCAGTCCTACCAGTACGTGGACGTGCTCACCTCCACCGTGGAGATCTACGATCCCGACACCGGGGAGCGCCTGCTGGACTTCTCCGAGGTGGAGTAGGGCATGAGCAAGGAGGTGCTCCTCAAGGCACCGGCAAAGCTCAACTTGCACCTGGGCATCCATCCCAGACGCGACGTGCGAGGCTATCATCGGGCGGATTCCCTGATGGTGGCTGTGGGCCTCTTTGATGAGGTCAGGATATGGGAGCGTGCGTCGGGGAGCGGCCTTTCCCTCTCCCTGAGCGAGGACGTGGGCGTGCCCGCGGAGCGGAATACCGTCTGGGTTGCCGCCCAACGCCTGTGCGAGGCATGCAACAGACCCAAGGATTATGCGATTGACGTGCGCAAGGCCATTCCCGTCCAAAGCGGGCTGGGTGGCTCGTCCTCGGATGCGGCCGGCGTGATTCTGGGGCTCTGCCGGCTGTGGGGTGTCGATGTGGGCGATCGGCGCGTGATGGACATCGCCCGCTCCGTGGGTGCGGATGTCCCCTTCTTCCTGCGGCCACGGCCTTCGCTGCTCGCGGGGGCAGGGGATGTGCTGGAGCAAACGTTGCCCGAGATCAAGGGGCTGCCCATCGTGTTGGTGCGGCCGCGTGATGGGGTGTCGACACCTGCCGCCTACCGTGCCTTCGATGAGGCGCCCATCAAGCCACACTCGCCCGAGGCGATGTGCCGGGCCGTCGGGCAGCGCGATGCCGCTGCCATTGCCGCGGCGCTCTACAACAACCTGGCTCTAGCTGCCGTGCGGCTGGTGCCTGCCTGTGCCGATGTCGTCTCGTGGCTCAAGATGCAGCCAGGCGTGCTTGGTGCCCAGGTGACCGGCTCGGGAAGCTGCACCTTTGGCATCTGTGAGCGCGCGGATGTTGCAGCGGAGGTGGCCGCTCGTGCGTATGGGCTGCGCGAGGGCTGGTGGACGTTCGCGTGCGAGACGGTTGGTTTGGGCGCACAGTTCTGTTAGAGTGACTCCGCTACGGGACGTAGCGCAGTTTGGTAGCGCGCACGGTTCGGGACCGTGAGGTCGCTGGTTCGAATCCAGTCGTCCCGACCACGGAAGTGCAGTTCAGGGGCTACTTTTAGCCCCTGAACTCCTTGTGTGACATGAAGCTGAAAAAGCCAAGCCCTTGCGCCGAAAAAGTCGATCCTCTGCGGTTCGGCCTTTCGGACGCAGATGAATACATGCGCCATTTGATTCGTGCGCCAGCGCCATGGCGTCCATAAGGCTTGCACACACATGGCGCGGCCTTGCCATGGAGTCAACAAAAATGGAGAGTCGACCCTCTCAAACAAGGGGAAATGGTCTTGTCTTGCGCGGCGGCGCAGCTCTCATTTGCGATGCCGGTACGGCTCGCGGCGGTGGGAAACATCGATGACGAGGACGATCAGCAGCTCGTCTTCGATGTCGCGCACGATTCGGTAGTCGCCGACCCGATAGCGCCACAGGCCAGCCATGTTACCGACAAGCGCCTTACCCATACTTCTCGGGTCTTCAAGCTGTGAAATCTCCCTGAGCTTCGTTGTGATCTGCTTGGCTACCTGCTTGTCCAGCCTCCTCATCAAGCGCTGGACGTCCTTGTCAATCTCAACCCGTCAAGCCAAGGCTTTTCTCCAGCCCATCAAGCGTCACAGCTGTAGATGAGGGAGCGAATTGGCCCCAAGTGCGTGCTGGCTCGTTCCTCCAGGCGCCTCAGGTGGCCCCCAAAGGCCCCTCTCACACGGCTTTGCTCCCTCATTCTGTCGTAAAAGCAACACATGTGGCCCTTCTCTCCCCTATATCATGGCTCCTTGTTGGGGAGAGGGCACGCACTTGGGGTCGATTCGCTCCACGAGCATAGCACCAGCAACTATGACGCTTGCCACATGCGTCCCTGTGCCTAGCGCCGCGGCACACACGACGGTCTATGTTGGATATCAAACGCAATTGTGCTTGGGAAGCCCTACCCTTGGTGCTGAGCGAGCCGATATGAAGGTAACTCTCGCGGGAGGAGACGGCATGGGTCTGTTGGCAGGTAGCGTGTTTTCCCTGGGTGCACGGAACGCCCCCATCGCGGGCTGTACCACGTCGGAGTCGCTTTATCGTGCCGACGCGTTTGTCGTGTCGACGTTCTCGCTCGCCCCTCGCACGGACATCAGTGCCGAGAGCTACGCCTATCACAAGCTCCTCATGGGCCTGGCCGGGCAGGTGCAGGTGTACCTGCAGGCAGGATGCGGCTGGCAGCTGGATGAGGGGGCGACGCTCGTCACGCCCAAGGACGCCCCCGTGGGGGTGCGTAGCTCCAATGGTGGTGTTTACCTGGAGATTTCCATGACAGAGGAGGCATCTATGAACGAGGCACTCGCGGCAGGTGAGGTAGTGAGGCTGGCAGACCTGCTGCCCTATCGGGAGGGCAGGGTCGTCAACATGGACCTGGCCCACAACGAGGGCTTCAAGCTCGCGCTCATGAGCTTTGATGCCGGCACGGGGCTTGATGAGCATGCCGCTCCCGGCGAGGCGCTGGTCTTTGCGCTCGACGGCGAGGGCATCATCGGCTATGAGGGCAGCGAGCACGTGATTCACGTGGGGGAGAACTTCAAGTTCGATCGTGGTGGCAGGCACTATGTCCGTGCCGACAGGCCCTTCAAGATGGCGCTGCTTCTTACCCTGCACTAGGAGAGGAGACGACCATGCGCAAGCAGGTAACGGGAAACGTCAGCTGGGTGGGCTACGTCGACTGGGAGCTCGAGAGCTTTCATGGCGATGACTACTCCATCAAGCACGGCTCGAGCCAGAACTCCTACCTCATCGAGGAGGAGGAGAAGACCGTCCTCATGGACACCGTCTGGGCACCCCACCGCCTTGACTTCGTGAGCAACCTCAAGAGCGAGATCGACCTCACCAAGATCGACTGCATCGTGGCCAACCACGGCGAGTGCGACCATGCCGGCTCACTGACCACGCTCATGGACGAGATTCCCGACACGCCCATCTACTGCACGGCCAATGCGGTGAAGTCGATCGAGGGACAGTTCGGCAAGCGTGGCTGGGACTTTCACGTGGTCAAGACCGGTGACGCCCTGGACATCGGCAACGGCAAGAAGCTCGTCTTCGTCGAGATGACCATGCTGCACTGGCCCGACTCCATGGCCACGTACCTTACCGGTGACAATGTGCTCTTCTCCATGGACGCGTTCGGCCAGCACCTCTCCGTCGAGGAGCTCTTCGCCGACAAGGCCGACCAGTGCGACCTCTGGCATGAGGCGCAGAAGTACTATGCCAACATCCTGAACCCGTTCTCGCGCTTCGTCGGCCCCAAGCTTGAGCAGATCGCCAGCCTCAACCTGCCCATCGACTACATAGCGCCCGCGCACGGCGGCATCTGGCGCGGAGACGACTGCGCCAGGATCATGGACGCGTATGCCCAGTGGGCCGATGCGTACCAGGAGGATCAGGTCACCATCGCCTACGACACCATGTGGCAGGGCACGGGGCGCATCGCCCATGCCATGGCGGCCGAGGTCCACCGCCAGAGCCCAGACACCGTGGTCAAGGTCTTCAACATCTCCAAGAGCGACAAGAACGAGGTCATGACGGAGGTGCTCAAGTCCAAGGCCCTCTGTGTGGGCTCGCCAACCGAGGGACAGGACATGCTCAGTAGTGTCGCCGGGTGGATGGCCTTCCTGAGATCCCTCAAGTTCCAGGGAAAGAAGGCGGCGGCATTCGGCTGCTACGGCTGGAGCGGCGAGTCGGTCAAGAGGCTCCAGGAGGCGCTCGCGGATGCGGGCTTCGATGTCATAGATGAGAGCGTCCGTGCACTCTGGGTGCCTGGCGAGGATGACTTCGCCCAGGTGCCGGCCCTCGTTCAGTCCCTGTTGGCATAGGGTGGCCGCCGCGCCGGGCGACCATGTTCCCCTCCGTCCCCTCCGATGGTGCGGGGCCTTCTCCAACGATGAGAAGACCCTCGCACGACCAGGGGCCATGGGACGGTAGGGCCAGGGGCATCCCCTGGCCCTACCCCTGTCGCACGATGGGCGCCAGGCCCTCGAGCACCTCGCCAAACTGCTGCACGACTTCCAGCGTGCCGATGTACTCGTCATGCTCGTCATAGACGGCGTGATACACCACGCGCACGGGGTTCTGTGGGTTGGGGATCCAGCGTTCCACGTGGTCGGTCTCGTGCGCGCGAAAGCTGGCGAGCATCTCCTCGATCATGGGCTTGACCAGGGGAGGATGGCAGCTCCACACCTCGCGGTCGATGCAGGCGAGCGGCCGATCGAACACGTGGCCCTCGTTTGAGAAGAAGCGCGTGCGCTCGTCGGCATCGATGAACGTGAGGTCAACAGGCAGCAGCTTGAGGACGGCCACCAGCTCCCCCACGGAGACGCTGCCGGTGGGGAGTCTCACGCGCCCATCCTGCACCTCGAGCCCCGGGTTCTCGGGCTTGGGCTGCAGGCCCATCCAGACCTCCGCGTCGAGCCACGTGGGCGCACCGTCGCAGAAGGCCCAGCCAAAGCCGGCAAGGTCACGATAGCAGGCGTACCAGTCCTCGCGCGAGAAGTGTTCGAGGGCCAGCGGCAGGAGGATGTTCTCCTCCTTGTACCGCATCTCGCGGATGCGGGTGAGAAGCGCCGTCACGCGCATTGCGTCCGCGGCGGAGAGGGTCTCGTGCCCTGGCGAACCCAGCTCATGGGCGAGGGCACTGCGTTCGCGTAGGATCTCGTCATCCACGCCCCACATCACGTTGGAGGGGCCGTCGAAGCCGTAGCTGTCGAGCAGGGGCATGAGCAGCTGCTCCTTCTTGCCATAGTGCCTCTTGAGGGAGCGGATCCGCTCCAGCCCCGCGAGTACGGGGGAGGTATCCGCACCCTCGCTCACCTGGGATCCCAGGGCATCGAGCTCCTTCGTGAGCCCCTCGTTCTCCAGCCTCAGGACCGATGCGGGATGCCCCGCGGGCAGGCCGTCCTCCGCATGGGTGGTGAGCACGGTGCAGCTTGCCTCGTCCTCCACCTCGGCCGCGGTCATGCCGTGGAAGAGCGCGGAGTGCACGTCGCACAGGCGCTGGACCTCGCGTACGGGCATGCCGTCGCGCATGAGCCTCTGCTCCGCCTCGGCAATCTCCGCCGCCGAGACGCTGGAGAAGTCGCGCACGAAGTCGCGGCGCACCTCCTCGAGGGGCTCGCCGTCCGAGAGGCGGCGCACCATGGCGGCAAGCTCGGCCTGACGTGCCTCCTGGGGCGAGGTCGGCGCCTTGGCTGCGATGCGCTGGCTGGCGCCCGTGGGCTCGCGGTCGGGTGTCCCGCCGGCGTCCTCGCCCGCTCCCACGACGGTGAGACCCGCCTCGCGGAAGGCCCTGACCATGTCGGCCACGTCCACGCCCTTGACGTCCGCACCCTTGCGTGGGGTCATGACGCGCCCGGCCGTCTGCATCATGGCGGGGTTCGTGATCTCTCCAAAGCCCAGCGTTACCATGACGTTGACGAAGCGGGGACAGGCGTTTGCGTTCTCCAGGACCGTGCGATCGAGGTCGACGGTGCTCTCGTCCATGGCGGCCTTCCCTTCAAGTGTTAGTTTTCTTTTACTTGAAGCAAGGGTAGCGGCTTTCTGAAGGCTCATATGTCGCAATTCCAACGCGCGTGTCATCAGTGACGAGTCGCTCTCCAACATGCAGACTTCGCGAAGGAGGCAAATGCCTCCGCCTCGCGCAGGTCCTGTTGTATACTGCTAAGGCTTTTCCACTGAGCCCCGTACCCTCATCGGAAAAGGCAACGGTGGCTCGTCCAGGGGCCATCGCATCGAAAGTGTTCGTAGGAGGAGTCACGTGACTACTAAGTCGACTCAGTACGCCAAGAAGGGCGAGGTCGAGCGCAACTGGGTGCTCATCGACGCCGACGGTGCCACCCTCGGTCGCCTCGCGACCCAGGCCGCCATGATCCTTCGTGGCAAGAACAAGCCCCAGTACACCCCCAACGCCGACACGGGCGACTTCGTGGTCGTCATCAATGCCGACAAGGTGCAGCTTACGGGTACCAAGGCCGAGCACAAGAGCTACTGGCGCTACTCCGGCTGGCTCGGTGGCCTCAAGACCGAGTCCTTCAAGGAGGCCATGGCCAAGCATCCCGAGCGCGTCATCGAGCACGCCGTCAAGGGCATGCTCCCCAAGACCACGCTGGGCCGCAAGCAGGGCATGAAGCTTAAGGTCTATGCCGGCCCCGAGCATCCCCACACCGCTCAGAACCCCACCAAGATCGATCTGGAGGCGTAACCGATGGCTGAGAACACCGCTGTGTACACCGGCACCGGTCGTCGCAAGGAGGCCACCGCGCGCGTGCGCCTGGTTCCTGGCACCGGCAAGGTCACCGTCAATGGCCGTGAGGCTGCCACCTACTTTGGTCGTCAGCAGCTCGTGGACAATGCGCTCGTTCCCTTCAAGGTGACCGACACCATAGGTCGCTTCGACGTCCTCGCCAACTGCGATGGCGGCGGCATCAACGGTCAGTCCGGGGCACTGCGCCTGGGCATCGCCCGTGCCCTGCTCGATGCGGGCGAGTATCGCGCCGACCTCAAGAAGGCGGGCTTACTCACGCGCGACAGCCGTGCTGTGGAGCGCAAGAAGTACGGCCTCAAGAAGGCCCGCAAGCGCCCGCAGTTCTCCAAGCGCTAGGGCGTGCGACAGAATGCACCTGTGGGGGAGTCGCTTCGGCGGCTCCCCTTTCATCGCATGATAAGAGTATCGTTAATCAGATAATTAGCAAAGCAGAGCCACTTGCCTAAGCTGGTCAATCGCATCTGCACGATTGTCGGCCCCCATGACCGAACGTCCCGCAACCAGTATGTCGGCTCCAGCCTCTACACAAGCGCGGGCGTTTGAGGTATCAATTCCCCCATCGACCTCTAGAAGCGGACTGACATTATTCCTTTTGCATAGGTCGGATAATTCCTGAAGCTTGTAGAGAGTATGAGGAATGAATCGTTGATTGGGCTTTCCGGGATTGACGGCGAGCACGAGTATGAGGTCAATCTCTTGGATGATGGACTCAAGCCAAGAGACTGGCGTACCCGGATTGAGTGCGACACCCGCTTTCTTTCCACAGGAATGTATGTTGTCCACTATGCTTTGCCAATGTCGTGTTGCCTCTAAGTGAAACGTGACCGAGTTCGCGCCGGCCTCGATGACGCTGCGACACATGCGTTCTGGCTGTTCGACCATGAGGTGCACATCAATGGGAAGAGTGGTGCTGGATGCTACGGAGCGAAGGATGGGCTGTCCAAATGAGATGCTATCAACGAAGTGGCCATCCATAATATCAAGGTGTATCAGATCAGCACTTCCTAAACTTTCGAGTTCCTGTTTCAGGACAGAAAAGTCCGCGGACAGTATGGATGGAGCTATAGAGCAGGGATTCTTCATGATTGCTTTCGCATTCCTTATCAGGTGAAACGCAAGCTTGGGACCGATTATGGGCCGAAGTCTCCAAGCTTGCGCATACTTTGAGTCCGTTTTGTCTAACGCATGCTATTGATAGCTATGCATGCCCAGCCGCTAGTCGCGCACCCACATCCCCACTGGGGTGGTTTATGAGGAACTGTTCACGCGAATAGTGATTTTCTTGCATGATATTGATAGCTATCGCATCGAAGACGGACATGGTGGCAAGGGTGCTGGCCGTTGCCAGCATGTTGTACGTATCTGGCTCTCGATCTATTTGTACCTCGAGGAACAAATCCGCAGCTTCACTGATTGGAGAGTGTGCGGCTTCTCCAACGCTAACGATAGTAGTCTGCTTTTTCTGGAGGTTGGGAATGAAACTTAGGAGCTCCTGGGTGACCCCTCCTTTCGAGAGGAAAATGACGATGTCTCCCTTATGAACAGCGCCCAAACCACCATGAACGGCATCACTTGGCTCTAAAAAGAAGGCCCGCACGCCAATTACCTGTAAGGTGTGGATAGCCTTTCGCGCGGCTACGGCAGAGGTACCACAGCCAGTGAAAAACACATTGCCCCTACAGGAGCTAATCATGTCGGACAGCTTCACTAGCTCATCTAGGTGGACCTTCTCTGAGAGCTTGATGAGCTCTTCCCCCTCGGCACGAATGACGGACCGTAGCGTATCGGTACTCATCAGAATCAGTCCTCCGTTCCTATGATGACGATATTGCAATGACGATTGCGCTCTCGCGTTTGGTCGAAGTCTACGAAGTAAATCGATCCCACTGCTCCAATCAGAAGCTCCTTGTCCTTAATGGGAAAGGTCTCACTTGCTCCGAACAGGTCACTGCGCAGGTGCCCATCAGTGTTCAGCATGGTCCATGCCTGTGCGGGGTAGTCGGGATCCTTTTTTGTCATCCCATAGGCTATGTGTTTGGGGCCCGGACTATGGTATTGGTTCTCGGTCGTCTGTCGTGGGGCAATTCTGTCCAGCATTTGATCGAGATCAACATGAAGGTATTCGTCACCATAGTAGTTGCGATCATGCATGAACTCATCAAAGTAGACTGAGCAGGTCGTATGGGCAGACGCAATAGTACATATACCGTTTCGAACAGCGCTCTCAGCTACAATGCCCCTGACGTTCTCGGTGATGTTGTGGTATGAGGGACGTCCACTGACGGTATGCAAATCTATCCTTGCATGATGGACAATCATCTCGTCACCTACAAGTTAAGTTGTTCTTTAATCTGATCAAAGACGACGTTGGCTCCAACGCCTGTAAGGATGGCGAGACCATTTATGACCTTGTCCTGGATGTAGCTCGGAACCTGTGTCGTCGTAAGGACGGCATCGTAGTGACCATCTTGGATGTTGTCGATTTCTGAGGCTACGGCGGACTGTCTGATTTCTACAGTATTGCGTAGTCCTTCGCTATCTAACCACTGCTCCACTTTGTTTCTGACAATTGTCGAGGTCGCATGGCCAGCACCACACATAATCAAAAGCTTTTTCATGTTCTTATGCCCCTTGAGTTATGCTGCACGATGGGTATGGATGTGATCTTCTAAGCTTGGTTCCATTTCTTGATGCGGTTCATGTAGAACAGGATTCCGAGTAAGATTACGGTGAGTATGCCAACGCCTGCGTACCCAAAGAACTGCGCTGACCCCAGAGTTATAACGTTGGGCCAAAGGCCTGCGGTTACAAATGAAACGATGCTTCCTCCTGCATCGTAACCGGCAATCTGGTAGGCACTGGTGAAGGCGGGAGCAATCCATGTGGAGAGATAGAGCATGGTAACAACGTAGACCGCACTGCCAAGCACGGAACGAATGATGTCTCCCCGATATGCGGCAACGGTAAGACAGAGTGCATAGACAAGCATGGGAAGATCGCCGAGAGGCAAGACCTTGTTTCCAGGGAGAATAACTGCAAGGAGCAAGGTAACAGGAATCATGAGGAGAGAGACGGCAAGGACGGCAGGATTACCAACAGTAAGAGCTGCATCCATGCCAATGTTGAGCGTCTTACCATGTAGATGCTTTGAGGTGAATTCTTGGGTTGCGCCTGCAATTGGAGTGAGGCCTTCCATGAACATCGCGATCATCTTGGGAAGCAATGCCAAGACCGCTGCCGTCTCCATGCCTAGCTGACAGATGTGACCGAACTCGAAACCGGCGAGAACGCCCATGACAATGCCAATGATGAACCCAATGATGATGGGATTGCCAAAGAAACCAAACTTCTTCTGAATAGTTTCTGGATCGATTTCAGTCCTCTTGAAGAAGGGAATATGATCGAAGAGCCAGTTGATAGGAGTTGCAAGGACGAGACCGGAGAGGGCCATCACATGCGTGATGGATATACCTGGTAGGTTGAAAAATTCACTAACCTTGGGTTGGAACGCATCGGCAAGAATGAGCTCAATGAGGAAGAATGGAACCATAACGAGAATGGCGAGCAAGTAATCACCCGTCACGCCCCAAGTCATGATACCGACGAATGCCGATTGCCAGAGGTTCCAGATATCAACGTTAAGGGTTTTGGTGAGCCCCGTGAAAATAAGTACGAGGTTGATGAAGATGGCGATAGGAATGATGATGATTCCCAAGGTAGTCGAGAAGGCGAGTGGACCACCTATACCGTTCCCCACATCCAGAATGCTTAGGGAGAGGCCAAAGTTGGAGACCATGGCCTGAACGGCGGGCTCCAAGGCGGTGGATAGGATACTGATGATGGCATTGGTGCCAATCATACCGATGCCTACGGTCAGTCCCGCGAGAATGGCCTTGGTAGGCCTAAGCTGGACTATCAAACCAAGTATGATAATGACGATGGGAATAAGGACGATGCCGCCCAGGCTGGTAACGAAATTAAGTGCCAATTGAAGCATTCCTGGACTTCCTTCCAAGCGTGTAAAGTGAATTTAGAATCGTGCACGTACGACGAAGTCTCTGGTGAATAAGCCTCCGATTCAGCAAATATGGTTCTCCGTAAGAATTGCCTCTAGCATTTCCATGCTTGTGCAGGCCTGCAGACATTTCACAGCTTTCTGGTTGGAGAGCATGCCCACAAGGTCACCCAGTGCATCTGCTTGCTCATGCGGTTGGCTCATAGCGATAATGAAGACCAGGATCGCTTGCACAGCCTTATCTCTGTCGATCATGTATCGAAAGACAACAGGTTTCTTAAGCGAGACGAATGCAATCTGCGACTTGTTGACAAAACGAGAATCGGTATGCGGAATTGCCACGCCTGTATAACCGATTTCTAGCCCCGTAGGGTAGTCCTGTTCACGCTTCAGGATGTTTTCTTCGAAATCTGGCTTTACGTCACCTGCATCAAGCAACAATTGAGAGCCGATGTGTATGACATCCTGAGCATTACGAGCGGATGCATGAAAAGCTGCCAATTTATCATCGAAAAACATTGCGTACACCTCCTTCCAGAAGGACGTCTGCCCCTTATTTTTCTCATGAATTTCGTTAAAGAAAAAACGACGAGCCTTCCGCTGCGGAGGAAGTTCTTGATTTGAACTAGATGAATGGCTTTGAGTAAAGTACTCAAAAGAATGCCTGTGAATCATCTGATACGAGGTGTTGAAAATGAAGATGGGCCCCAACGCACTCATATCCCAACTCATGGAACAAAGTGGCTGGGTGGATGCCAAGACCTTGGCGACTATACTGCATGTGACTCCGAGGACGATCAGAAGCTATGTTCGCCGTCTTAATGAGGAGAGCAATGAGATCATTATAGAATCATCGTCGCGGGGCTATCGACTCGTGAATAATGAGTTTGGCATACAAACAAGACCAAAATCCTCGACGGGCACTTCGGCGGATAGTCGGGCAGAAAGGCTTATCAGAATCCTCTTGGCCACCGATCGACCTCAAAGTATTTACGATATGGCTGACGAGCTACATGTATCTGAGTCAACAATGCAACTTGTCCTTCGAAAGGCACGTAAGATTGTTCAGCCATACAAGTTGGTCATATCTCGTGCCCAGGATTCCCTTGTACTTATGGGCAGCGAGCCAGATAAGAGGTGCTTCATCAATCGTATACTCATCGGTAGTAGGAACATGGATTTTTCTGCGCTCACGAATAGCACCGTCCTGAAAAACGGCTATGACGTGCACAAACTCAAGTATGCAATTACGGACGCACTTGCTGAGCACGGACTGACCTGTGATGACTATGGCCTCAACAATATGGTGATGCATCTGGCCATTATGCTGAGTAGGATTGAAGCACAGCAAAGAATGACTGCCGAAGAAGCACCGACTACTGGCAACGCATCCCCAGAGGTCATGTGTGCCACCGAGGTATGCATGGCGCTGGGAGAGTCCCTTGGCATCAGCATCGATGATCTAGACAGGTTCTATTTTGCTTTGGTGATAGAAGCAAACACCCGACGAGCAACGGCAGCTGGAATCATGACAAGTGGAAATGCGCCAGTATTCGAGGAACGGGACCTCTCGATTGCCGAACATGCCGCAGAAAGGGTGTCCACGACCTATTGCCTAGAGCGATTCTCCACCGAGTTCATTCAGCAGCTTGCTGTACACATACATGCGCTTATCAGTCGTGCCGCCACTAACACCTTTGTATATAACCCGCTGGTTAACGAGGTAAGATCAGAGTACCCCCTGATTCATGATATGGCAGTCGTTATGGCAGATGCCATCTCCCGTGAGGCGAGCATCAGGCTGACAGAGGATGAGATCGCATTTTTTACCTTTCACATCGGTGGGTACCTGCAGAATAGGTGCATGATAGATCGGGACTGTGTTACTTGCGTTGTCCTCTATATCAATTATCACAATATGCAGGACTATTTTATCCAGCGACTCCGAAGTCTTTTTAAGACTCAGTTGCAAATCATTTCGGTGCAGAGTGTCTTTGATTACGATTCGACTCGACTAGACTGTGAATTGATATTGTCACCATTGGAGGTGGATGTTCCGGAGGGCTGTAGGAGGGTAGTCATAAGTCCACTCTTTGGGAGAGAAGATGAAGAGGCGGTACGCAAGGCTGTCAACGAGATATCCCAAAAGAAGAGAGGAAGGCAGCTAGAATCCACTATTGCGCAGTTCTTGAGGCCTGACTTCTTTAAGCTTAACTTTTATCCTGGAAACTATGACGAGTTGATTGCAGCTATGGTTTTGGATTGTCTTGATAAGGGGCTGGTTGGCGAGGGTTATCTTGAGAAGGTTCTTGAGCGTGAAGCGTTGTCACCAACAGTCTTTGACAATCTCGTGGCTGTGCCACATACAGTGGAACCTGCGGCTCTGAGGTCGTTTCTATACCTCGTCATCAACGATCGGCCGGTTGCATGGGGACAATCAAGTGCCAATATCATACTTCTACTGGGGATTTCCGAGAATGATAGGGAATCTTTTACAAATTTCTACAGCGATTTTCTCTCTATACTCAGTAATGCAAAAAATGCGAGTGAGCTTATCGGTAGCGTCTCATACGAGGACTTCATGAGACGTCTTACAGCACTTCTCAAGGTCCGGCATAACTAACACCCATGGTCTCTGTAAGACATGTATGTCTTTCTAGCGTGGTACAGGCTCTCACATATTGTTTTTGACGCATCCTCTCACATGGATGACCCATGTCCGGCTGGTAGAATTCATCCATGCGTTTAAGATAGCAATGCTACGCTGCGAGGAGGGCTTGGATGAAGTACTTCGGCACCGACGGCTTTCGAGGGAGGGCCAACGAGGGGCTCAACGTCGAGCATGCCTTCAAGATCGGCCGCTTCGTGGGGTGGTACTACGGTGCGCGCCAAGAGCGCAAGGCCCGCATCATCATCGGCAAGGACACACGCCGCTCCAGCTACATGTTTGAGTCTGCCCTGGTGAGCGGGCTGGTTGCCAGTGGTGCGGACGCCTACATGCTGCACGTGATCCCCACGCCCGGCGTCTCGTACGAGACGGTGGACGGCCGCTTCGACTGCGGCATCATGATCACCGCCTCCCACAACCCCTACTCCGACAACGGCATCAAGCTGGTCAACGACGAGGGCTACAAGATGGACGAGGACGTCCTCGAGAAGATCGAGGCCTACATCGACGGCAAGGTGGACGTGCCGCTCGCGACGGGCGACGCCATCGGCTGCACCGTGGACTACATGCAGGGGCGCAACCGCTACATCGCGCACCTCATCGCCAGCGCCAACTTCTCCCTCCAGGGGGTGAAGGTGGGCCTGGACTGCGCGAACGGCGCCGCCTCCAGCGTGGCCAAGCCCGTGTTCGATGCCCTGGGCGCCGACGTGCGCGTGATCAACAACGCCCCCAACGGCTACAACATCAACGTGGACTGCGGCAGCACCCACATGGAGCGCCTCCAGCGCCACGTGCTCGAGCAGGGCCTGGACGTGGGCTTTGCCTATGACGGCGACGCCGACCGCTGCCTGGCCGTGGACGAGCGCGGCCACGTGATCGACGGCGACCTCATCCTCTACATCTGCGGCAAGTACCTGCACAAGCACGGCCGTCTCGCCGCGGGCACCGTCGTCCCCACGGTCATGAGCAACTTCGGCCTGTTCAAGGCGTTCGACGAGGCGAGCCTCTCCTACGTGAAGACCGACGTGGGCGACAAGAACGTCTACGCCTGCATGCGCAAGAACGGCTACTCGCTCGGCGGCGAGCAGTCCGGGCACATCATCTTCGGCGACATCGAGTGCACGGGCGATGGCATCATGACGTCGCTGCGCATCATGGAGGTCATGCGCGCCGAGCGCGAGACCCTCTCGCAGCTGGCGGCTCCCGTCAAGCTCTACCCCCAGCGGCTCGACAACGTGCGCGTGACCGACAAGCATGAGGCCATGGAGGCGCCCGCCGTGCGCGAGGCCATCGGGCAGGCGGAGCGGTTCCTGAGGGGCAACGGCCGCGTGCTCGTGCGAGCCTCGGGCACCGAACCCCTCGTGCGCGTGCTGGCCGAGGCGCCCGACAACGACCTCTGCAGGCAGGCAAACGACATCGTGCTCACGGCCCTGGAGCCCTTCAGGGCGTGATGTGACGGGGCCGTGTGGCCCTCACAATCCATAATGTGTAGGCTCAATAGGAGGGACTGCCCTTTCTGTTTGGGCGATTGGTCGCATGCTGCCGTTCCCTAGGCGGCCAGGCCCGGGAGCTCGCAAGGTCCTGCCGTTCGGCAGATTGAGCCGGCCAATGGTCCAACGGTGATTCGTTGGACGTCATACGACCTTTACCGTCCCCCGACCGCGTTGCCTTGGCCTCTGCTCCCAAGGTCATGACGGCCGATGCCCCATTTTTCTCGCACCTCTCAATCCAGGCTCCCGAGTATCCAGAGCACTATCCGTCCAACCTTTTGCAGGTTACCTGCAAAAGGTGAGATTTTTGCACCATGAAGGCGTACCTACACTCGACCTCAAAGAGGTCCTCAAAAGGATGGACTCTCAACGTGAGGGGGTATCACATGGAAAAGCAGTGGTTGGAACTTGAGGACAAGGTCGCTATTGTCACCGGCGCGGCATCGGGCATTGGGAGGCATGTGGCCGAAGTTCTGAAGTCGGTTGGTGCCAAGGTGGTCGTGGCCGACCTCACGGTGGAGACCGGCGACGAGCTGGAGGGCATGTACTGCGTCAAGTGCAACGTCTCCGATTCCGACAGCGTCACCACAATGACCAAAGCCGTCATGGACAGGTACGGGTCCATAGATGTTCTCGTCAACAACGCTGGTCTCAACAGGCCACGTCTGCTCGTGGACGTCAAGGGCGAGAAGCCCCAGTATGAGCTCGATGTCAAGGACTTCGACCTCATGTTCGACGTGAACGTCAAGGGGCTCTTCCTCGTTGCCCAGGCCTGTGCCCGTCAGATGATCAAACAGGGTAGAGGCGTCATCATCAACATGTCCTCCGCCTCAGGCAAGGAGGGGTCGGTGGGTCAGTCCGCCTATTCCGCCACCAAGGGTGCCGTCGATTCCTTCACGCGCTCGTGGGGCAAGGAGATCAGCCCGTATGGGGTGCGCGTCGTCGCCGTGGCTCCGGACATCATGGAGGCCACCGGCCTTCGCACCCCTGCCTACGAGGAGGCCCTTGCCTATACGCGCGGCACCACGCCCGACAAGCTGAACACGGACTACAAGAAGTCCATCCCCCTGGGTCGTCCTGGCAAGCTTGACGAGGTTGCCTGGACCGTGGCGTTCCTCGCTTCGGATCGTGGTGGCTACATCACGGGCACCACGATTAACATCTCTGGTGGCAAGTCACGCGGCTAGCCGATTCAAGCATCTCTGGAGCGTATTCGATTGATCTGCTCCTGCTCTCGTTCCCATTTCCGGTCCGGCATGCCAGAACTTGAACCTCCTGCGATGCCTTTTACTGCCTATCGTCTTACACCCCCTCAGTCTCGTACTGTCCTTGCCCGTGTCCTCGAAAGGATGCCTTGATGCCACTGGCTGCTAACAACAGGATCTTGGCAATCATCAGCTACTTCTCGAAGCATGCCTCGTCAAGCTTTGGAGAGCTGGCTGCACGCCTGGGAGTCAGCATGAGGACGGTGCGCAATGACATCAAGCAGTTGAATGACCTGTTGCAAGGGTCCGCTTCGATTGAGGCCGATCGGGGCACGCTCAGGCTCTATGTGTACCAGGAGAAGCGCTACGCAGAGATCTTGGGTGGCTTGGCCGAAAGTACCCTTGGCGAGGACACCCCCGAGCGGCGTCAGGCACGCCTGTTTGGATTGCTGGCGCGCGCGACCAAGCCCATGACCATGGCCGACCTGGCGGGCATGCTCTTCGTGAGCCGTGCGACGCTGGCAGGCGATGTGACCCAGCTGAGGAAGGACATCGCTGGGTACGGTCTGACCATCCTCGGCAAGGAGAACTCCGGCCTCACGCTCGACGGCGATGAGATCGAGATTCGCCTCTACCTGCTCGAGCGGGCATATGACGCCGTCTATGGCAACGAGTCGCTGCCCGAGGACATCGTGCGGGCTGTTTCCGAGGGCGCCCATCGCATTTCGGCCGAGGAGAGCGTCTGTCAGTCGCTCATGCGCTACGTGACCGTCATGTGCGATCGCTTTGGGCATGGACATGCCATCGGCGCGCTGAGCGACCAGGTGAGCGAGCTGGCACGGACGCCCGAATACACCCTTGTTGACACCCTCGTCAACGCCATGGAGAAGATGTCTGGCGACTCGTATCCCCAGAAGGAGCGCCTCTTTGTCTCTCTGGCGATCATGGGCACGCGTGTTCCTGGCGATGCCGGCGAGGTTGCGCCCATCGAGCTCGATTCCGAAGTGGTTTCCCTCATGCACGAGATCATACGGGCCGTCTCGGATGAGCTCAACGTCTCCGTGTCCTTCGGGGACCTTACCAACGAGCTTCTGTATCACATCAAATACATGCTCAATCGCCTGCGCTACTCCATTCTGCTCGAGAATCCGCTGCTGGATGACATCCGGAGACGCTATCCCCTCGAATACGCCATTGCGGGTGTGGCCTCGAAGGTCATAGAAGAGCACTGCGACGTGAAGGTGCCAGACGGCGAACGTGGCTACCTCGCGGCGTACTTCGGGGTTCTCATGGAGCGCCTGCGCAGCCAGCGTCCGCGTACGGTACGTGTTGCCATCGTGGCGGGGTCAGAGCGTATCACGGCGTGTCTCATAGAGGCCCAGCTGCACAAGGTGCTCGACGAGGGCATGCAGACGTCATTGTTCACGCGTTCGGAGGTCGACGAAGGGATCCTCAGGAACTTCGACATCGTCCTGAGCACGGCGGCGCTTCCCTTTGACATGGATGTGCCCGTCATCATCGTTCGCGAGGTCTTCGACGCCACCGAGCTTGTCGAGCGCATGCAACGAGCCCTCTCGTGGGCCTCGCCCCTTTCGTCCGCTACGGCTGCAGTGCGCACGGCAATCACCGGACACCTGAATGAAGACCACTTCTTCGTCCTTGATGCCAGCAAGGGCTATAGGGATGGCATAGAGAGCATGGCGGGCAGGCTTGAGGAGATGGGCGAGCTTGACGAAGGCTTTCTGGACCGCCTGCGCGAGCGCGAGCATCAGCATCGCATGGCGTTCGGCAACGGCGTGGCGCTCCCTCACTGCCTTCAGCTGGCGACGGGGAATGTCGCCCTTGCGCTTGGCGTCTACCCGCATCCCGTCCTCTATGGGGAGGAGGTCATAAAGGTGGTCTTCCTGTTGGGCGTACCCGCGGCGGATGGGGACAAGGGGGCGAGCATCATCAGGTACTACGACGAGATCGTCTCCGTTTCCCAGGATGAAGAGCTGGTGGACAGGCTTTCGGAGACACGGGACTTTCGGGCGGCAATCAGGGTGCTGCAAGGATGACCATGCACCTTTGAGAGTTCTGTGGTTGGGAGATGGCGCTCGTCCGTGGCGCCCAGAGGGAGGAAGGGGACTGACGTGGCAGGGATCATCGTCGTGGTACTCGTGGCAATTGCGATGCAGCTGTTCCTGACATATCGGCAGATGCTCCACTTTTCGAGTGAGTTCGCAGCGCTCAGGAGGAGGGGCAAAGTCGCCGTCGGACGTAAGAGCGGGGGCTTCCATGCGGGGGCAATCGTCATGTTCTTAGTGGATGACCAGGGCATTATCCAGGAAGGGAGGTATATGGAGGGCGTCACGTCCCTTGCGCGTGTCAGGCCGCTTCCTGGTTTTGAGGGCAGGGACGTCGCAAGGCTCACCCGAGGGGATGGTCCCCGCAGGGGTCATCGTAACCTTGGCAAGGCCCTGGAGGATGCGGCCAACACCTACAGGCTCTACACATCGGGTGAGACCGTCTCGCAACCGCCATCTCCGCTCACGTACATGACCGGTGCCGTCAGAAGGCTTGTGGGGCGCCCACAAGTTCGTGACGGGAGGCAGTAGGGAGCTCCTTGCGTATGGCCCAAGGGGCACATGCAATCGTATTGGAGTCTGGAAAGGAGCACTAGCATGGAAATCATCTCATCGGCAGCGTCAGCGTTCATGAACCTGTTCCAGCAGGGTGGCATTCAGTTCGTTGCATGGGTCTCGAGCATCATCCCCCTGATCGTGATGCTGCTCGTCTTCATGAATTCGCTTGTCGCCTTCATCGGTCAGGAACGCGTCAACAGGTTTGCCGCGCATGCTGCGGGCAATCCTGTCCTGCGCTACTTTGTCCTGCCCTTCCTCAGCGCACTGATGCTTGGCAACCCCATGGCGCTCTCCATGGGAAAGTTTCTGCCCGAATTCTACAAGCCTGCCTATTATGCGGCGGCATCCTATCACTGCCATACCAACAGCGGCATCTTTGCCCACATCAATCCCGGGGAGATCTTCATCTACATGGGCATTGCCAGCGGCATCACCACGCTTGGTCTCGACGTGTCCCAACTTGCCGTTCGTTACATGCTCGTAGGATTCGTGGCCAATTTCATCTCTGGGTGGTCGACCGAGTTCACCACCAAGCTGGTCGAACGGCAGATGCACGTCCGTCTGGCGCGCACGCTTGACGAGGGTAACGTACACACCGACGCAATCGAAGCGGCATAGCAAGTCCAGGAAGGAGACTCATCATGGCAGAGCTACATGCCATCAAGGTCGTGGCCGGTGATGGCGGGTGGGGTGGTCCGCTTGTCATCACACCCACACCGAAGCGCAACAAGGTCATGTACATCGTTGGGGGCGGCGCTGAGCCCGAGTGTCTGGACAGGGTCGTCGAGCTCTCTGGCATGGAGCCCGTCAACGGCTTCAAGACGTCCTGTCCCGAGGAGGAGGTCGCGTGCGTCATCATCGACTGCGGTGGGACCTTGCGCTGCGGCATCTACCCCCAGAAGGGCATTCCCACGATGAACGTGATGCCCACCGGCAAGTCGGGCCCCCTTGCGCAGTACATACACGAGGACATCTATGTCTCGGCCGTTAAGTCCACGTGCGTGTCCCTGGCAGATGGGTCCGGAACGGTACGTCCCGCCGACGAGGCCACACCCGCTGCCTCTGTGGCTGCGACAACGACTGATGCGGTCAAGGCAAGCCAGGCTGACAAGGACTATATGGCCGACACCCCGCAGAAGAAGAACAGCGTCCTCTCTGTCATCGGCATGGGTGTCGGCACGTTCGTCAACACGCTCTACCAGGCTGGTCGTGATGCCATCCAAACCTGCATTACGACCCTGCTGCCCTTCATGGCGTTCGTCGCCATGCTCATCGGCATCATCAACGGCACGGGGCTCGGCAACATCATCGCCAACTTCCTGGCACCACTTGCGGGAAACCCCATCGGCTTGCTCGTTCTGGGCATCGTCGTCTCCATCCCCGGCCTCTCCGCCCTGCTTGGTCCTGGTGCCGTCATCGCACAGATTGTCGGAACCCTGATTGGCTCAGAGATCGGCAAGGGTACCATCGCTCCACAGATGGCGCTCCCTGCTCTGTTTGCCATCAACAACCAATGCGCGTGCGACTTCATCCCTGTTGGCCTGGGCCTTGCCGAGGCGGAGACGGAGACTATCGAGGTTGGCGTCCTGTCCGTCATGTATTCACGCTTCATGACCGGCTGGATCCGCGTGCTGCTCGCATTCGCCGCGTCTATCGGCCTCTATGTGTAGGGGCTGCGCGGGGTCCATCGAACCGAGGACATCCCTTATAATGATGAAAACTCACGTTTATGGAGACAGACGATGAAAGTCATTTATGAAAACAAGGTTCTTGGTGCGGGAGCGCACGCAGAGGACTTTCGTGCCACCAACATGATCATCCTCTTTGGTGCCACTGCCCCTCCGGAGCTCAAGGACTACTGCTATCTCGTGAACGTCAATCCCATAGACGGCCAGATCGCCGCGGGGGACATCCTTCGCATTGGCAGCAACTTCTACAAGATCACCTGTGTCGGTGCCGAGGCACCCGTGACCCTACAGGGGCTTGGCCACTGTACCATCAGCTTCACGGGTCAAACCGAGCCCGAGATGGCCGGCACGCTCTATGTGGAGCAGGCTGAGGTGCCCGTGCTTGGGAAGGGCACAGAGATTCAGATCATAAAGTACGGGTAGGGAGACCTCCTGGCAGGCTCCTGATGATCGGACATGAGACATGCCGTAGGGGCGCCCTCCAGGTGGATGGGCGTCCTTCTGCTGTTTCCGTACGCATCCGGCACATGACCGCATTGCGGTGGGCGCGACAGCGACACGCGCTGGTACTATCATGAGAAAGGTCTCAGGGACACGGGCGAGAAGGGTGCGTGAATGGTCCAGGCAGGCGTCGGGGTGGACATGCTCGAGATAGCGCGTATGGAGTCAGTCATGCGCCGCCGCCCTCACTTCCTTGACGCCGTGTTCACAAAGGACGAGCGAGCCTATTGCGACGCGACGGCGCATCCTGCCGAGCACTATGCCGCACGCTTTGCCGCGCGAGAGGCGGTGCTCAAGTCGCTGGGAACGGGCTTCTCGGGCGGCATCGGCCTCAAGGACGTCTCGGTGGGCAGAGGCGAGCTGGGTCGTCCCCTCTGCATCCTGGCGGGCAGGGCCGCCGAGGTCGCCCGCGGCCAGGGCGTGCAGGAGATCGCCCTCTCGCTCTCCACCACGCGCGAGGTTGCCGTGGCCAACGCCGTCGCCATGACGGAGGGATCGCGTCCGCATCAGGAGGAGGCCCCCGACCCCGCCAAGGAGCTGCGGGCGTCCTTCAAGCGGGCGCGTACCCTCATTGACGAGCTTGAGCGACTGCAGGGCGCGCTGAGCGATACCCTAGAGACCACTGTGGAGGACGAGGCGTCCGAGCACGCGGCCGAGACGCCCATACGTACGGGAGCGTGACACCATGCAGCCAGTCCTGAACGTCGAGGACATCCGGAGCGTCGAGGCGGATCTCACCGAGGAGGGCGTCAGCGTCTCGGAGCTCATGCACCGCGCGGGCGTCTCGACGGCGCGCGAGGTCATGGAGATGGGTGACATCCGGGACGTCGTGGTCCTGTCCGGCTTTGGTAACAACGGTGGTGATGGCTGGGTTGCCGCCGAGGAGCTGCTGCGCCACGGCGTGCACGTGAGCGTGGTGTCGCCCGTGGTGCCCGATGACATCCATGGCGACATCGCCCGCGTGGTGGCAACCAGCGCCCGTGGCGCCGGTGTGCACGTGGTGGTGGCACCGCCCCGTCAGGAGCTGGAGGAGCTGCTCTCGGGAGTGGACGTCATCATCGACGCCATCCTGGGCACGGGCTTCCACGGTGAGCCGCGCACGCCCTTTGACATCTGGATCGACTGCGTCAACGAGTCCGGCATGCGCATCGTGTCCGTGGACGTGCCCAGCGGCCTTTCCGCACAGACGGGGCTTGCCGCGGGGCCCTGCGTCTCGGCCGACCTCACGATCACCATGCTGGCGCTCAAGCCGGGCCTCATCTCGGACCATGGGCGCGACTGCTGCGGCACCATCGTGGTGGCCCCCCTGGCGGAGCAGACGGAGCGCCTGGTGATGGAGGCGGATCCCGTTGCCTGGCGCGCGGACCTCGAGGACTATGCGGGGCTGCTCCAGCCCCTCTCCAACGGGGACGACAAGTTCACCCGTGGCTCCGTGCTCGTGGTGGGCGGCTCCCTGCGCTTCCCGGGTGCGCCCGTGATGGCCGCCATGGCAGCCGCGCGCGCCGGTGCGGGCTATGTGACGCTGGCCGTGCCCGATCCCATCGTGCGCATCGTGCAGTCACAGCTGCTGGAGATTCCCGTATTGGGATTGCCTGCCAACGGCAACGGGACCTTTGCCATCGGTGCTGCCGAGAAGATCGCCGAGTTGGCGCAGAAGCGCTCCGCCACGCTCGTCGGGCCGGGCATGCGCGTGACCTCCGGCACCGTCGGGGTGGTCTCGGGGCTGCTGGGAGTCGATGTCCCGCTCGTCATCGATGCCGATGGCATCAACTGCATCAGCCGGCTCACGTCCAACGCCGTGGACGAGTATCCCGAGATGCTCCGCCGTGACAAGCCCCTCATCCTCACGCCGCATCGTGGCGAGCTGGGACGGCTGGTGGGCCTGCAGGACAATCCGCCCACCTCGCTCACCGCCGCCATGGATGCCGCGCGTCGGGTGGTGTGGGCCGATGGCGGCAGCGAGCTCTGCGTGGTGGCCAAGGGGTCGGCGACGGCCTGCGTGAGCGCGGACGTCGCCTTCCTGCCCAAGCCCGGTCCCGCCTCGCTGGCGACGGCAGGTTCGGGCGACGTGCTGGGCGGCATCATGGCAACGCTGCTGGCGCGCACGCCCGTGGACAACGAGGACCTTCCCTCCCTGGCCGCGCTCGCCTGCGAGATCCACAGCTACGCCGGCTCCATCGCCGTCAGCAGCCGCGGATCGCGCGGCGTCATGGCACGCGACATCATCGATGCCCTGGGGCTTGCCGAGGATGCGCTTGAGGAGGACATTGCCTTCCCCGAGGGGGAGGACGAGGAGGAGTGACGATGGCATACCGTGCCTCCCACGACTATGGGTTCGCAAGTGCTGGCCGCCGCACCGACGAGGGATGGGCGCACCCCCTGGCCCAGGAGTCCGTGCGTCACTGTCCGGACGACCGCTGGGCGTGGGTGGAGATCGACCTCGACGCCCTGCGCGACAACGTGCGCGCCCTCAGGCAGTTCATGGACTCTCGCACCAAGATGATGTGCGCCGTCAAGGCGGATGCCTATGGCCACGGTGCCGTGCGCTGCGCCAAGGCGATGCACGCCGCGGGAGCCGACCAGTTTGCCGTCGCCACGGTGGCCGAGGGCGTCGAGCTTCGCGAGGCCGGCATCGGGTGGCCCATCCTCATCCTGGCGGAGCCCCCCATCGAGAGCGTGCGGACGCTCGTGGAGTACGACCTCATGCCGACGGTCCACACCACCGACTTCGCCCTGGCCCTGGGCGAGGCGGCCGTTGCCGTGGACGTGGTGGCCAAGTACCACCTGGCGGTTGATACGGGCATGACGCGCATCGGCGTGCTGCCCGATGACGTGGTCGAGTTCCGCCGCATGATCGACTTCCACCGCGGGATCGAGTGCGCGGGCATCTTCACGCACTTTGCCACGGCGGACGTCATCGGCGACTGGGACTTCAAGCAGCAGGTGTCACGCTTCGACCATGCCGTGGCGGCGCTTGAGGCCGCGGGCCTCGACCATGGCCTCGTGCACTGCAACAACACCCCCGCCACGATCCTCCATCCCGAGCTGCAGCACGACATGTGCCGCGTGGGCATTGGCCTCTATGGCCTACACCCTGCCGACACGACGGTGCCGCGTGTGAGCCTGCGGCCCGTCATGAGCGTGCGCGCCCGCATCACGCGCGTCATCAATCCCGCGGTGGGCGAGGGCGTCGGCTATGGGCTCACGTATCGCGTGCCCACGCCCAACATCCAGATCGCCACGGTGCCCCTGGGCTATGCGGACGGCCTTGCGCGCTCGCTCTCCAATCGCATGGACGTGCTGGTTGCCGGCCGCCGCGCCCGTCAGGTGGGGCGCATCTGCATGGATCAGTTCATGGTCGCCAACGACGTGAGCGGCATCCGCGCCTATCGCGCCGCGGCGCCGGTCGAACGGGGCGACGTAGTCACCATCATGGGCGCCGATGGCAACGAGGAGATCACCGCGGACGAGCTCGCGTCCCTGCGCGGCACCATCAACTACGAGGTCACCTGCAACTTCTCACAGCGCCTCGAGAGAGTCTACGTATAGGGGGAGCACATGTCCGTCATGCACATACCTGGCCATGAGCACCAGAGGCCCGGGGAGGTGACGCTTGAGGAGATCAGGTCCGTCATGGGCAACTGCCAGCTCTGCGAACTGGGGCAGACCCGTACCAACCTGGTGTTTGGCGTGGGCTACCCGCATGCCCGCGTGATGTTCATCGGCGAGGGACCCGGCAAGAACGAGGACCTCCAGGGCGAGCCGTTCGTGGGCGCGGCAGGCAAGAAGCTGGACTCCCTCCTCTCCATCGCGGGCCTCACGCGTGACCAGATCTACATCGCCAACGTGGTCAAGTGCCGTCCCCCCGGCAACCGCAACCCCCGCCCGGAGGAGATCGAGGCCTGCTCCCCCTTCCTGCGCGAGCAGGTGCGCTCCATATGGCCCGACGTCATCGTGTGCCTGGGCAACTTTGCCTCGCAGTGGCTGCTCAAGACCGAGATGGGCGTCACCAAGCTGCGCGGCAAGCTGTATCAGACTGGGCACTTCGTGGTGTGTCCCACCTTCCACCCGGCGGCGTGCATCTACCATGCCGACTGGCAGCCCCTGCTGGAGCAGGACCTCGCCCTGGTGGGCGCCTGGCTCAGGGAGCATCCCACGGAGGGTGCACGGTGATGGCAGCGTCGTTCGAGGTGGTGTCGCACTCCCCGGACGAGACCATCGCGCTGGGGCGGGCGCTGGGCGCCCTTCTGCATGCCGGTGACGTGCTGGTGCTCACGGGGGACCTCGGTGCGGGAAAGACACAGCTCGCCAAGGGCGCTGCCGCGGGCATGGGTGTGAGGGACGACGTCACCAGTCCCACCTTCACCATCGAGATGGTCCACGATGGTGCCGACATGCCGCTGTACCACTTTGACCTCTATCGCCTGGACGACCCCGGACAGCTGGAGGACGTCGGCCTCTACGATGCCCTGGGATCCGACGGCCCCTGCCTCATCGAGTGGGGCGAGCGGTTTGTGGACGAGATTGGCCCCGAGCGCGTGGACGTGGTGCTCACGCGCCTGGATGACCAGGTGGGGGAGGGTGTCGAGCCACCACGTCGCATCCGTGTGGAGGCGCATGACGCCCGCGGCGAAGAGCTCGTCCGCGCCTTGGGCGCCCGCTGGGACAACGTCTCGTAACGTGTGACCTTGCCTCGCCGTCCCTGAGGTGGCAGGCCGGGCACGATGGCGGCGCGCGCCGCGTCCTCGCCCGGGACGTCCGTAGGGCCTGCGTGCGGCCTTGTCCACGGGCACCCCGACAGGTCGGCGCATGCGTTTTCGTTCCGGCTGGCGATGGGAGCGCTACACTGGCTAGGCTGTGACGTTTGATGCCGACCGCGGCGTGCGCGGCCGACGAGGGATGGGTGTTGTGATGTCCGCCGTGCTTGCGCTTGATACCTCTACCGACATGCTGGCCTGCGCCGCTGCGCGCGTGGAGGCGGGCGAGGTCGAGCCTTTGGCCTCGGGAGACCACCTCTGCCGCCGCAGGGCGAACGTGGAGCTTGCCACCACGGCCCTCGACGTGCTGAGGCGGGCGGGGCTTTCCATGGCGGACGTCGACCAGGTGCTGGTTGGTCGTGGCCCAGGCTCGTTCACGGGCGTGCGCATCGGCATTGCGACGGCAAAGGGCCTGGCCTGCGGTCTGGGCGTGCCCCTGCACGGCGCCTCCACGCTGGACGCCGTCGCCTGGACGGCCTGGGGGGCCGGTCGGCGCGGCAGGCTCGCCGTGGTGGGCGACGCCATGCGTGGCGAGGTGTATCCGGGTCTCTACCTGCTGGACGACGAGGGCGCACATCGCCGCTTCGAGGCGGAGCGCGTGCTCAAGGCCGATGCGGCGGTGGCGGAGCTTGCCGACCTCCCGGATGTTGGGGAGCTGACCCTCACGGGCGACGGCCTCAAGAGGTATCGCACCCGCTTCGAGGGCGCAGGCCTTACGGACGTCCTGGAGGAGGGCCTCTGGCATCCCACGGGCGAGGGCCTGGTGCGTGCCGCCACCGCGCCCGACTTCGTGCCCGCCCTCGGTGACGGCGACCCCGCGCTGGTGCTGCCCATCTACACGCGCCTCTCCGACGCCGAGGAGAACGAGCGCACGCGCCTGGGGTTCGAGGAGCCCGTCTCGGTGGAGACCACCGGCGTGGCGGACCTCCTGGCCGACCGTCACCTGCAGCTGCGTCCCATGCTGCCGGCCGACCTCGACGCCGTCGCCGCCCTCGACGGCGCGGCCTTCGAGGGGGCGGTGCACACCCCCTGGACGCGCGCCCAGTTCGCCCAGGAGCTCAGCCAGCCCCAGCGCAGCTGGTGGGTCGCACACGACCAGGGCACCATCATCGGGTATGCGGGCGGCCAACTTGCCGGTGCGGACTTCGAGGTCACGGACGTGGCCGTCGCGGCGGGCCATCGCCGTCGGGGCATCGCGTCACGCCTGGTGGCACGTATCGCCTACGACGGGCACACCTATGGTGCCTCCACGATCTCGCTCGAGGTGGAGGCGGAGAACGTCGCGGGCCGCACGCTCTATGAGGGCCTGGGCTTCAGGCAGGTGGGCCGGCGTCCCAACTACTATGGCAAGGGCAAGGACGCCCTGATCCTGCGGGCCGACCTGCCCCTCAGGGCGGATGCCGCACTCGTGGCGGCGGCACCCGGGCCCAGCGCCTCCATCCGCCCCTGGCCCATCGTCCCCGCGCCGCGCAGCGAGGAGGCCCAGGCTGCCCTCGCCGCCGCTGGCGACCTCGTGCTCGCCATCGAGTCCTCCTGCGACGAGATGGCCATGGCCATCATCGACGCGCAGGGAACCATCTGTGCGAACGTGGTGGCGACCTCCGTGGACTTCCACGCCCGCTTCGGCGGCGTCGTGCCCGAGATCGCAAGCCGCAAACACGTGGAGGCCATCGTCGGCGTCTTCGAGGAGACGCTCGCCCAGGCCGGCCGACACTTTGGCTGCGACACGCTCGCCCCCTCCGACCTCGCCTGCGTGGGCGTGACCACAGGGCCCGGCCTCGTTGGCGCCCTGGTGGTGGGCCTCGCCTTCGCCAAGGGGCTCTGCGCCGCCACGGGCCTGCCCCTCACCTCGGTCAACCACCTCGAGGGGCACCTCATGGCCAACCTCTTCGAGGCGCCCGACCTCACGCCGCCCTTCGTGGCCAGCCTCGTCTCGGGTGGCAACACCATGCTCGTGCACGTGCGAGCCTGGGGAGACTACGAGGTCCTGGGCACGACCATCGACGATGCGGTGGGGGAGGCCTTCGACAAGGTGGCCAAGGCCCTGGGACTGGGCTATCCCGGTGGGCCCGTCATCAGCAGGCTGGCTGCCACGGGCAACAGGAAGGCCATCCACTTCCCGCGCGCCATGATGCACAGCCACGACTACCGCTTCTCGCTCAGTGGGCTCAAGACCGCGGTCATCACCTACATCGAGGGGGAGGGCAGGGCGGGGCGTGCCATCAACCTGCCCGACCTCGCGGCGTCCTTCGAGGCCGCGGTCATCGACGTGCAGGTGTCCAAGGCCATCACGGCGGTGGAGGAGACGGGCGTCTCGGACTTCTGCCTGGGCGGCGGCGTGGCGGCAAACTCCGAGCTCCGCGCCGCGTACAAGAGGAGGCTTGGCCGACGTGGCGTGCGCGTGACAGTGCCGCCCCTGGTGGTCTGTGGCGACAACGGGGCCATGATCGCCCTCGTGGCCCTGCGCAACTGGCGATCGGGCGTCACGGTACCGCTCACGCAGGACGCCGATCCCAACGCCCGGCTGGGCAGCTGGTCGTCACCCGAGCCGCCTGTGGTGGGACAGGGCTGGCCTCGGCGCTAGCGGTGCGGTAGGCGGTGCGCCCCCGAGCGTTTCCTTCGTGTTTCCCCAACGTATCCAGGCCGCGCACCGTTTTGTCCCGGGGCGACGCGGCGGCCTACCGTTGACCTACACTGGTACCGTAGTGCCACGCCTTTCACGTATGTAGTTGCAAGGGGGACTGCCATGAATACTGATTCCACAGACATGCATGCCACGGCGGGCGGCGCGGGGGCTGGCCTGTCCCGCCGCACGTTCCTCAGGCTCTCGGGCATGGCGGCCCTGGGCACGGCGGGCGCCGGCATCCTTGCGGGGTGCGGGCCCTCCACCGAGACGGACGACAAGGGCGCCAGCCAGTCCTCCTCGGCCGCAGGCTTTGGTGACAACGGGACGATGCGCGTGGGCATGGAGGTCGCCTACCCGCCGTACAACTTCCAGGTCTCCGAGGAGTCCGACAACACCATTCCCGTCGAGGGCCAGGATGGCGCCTATGCCGACGGCTACGACATCGTCTTCGCCAAGAAGATCGGCGAGGCGCTCGGCCTGACGCCCGTCGCCGTGAAGATGGAGTTCTCCGGCCTGGTCGAAGGGCTCACCAACGGCACCATCGACATCATCTGCGGCGGCATGACGGCCACCGACGAGCGCCGCCAGTCCATCGACTTCTCCGACCCCTACTGGGACGGTCACTATGGCCTGCTGGTGAAGAAGGGCTCCCCCTACGAGCACGCCACGAGCTTCGCCGACTTCAAGGGCGCCTCGGTGCTCGGGCAGCGCGACACGCTGTTGGATGACGTGATCGACGAGATCGACGGCGTCAACCACCTCACCCCCGTCGACTCGGTGCCCGCGCAGCTCTCCAACCTCAACCAGGGGACCTGCGACGCCATCACGTACGACGTGGAGAACGCCAAGGGCCTGCTGGCCGCCAACCCCGATCTCGCCCAGGTGGAGTTCGATGGCAACCCCATCCTCTTCTCCGAGGATGCGCCCATCAACGCCGGCATCGCCAAGGGGCACGACGACGTGCTCGCCAAGATCGACGATGCCATCAACGCCGTCCCGCAGGACGAGCGCCAGGCCTACTGGGATGCCGTGCAGGAGCGTCTGCCCGAGTAGGGCGCAGCCCCCGCGCCACGGCGCCTCCCGTGCCGCCACGGGGCCCTCCGACCGATCCAAAGGAGCCTTTCCCCATGCAGGATTCCAACAGTGCGGCCAAGGGACGCCTCGCGCGCGTCCGGGCGTTCCTTCTGGAGGAGCACCGCTACGTGTTTCTGGGCACGAGCATCCTCGCCCTCTGCGGCCTCTGGCTCGCCAACCAGGCGCACTCGCCCCTGAGCCTCCTCAACCATGCCCGTGGCCTCGAGACGGCGCTGTACTACGTGCTCGTGGCCTGGCTCGCGGTGTCCGCCCTGGCGCTCGTCAGCAAGCTCACACATTGGAAGGGTGACGCCTACGTGCGCACCTCGCCGTTCGCCCGTCCCACCGCCCGGCGGGCCGAGCGCTACCTGTCGTATGTCATCTGGGCCGTCACGCTGGCGTTCATCGTCGACCGCGTGGTTCTGGGGTGCGTCTACACGGTGCAGTGGGGCAGGGCGCAGGCCACCAACCCCAGCGACTTCCTGGGGTCGACGGTCTACATGCTCCACCATATGGGGTCGACGTTCGTGCAGGGCATCATCAACACCGTGATCATCGCGCTCGTGGGCACCATCGTGGCGTTCTTCCTAGCGTTGGCTCTGGTGTTCCTACGCCTGCAGGAGCCCGACCGCTCCGACAACGACTGCGTGCGCCTCCTCAAGGTGGTGGGCTCGGGCTTTGCCAGGGTCTACTCGCAGGTCGTGCGTGGCACGCCCATGATGATCCAGGGCCTCATCATCTACTATGCCGGCACCGGCATCCTCACGGGACAGGGCATGACGCCCACACAGGTGCTGAACGTGTGGTCGCCGTTCAACGCCGCCCTGGTCACGGTCTCGCTCAACTCGACCGCCTACATGATGGAGGTGCTGCGCTCGGGCATCGGTGCCGTCGACCCCGGGCAGACCGAGGCCGCGCGCTCCCTGGGCCTCTCGCAGTGGCAGGCCATGCGCAAGGTCGTCTTCCCGCAGGGCATCAAGAACTCGATTCCCGCCCTCTCCAACGAGCTGGTCATCAACATCAAGGACTCGTCGGTGCTCATGGCCATCGGCGTACTCGAGCTGACGTTTGCCACGCGCACCATCGCAGGCGTCTACTACAAGCAGATGGAGATGTACGTCGCCTCCGCGATCGTGTACCTCATCCTCACGCTGGTGGCATCGTGGGCGCTGTCAAGGTTCGAGCGGGCGTTCGACACCGACGCCCGGCCCGTGGTGATGGGGACGTCCGACCACCTGCCCGTCGCAGGGGAGAAGGGGGGCGAGGCGTGATGGCAGAGCAGCCCGTCGAACCCGTCGTGCGCATCGAGGGGCTCCGCAAGAGCTTCGGCAGCCACGAGGTGCTCAGGGACATCAACTTCTCGGTCATGCCCGGCGAGGTGGTCACCATCATCGGCGCCTCGGGCTCCGGCAAGTCCACGCTGCTGCGCTGCATCAACCTGCTGGAGACGCCCAACGCCGGGCACGTGTGGTTCCACGGCGAGGACCTTGCCGCCGAGCACGTGAACGTCAACAAGCTGCGCGAGAAGATCGGCATGTGCTTCCAGACGTTCAACCTGTTCAACAACATGGACGTGCTCGACAACTGCACGCTCGCACCCGTGACGCTGGGGAAGCTTCCCAAGGCCGACGCCGAGAGGCTGGCGCTCGAGCGCCTGGATGACGTGGGACTCTCGGACTTCGTCCACGCCATGCCCGCAACGCTCTCGGGCGGTCAGAAGCAGCGCGTCGCCATCGCCCGCGCGCTCTGCATGAATCCCGACCTCATGCTCTTCGACGAGCCCACGAGCGCCCTCGACCCCGAGATCGTGGGGGAGGTGCTCGAGGTCATGCGCGACCTCGCCGCCCATGGCATGACCATGGTGGTGGTGACGCACGAGATGGAGTTCGCAAGGAACGTCTCGGACAAGGTGGTGTTCATGGACCAGGGCGTCATCGCCGAGCAGGGCGACCCCAAGGACATGTTCACGCACCCCCAGCTGCCGCGCACGCGCGAGTTCCTGGCGCGCTACCTGGATGATGCATCCCAGGCCGACGGGTAGCGCCTCGGGCCATCGCGGGGGGGGGGGGGACGGGCCGGGCCGCCACGTGCGGGCTCGTGCCTCGCGGACGAGCTGCCCACGGCGCGATGCGACGATGCCGCCGCACACGCTTGCAAGGTATGCAGTTGACAAATTAGTATTGCTTTATTTAAATTTAGATACCTCTTAGAAGATGGCGCGAAACGATATGGATGCGTGATCCCCATGACCATGATTGAGAGCGGAGAAGCGTCATCAGCCAGCAATGCCTCGGCTCTTAAGCAGGGTCTTGGTAGCTACTGTGACTTTAAGCTTGACACGTTGCAATTGACCATACCGGTGAGCGGCAGCTCCACGCATGACTCGACAATAGGGGATGGCATAGGTGAGGCCCTTGATGCCTGGAGGGACCTCATCGAGGCCGACGCCGATTCGATCGTCCTGATTTACGATGCCCTGTCGGCGGCAGATGACGCGATAGCCGCCCAAATGAGCGAGAGGTAGCTTTGGCCATGGACATCCGTATTGTAAAGAGCAGTGCGGAGCAAGCGCTCAGTGATGAGAACGCGAAGCTTGAGAATCAGATGGATGCCTGCCAGGCCCAGGTCGAAGCCGTGGGAGACATCTCGCTTGAGGGCATGGAAGGGGCTGCGGCAGAGGCGGCAACCCAGACCATTCACATGCACAAGGCGGTGGTGGAGTCACACTATTCGCTCTATGAGTCGCTGCGCAGCGCCAACGAAAAGAACAAACGCGCCGTGTCGGGTCTCTACCCGACCGAAGGGGACGTGGTGGACACGAAGGTCGCCGAACAGCGTCTTCAGGAGGCACAAAGCGAAATCGCTCGTCTACGGCAGGAAGAGCGGAGAGACGTGTCTTTTGCGCGGCAGCAGAACCAGCAGGCACAGAGAGATGGCGGCAGCGCGGAATCATTGATAGACGTGCAGTCCATCTCA
This sequence comes from Olsenella profusa F0195, assembly GCF_000468755.1. Taxonomy (GTDB): domain Bacteria; phylum Actinomycetota; class Coriobacteriia; order Coriobacteriales; family Atopobiaceae; genus Olsenella_F; species Olsenella_F profusa. The sequence goes on from NZ_AWEZ01000069.1 coordinate 118,276, forward strand.
GATGGCTACTCATCACTCATCGCGTCGCAACAGGAGACGGCGCAGTATTACCAAAAGTCATCGACTTGGCCAACCAGTATGACTCCGACTCGGCAGGCTTTTATGGGGAGGTTGACTTCAGCCAACTGCGTGCCGCCACGGCGTCCGTCGTCAGTTATACGACCACAGGCTCATGGGGCGATACCAGTTGGGCAGATACTGCCGACGGTGACTATAACCACTCGATTGCCGAGTATAAGTGCGAAATGGCACGTCCGTATTTGACGGATGAGGAGCTTGAGGCATACCGACAGGCCTATGAGAACGACGGCCGTCTTACTGCAGACGAGATCTATAGTGTCGACGAAGATGGGACGGGGCACTTCACGGAGAACCTCTATGCGGCGCTTGCAAAGATTCCTTCCGTCATGGTCTCAGATGCTGAGGTGGGCGAAGTTGCCAAGGCCTATGAAACAATGTGGGATCAGATGGACACCGATAGCATCGAGAGGTTTCTCGAGCTTTCCTATGTGGCTACAGGTAAGGAGCAGGATGCCTCCGGCGTCGGCCCCATGCCGGATCCAAATGATCCCACCAAGACCATAAACTCCAACCACATCTATGAGTACGTACCGTCTCCCCTGCTCTCTCGTGTCGCCGCCGCGGAAAAGGCTGACGCACGGGATTGGAACAACCGGTCGGATACGTATTGGCCGCGTATCGCCGGGTTGAACCTGATCGACTCTATGAGCCAGAAGAACGAGACGATTTGGGTCCCGGCAGATGACTGTGGGCTCGATAGTGATGGAAATGCATGGTACTCCACGGATGGCGTTGACTTTGCCCTGACGGTCATCAGAGGAAAGAACTCAGACGGCAGTGATGACAGCGCATTCATGTGCATGCTGGAGTCGAATCCTTCCTTGCACATCGATGACTCATCCTCCACAGGATCGGTTGGCATAGGGCTTGATGACCCAAGTGGGAGTGCCATGTATGAGACGGACATATACGTGTCTGGCAGTACTCCCGATGTATTGGTACTGCTGTCCCATTTGAATAATCCAAAAGCTCACCTGCAGCAGGTCACTGACCCTGCTGAGAGAGTTATGTATGGCGGAGATGGCTTTAGCGTCATGGGATCTGCAGCCAAGTCTCTGGTAGACAAGGGTGTCGACGTAGCGATTGAAAACCTGCCTGGTGGTGGGACATTGCTGACAATCATGGGTTTCGCCAAACAACTGTCAGAGAGCTACCAAAATAACCTGTCAGAAGAGCAGAAGCAGACGCTGAGTGAAGAGACGGCAGAGTCAATTCGCACGTCTGGGGCTTCACCACTCGAGGACATAGGCATTGGCACCTCATACGATGACGTGAATTTCCCTGACTTCAACAGCCCCGATGGGACGCGCAGCTATACGCTGGACAGCAATATAAATGTGTATGTCACTGACTCGGAGCAGGAGGCTATCCAATCAACGATAGATGCCTATAACCAGTCACATGGTACTTCCTATACCTACGACGACTTCATGAGCGATATGACCAACAACCCCATAGACGCACTTGTTGGCCGAGGAGAGGGACAGGATACTACTGCCTTTATTGAGTGGTCAAAGGATGTTGCTGATCTATCATATATATCGGATAGCGATGTGTCGAAAAGTGCCAACCCCAGCCAAGTAACCAATTACCAGTATATTTTAGATAAACAGCAAGGTGGGCCCTTGTCTAATAGCGTTACGTTCAGCTGGGAATAGCGATGCAACACCATACACATACTCATAGGTTTGTAGCCTTTGCGCTCCTTGTGGCTGCCGTAATAGCTGCTGCATCTGCATATGGGTTTTACGCATACCATAAGACGCAGGATCAAGGGCGCATAGATGCTGCACGACAGAGAATGGGGGCATTCTCTGAATTCGATGTTGTTACAGTGCGGGTCAATGCTTGGGGCAACGATGTGCCGGGCATACAGATGACCGATGAGACCCGTGTCTTATTGGGGGAGTTGGCTGCCGCATATAATGCCGACCCATCCACTTCGCCAAAGGTTGACCCTTCTAAGTTGGAGCGCGCATATTATGAGGACGCGCTGGAGACGTTCGGCGGCGACCCCTCCCGGGACGCCGCCCTCGCCCTGTGGCTCTGGATGGCGCGGCCGGCCGACCTGGTGTACGCGGGGGACGACCCCGTGACGGGCGCCCGCGCGGGCGCCGACGCAAATCCAGGTAGGCTGACAAACCTACAGTTCATCCATATTCGCATAAGCGACAGTAGCATAGTATCTAACGTACGCTTCAGGTGGGAGTCCGACTGACGGAGAGGTGGCCGATGGGCCCGGGCAATGTCGTCAGGCGCCACGCGGGGGCCTGCGCCCTGTTGGTGGCCGCCATCGTTGCCGTCGCCGCGGCGGCCCACGGCCTCCTCGAGGCCCGCTCCGCCGCGCGCGAGCAGGCCGCCCGCGAGGTTCGCGACGAGCGGGCCATGGTGTACGGCGTCACTGACCTGTCGCCCCTCCTCCAGGTCGACGTGGCCGGGACGGACGAGTGGGGCAACGAGGTGGCGGGCGTCGTCATGGACGACCGCTCCCGCGCGCTGCTGCGCGTCGCGGCGGAGGCCTACAACGCGGACCCCTCGACCACGCTCGAGGTGGACCCCGACGACCTCGAGCGGGCGTACCGCGAGGACGCGCTGGAGACGTTCGGCGGCGACCCCTCCCGGGACGCCGCCCTCGCCCTGTGGCTCTGGATGGCGCGTCCGGCCGACCTGGTGTACGCGGGGGACGACCCCGTGACGGGCGCCCGCGCGGGCGCCGACGCAAACGTGAGTGGGAGCATGACGAACTTGCAGTTTTGCAACTCCAGAATGTGTGGCAGCGGCCTGGTGGCTAATATGCGCTTCAGGTGGGAGGATCAGTAGCATGGAACCTGCGGATGAAGGCTCCCGCGTCTATGATGCGTTCGCCGCGGAAGCCCGCAGGAGGATCATCCAATCGGAGGATCGTGAGCAGGAGCTGGTCCGCCGTCGCGGTGTGGTGGAGGACTTCCTGGTCAAGCTCGAATACGAGCAGCGTCGCTCGGCGATGCTGCGTGAGCAGATGATGGCTGAGCTCGGCCCGTACTGTCCCCGCTCCATCTATGCCCTGGAAGACGAGGCGCGGGTGCATGCGATGCGGGCGCTGGACTCGGCCGCCAACGCATCCTCTGCCCTCGAGGCTGCCCGCAAGAGGGAGGCTGCCCACCGTGACGACCTCTACGAGGAGCTTTATCGACAGCAGCGCGTCGAGTGGGCACGGAGGGAGGACGAGAGGCGTTCCTCGTGGGGGACTAGTGCTGGGTTGTAGCGGAGGAGTTCGTCGTTTGCGCACACAAGAGGAACGTTTGGGCCTGAAGTGCGTGGCCATATCGCGCCAAACGCGGCCCGAGTGTATCGTCACGCACGATTTTCAAGCAAAAGAAGGGTCACCCCACGGCTGCGGACAGGCCATCGTGGTCCCGTGGGTCCTACGTTGTCGACCAGCATCGCGCACTTCAGGGCCAAACGTTCCTCTCGTCCCACATTCTGGCTGAGAATCCGCCACGTCGCCGTATGCGCCCTTCGGCAGGAGCCTCCGAACGCCCCCGGCCGTCTCGCGGCGACGGCTGGGAAATCGCGATACCATGGGTGGGACATGATGGACGGCGTGGCCATGGCCATGTGCGATATCGGCGGGAGAGCCCCATGCAGGACGGATTCATCAAGGTCGCGGCCCGCTCGCCGCAGGTGCGGGTCGCCGACGTGGATGCCAACGTCGATGCCTGTGTCAGCGAGATCACCGATGCCGTGCGATCCGATGGTGCCAAGCTCGTGGTCCTGCCCGAGCTCTGTGTGACGGGCTACACCTGCGAGGACCTCTTCTGGCAGGATGCGCTGCTCGACGCCGCCGAGCGCGGCCTTGCGGCAGTGGCCAGGCGCACGGCGTCATGTGATGCGCTGGTGCTGGCGGGCGTCCCCGTGCGCGCGAACGACAAGCTCTACAACTGTGCCGCCGTCCTCGCCCACGGTGAGCTCTTGGGGCTGGTCCCCAAGCGCCACATCCCCAACTACAACGAGTTCTATGAGGTGCGTCACTTTGCCGCTGGACCCTGGGATGTGTCGCACGTCCGCTTCGCAGGCTGGGAGAACGTGCCCCTTGGCACGTCCCAGCTGTTTGCCTGCGACACCCTTTCCCAGCTCAAGGTGGCCGTCGAGGTCTGCGAGGACCTCTGGGTCGCCAACCCGCCCTCCATCGCCCATGCCCAGGCAGGCGCCACGGTCATCTGCAACCTCTCCGCCTCGAACGCCGTGGTGGGCAAGGCCGACTACCGCCGCGATCTCGTGATGGGCCAGAGTGCCCGTCTGGTCGCCGCCTATGTGTACGCCAGTGCCGGATGGGGCGAGTCCACGCAGGACCTCGTGTTCTCCGCGCACGACCTCATTGCCGAGAACGGCGTGCTCCTCGCACAGGCCGACCCCTTCGGCGACGGCCGCGCCACCACCGAGGTGGACGTGACGGCCCTTGCCGCGGAGCGCCGCCGCCTTTCGACGTTTGGGTGCGCGCCCACGGCTCAGGACGCGAACTACGAGGTCACGACCTTCACGCTCGACACGGCGGAGACGCGCCTCACGCGCCGTGTCGACCCGCATCCCTTCGTGCCTGCCAATCCTGCCCGCCGCGCCGAACGCTGCGAGGACGTGTTCTCCATCCAGGCATACGGACTGGCCAAGCGCCTCTCGCACACGCGCTCCGAGTGCGCCGTGGTGGGCGTCTCGGGTGGGCTCGACTCCACGCTGGCGCTGCTCGTGATGGCGCGGGCCTTTGACATCCTCGAGCTTGACCGCTCCGGCATCCTGGCCATCACCATGCCGGGCTTTGGCACCACGCGACGCACGCACGCCAACGCGCTCGAGCTCACGGAGGTGCTGGGGGCCACCCTGCGCGAGGTGCCCATCGCCGACGCCGTGCGCCAGCACTTCGCCGACATCGGCCATGACGAGGGCGACCACTCGGTGACCTACGAGAACTCCCAGGCGCGCGAGCGCACGCAGATCCTCATGGACATCGCCAACCAGGAGGGCGGGCTCGTGGTGGGCACCGGAGACCTCTCCGAGCTGGCCCTGGGCTGGGCGACCTACAACGCCGACCACATGAGCATGTACGGCGTGAACGCGGGGGTCCCCAAGACGCTCGTGCGCCACCTCGTGCGCTACGTGGCGGACACCACCGACTCCGGCGACCTCTCGCGCGTGCTGATGGACGTGCTGGACACGCCCGTCTCGCCGGAGCTGTTGCCCGCCACGGCCAGGGGCGCCATCGCGCAGCGCACGGAGGACCTCGTGGGTCCCTACGAGCTGCATGACTTCTTCCTCTACCAGGTGCTGCGCCGTGGCTTTGCCCCACGCAAGGTGTACCGTCTTGCCCGCCATGCGCTGGGGGAGGGGACGGCGGCCGGCTATGCCGATGCCACGATCCTCAAGTGGCTGCGAACGTTCTACCGGCGCCTCTTCTCGCAGCAGTTCAAGCGCAGCTGCCTGCCGGACGGTCCCAAGGTGGGCTCTGTGGCGGTGAGCCCGCGCGGGGACCTGCGCATGCCGAGCGACGCCTGTGCCAACGCCTGGCTGCGTGAGCTTGCCGAGCTGTAGGGCCGCCGCGCCTCCGGCATTCTTAATCGAGCTTAACCCAACGCCAATGGTCGCTTAATCTACGCCTGCGACTATGGTCCCAGGCGAAGCGAGAGGCGCTTCCATACCAGGCGAGAGGTACGACCATGAGCAACGCAGATGACACGAGCCTCGAGAAGGTCGAGCTTGTCCGCTCCAAGACGGGAGTCAGCTACGAGGATGCCAAGAGGGCCCTCGAGGCGTCGGGCGGCAACGTGCTCGACGCCATCATATGGCTCGAGCACGAGGGGAAGGCACACACCGCAACGGCGAGCTACAGCACGGGTGCCACGGATGGTGGCCAGGAGCAGGGCGCCAACTCGCCCGAGATGATCCGTGCACAGCAGGAGTACCAAGAGTCCAGCAGGAAGTCCGACCTATGGGAGACGATCAAGCGCGTCCTGCAGAACGGCATCGACTACAAGTTCGTCGCCATCAGGCACGATGACGACCAGCTCATGAGGCTGCCGGTGCTCGTGCCCATCGTGGGGATCTTCGTGTGGGGGGCCACCATCTGGCTGCTGATCATCGGGCTCTTCTTTGGCGTGCGCTACCGTATCGACAAGCCGGGCGATGCGTCGCACTCGGCAAGCAAGGTGACTGAGGACGTGAACGATGCCATGAGTGGTGCCGCTGACTTTGCTGATACCATCAGGCGGGATGTGACCGACAGAAGGTAGGCATGTGCGGAGGGAGGCTGCCCGTGACGAGGGTTCTCATCGTCGAGGACGAGGAGAGGATCGCGCGCTTCCTCGAGCTCGAGCTCTTGCATGAGGGCTACGAGGTGACCAAGCTTGCCGACGGTCGCGCGGCGGTCGAGGCGGCGCTTGCCCAGGACTTCGACCTCATCCTGCTCGACGTGATGCTCCCCGGCCTCAGCGGCCTGGAGGTCCTGCGGCGCATCCGCAGGACGCGAGACACGCCGACCATCATGCTCACGGCCCGCGATGCCGTGATGGACAAGGTGGCGGGCCTCGATGCGGGGGCTGACGACTACGTGACCAAGCCCTTTGCCATCGAGGAGCTGCTGGCCCGCATCCGCGTCGCCCTCAAGCGACACGAGCCCACGGGGCCTGCGGCCGGCACGACGGGTGCCGAGGCGGGCGCGCATCTCGCGAGCGGGGGCGTGTGCCTTGACCTGGAGGCCCATGAGCTCACGGTCCGGGGCCGGGAGGTCGAGCTCACCAACAGCGAGTTCGAGGTGCTGCGTGTGCTGCTCGAGCATGCGGGCGTGGTCATGGCGCGCGAGCGCATCGCGTCCGAGGCCCTGGGCTACGAGCTCATGGGCGAGACGAACAACGTGGATGTGCATGTGGCGCATCTGCGCAGGAAGATAGATGGCATGCTCGGACGGCAGCTCATCTCGACCGTCAGAGGGGTCGGCTATGTCATCCGCGAGGGATAGGCGTCCCCTGCAGGGGGGAGCCGGCACGGGCGATGGGGGCCGCAGGCCCTCCCTTGCGCCCTCCATCGCCCGCAGCATCAGCTGGGGCTTCTGGTGGCGCCGGCTGGTCGGTTGCCTCTCGTTCGACCTGGTGGCCCTTGGCCTGTACCTGGCACACGCCCTTGCTGGGGGGCTTGCCCCCACAGGTGTCGGGGAGTTCGTCGCAACGTCGTGGGCGGAGCTGTGGCCCTGGGTCGTGCCGCTCCTCGTGGTGCAGCTCCTGTGGCCCCTTCATGCCCTCTCCGACACGCGTCGCGTGCGTCGGCAGCTCAAGCCGCTCAACGACCTCGCGCTCAGGATGGATGCGCTCGTGGGAGGCGCGTTGCCTGGCCAGGGGGCTGACCAGGGGGTGGGCGACCGCGGGAAGATGGCAAGTCTCGAGCAGGCCATCGAGCGCGCCAGCGTGGACTCGCCCCACGTGAGCACGGGCGACAGGGATCTTGCGAGCATAGAGGTGGCGCTCAACCGACTGCTCCGCCAGATGCAGGATGCCAAGCTCCAGCAGATGCGCTTCGTCAACGATGCGAGTCATGAGCTGCGCACGCCCCTTGCCGTCATCCGGGGCTACGTGGACATGCTGGATCGCTGGGGCAAGGATGACCCCACGGTGCTGGAGGAGTCGATAGCCGCTCTCAAGTCGGAGGGCGCCCACATGCAGGAGCTTGTCGAGCAGCTGCTCTTTCTTGCACGGGGCGATGCCGGCAGGAACGAGCTGCACAGGTCCCGGATGGATCTGGCCGCGCTCGTGCGGGAGGTCTGCGAAGAGTCCCAAATGATAGACGACGCCCACCAGTACCGGTTCGTTCCTGGCGCCGTCGACCCGGGGCAGCTCGCGGGCGGCCACCTTGAGGTCGAGGCCGACGAGGCCCTCGTCAAGCAGGCGCTGCGCATCATCGTGCAGAACGCGGCCAAGTATTCTCCTGAGGGCACGACGATCTCCCTGTCTGCGAGCGCCGAGGGGCCGCACGCGTGCGCGAGCGTGCAGGACGAGGGCACGGGCATGTCAGAGGAGACCGTCCGCCACGCCTTCGAGCGCTTCTATCGCGGCGAGGAGGCGCGCCAGCATGCCGAGGGCACGGGGCTGGGGCTCTCCATAGCCAAGTGGATCGTGGATCGGCATGGCGGCACCCTGTCCGTGGTGTCGAGTGCGGGCGTGGGCAGCCGCCTCACCATAGCACTGCCCCCATCGGCGGCATGTCGGTCCCATGAGCATGCCATGTGATGGCCGTGGTCCATGCATGCGATAGGACGAGTCAGAAAATCTAAGCGCGCTGTGTAAGATTTTGTATCCCGCGTGTATGAGACCATGTGTTTGGGTAGTATTCCTAACGTTGGAAAAGGCGGCTACGGTCTGGCCGTCTTGGGGTTTTGCGCCATCAGGCGCACGCAGAAGGAGGTACTTGGATATGACTCTTAAGCCGTTGGGCGATCGCGTTCTCGTCAAGCCCGCTCCCAAGGAGGAGAAGACTTCCACCGGTCTCTACATCTCCTCGGGTGCCCAGGAGAAGCCGCAGCGCGGAGAGGTCATCGCCGTTGGCGCCGGCAAGCTCAATGACAAGGGCGAGCGGGTCGTGCCCGACGTCAAGGTGGGCGACCAGGTGTACTACGGCAAGTTCGGCGGTAACGAGGTCAAGGTCGACGGTGTCGATTACCTACTGCTTCGTGCTGACGACATCTACGCCATCATTTCCGAGTAACAGGCATAACGTTTGGAGGACAAGAACATGGCTAAGGACATTGCCTTCGGCACCGATGCGCGTGCCAAGCTCGCCAAGGGCGTGAACACCCTTGCGGACGCCGTTACCACTACCTTGGGGCCCAAGGGCCGCTACGTGGCGCTCCAGCGCTCCTACGGCGCCCCCACGATCACCAACGACGGCGTCTCCGTCGCCAAGGAGATCGAGCTCAAGGATCCCATCGAGAACATGGGTGCCCAGCTGGTGAAGGAGGTTGCCACCAAGACCAACGACACCGTGGGTGACGGTACCACCACCGCGACCCTGCTCGCTCAGGTCATCGTCAACGAGGGCCTGCGCAACGTGGCCGCTGGCGCCAACCCCATCGCCATCCGCCGCGGCGTCGACAAGGCCGTCGCGGCAGCCGTCGACCAGATGAAGTCCGCCTCGCGCGACGTCTCCACCTCCGAGCAGATCGCCTCGGTGGGCACCATCTCCGCTGCCGACCCTGAGATCGGCCAGAAGATCTCCGAGGCCATGGAGGTCGTGGGCAAGGACGGCGTCATCACCGTCGAGGACTCCAACACCTTTGGCATCACCATCGACACGGTCGAGGGCATGCAGTTCGACAAGGGCTACATCTCCCCGTACTTCGCCACCAACAACGACACGATGACGGCCGAGCTGCAGAACCCCTACATCCTGATGACCGACCAGAAGATCTCGAACATCCAGGACATCCTGCCGGTGCTCGAGGGCATCCAGAAGAGTGGCTCCCCGCTGCTCATCATCGCCGAGGACGTCGACGGCGAGGCGCTCGCGACGCTCATCCTCAACAAGCTGCGCGGCACCCTCAACGCCGCCGCCGTCAAGGCCCCTGGCTATGGTGATCGCCGCAAGCGCATGCTCGAGGACATTGCCATCCTCACGGGCGGCCAGCCTGCGATGAAGGAGCTGGGCGTCGAGCTCACCGACGTGACTGCTGAGATGCTCGGCCGCGCCAAGTCGGTCAAGATCACCAAGGACAACACCACCATCGTTGACGGCGCAGGCTCCAAGGACGCCATCTCCGAGCGTGTCGGCCAGATCGAGAACGAGATCGCGAACACCGACTCCGACTTCGACAGGGAGAAGCTCCAGGAGCGCAAGGCCAAGCTGGCCGGTGGCGTTGCTGTCATCAAGGTCGGCGCGGCCACCGAGGTCGAGCTCAAGGAGATCAAGCATCGCATCGAGGATGCCCTGCAGGCCACGCGTGCGGCCGTCGAGGAGGGTATCGTCGCCGGTGGCGGCGTCGCCTTCCTGCAGGCTGCGGGGGTGCTTGAGCAGGTCGAATGTGCCGACAACGACGAGAAGATCGGCGTCGACATCATTCGCAAGGCACTGACTGCACCTGTGCGCACCATCGCTCAGAACGCTGGCTTCGAGGGTTCCGTCGTGGTCGAGAAGATCAAGGGGCTGAAGGAGGGCGAGGGCCTCGACTCCGCCAATGGCGAGTGGGGCGATATGATCGAGATGGGCGTGCTTGATCCCGTCAAGGTCACGCGCACCACGCTGCAGAACGCCGCCTCCGTGTCGTCGCTGATCCTCATCACCGAGGCGACCATCTCCGACGAGCCCAAGGACACCACCATCGAGGATGCCATCTCCCGTGCGGCCGCCGCAGGCGGCCAGGGTGGCGGCATGTACTAGGCCGTACGGCACACGCCTTGCGACGCTGGGATCCCGCACACAGGTGCGGGACCCTTTGCATTATTGTGGCGGTCCTTGGCGCCTGATGGAGCGAAATGGCCCCAAGTGCGTGCTCAGATGGGCCTGTGCGGCACGGTCACAGGGTGGTCGGCTGGCAAAAGCCCAGGATTGCCTTGGATATGCGTTCGAGGGGCTCCCCAGCCGACTCCTCGACACCCCTTGAGGGGTCCTTTCATGGGGAGCCCAGCGCGCACTTGGGGCCATTTCGCTCCCTTCCGCAGCCTTCTCGCACTGCCTCCCGGTCCCATTCCTCTTGGGGCGGCACATGGACTGGCCGGCCAGGCACATCAGGGTATCGAAGCTGCCTTCGTTCACAGAGGCGCAGGGGTATCTATGCTTGCCTCCCGTATCGGCCGCCCTTGCCGCGCGGTACCATTCCGCCATAACGTGGTGCAGCCGCACATGGGGTCGCGCTAGGATGGGAGGGACATGAGAGGAAGACTCGGCACCTGCCTTGTGGGCAGGGAGAGGGAGAAGCACATGAATCTTGCATCCATTATCGACCATACCAACCTCAAGGCCGATGCCACCAAGGCCGACCTCGTCAGGCTCTGCGACGAGGCCAAGCGGTACGGCTTCGCGAGCGTCGCCATCAATGGCTGCTGGACCGCCTCTGTGTCAGAGTGGCTGGCGGGTTCCGGTGTGGGCATAACCACTTGCGTCGGCTTCCCCCTGGGTGCGGCGGCCACGGCAGGCAAGGCAGCCGAGGCGCATCAGGCCGTCATTGACGGCACCACCGAGCTCGACATGGTCATCAATGTGGGCAAGCTGATCGACGGGGACGACAATTACGTGGTGAGTGACATTGCCGAGGTCGTGCGCATGGCCGAGGGCCGCCCCGTCAAGGTGATCCTTGAGTGCTGCCTGCTGGATGACGAGCAGATCGTGCGAGCCTGCGAGGATTGTGTCGAGGCCGGTGCATCCTTCGTCAAGACGAGCACGGGCTTCGGCACGGGCGGTGCCACCGTGCATGATGTGGAGCTCATGCGCAGGACCGTGGGAGAGCGCTGTAAGGTCAAGGCGGCGGGTGGCATTCACAGCAGGCAGGAGGCCGAGGCCATGGTGAAGGCCGGGGCCGATCGTCTGGGCGTGAGCGCCTCCATTGCCATCATTGGGGGGTAGCTCCGCATTCCCAGGCGCGCGTGGATCGCAGGCACGGGGCAAGGGTCGGCGGGCCGGACGCCAAGGCGTCCGGCCCCGACGCATTCACATGTCGTAGCCACCTATGCCCTCCTGGCGCAGAGCTCCCTGGCCACCGTGGCTCCGAGCACCACGTTGTTGTATACGAGCTGGATGTTGGCCTCCAGGCTGGCTCCGCCCGTCATCTTCTGGATCCTGTCAAGCAGATGGGGCGTGACGTCCTTGCCGTGAATGCCCAGCCACTCCGTCTCGGCCACGGCCTCGTCGATGTTCCTGCTGATCGTGTCGGCATCCATGGAGTACCGCTCGGGGATGGGATTGGTCACGAGTAGGCCACCCTCAAGGCCCAGCTCCTCCTTGGTGTGGAAGATGCCTGCCAGCTCGGCGGGGGTGTCAACCTGATAGTCAACCCCAAATTCGCTCTCGCGCGTGTAGAACGCGGGCAGCGTCTTGGTCTGGTAGCCCAGTACGGTGACGCCATGGGTCTCCAGGTACTCCAAGGTGAGACCCAGATCGAGGATGGACTTCGCGCCGGCGCAGATCACCATCACGGGCGTATGTGCCAGCTCCTCGAGGTCAGCCGAGATGTCCATGGTCGTCTCGGCACCACGATGCACGCCGCCGATGCCGCCGGTGGCGAACACGGAAATGCCTGCCAGGTGGGCGATGATCATCGTGGTGGCCACGGTGGAGGCGCCGTCCTCGCCACGCTCCACCAGCACGGGAACGTCCCTGCGGCTGGCCTTGGTGACCTTGAGGCCCCGCTTGCCCAGATGTTCGATCTCCTCCGCGCTGCAACCGGCGACGAGCTTTCCCTTGATGATGGCACAGGTGGCGGGTACGGCGCCCTGCTCGCGAATGATCCTCTCCACATTGAGGGCGGTCTCCACGTTCTTGGGGTAGGGCATGCCGTGCGAGATGATCGTGGACTCAAGTGCCACGATGGGCCTGTTGTCATCGAGGGCCTCCTGAACCTCGGGAGCGACAACCAGATGTTTCCTGAGCGCTTCCGTGTTCATGCGGTGCTCCTTCTCGATATGCCTTGTGGGAGTGCGGATGGCGTGGCTCACTGGGCCGACTGCTCGAGACGCTCCTGCACCAGCTCGGGGCTGAGCAGGGAGTTGATGGTCTCGGGACTCTCTACGCAGGTGGCGGCCGCAGCATTGCTCAGGCGTCCGATCTCCTCCAGGCTGCGCTTGTCGAGCCATCCCCATACTATTGCGGCCATGAGGCAGTCACCCGCACCGGTGGTGTTGACGACCTTGGTGGGCAGGGTCGGTATCGACAGTCGCTCATCGTCGCGGGCGCAGTAGAGACCATCCGCGCCACGAGACACGAAGACGCTCTTGAGCCCCGTCTCCAGGAGACTGCTCACCGCCCGGTCGAGCGAGGCGTCGTCGGTCACCTTGATGCCCGTGAGCGTCTCGAGCTCAAGCACGTTGGGCTTAAGGACCGTGAGCTTGCCCAGGCAGCGCTTGACCTTGGGCGCCTTTGCCGTGGACACGGGGTCGCAGAAGATGGGGACTCCCGCATGATCCACGATGAACTCGATGGAGCTCTGGGGCAGATTGGCATCGATGATGCAGGCTGTGGAGTTGTTGATGAGATGCATGTGCTGCTCGAAGAACGTGGGCGTGAGCCTTTCGAAGATCTTCATGTCGGAGATGGCCTGCGTCATGCTGCCCGTCTCGTCGGTGACATAGAGGTAGGTGGAGGTGGCGAAGTTGGGCACCGTGAGGGAGTGCGAGATGTCAATGCGGGCACCTCGACAGGCGGCACGCAGGACACCCGCATACTCATCGGTGCCAAAGGCCGTGATGAGACGAACGTCGACGCCCAAAAGCGATAGGTTATGCGCGATGTTGCGACCAGCGCCTCCGGGGGACGTGGTCACGGTGCCGGGATTGGAGTCCCTGGCGACGAGGACGTGCTCTGGCCATCCGCCGATGTCGATGTTTGCGCCGCCGATGACCACCACGTAGGGATGGTCACGTACCACATAGCGCCTGCCCAGGATGACGCCCTTGCGCATGAGGTTTGAGATGTGGACGGCCACCGAGGAGCGCGAGATGCCCGCACGCTCTGCGATTTCGGCCTGTGAGATGGAAGGATCCTCCTCGATCCATGAGAGAATCTGACGTTCCCGCTTGGTTATTGAGCTCATGTGCACCCCCATAGTTAAACAATCATAAGAACGTTAAACAAAAGTATACACATTGAATCGGATGCCGGGTGGTCTGTCAAGGCCCCTACAGGAAGAACGCACATGAGGCTTCGGTGCAGTATCATTCGCTACGATGGGTTCTGTCGTCCGGGCTGCACGTACCGGATGTCCCAGCCGCTCGTCACCGACACGTCACGTCTCACCACCGTCCTCAAGAGGCCCCGCCATGGCAAACGTTCCCACCCCCCACAACGACGCGATCGAGGGCCAGATCGCCAAGACCGTGCTCATGCCCGGCGATCCCCTGCGGGCACAGTATGTTGCCGAGCACTACCTCGAGAACGTCACCTGCTTCAACCACGTGCGCAACATGCTGGGCTTTACGGGCACCTATCAGGGTCGCCCCGTCTCCGTGATGGGCAGTGGCATGGGCATGCCCTCCATCGGTATCTACTCGCATGAGCTCTACAACTTCTATGGCGTAGACGCCATCATCCGCATCGGGAGCGCAGGGGGCATCGGCGCGGGGCTTCAGCTGCGCGACCTCGTGATCGCCCAGGGCGCGTGCACCGACTCCAACTACGCGCACCTGTTCAAGCTGCCGGGCACCTTTGCCCCCATCGCCAGCTACGACCTGCTGCGGCGTGCCGTGGACAAGGCCCAGGAGCTGGGCGTGCGCACGCAGGTGGGCAACGTCCTCTCCGAGGACGGCTTCTACGGAGGAGACCCTGAGGACACCGGGCGCTGGGCCGACATGGGCGTGCTTGCGCTCGAGATGGAGTCTGCTGCGCTCTACATGAATGCCGCCAAGGCCAAGAGGAAGGCGCTCTCACTGCTCTCCATCTCGGACCTCGTGCTCACGGGCGAGTCCTTGCCCGCGAGCGAGCGGCAGACCAGCTTCACGCAGATGATGGAGGTCGCCCTCTCGTTGGCGCTGCCCGAGGGCGCATAGGCAGGCTTGCAGCTCGGTTGCAGTTGCGCCTCGTTCGCCGACGTCAGGCGGAAAAGTGGCCGATGTTGTCGCATACTGACAGGTGTCTAGCTTGTCAGAAACATCGTAGGCCCACCTTGAGGAAGGAAGACCATCATGCACATGATGAACCGCAGGACCTTCATCGGCTCAGCGGCAGCGGCTGCCGCCCTTGTCGGCCTTGCTGGCTGCGGTGGCAGCTCCAGCGACTCCGGCAGCGATAGCTCCGCAACATCCTCCAGCTACAAGATTGAGATGGTCACGGACACGGGTGGCGTCTCCGACCAGTCGTTCAACCAGAGCTCCTGGGAGGGGCTGCAGCAGCTCCAGCAGGACAAGGGCTGGACGGTCAGCTACCTCGAGTCCAGGCAGGAGTCCGACTACAAGACCAACCTCGACAAGGCCGTCGACGATGGGGCCAACCTCGTGTGGGGCATCGGCTTCGCCATGGCGGACGCCGTGGAGTCCTGCGCCCAGACCAACCCCGACGTGCAGTTCGCCATCATCGACAACGGGTATGACGACCCTTCCGCCAATCTCACGGGCGTCATGTTCCGCGCCCAGGAGCCCTCGTTCCTGGTGGGCTACATCGCCGCTCGTGTGAGCACGTCGGGCAAGGTGGGCTTCGTCGGTGGCATCAGCTCGAACATCATCTCCCAGTTCGAGTGGGGCTACAAGGCGGGCGTCGCCTATGCCAACAAGAAGGAGGGGCTCAACGTGCAGGTGACGTCCCAGTACGCCGAGAGCTTCTCCGATGCCGCCAAGGGCAAGTCCATTGCCCAGAAGATGCTCAGCAATGGCTGCGACGTGGTGTTCCATGCCGCCGGTGGCTGTGGCACGGGCGTCATCGAGGCCGCCAAGGAGGCGGGCAAGTACGCCATCGGCGTCGATCGCGACCAGGCCTATCTCGCTCCCGACAACGTGCTCACCTCCGCGCTCAAGCTCGTCAACAAGGCCATCATCGAGGTGTCCGAGGGCCTGCAGTCGGGTGAGGACAAGGGTGGTGCCAACGTCGAGCTGGGCCTCAAGGAGGATGCCGTGGGCATTCCCGAGGATCACCACCTCTTCAGCGACGAGATCTACGACAAGGCCATCTCGTTCGAGGATCTCATCAAGGACGGGACCATCACCCCTCCCGCCACGGAGGATGACTACAACACCTTTGCA
The DNA here is from genome assembly GCF_000468755.1 of Olsenella profusa F0195. GTDB lineage: Bacteria > Actinomycetota > Coriobacteriia > Coriobacteriales > Atopobiaceae > Olsenella_F > Olsenella_F profusa. Next base: position 134,247 of record NZ_AWEZ01000069.1, read on the forward strand.
AGCACGCTGTAGTCCCTGGTAGTGCGAGTGCAAACTCCCCACCGAGAGTATGGGGCGAGACGTTCGGAGCGGTTTCCGGCGCCTCGCCCCCTTTGAGGGCGCACCGCGTCACACCTGCGAGCAGAGGGAAAGAGGGTCATGGAAGTCAGTCCCGACTACGCCGTGCAGATGCACGGCATCGTCAAGGCATTCGGCACGTTCCGCGCCCTTGATGGGGTTGATCTCGACGTCAGGAAGCGGACCATCCATGCCATCCTGGGAGAGAACGGCGCGGGAAAGTCCACGCTCATGAACGTCCTGTATGGTCTTTACCAGGCAGACGAGGGTGAGTGCTACCTCAATGGCGAGCGGGTCGACATCAAGGGGCCGGCAGACGCCATCGCGCACGGCATCGGCATGGTCCACCAGCACTTCATGTTGGTGGAGAACTTCACCGTCACCGAGAACATCATGCTGGGTGACGAGGTGGTGAGGGGCCTGGGCGTCCTCGATGTCAGGAAGGCACGCCAGGAGGTCGAGCGCATCATCAGGGAGTACGGCCTCGCCGTCGATCCCGACGCCAAGATAGAGGACATCACCGTTGGCATGCAGCAGCGCGTGGAGATCCTCAAGGCCCTCTACCGGGGTGCGGACACGCTCATCCTCGACGAGCCCACCGCCGTGCTCACCCCGCAGGAGATCGAGCAGCTGGTGCGCATCATGCGCGACCTCGTCGACAAGGGCAAGACGATCATCATCATCACCCACAAGCTCAAGGAGATCATGGCCTCCGCGGACGCGTGCACCATCATTCGCCGCGGCGTGTACATGGGCACCGTGGACGTCTCTGAGACCACCGAGGAGGAGCTTGCCTCCAAGATGGTGGGGCGCCATGTCAGCCTCACGGTTGAGAAGACGCCCGCCAAGCCAGGCGAGTTCGTGCTCTCCATCAGCGACCTGCACGTGAACGACGAGCGTGGCATACCGGCCGTCAAGGGGCTCAGCCTAGGCGTGCGCGCCGGCGAGATCGTGGGCATCGCAGGCATCGACGGCAATGGGCAGCAGCAGCTCGTGGATGCCATCGAGAACCTCGCGAAGGTGGAGTCGGGCACCATCGAGGTCAAGGGTACGAGGATCGAGAACAAGGACCCCCGTACCACCATCGACGCGGGCGTCTCGACCATTCCGGCCGACCGCCAGCGCTGGGGCCTCGTGCTGCCCTTCACCGTTGCGGAGAACTTGGTGCTCGAGCGCCACGACGAGGACGAGTTTGGCCGCGGTGCGCGGCTCGACCTCGCCGCGGTGCGGACCTTCGCGCGGGGCCTCATCGAGGAGTACGACATCCGTCCCGCCGGCTGCGAGGACCAGGTGGCCGCCGGCCTCTCGGGCGGCAACCAACAGAAGGTCATCATCGCCCGTGAGGTCTCCAACGAGCCCGATCTGCTCATGGCCTTCCAGCCAACGCGCGGTCTGGATGTGGGTGCCATCGAGTTCGTGCACAAGGCGCTCATCCGCGAGCGCGACCGCGGCACGGCCATCCTGCTCGTGTCGCTCGAGCTCGACGAGGTCATGGACGTCTCGGACACCATCGCCGTCATCCATGACGGCCAGATCGTGGGCACCTTCGAGCAGGGCAGCGTGACCGAGAAGCAGGTTGGCCTGCTCATGGCGGGGGGTGGTGCCAAGTGAGCAGGCTCATCAAGGTCCTGAGGAGGCCCATCACCGCATCCATCCTCGCCATCGTCGTGGGCTTCATCGTGGCGGCCCTCGTGCTCGCGGCTGCGGGCTATGCCCCGGGCCCGTCGTTTGCCGCGCTGTTCAACGGCGTGTTCAGCAAGCCCAAGTACATCGCCAACGTGATCATCAAGGCGACGCCCCTCATCTTCACGGGTGTCGCCGTGGCCTTCGCCTTCAAGACGGGGCTCTTCAACATCGGCGCCGAGGGCCAGTACATCGCGGGCACCATCTGTGCCGTCACCGTGGGCGTTCTGGTCGACCTTCCGGCGGTGTTGGAGGTCCCTCTCGTGGTGCTTGCCGGCACGGCGGCGGGGGCCGGCCTGGGCGCCCTCGTGGGCTGGCTCAAGGCGCGCTTCGGCATCAGCGAGGTCATCACCAGCATCATGTTCAACTGGATCAGCCTCTACGCCTGCAACTTTGCGGCCAACAGCTCCCTGCTGCACCAGCCCAACTCCACGGGCAGCCTTCCCATCAACCCCTCGGGCTACACGATGATCCTGCCCAACTGGAAGCTTTCCGAGCAGGGCATGGCAACGCTCAGGAACGTGCCTTGGCTCTATGACATGCTCGTGAGAACCGACATGAACGTGGGCATCCTGGTGGCCATCGCCTGCGCCATCCTCATCGCCTACCTGCTCACGCGCACCAAGGTGGGCTATGAGATGCGCGCCGTGGGCCTCAACCGCGATGCCGCCCAGTTCGCGGGCATCAACGTGAGCAAGAACATCGTGCTCTGCATGCTCATCTCCGGTGCGCTCTGCGGGCTCGCCGGTGCCCTCGCCATCACGGGTACCGAGCCGCATGGCATCGCTACGCTCGCGGCCTTCGAGAACAACGGCTTCAACGGTCTCTCGGTGGCCTTCATAGCGGGCACCAACCCCATCGGCTGCATTCCCGCCGGCTTCCTGTTCGCAGGGCTCATCTACGGTGGCCAGAGCGTGCAGCAGGTCATGGGCGCCCCGTCCGACATCATCAACATCATGATCGGCACCATCGTGTTCATGATGGCGCTCGCGCAGGTCGTGCCCATGATTGCCGACTGGCTCAGGCGCCGCGAGGCCAACAGGGAGCGCGCCGCTGCCACGGGCGGGGCCGACGGCAAGGAGGCGGACCATGCTTAACGGCATCCTGGTGCTCGTGGGCATCACGCTCATGTACTCCACCCCACTCGTCTTTGGGGCACTCTCGGGCGTCATATCCGAGCGCTCCGGCGTCGTCAACATCGGCGTCGAGGGCATGATGATGGTGGGTGCCTTCACGGGTGGCTGCGCCTCCTACTTCTCGGGCAATCCCTGGCTGGGCTTTCTGGCGGCAGGCGTCGCGGGCGGTCTCATCGCCACGCTGCATGCCCTGGCATCCGTCACGTTCAATGCCGACCAGACCGTCTCGGGCGTGGCCATCAACCTGCTGGCACCCGGCCTGGCCATCTTCTTCTGCCGTCGCTTCTTTGACGGCGCGGCCATGACGCCGCCCTATGCGACGCTCCCCAAGCTCTTTGGTGACAACGCCTTTGCAGGCACGCCCTGGGCCAACCTCAATGTGGACGTTACGGTGCTCCTGGGGCTCATTGCCACGGTCATCCTGTGGTTCGTGCTCTACAAGACCAAGTGGGGGCTGCGCATCCGCTCTGTGGGCGAGCACCCCGCCGCCGCGGACACGCTGGGTATCAGCGTGACCCGCATCCGCTATGGGTGCGTCATCGTGTCCGGCATCCTCGCCGGCTTGGGCGGGGCCTGCGTCACGCTGGCCATCGTCTCGCAGTTCCAGCAAACGTCCATCAGCGGCCAGGGCTTCATCGCGCTGGCAGCGGTGATCTTCGGCCAGTGGAAGCCCCAGGGCGCCTATGGTGCCTGCCTGCTCTTTGGCCTCACGCAGGCGTTGGCCATCGTGCTGGGCGGTGGGATCGTTCCAGTGCCCAGCACGATCCTGGCCATGCTGCCCTACGCGATGACCATCATCGTGCTCGTGCTCTTTGTGGGCAAGTCCGTGGCCCCCCGGGCCGACGGCGTCCCCTACATCAAGGGGAGTCGCTAAGCCCTACAATGCCAGCAAGTCATGTGCACCGCGGCTGGGGTGGGGCGCATCCGTCATGAGGGGGGGGTGACAGCGTGGCAAGCGATGCCCAACTGGTTCAGGAGGCACTCAGGGCGCGCGATCATGCCTACGTGCCGTATTCGCGCTTCTCGGTGGGCGCGGCGCTGTTGGACGCCCAGGGGGCCATCTGGCATGGCTGCAACATCGAGAACGCGGCCTATACGCCCACCAACTGTGCCGAGCGGACGGCCTTCTTCAAGGCCGTGAGCGAGGGCAGCACCGACTTCGTGGCCATCGCCGTCGTGGGTGGTGCCGCCGGGCGTCCCGCGACTCGCTGGTGTGCCCCCTGCGGCGTGTGCCGTCAGGTGATGCAGGAGTTCTGCGATCCCGAGACGTTTCGCGTGATTTTGGGACGCTCGCCGGACGACCTGAGGGTCATGCTCCTGAAGGACATGCTGCCGGACGGTTTTGGCCCCCAGGACCTGCGGCAGGCGTTTGAGGAGGAGGGGACTGTCTCATGAGGATGTACGATGTCATAGAGAGGAAGCGCAACGGCGGCGAGCTCTCCGGTGAGGAGATTCGCTTCTTCGTCAAGGGCTACGTGGCCGGAGACGTTCCCGACTATCAGGCTTCGGCGCTCTGCATGGCCATCTACTTCCAGGGGATGACGCAGCGCGAGACGGTTGACCTCACGCGCGCCATGCTTGCCTCCGGGGACGTCATCGACCTCTCGAGCATCCCCGGCATCAAGGTGGACAAGCATTCCACCGGTGGCGTTGGTGACAAGACCTCGCTGGTGGTGGCACCCATCGTGGCCTCGTTGGGCGTGAGGGTCGCCAAGATGAGCGGGCGGGGGCTGGGATATACCGGGGGCACGCTGGACAAGCTCGAGAGCATCCCGGGCCTCTCCGTGAACATCAGCCGCACGCGCTTCGAGCGCATCGTGAGCGAGGTGGGCTGCGCCATCATCGGCCAGACCGGCAACCTCGTACCTGCGGACAAGAAGATCTATGCCCTGCGCGACGTTACGGCCACCGTGGACAGCACGCCGCTCATCGCATCCTCCATCATGAGCAAGAAGATCGCGGCGGGATCCGACAGGATCCTGCTGGACGTCAAATGTGGTTCCGGTGCCTTCATGAAGACCGTGGATGACGCCATCGCCCTCGCCCGTGAGATGGTCGCCATCGGAGAGGGCATGGGCAGGCCCACCGTTGCCCTCATCACGGACATGGGTCGTCCCCTGGGCACCTGCATCGGCAACGCCCTCGAGGTGGCCGAGGCCGTGGCCACCCTCAAGGGTGAGGGGCCGCGCGATCTGACGGATATCTGCGTGGAGCTTGCCGCCAACATGCTCTTCCTCGCGGGGCTGGGTACCATAGAGGGCTGTCGTGGCTTCGCGCGCAACCAGATCGACAATGGTCAGGGCTTCCACAAGCTCAAGGAGATGGTGGCTGCCCAGGGTGGCGATGCGTCCCTTCTGGATGATGCCTTCGGACGGCTCGCCCGGCCTCGCGCGAGCCGTGAGGTGCGTGCCACCAAAAGCGGCTATCTCTATGCCATGGACACGGAGCGCTGTGGCCTCGCCTCGGTGGCGCTGGGAGCGGGGCGTGCCACCAAGGATGATACCATCGACCACTCCGCCGGCATCGTGCTCTCTGCAAAGACCGGTGCCGTCGTGGAGGAGGGCGATGTGCTGGCAACGCTCTATGCCGCCAACGACCGGCTGCTCGACGAGGGTGAGCACGCGTTGCGTGCGGCATTCGACATCCGTGCGGAGCAACCTCGGCCCGTCCCCCTCTTCCTCGCGCGCGTGACGATCGATGGTGTGAGGCGTGCCGGGGCGTAGCGCAGGGGCGCGCGTGCTAGAATGGGCGCTCGATTGGACCTGGGGAGAGGAGGGGCATGGCCGAGCGGCATGACATGATAGATGACCTCATCGACATCCGTGACAACTGGTCGTCCGTCTCTCACCCCTTGGGGAGCATCGGCGACGTCCTCGATCCCAACCAGGAGCGCTTCGACCCCTCCTCCTACAAGGAGAGGCCCCGCGTCAACTCCATCTTCTGCCTGCAGTGCACGGCCCATTCGCTCGTGAGCGAGGAGCGGTCCTATGATGCCTGCCACCGGTGCCAGGACATCTGTCCGGTGGATGCCATCGACATCCAGAAGGCCACCGTTCGCGTGGGGGACACCTGCCGCAAATGCGGCCTCTGCGTGATGACGTGTCCCACAGAGTCGTTCATCGTGCAGAGGGTGATGGCCAACCAGCTCTTCGAGCGGATCGTGCGCGCCGCCGGCTCACATGAGCAGTGCTATGTCACCTGCACGCGTGCCCTGGGCAGGCTCGGGCGCATGCCCCGCGACAACGAGGTCGTGCTGCCCTGTGTGGGCGATGTACCGCGCGAGCTGTGGTTCTCGGTGCTCGCGGATCACGACAACGTGAACGTGTACCTACCGCTGGGCATCTGTGACCGCTGCCGCAACACCACGGGCGAGGAGGCCTACACCACCGAGATCGCGACGGCGGAGGAGTGGTCGCAGGCTTCCGTCGGCCTCGAGGTGGATGCCAGCGCGCTCAATCACGAGCAGACCCGCGCCTACAAGCGGGCCCAGCTCATGGCCGACATCGCCCGTGCCGGTCGTACGACCGTGTCGGCGGCAAGCCCCGCGCTCTCGGGCGCACAGGCCATCGCCAAGCGCATCAGGAACCATGCTGACCAGCTCTACAGGATGCAGCGCCACCTTGAGCAGGCGGTGGGCGACAAGACCTTTGCCAGCCGTCGTCGCATCCTCACGCAGAAGCGCAAGGCCGTGCTGGGCATGGTGCAGAACCATCCCGCCCTCGCGGGTCGCATGCGCCTCGAGGTCCCCGCCTGTGACGCCACGCGCTGCACCATGTGCGGGGACTGTGCTAGGGAGTGCCCCACCAACGCCTGCGACCTGGATGCTCATGGGCACTTCTCCGTGCAGGCGGCCTACTGCGTCAACTGTGGGGCATGCGTGGTGGTGTGTCCGGAGGACGCGCTCGCCCTGCATCCCTGCGACCCGAGCGAGCTGGTGGTGCGCGACGAGGATGCCGAGCGCAGGAGGCGCGAGGCCGAGCGGCGGCGGGCGGCCCTTCAGAAGGCTGCGCGCACGGGCAAGAGGCAGGCGCGGCGCGTGCTCGATAGCCTGGAGGGCAGGGCGAGCTAACGGGATGCGAGACGTCCTTGGACAGACGGAGATGAGAACGTGGCACTTTCCATCGGCATCGTGGGCCTCCCCAACGTGGGCAAGTCGACCCTCTTCACGGCCCTCACCAAGAGGGGTGGCCTGGCGGCCAACTATCCCTTTGCGACCATCGATCCCAACGTGGGCATCGTGGACGTGCCGGACGACCGGCTACAGAGGCTGGCCGACATCGTGCATCCCGCGCGTATCGTCCCAGCAACCGTCGAGTTCGTGGATATCGCCGGTCTGGTGAGGGGTGCCAACGAGGGGGAGGGCCTGGGCAACCAGTTCCTCGCCAACATCCGCAGCTGCGATGCCATCTGCGAGGTGGTGCGCTACTTCTCCAATCCCGACGTGGTGCACGTGGATGGGCGCGTCGACCCCGATGCCGATGCGGACACCATCCAGACCGAGCTCATCCTGGCCGACCTCGGTTCGCTCGAGCGCTCTGTGTCCAAGCTCGAGAGGGATGCCAAGCGTGACAGGGGACTCCAGCCGCGCCTTGCCATTGCCAAGCGCCTGCAGGGGTGGCTCAACGAGGGCCATCGTGCGGCCGAGCTGGACATGACGGACGGGGAGCGCGCCGCTGCGCACGACCTCTTCCTGCTCACCATGAAGCCCCTGCTCTATGTGGCCAACGTGGATGAGGACAAGGTGGCCGGGACTCCCGCGCCGCTGGACGGGCAAGCGCCGATTCCCATCTGCGCCGAGGTGGAGGCCGAGCTTGCGGACCTCGACGCCGATGAGGCCACGGAGTACCTGGCATCCCTTGGCCTTAGGAGGAGCGGCCTAGAGACGCTGGCCCAGGCGGCCTATCGCCTGCTGGGGCTGCAGAGCTTCTTTACGGCCGGCCCCAAGGAGGTGCGGGCGTGGACCATACGCATCGGCGCCAAGGCGCCCGAGGCGGCCGGTACGATCCACTCTGACTTCGAGCGTGGCTTCATCAAGGTGAACACCATCAGCTACGAGGACTACGTCACCCTGGGCGGCGAGGCCGGCGCTCGTGAGGCGGGCAAGCTGCGCATGGAGGGCAAGGACTACGTGGTCCAGGAGGGTGACGTGATGGAGTTCCTGTTCAACGTGTAGGGGCGCCCCTGCCCATCCGTGCCGGATTCTCCCTCAGTACGTGTCCGTTCCCAAGATGACGATGACGTCGCTTGATGTGTTGTAGGTGCCATCGTTTTCCTCAGGCGTTATGGTGCCGCCCAGGGTCTCGGCGACGCCGAGGGCGGCCGCATGGCCCTTCTGACCGTTATAGATGATCTTGGTGGTCGTGGACGTCCGTCCCAAGCTGCCCGGCGTGGCCGTAAAGCCCCTTTGGGTGAGCCGACCTGCCACCGTGGCGGCGGCGCCATTCGTGGTCGTGGCGTTGAGCACCTGTACGGTTCCCGTATACGTTGCGGTCGTCTCGCTGCCCGAGCTGGTGGACTCCGTGTTCTCGTACTGGGCCGCCTCATCGCTCGATGAGGCGGCGACGCCTGCCGTGGGATCCTCGCTGCCATTCTCATAGGGGGGCAGTCCCTGGTCAACACGCTGCATCATGGTCTTCCACGCGGTCGTGTCGCAGATCTCGTACCACGTGTTGTTGGTGTAGTGCGAGGTCGTGGGCTCCATGCCGCTCATGATGTCCTTGTCGGTGTCCATGCCTTTGAACTGGGCGGCGAGCGAGACGATGGAGCTCACGTCCATGTCGGTGTGAACCATCTCGGCCATGGCGGATACGGTGTTGGCCATGGTGGCAGGGTCGCTTGCGAGGACCTTCTGGGCCACGGCGGTGATGACGGCACGCTGGTTCTTGGCGCGGTAGGCATCACCGTCTCCGTAGTTGTCGTAGGCGTGGCGTGCGCGGCAGAGCAGGGTGGCCGTGGCGCCGTCGAGGGTTTGTTCGCCTGCGGGGAGGTCGAGACCGGTGTAGTTGGGATCCTTGACGGGGACGCCCAGATCGACGGTCACACCGCCCACGGCATCCACCACCTTGGCCATGCCGTCCATGTCCACTTCGGCATAGTGCGAGATGTTGACGCCCGCAAAGTTCGATATGACCTTCGTGGCGTAGCTGGGCCCACCGAAGGAGTAGGCGGCATTGATCTTCTGCGTGCCATACGAGTCCATGGTGACGGCCGTGTCGCGGTGGATGGAGACCAACGTGACCTTCTTGTTCTGCGGGTCGATGCGAACGAGCATGATGGAGTCCGAGCGATAGGCGCCATCATCCGCGCCGTAGTCGGCGCTGTCCGCGCGCTCCTCGTCCTTGTCCACGCCTAGGAGCAGCATGTAGAAGGGCTGCCCACTCTCCGTGGGGGTGAGGGTGCTCTTGAGGTTGTCGTCGATGCCCTCGTTGAGGTTGGAGTTGATGGCGTGGAGCCAGGCAAAGGCGCCCGCGGCAATCACGACGACCAGCACGGCAAGTGCGATGGCAGCATTACGTACGATGCGACCGTGGACTGCCTTGCGGCGCTTGCGCGCATAGTGCGATCCTGACAGGGCACTTCGACGCGACAGGGAATGCGCATCATCCATGAGGTGCGTGAAACTCTTTTCGGTGCGTGCCAAGAGGCTACCTCCGTGAACGCCAAGCTGGCAGAATCCGAAACTGCTTATGTCATACCTAACATGCATATGATAGAGGTGTCCGCCCCACACCGCACGAAGTTCATATTGGGGCCCACCTGAGCTGGCATGAAGCTTGCCGATGCGGCGCCGTCCGTCGACCGTGTCGGCCCGTCTCCCAGGCCCATGCCCGTTCGTCCTTGCGTGTGGGTGCCATTCGCTTGCGTGTGGGCGCCCTTTGATTGCTGTGGGTGCTTTTCTCCCGGGAGGGATCGACAGATCCCCAGTTCAGAGAAAATGACTTTGGGAGAAAGACACCCACACGCAGCGAAGAGCACCCACATGAGGGAGCATCGCATCCACACGGAGGGGCCGGTCGTCCACAGGAGGTCGAGGGCGGGCATCCCTCCACGCCCGATGAACAAAGCATCTCTCTGTGTCGCTTCCGCCCTGCAATGGCGGTGCGAAATGGCATGATAGGAGCGATGAATCGTATGCCAGCGCATGACGGAAAGGGACCTTCCATGCAGCAGAACCAGGGGACTCAGCAGCTTGTTGCCGTGCTCGATTTTGGTGCCCAATACGGGCAGCTCATCGCACGACGCGTCCGCGACCTGCATGTGTACTCCGAGATCGTTCCCTGCGACATTCCTGCCGGGGAGCTTGCCGCCCTGCGCCCCTCGGCCATCATCCTCTCTGGAGGCCCCGCGTCCGTGTATGCCGAGGATGCCCCTACGATCGATCCTGGCGTGCTGAGACTGGGCGTTCCCGTCTTTGGCTTCTGCTATGGCCAGCAGATCATGGCCACCGCGCTGGGGGGTGCGGTGGGACACACCGACAAGGGCGAGTATGGTCCGGCGACGCTGCGTCGTCGGGGCGTCTCGCGCATCCTGGATGGGACGCCCGAGGAACAGATCGTGTGGATGAGCCACCGCGATGCCGTGAGCCAGGTGCCTGAGGGATTTACGATTACGGCGACGACGGACGTGTGCCCCATCGCGGCCATGGAGTGCCCGGAGCGGGGTCTCTATGCCACGCAGTTCCACCCCGAGGTGCGCCACACCGAGTACGGTCGCACCATGCTCGAGCACTTCCTGTTTGACGTGGCCGGCCTTGCGCCCAGGTGGACCATGGACAGCATCGTGGAGCAGAAGGTTGCCGAGATCCGCAGGCAGGTGGGGGAGCGGAAGGTCATCCTCGCGCTCTCGGGTGGCGTGGACTCCTCCGTGGTGGCGGCGTTGGTGCATCGCGCCGTCGGCGACCAGCTCACCTGCGTCTTCGTGAACCACGGGCTGCTTCGCAAGGGCGAGCCCGAGATGGTGGAGGAGGTCTTTCGCGAGCAGTTCCACGTGCCGCTGGTGCATGTGCATGCGGAGGAGCGCTATGCGCGGCTGCTTGCCGGCGTGAGCGACCCCGAGCAGAAGAGGCGCCTCATCGGAGGCGAGTTCTGGAAGGTCTTCTTCGAGGAGGCACAGAGGATCGGCGACGTGCAGATGCTGGCACAGGGCACCATCTATCCGGACATCATCGAGAGCGGCGCGCGCAAGACGGGCGGAAAGGCCTCGACCATAAAGAGCCACCACAACCTGATTCCCTTCCCAGAGGGCGTGCACTTCGACCTCATCGAGCCGCTGGACCACTTCTTCAAGGACGAGGTCCGCGAGCTGGGCGTGAGCCTGGGCCTTCCGGACAGGATGGTGTATCGCCAACCCTTCCCGGGGCCGGGCCTGGCCATCCGCATCATCGGCGGCGTGACGCCCAAGAAGCTGGACATCCTGCGCGAGGCGGACGCCATCGTGCGCGAGGAGCTGGACGCGTACAACGAGCGTCTCTTCGAGGAGACGGGCGAGCGCAACAGCGAGCACTCCTGCTGGCAGTACTTCGCCGTGCTGCCCGACATCAGGAGCGTGGGCGTGATGGGCGACGAGCGCACGTACGCGCGGCCGGTCATCGTGCGCGCCGTGGAGTCGAGCGACGCCATGACGGCGGACTGGGCGAAGCTGCCCTACGAGGTGCTCGGGCGCATCAGCGGGCGCATCGTGGGCGAGGTCGCGGGCGTCAACCGCGTGGTCTACGACATCACGCCCAAGCCGCCCGCGACGATCGAGTGGGAATAGTTCAGCACTTTATCGTGAGGTTGATTTTACGGTGTGCTTGGTTGGCTGTGGTCTACCAGGTGCACCGTTTTTTGCGTTTGTGAACCTGCAAGCCAGTGGAGGGACGGTTGGCTCAATTGGCTCTGGCGTGTCGAATAAAGACCAGTTCAGGCTATAGAAGTGAGATCAGCGGAATCGCGACTGGTACTCACGGGAGCCTCGAATTGGTCTAGCGAGAGAACGGTTGGTACTCAAATGGTACTCATGCAGGTCAAAGCCTCTGCCCGAGCAGTAGAATCGACTCTACTGCAAAACGGATTTGGGAGGGGAGTGAGGCGAGCATGAGCATCACAGTGAATCAGGAATTTGTTAGCAAGGGGAATACGCTTCTCAATGATCTTTGGGACGAGGTATTTATGCTCGGCTCGCCCCCAGAGTGCCTTATTTCAAAGTGCATTGACCACGTGTTGGTATACGACAGGGCAAAGACGTACAAGTACATCCTGCTGACCCAGCTTCTTGGTAAGGCCGTCGATGATAAAGTCAACATCCTTGCCATGAAAGCGTCGAGCGTACTCCCCGGAGCCTGGGATGCCCGCAATCTCTGCGAGGGGGTCATTACGCGGGGCGGATTCGAGAAGAATGTCCTTCTGGGCATTCTTGGCAGAAGCAAGCAGCCGTACAATAGCTCCCCGGCCCAAAAACCCGAGCTTAGCAAGAGCAACCACACGCGACCAAGCGACATTGCCCTAAGAGACGAGCTGATTGACGCGCTGTCTACGATTGATTCCTCCGAGGATGCGATTGCGGCTATCCGCTACTACTTGTATGTCTGCAAAGGGCAGATAGCCCAAATTGTAAAGGAGGAGCCTCTCCCAGAGCTTTCCGGAGACATTGTCTCATGCGCAAGGACCAGGCAATTCTGGAGAGAGCTAGCTCAAATTGGAAGAGAGGGCGAGGGATTGGGCCTTGCTGTGGGAACGCTACTCAAGATGGCGCTCGACGAGGTTTTTGTCCCGGTTCTGTATCAGATTAATACTTCTTGTTCAGGGCATGGCGATCTCGACCTTTACTACGCTACTGAACGGTTTGCCACTCTCGAGATTAAGGACAAGCCCTTCAATCCTCATGAGGTATACGAATACGCTAACTCTGCGTTTGACGATGGATGGAGTCGGTTTGCGTTTGTCTACGGCTACAAGGCGGGGGCTCCTGGACAGGTGTTTACCGAGAAGGACTACTCGGACTTTGCGGACCGAGGGGTAATTGCGGTGTGCTTGTCGTTCGAGTCACTATTGGATTCGACGCTGCTTTCGCTCACGAGCGTACCACTCGATGACCTTCGCAAATCGCTGATTGCCTACATCGACGATGCCAAGGTCGGCACCGAGACGGCCAATCCAGCGAGACAGCTACTGCGTAACCTAATCAACGAGATTCACAAGTGATTCGATTGCTGCTTCGGCCACGGTGCGGGCGAGTTCACAAGGTACGGCATTCCCAATCTGTCGATACCGTTTGTTCCTCTTGCCTGAGAAGCGATAGTCGGCAGGGAACGTCTGGAGAGCCGCGGCCTCTGCGATGCTGAGCCTTCTCAGTGTTGGCGGGATGTTCCCCTCAGCCTCCTGTGGGGTAGTTGAACCTGCCAAGAGCCTGTCGTGATAGTCAGCAACCCAGTCGAAGCCTAAGGGGTTTTCAAGCAGGGATTGGTCGATGATGGGCGTGTGGTTTCCGCCCATCTGAGCCGGGAGCGTCTTGGCGACCACATCGAGTCGCATGGGGCGTCCGCGCCCGTTGAAGAGAAGCGAGCCATCATAGGGGCTTCTGCGAAGTATCGGATTCTTCGCGAGATGAAGCTCTGCAGTGCTCCCCTCACAATTCCCTGGCATGCCGAATCGAGGAAGGAAACTCAGGGCTTCGCGCACCGTCTTTCCCGGGGTCAGTCTCGCCTCAAGAGACCTTTCCATATGTGATCTTACGGAATCGGAAGATGCACCTCTTATACCGATGAAGAAGAACCTCTCCCGTGCTTGCGGGACGCCATAGTTTGCTGCGTTGAGGATAAAGAAGGAATTGCCGTATCCAAGGTCATTTGCTTCGCTGACCAGTCTCTTGCGTACGTCACTCCACTTGGAGAGCGAACCGAGAGCCTTCACATTTTCCATAACGAACATCTTCGGCCGGGTCCTACGGATAACGTCCATGAAGACCCAGATGAGACGGCTCCTCTCGTCATCGGGATTCATCTTTCCGGCAACGGAGAAGCCTTGACAAGGTGGGCCGCCATAGACGACGTCGACGTTCGAAAACCCCTCAACCTCCTCAAGGAGACCATAGATATCTCCGGGATGCATTACCGACGGGTCGAGGTAGGAGGGATTGGACGTATAGGCTTGTACGGCATCTTCATCAAGCTCATTTGCAAAAACGGGAATGATACCTGCAGATGTGAAGCCGATATCCATGCCACCTGCTCCAGAGAAGAGAGAGATGCCGCTGAGACGCGTGCTATTTGGCATACGTACTCCCTTCCTGAGCCTGTAGGCGGAATTCTGAAGATAGGACAATTCTACAAACATGTGCTCCCCGCGTGTGTGGTAATGGTATCCCACCGCGCGGACATCATCGTTTTGCTAGGGGTTACGGGGGCTCCCTCGTGCGCGGCGTTTTGAGCGGAGGGAGCCGACCTGCTGGGAGACTCCCTCCATGCCGCGCCGGGGTAGCAAGCGGCGGACGAAAGCAAGTGTCTATGGGGACGTGTACGGACCAATTAGGCCACTTGCTGTACGGACGCGAAGAGCCGTCTGAACGGCGGGGGGTCCAGTTCCCGGTACGCGAGGTCGCGTACTGTGTTCTCGCTCACTTGTATGAGCGCTACCACGTCCTGGATGGTTTAGAAGTCCTTGAGAGGAACCTGCAGCTTGGTCTGTTTGGCTGCTGTCATTGCCGAATCACCCCTTCGGTTGCTCGCCTTACGTCCTCCCCGCAATCAGCGCGGGACGGCAGGCGGCGAGGCGAGCGCGAGGGGGCGTCGAGCCCTGGGGTTGTGGCGATGTGGCGAGTTTCTCTCGCAAGGGGGCGCGCAGCCATGGGATTCCCGATCAGATGTCGTTGCCCATGGCGCGGAGCGTCTCGTCTAGCTCGTCTTTCCTGACGCGCAGCAGTCTCCCGATCCTTATGGCGGGAATCTTCTGCCGCTCGATGGGCCTGTAGACCGACGTCTTCGATACGTGCAGGTAGTTGGCGACCTGCGGCGCGTCCATGAGGCCGTCGGGCAGGTCGCTCGCCTCGGATGTCGAGGGGGCGGCAGACCCCAGTATCTCCGCCCCGGCATTCTCGCGACTTTCGGAACCATTATCCGATATTGTGTTCTGTCAAGATGATTTGAGCAGAGTGGGCAGCAGTTTTTGGGCACTTTGCATATGTGCCTTGAGCGGCTTTTTTGAGCACTTCTTCTACTGCATGAGTGGATGTCTTACGCGGTGGGACTCACCTTTGAACTGCAAGAGCCTGCCGTGGTGGACCACGCGGCCGATCACGGCCGCTGCCATCTGGTCGTCGCCGAAGACCGCGCCCCACCCCGAGAACCCGGGGTTGGTCGTGAGAACGACCGACTGCGCCTCGTAGGCCTGCGAGACCACCTGGAACGGCAGCCGCGCCCCGTCGGCGTCCAGCGGCAGGAAGCCCAGCCCGCCTGTGACCAGGGGCTCGGCCTTCCCGATCTGGGCGAGCTCGCGGCCGGGCCTTGCGTCGTCGCGGGCGCGCCCGGGCCCCGTCACCAGAGACGACGCGGCGAGGAAGCGGGCGGGACGGGCGTCCTGGCAGCAGAGCGCGCACGGGGCCTCTGCCATATGGGTCCTGCCAGCACCGACGCCCCCCATAGGCACCAGGTCCTCGTGGTCGCCCAGAAAGGAGAGGGAGACGAGGTCGTCCATATCGAACCCCCCGGGCCAGCCTGTCTGGCCCCATCCGTGGCCGTCGAGGGCCTTGGGCTGGGGAGGCGCACACCTTCCCAGGAGGCTCGCGCGCCTGGGGGCGTCCCTGCTTTGGCACTCTGCCTCGAGGTAGCCCGCGAGGCGCTCGGCCTGGCGAGGTGCGCCCCTGCCGGCCCACCCTTGAGGCGCTGCCCTGGCGGGCGGGCATCTCCTGCCGGCGGTGTGTTTAG
>NZ_AWEZ01000070.1 GCF_000468755.1 Olsenella profusa F0195
AGCATACTGCCCGGCTGGCTTGCCCGACCGGGTTTTACTTTCTGCTTGACAGTCCCCCTCGACACGTGGCACTATACCTTTTGCACGCGGCGTTACCTCAGCTGGATAGAGGGTCTGACTACGAATCAGAACGTCACAGGTTCGAATCCTGTACGCCGCACCATCTGCCGCAACGAGCCCCGCAAGGGGCTCTTTCTGTCTCTAGCTGTACCTGGCCACAACCTGTGGCCCAGCCTGATCCAGCCTTCGCTGTGGGCGCGATGCTTCTGGCATGTGGGTGCCTTTTGCGACATGTGGGTGCGATTCTCCCACGATGGCTTCCAGCGACCTGCGATTTTGTCGATGTCATCCGGGAGATTCGCACCCACATGCATCGATTGACACCCACAGGAAGCAAAAGGCACCCACACGAATGCAGTGACACCCACAGGCGTGACCCCGCGCGCAGGACGGCATGCACGAACCCTTGCCCTATGATGGGGCGTTCAGGTGGAAGACCCATGCGGCGACGGTCCGCCTGAGGACGGCAGGTTCCCGCTCGAGCTCCATGATGCGGCGCTCGTACTCCTGTCGCTCGCAGCGACAAATCTCGCGCTGTTTGACGATGGCCTTGCACTTCTCCCTCTTGAGGCGCTCCACCTGATTCCTATGGCACACCTGAGGGCATCGGTTCCCACGAGGCATCCCCTGCACTTGGCCTCTTTCCAGTGATCATGGCATGCCCGATGCGCTTATGGCCACTGAGGCTCGAGGGCAGGCCCACCGAGGCAAGGGTGGCGCTCGGCGTCTCGCCCGCCTCGTATCGGCGCATAGCCCCTTCCTTGAACGCCTTGGAATAGGTGATGTACCGGGCCGAGACGTCATCGACCGCATCGAGTTCGATGAGCTCGACACGCTCTTCCGGCGTGAGCCGTCCATCCTTCATTGCCACCCCTAGGGTCGTTTGAGCCACGAGAAATCATATGGGGAAGACTGGGGAAGACGTTTCCCCCGGCCGCACACAGGGATCATATGGGTATATCGAATGGTACTGGCGGCGTTCCACCTGTGCTCCCTCCCATCGGGGGTGTCCATGGGACACGAGCGGATGGCATGCGCATGGTCAGAACTGTGTCTATCGACCCTGGTGGTTGTAGAGAAGCTCCGCGAGATAGTCCTCGGCCCAACTGTACTCAGACATGTACCGGCCCTTGAACAGACTCGTATGGCCCTCCCATAGGTAGCTATACAGGTCGCAGTCCACGAGGGAGGGGTTGATGCGACGCGAGCCACCATCCTTCTCGAGAATCGCCTGCACGCCATACTGCTCCAGCGTGCGGCTGAGGCGCATCGCCGCCTTGCGATAGCGCGCCATCGTGGTCTTGTTGACAGGCTCTTCGGGCCAGAGCGTGGAGGTTGCCTTGCGAGAGGTCACGAAGCCGCCGCGCCGGTTGACGATGAGGGCCAGCAGCTCTTTGGCAGACTCGTTCTTGAATGACACGGGCACGCCATCCACAAAGATGTCAAACAGCCCAAACGTATGGATGGAGACGTGCCTGCCCCCCAGTGGGTCATCCTCGCCAGATTCGAACGACAGAGGGGGTGACCCCAGTACGCCGGGGCGCACGGCAGGGACAAGCGATGCGGGAGGCTTCCCCGTCGTGGCAAGCGTCTTCAGCACATCAGCCACGATCGTGGGGTCGACGGACTCCATCCCGGGCACGGTGGCAAGAAACCTCTCCACCTGGCCCGCGTCCACGGTGGGAGGATCCGACGCATCGGTGGCAGCCGCACCAGCCTCTCGGCCCCGTGTCACGTCGGAGCTGACTTCGCCATCCGCCTCCCTGCCAGGGCAATCCTCGGGATCGGCAGAGCTTGAGGCAAGGCTGTCACACTCGACGTCCGTGACGGGCGCCTCGTTCCGGTCACGCACCACAAAGTACAGGCCGCCATCACCGACGGTGAGGAAGTTGCCACTGAACTTGCGAGAAAAGTCGCTCACCTTCCACTCGAAGTCGACGGGCTCCTCGAGGTCGGGCACGACCTTGCCATCACGGAAGTCGTGATACCGACGCGCCATGTCCGCCCGCGCCCCCAGGGGCCTGACGGACTCCCAATGCGCGGTACCATCGTCCAGGTTGAGGTTGACGGATACGCTGGCGAAGACGCCCAGCTCGCTGGGCATACGCGTCCAGAGGCAGCGCAGGAAGGTGAGGTCCTTCTCGAACGAGAAGACCGCGAGCGCCTCTGAGAAGGCGTCGACGAGCCTAGCGAGCTCCCCGGTGCGCAGGGACTGCTCATCATCCGAGAAGAGGGAGCCCACGAAGCGATAGATGTCCTGGCCAGGCACCTCTCCCCTGATCTTGATGACCTTGCCGTCGAGGTCGACGCCAGTGGAGCCGATGCCGTACAGGTAGCCGCTCGCATGCGCCGTGCGGCTGGATTCGGTCACGTTGGCAAACGCGCGCCGCGTCATGCGCGCGATGGTATCAACGGGAAAGATGGAGAACAGGGGGCTGTGCATGCCAGGCGCACGCTCAGGCATGGTGCCCGTAAAGCCAAGGCTCTCGAGAACGTACTTGTTGAGGAAGATGAAGTGTCCGTTCTCGCCGATGGTGTACTCGGCAACCGCATAGGGAACAAGCCAGTCGATGAACTGGCGCACTCCGCCGAAGTATTCGTCATAGGTGGCTTGGCCCTTATAGTCGATGGTGTGAAAGTCCACGTGCAGAAGCATTGCCATGCGACCGTCGTGTGACGCTCTGGAGAGCCCACACACCATTGAGATGGGACGCAGGCCACCGTCATGGGTACGCAGACGGAGCTGCATGAGTTCGGATGCACCGGGTTCCATCGTGTCCAGCACACGGTTGACGTAGCTGCGGTCATCGACATGCACAAGCTCGTTCAGGGTGTGGCCACCATCTCGATATATGTCATGAAATTCGCCTTGTGAATACCCAAGGAGGGCGCAGAACGCCTCGTTCGCGTAGAGCACGCTCTTGGGTCCATCAAGACACACGCACGCGACGGGCGTAGAGCAGTCATCCACCATCGATGGGGGAATATCCATACGAGCTGTCAGGCTCCCATCCTGTTCGCCAGTTGGCAAGATGCTCACTTCCCCTACATGTCCGGACGTGCACATACACATAACTAAATGAATTTACTAAAATCATAGGTATGAGTAACTGTATCGATTATCGGTGGCACATGCCATTGGAAATGCAACTGCCACCACAACCAGGTATGAAAAATATTTGTCATACCTGGTTCATCCTTGAAGAAGCGCTGGACCTCGTGCCCGACAGACACCCGCAACGCCCCATGATCGCCCACCTGACGCACCCTCCCAAGCGGAACGGCCCCACAGATGGCTCCTGTACGGTAGGAGACGCCTAGCGGTAGAGGTCCTTGAGTCGCTCCCAGGCGGGCATGGAGCTCACGATCGTCTCGTGGCTGACGCAATACCCCACGCG
This sequence comes from Olsenella profusa F0195, assembly GCF_000468755.1. GTDB lineage: Bacteria > Actinomycetota > Coriobacteriia > Coriobacteriales > Atopobiaceae > Olsenella_F > Olsenella_F profusa. The sequence continues at coordinate 3,459 of NZ_AWEZ01000070.1, forward strand.
CACCCATCCCGAACAGCCAAAGCTGTCGGATGGAACGGGCAGCAGCTCCAGCTTCCGCGCCTGCTGGAAGAAGGCCTCCGCATCGGGCTCCAGCGCCTTGACCCACAGATAGAAGGCGCCCTGGGGCTCGATGTACTCGTAGCCCAGGCGAGAGAGCCCCTCCGTGAGGGTCGCGCGATTCCGGGCATAGGCCTCCACGTTGCCGGACACGCCCACGCAATCGGCCACGACGCGCTGAAAGAGCGCCGGGGCACACACAAAGCCCAGCTTGCGACCGGATCCCGCGACGGCAGGCAGCAGCTCGTCATGATCAGGGTTGGTTGTGGGAATCAGGATCCAGCCAATGCGCTCGCCCGGCAGGCTCAGGCTCTTGGAGTAGGAGTAGCACACGATGGTGCGCTCGTAGACGTCGGGCACCCAAGGAACCTCGGCACCATAGGTGATCTCGCGGTACGGCTCGTCGGCAATCAGATGCACCTGCGTGCCCAGGGCTCGTCCGCGCTTCTCGAGCACGGCGGCGAGCCGTGCCAGGTTGGCGGGCGAATACACGGAACCCACCGGGTTGTTGGGCGAGTTGATGAGCACGGCCTTGGTGCGGGGCGTCATGGCCGCGCGCACGGCCTCGCAGTCGATCTGGAACGTCACCTCATCTGCCATGACCTCGATGCAGGCAGCCCCTGCCATCTCGATCCACACGCGGTACTCCGGGAAGTACGGCGCGATCACGATGACCTCGTCACCGGGGTTGACGATGGCGTTGAGCGTGATGGAGAGCGACGCGGCGGCCCCACAGGTGAGGTAGAGGTCATCGGCGCCATAGCTTGTTCCAAAGCGACCGTTGAGCGAGCTGGCCACCGCATCGCGCACGAAGGGCAGGCCGTTTGCCGGGGTGTAGCCATGCAGCTCGACGGGCGGCAGCGCAAGGGAGCGCTCGATGGATGCGCGGACGGCATCGGGAGCGGGAATGGAGGGGTTGCCCAACGAGAAGTCGAAGACGTTCTGGGCGCCGATCTCCGCCTTGCGGGCGCTGCCATAGGCCGCGATCTCGCGAATGGATGACCTTGATGCGCCATAGGCGTAGCTCTGCCGGTTAATCCCGCTCGTCGTCATGGTCCGAGCTCCCTTCCGCGTTCTGATCCGACGTCGAGGGGGCCACGGCCGCCTCGGGATGCCGCAGGACGTACTCGTCCCAGGTGTCATCCAGCAGGGCGTCCACGACCTCACCCTCGACGGTCTCGTTTGCCAGCAGCACGCGCGCCATGGTGTCCATCTGGGCACGCCGCTCGCTCAGCACCCTGCGCGCCCGTCCGTGGGCCTCGCGCATGATGCGCTCCACCTCGTCATCGATGCGCTTGGCGGTCTCGGCTGACAGGTCGCGATGGTTGGTGTAGTCGCGTCCCAGGAAGACCTCGTGCTGCGCCTCGGCGAACACCTGGGCACCCAGCTCGTCGCTCATGCCATAGCGCGTGACCATCTCGCGCGCCATCTTGGTGGCGCGCTCGAGGTCGTTGCTCGCGCCGGTAGTGACGTCATCGCAGAAGAGCTCCTCGGCCGTACGGCCGCCCAGGAGCACGGAGATCTGGTCGAGCATGCCATCGCGCGTCTCCAGGAAGTGATCCTCCTCGGGAAGCTGCAGCGTATAGCCGAGCGCCTGCCCACGGCTGATGATCGAGATCTTGTGCACCGGGTCGCTGTTCTCCAGGATGTGGCCCACCAGGGCATGGCCGCTCTCGTGGTAGGCGATGGTGGTGCGCTCGCCCTCGGTCATCACGCGCGCCTTCTTCTGCGGGCCGGCGATGATGCGCTCCATGGCCTCCTCGACCTCGGCCATGGAGATGCTGTCCCTCTTGCGACGCGCTGCGAGCAGGGCCGCCTCGTTCATGAGATTGGCGAGCTCGGCGCCCGTAAAGCCGGGCGTGAGCTTGGCGATGCGCGCATAGTCGATATCGTCGCCCATACGCTTGCCCTTGGCATGCACGTACAGAATCCTCTCGCGCCCCCTGACGTCGGGACGGTCGACGGTGACGGTTCGATCGAAGCGACCGGGACGCAGAAGCGCCGGGTCGAGGATGTCCGGGCGGTTGGTGGCCGCGATGAGAATGACGGCCGAGTTGTCATCAAAGCCATCCATCTCCACCAGCAGCTGGTTGAGGGTCTGCTCGCGCTCGTCATGGCCACCACCGAGGCCGGCGCCACGCTGGCGCCCCACGGCATCGATCTCGTCGATGAAGACGATGGAGGGTGCGGACTCCTTGGCCTGCTTGAAGAGGTCGCGCACGCGGCTGGCACCAACGCCCACGAACATCTCCACGAAGTCGGAGCCCGAGATGGAGAAGAAGGGTACGCTCGCCTCGCCGGCAACGGCCTTGGCCAGCAGCGTCTTGCCTGTGCCCGGAGGGCCCACGAGCAGCACGCCGCGTGGGATGCGGGCACCCATGCGCTGGTAGCGGCTTGGCTCGCGCAGGAAGTCGCGAACCTCCTTGAGCTCCTCGACGGCTTCGTCCACACCAGCGACGTCCGCGAACTTTACCTTGGGGCGGCTCTCCTCGCTCGTGCGGGCCTTGGTGGCGCGGCCAAAGTTCATCGTTCGTCCGTTCTGCGCCTGCATCTGTCGCAGGAAGTACACCATCACGGCAACGACGATGAGCATAGGGATGGTGGTAGAGAGCAGGGAGCTCCAGAGGTCGGGCGACGTGTCCACCCTGAAGGTCACGGACGGGTTGGCGACCATGAGCGCCTGGAGGCTGTCGTCACCCACATAGGTGCTCTCGAAGTTGACGAGGGCCGCATCGTTACCCCGCGACTCATCGTCGCGCCAGTACGTGCCCGCAAGGCCGCCCGTCGAGACCCTATAGGTCACGTCATGCACGCGCCTATCGCGCGCTGCAGCAACAAACTCGCTGGTAGCAAGATTGTCGGTAGGCCGGTCGTTGGCAATGAGGCGCTGGGCCGCAGGCCACACGACGAGGGCGACAAGAAGGAGCGCCACGATGATGCCGACGGCAGGCCCGTGTGGGCCGCCCGATCCAGGGCCGTCCCCCAGCGCATCGTGCAGAGGCCGCCCGTTCCCCTTGCTGCTCTCGTTCTTATCCTGTGCGTTCTTGTCCTTTGACACCTAGCGAACTCCTCGTGCCGACCGGCGGCCTGCGCCGGTTCCTATTCGTATACCTCGGTCTTGAGCACGCCGACATAGGGCAGGTTGCGATAGCGCTCCGCATAGTCGAGCCCATAGCCCACGATGAACTCATTGGGCACGTGCGTTCCCACGTACCGCGGGCGCACGGCGGGCCTCTTGCCCTCAATGTCCTTGACCGCAAAGGTGGCGACATCGATGGAGGCGGGCCTGCGCGCCTGGAGCATGCCGATGAGGTAGCTGAGCGTGAGGCCCGAGTCCAGGATGTCCTCGGCGATGAGGACGTGACGGCCCTCGACCTTGGTGTCGAGGTCCTTCACGATGCGTACGACGCCGGAGCTCTTGACGCCGTCCCCATAGCTGCTCACAGCCATGAAATCCACGGAACAGGGGATGGTGATGGCGCGCACGAGGTCTGCCGTGAACACAAAGGCGCCGCGCAACACGGCAACGATCAGGGGGTTCTTGTCTGCGTAGTCCGCAGAGATCTGCGCGCCGAGGCGCGTGACGATCCCCCTGATGTCGTCCTCGGAGAGGATGATCCTCTTGATGTCCGGATGAAGCTTCTCCATACGATGCCCCCATCAGCGTCCGTCGTGCCCCCGTGGGGGCGTCACCCCGTTTTCTGATCCCACTATCGTTAATTCTAGCAGCAGCTTTGTATGCGACTGACAACGAAAGCGCTCGTCTGCACGCACGCCCGCAACCCACACGACCGCCCCGGTGGGCGCCGTGCGCACCACGGGCACCAACGCCCTGCCCATCGCGGGAATCTGTGCCTCGCCCAGCAGGTCGGAGAGCTTCTTGGACTGTCCGTGCATGCCCAGGGGGCAGAACACGTCGCCCGGTGCGGGTCCGTCCACCCAGAGCCTTCCGGTACCGCCCTGGTCGAGGCCACAGGCAACGGCATCCAGCAGCACGGAGGCGCCACCCCATTCCAGTCCATGGGCCCTGGCGACGTCTGGCGCCTGGCCGCCCTGGGGAGGGGCCGCCAGGCGAGCCTGGAGCGTGCGGCCGTCCGCAAGCTCGAGCGATCCCGGAACGGGCAGCCACGCCGCAGGGGGCGCGGCGACCCCATCGTCCGCGCACGCATGCAGAAAGAGCAGGCCGTACTCCACGCGCGCATCCAGGCCCCGCGGCATGGATGCCGAGCCATGGCCGGCCCCCACCAGGGCGAGCACTCGCTCGATGTGGCGCGCCTCGAGACGAGCGTCCGGCACCAGCTCCAGCAGGGCACGCCGCACCACGCGCCGAGCAATGGCCACCTCACAGGCCCCCAGCCTGCGTGCGTCAAGCGCACGCAGGCCCTCGCCCTGGCGACGCACAAGCTCGCGATAGGCCTGGGCGGCAACGTGGGTGAGGTAGACATCCTCCTCGGAGAGGATGTCCGACGTCGTGGACAGGGCGGAGACGACGGCGGGGTTCCTGCCACGCAGCAACGGCAGTATCTCATGACGGACATAGGAGCGCAGGTAGCGCGTGTCCTCGTTCGTGGCGTCCTCGCGCCAGGCGATTCCGCGCAGGCGCAGGATGCCACACAGCTCCTCGTGCGTGCTGTCAAGCAGGGGCCGCACGACACGGTTGCGCCGGCGGGGGATGGAGGACAGCCCCGCAGCGCCGGTGCCGCGTATGACGTTCATGAGAAACGTCTCCGCCCGATCGTCCGCCGTATGGGCCGTGAGGATGCGGGCGGCGGCGCGTGGCGTGTCCGCCTGGCATGAGAGCCCGTTGGCGAGCGCGGTGGCGGCACGATAGCGCACCTCGCGGCCCATGCTCTCCACGTTGGCGTTGCCGTCCTTGGCACGACGAGCCAGCTCGGGGACATTCACCCGCCGCACGGTGCAGGGGATGCCCAGCCGGGCGGCAAGGTCGCGCACGAAGCGCTCGTCACCGTCGGCCTCCTCCCCACGAATGCGGTGGTTGACGTGGAGCACGTGCAGGCGCTCGCGAGCGATGCGAGCGGGCCCACGGCCATCGTCTATGTCCAAGGTGGATGTGGCGGCCAGCACCAGGAGTGCCGTGGAATCGGCGCCGCCGGACACCATGAGCACCACGGGGGCACGACTCGTTGTGCCCTCGCGGCCGGACGCCCGCCCAAGGCGCTGCCTGCCCACGGCATATCTGCTCGTCACGCTTGTCATCCGCAGCCTCCCCTCACGATTCCGCCCCACAGCGCACCCGACGGGTGCGTCCGCGGCCTAGCGCTTGGCATGGATCCTCACGAGCTCCACGCACATGCTGGTGGCCAGGTCCATGCCCCCCACCGTTATGTGCTCGAGGGGCCCGTGGAAGCCATGGCCGCCGGCGCCCACGTTGGGGCAGGGCGGCCCACGGTCTGACAGCTGGCAGCCATCGGTGTCGCCGCGGATGACGGAGACCCCCCAGCTCGATGACGGCGCGGCACGTCGCCTCCTTGGCGTAGTCGATCGCATACGGGCAGTCCCTGATGACGGACTCCATGTTCTTGTGCTCGTCTCGGATGGTGAGGGTCACCATGCCGGCACCCCACCGCTCTCTCATGCACGTCTCGATGTGGCGCACCATGTCCACGTGCGCAATGACCCCCCGCTTGGGCTTGCCCTCCCTGCCCGGCGTCGCGGGAACCTTCGCGTAGACGCAGCAGTCATCGCCCAGCGTGACGTCCGTGACGCCCAGTCCCCCAAGCCCGTCCACCAGCTGGCGGGCGAGGTCGAACTGCTCGGGCGAGCTGGGGAAGCGGCCGCTGCTCTCCGCGTTGCTCGGCGTGCGGACGGTGACATACCTGAGTAGGCGCTCGTATGCTCGCAAGGATGCTCCTCGTCGTATGTGTCGTGCCGGAAGGGCACGGGTGGCGCGATCCCGGTTTCCATCGTAGGGTAGCATGTGGATGCCCGCGACGGCGGACGTCGGATCGACCCATTCGAGGGGAGCGGTGCCATGCAGCCTCGCATACACCTCTTTGTGCTGGCCAGTGGCTCCAAGGGCAACGCCGCCATCGTGGAGGGGCCCGGGGGCGGCGTACTGGTGGACTGTGGCATATCGTTCAGGGAGCTGGAACGCCGGGCCCAGCTGGTCGGGTGCGACCTGGGACGTGTGCGCGCCGTGCTCGTGACGCATGAGCATGCCGACCACGTGTCGGGATTGCCGGTGCTGAGCAGGCGGCTCGATGCGGGACTCTTTGCCACGGCAGGCACGGTGGGGGGCAGGAAGTCCCTCGCAGGGGTGCCCTTCTCCCTCGTGAGGCACGACGAGACGCTCGCGCTTGCTGGCATGCAGCTGCGGCTCTTTCCCACCTCGCATGATGTGGCCGACCCGTTTGGCGTGCGCTTCTCGGTGCTGGACACGGAAGGCGCGACGGTGGATGCGGTGGGCTGGTGCACGGACACGGGCATGCTGACGGCCGAGGCGCTCGAGGCACTGCGAGGCACGCGCATCCTGGGACTTGAGGCGAACCACGACGTCGGCATGCTCGCCCATGGGCCCTATCCACCATTCCTACGGGAGCGCGTCGGCGGCGAGCGTGGGCACCTCTCTAACCGGCAGTGCGCCGAGGCGCTTCCGCTCCTGGTGGGAGACGAGACCGAGTCCGTGGTGGCACTGCACGTCTCACAGAGGAACAACGCGCCCGGGACGTGCATCCGCACGCTGGCCGGCGCGCTTGATGCCGATGCCGTCGAGCCGGACGGTGGGGCGCTGGCAGAGGCCCACACGCGGGATGGCCACCTCTCGGTGTGCGTCGCCAGTCAGGACGCCCCGCTCGCCGTGTGGTAGCGAGCGGGGCGTAAGACGCAGAGGGGCCGCCCGCCATAGCGAACGACCCCGAGTCATAGCCAACCCCTCCGTGCGTCCGCACGGGTGCGAGTGACTAGTCGATGGAGATTTTGGTGACATTGACCTTCTCCTCCTGCTTGGGGACGGTAACCGTCAAAACACCGCCATCAAGCTTTGCGCTCAGTCCCGTGCTGGCCGCATCCTTGAGGTACACGCCGCGGGTCGCCTGCCACTCGCTGGTCTCCTTGTGCAGATAGTTCTTGTCCTTCTCCTCCGAGGATTCCTTCTTGTCCACCGAGATGGAGAGACGGCCCTCATTGAGCTCGACGTCCACCTGATCCTTGGTCACACCCGGAAGCTCGGCAGAGATCGCATAGTGATCCCCCGCGTCCTCGACGTCCATCTTGAAGGTGTCGGCGTCGCTCAGCACCGAGAGCGGAGAGCCAAAGAACGAGTCAAACGGATCGAACGCCCTGCGAAGGGCCCTCTCGTACCTGTCATAGGGAACCATGCCTGCCATAACGACCACTCCTTTGCAATCTGAGGCGCCCTTGCCCCGGGTGCTCCGACGCCTTGTCTGTACATTCTCATTTGTTCCCAGGATGGTCCTTTTTATACGTGAGGGCGCTCATTTCTTAGTTATTTGGACATAGCTAATCTAAGTTGGCATCACATAGATATTCCCACCGGGCGTCATTTGTTCTTTATGCTGCGACCGAATAAACCTATCGTGGTGGGCTATGATGGGGACGCGTTGAGAAGGACTGCGGCGATTCTGTCACATGCACTGGGGAGGTCTCATGGTCGAGGAGAAACCTGCAGGAAATGGGACATTCGAGACCCCTAACCCAGACCCTGCGCCCACGAGCGAGAGCCGCGCGCACGCCCGGCCATCCGCACCACCGAACACTCCCCCTCAAGAGGTGACTCGTTCGCGCGTGCAACCGGACTTCATGCGCCAGAGGGCTCCTCACGTCACACAAAGCGCCATCGATGACCTCGCCCAGGACGGCGCCTCCGTGGGTGAGTACACGCACGACTCCAACGTGGCCGTTCGGGGCGGCGCCTTCTCGGGAAGGCCCTACCGGAAGGCGCGCGGCGGCATGGGGCAGGTCAAGGGCAATCGCTACGGTCGCTATCTGGAGGTCCCCAAGGGCAAGCGCTCTATTTTCGAGTCGCCTGAGCGGGCCAGGCGCCGCCGCTCTCTCATCTCCACGGTCGCCGTCATCGTCTTCCTCGTGGCGGTGGTGCTCATCGTGTGGGTGCTCACGCACTCGGCCATGTAGCGTCACGTCACGCGCGGATCCTTGCCGGGCGATAGGCGGCTACAGCGGCTACATCCAGGGATCGCGCTCAAAGAGCGGCTCGTGGCGCGCAAGGCGGTCGGAGAACGGGTCGTAGCCATCGTCATCCTCGTTCTCTGCGCGCAGATAGGGGTTCGGGGGCTTCCGTGTCGACGGTGTCGCATGCGCCCCTGCAGGCGAGATCGCACGCGCCGGCCGCATCGTCCCCTGCCCGGGCTGCGCGTCATGCCCTGTGAGCCACTCACCCATACGTCCCCCCGAGGCCCTAGGCCGTGTACGTGTCATAGTAGGCGATCATGTCGCAGACGTTGCCCCCGTAGGGCGAGAGGTCCATGGAGGCGTAGAGCGCCTTGGGTGCGGCTGTCGCAGTCGCACGGGTGCCGCCGCCCTCATTGGCGATCTCCACCGTCCAACAGTAGTCGCCCATCTCGCCATAGGCACACACGAACTGCTGGCCAGAGGCGGTGACGCCTGACGGCAGCACGATGCTGCCCTGGTTGATGGAGCGCAGCTGCCCCGAGAGGCCGCACATCGCCACCAGCTGCTGCAGCGCGGCATCGGAGAGGCTCGCGGCATCTGACGGCAGGTCAGCCGCGGGGAACTCGAGGCGCAGGCCCGAGTAGGCCGTCCCACTGCGGAGCAGATCCTCCGTCCCGCCCTCGTCGAAGGCGAAGTCATGCGAATAGGGCGTGTCGGTGAGCACGATGGCGCCCTTGTCCGTTGAGCTGTAGAGCGCCTCGAGATGGCCCGAGCCATTGGTGTAGGAGCTGGCAATCGTGAAGCCCTGCTGGGAAAGGAAGTATGAGAGCTCGAGCGCGTTGCTCTGGTAGTAGTCGACGAGGTGATGGTAGTCGGTGGGGAGCACGGCAGACACCGTGATCGTGACCGTGGCGTCTCGGTTTGCCCTGGCACCCCCAGCGGGGTCGCAGGAGATGACCGTGCCACGTGGCTTGTCGGACGGCGCGTAGACGACCTGCGCCTTGAGCCCGGCATCCTTGATGGCCTTCGTCGCCTCGTCCTGGGTCTTGCCCACCACCTGCGGCACGGCAAAGGGCCTTGCCACGGTGAGCGTGACGGTGTCGCCGGAGCTGAAGGCGTTGCCCGTCTTGGGATCGACATCGATGACGGTGTTCTCCCGCTTGTCCGAGAGGACGAGCTGGACGGCTATGTTCTGGGCACCCGCCGCCATGAGGGTGGCCTTTGCGTCGTCGACGTTCTTGCCCAGCACATCGGGAATGGTGCGGGAGACTCCCACGTACACGGTCACGGGACTGCCCGCATCCATGCGACTCCCCGCGGGTGGGTTGGTCGACAGCGCGGTACCGGGGGCGTCATCCGTCGGCTGGCTCTCCACCGTGACAGAGAAGCCCTTTGCCTCGAGGGTGAGCTGAGCCTCGGCCTGCGACTGACCGCTGACGTCGGGAACGGTGCGACCGCCCCAGACCTCGAGGGCATAGGAGGCATACACCCCAACGCCCACAAGAAGCACAATCAGCACGGCGAGAATGACGGGCGCCGTACGGCTGGCGCGGGTCTTGGGCGCCGGGACATCCTGGTCGCCGGCGGCGCCGGAAGAAAGGTCGCCCGTAAGCGGCACGACGTCCGCATCGCCTGCGGGCGCGGGGTCGGGTCGCCCCCTGAAGTCAGCGGGAAGGGGCTTGAGCTGCGTCTGAGCCACCTCCGGACGGGAGTCCGCAGGCACGTGCCCTCTCGTGTGGGTCGTTGGGTCGACCTCGGGTGTGGGAGCGGTCCCTCCCCTGTCGCTGTCGTGAGGCATGGCCGCTCCTCTCATACTGGCGGGATTACGTTTGTGCTGCTAGCGCCATGCGGCGGCGGAGTGTGCCCGCCACAAGGATAGCACGGAGGCGCGCCGCGCCCAATCCCCCACGCCAAGCGACCTGCAATGGGCGAGGGGGT
>NZ_AWEZ01000071.1 GCF_000468755.1 Olsenella profusa F0195
GACCAGATGAAGACGGTGGCCAAAACCCTCAGAAAGGAGCGTGAGGGCATCCCCGACTGGTGGGACAGGGGCTCCACCAACGCGATCCTCGAGGGGCTCGACCCCGTCATCCAGTCCATCAAGCGGGCGGCGCGGGGCTTCAGGAACACGTCCCACTCCGAGACGATGATCTTCCTCAGGCTCGGGAAGCTCGACTTCTCGGCACAGACCGCCCTAGCCTGCGCTACCCACTAGAAACGCGGAAGAGCCAACTTTCCGCTAACGCCTACGAATGAACCAGACAATACCAATCACGACTGCGATAATTACGGCTATCGTAAAGACGAAGCCTGCTCCTATTGCTGCAATCCCCATACGCTTATTCCCCCATTAATTCTTTGCTGATTTCCAAGCCTTTATCGGGCTCACCAGCCTCAATTTCTGGTGAAGCATTCATCCGTTCAATGTTAGAGATTGTAGATTTGACGCATATGAGAACGTCTATCTCATTCTCGTTATTCGCAGCAAGCATCTTCAGTGGGCCAGGGAGCCTCTCGGCTTTCGGACGTGAAATCCATGCCCTGAGGTGGTTTTCCTTGTCACCAAGCAGCTCTTTGTGCATTGCCGTCGCGTACATTTCCAAGTCGCGCTTAGCCTCAACCTCATCCCCTCGAAGGTAGCTGGCAGCAGCTGCATACTGTGCGCACTGAGTGCATTGCGCGATTGCCCGCCTCAGTTCCTTGGACTTTGAGAAAGACTTTGGAAACGCGCTGATTGACTTCAGAGAAATCTCTCGCCGAATATGCGCTGCAAGTGAAGCATCTGCGTCAGCAGCCGGCAGCTCAATGAAAAACTTTACAGACTCTTTGACCGTACTGAGACACGAGTAAAATCCGTCCATCGCTTCACGGTGTGCCTTCTTGCATTGCTCCATGCGCTCTTTCTGGTTGGTCGCTTTTGTCGCACGTCTAAGATATTCCGCCGCAACATTCCCGAAGCGTTCTCTATCGTTCTTTTGCCCCTCACGCAGCTCAGCAATGCCTTCCTGAATTTCAGTCAGCTGTTGGGTGATGGCCATGAGACTGAGGCTAAACATCATGTCGTTCACGTTAGGCAATTGCTGTGCTTCTTTGAGACGCACCATCGACTCGTACTTGTTGCTGTCGGCATTTATCAGGGTAGCTAACAGTTTTCCGTCCTTATCCCGCCTTAAGAAGAGTTTGCCTTCCTCCATAAGCTTGCGAGTTGCGGCGGACAGGTTGGCAACATACTGGACGTCGCCGCCCAGAGCCTCCCGTATAAACGCCACCATTTCAGGGCAGCACCTCACGAAGGTCTCATAGTCAGAGAGCGCAACCCTGATAGAGCGATTTAACTCGGACGGGCTAAATACTTGAGCCAAGACCGAATCTCCGCTGTACAGGTCTAAATTGCCATCGTTATCAAATCAGATGATGGCGTCGTCTCTGTCGTCCATCAAAACTCATTTCGCTAGCAAACCCCGCCTCTTGAAAGTTTACTGCAAATGTCTAAGTCGAATTCGACTCATGGACTTCAGCGGCGTTTGCCGAATAGTGACCTAGCGAGCCTTAGCATGTCCTAGCATCTCGTCGGGCTTTGCGCGCGCCTCCCAACAGGCACATCCCTGCTTGTCCGTCCAGGGGACGCGACTCCTTGGGCCTCCTTGCGAACCGAAGGCACCGGATGCAAGGCGAGAGGACGGTTTGCCATCCCATGAAAGGCGACATCCTCCAGATGCCACGCGACGCGTTCCCGGAGCCATCGGGAACATCGGATAATGATGCGGAAGGCCGCGAGAATGCCGGGGCGGAGAAGCTAAAGATCTGCCGCCTCCTCGGCATCGGAAGCGAACGACTTGCCCGACGGCCTCATGGACGTGCCGCAGGTCGCCGATTACCCGCACGTATCGAAGAAGTCGGCCTACAGGCCCATCGAGCGGCAGAAGATCCCCGCCAGAGCATGCACCCATCAGTCGAGGCTGTTTGGGTCGAGCAGGAAATCGAACAGCCCCATGGTAAGGATGCCGTCGTCGTCCATGTAGGGCCGCATGACGCGGTTTACCACCACGATCTTCCTGAAGCTGTCGTCGATGAGCGTGAGCGAACGCTTTTCCTGCGCGACCTTCTCAGGGGTATCGAGCTGCAGCGCAGACTGGATGTAGTAACGGCGATAGCCGAGGTTCGCCACAAAGTCCACCTCGTAGCGGCAGCGCTCGTCACGACCGTTGTTTTTCATGCGCCTGTCCACCACGCCGACATCCACAGAGAACCCCCGGGCGCGCAGCTCGTTGTAGATGACGTTCTCCATAATGTGCGACTCCTCGACCTGCCTGAACCCCAGCCGTGCGTTCCGGAGCCCCATGTCCTCGAAGTAGTACTTCTTGGGCGTGCCGATGTACCTGCGCCCCTTCACGTCGTAGCGGGTCGCCTCGCTCACGAGGAACGCCTCTTCAAGATGTCCGAGATAGCGCCTGATGGTGTCGGCGTCGAGTTTCGAGCGCAGCTCGCTCCTGAACGTCGCCTCGATCTTCGAAGGGTTCGTGAGGGCTCCGATGGAGGAAGCGAGCACGTCCACTAAATCTTCGAGCTCCTGCGACTTGGTGAGGTGGTTTCGCTCGACAACGTCCGAGAGATAGGCCTCATCGAAAAGGCTCGCAAGGTAGACGGCCTTCTGCTCAGGAGTCCGCATGGAGAGCACGAGGGGCAGCCCGCCGTACATGACGTACTCGGCCCAGCCCTCCTGACGGTCGCCGTCGAACGCCTGCATGAACTCCGCGAAGGTCAGCGGGTGGATGCGCACCTCGTCGCCCCTACCCCTGAACTCGGTCATCACGTCCGTGGAGAGCAGCTTGGAGTTACTCCCAGTCACGTAAACGTCGACGTTACGACGATGAAGCAGGCCGTTGAGCACGCCGTAGAGCGCGGGGGGCTCGTCCTTGCTCCTGAGCTCCTTCGCCGTGATGGCGTACTGTATCTCGTCAAGGAGGATGTAGTAGACCCCTCGATCGTTGCCGATCCTCTCCATGAGGTAGTCATAGAGAGCGTCAACATCTCGGTAGCGCGCGTTAGCCCTGTCGTCGAGAGCCAATGTGATTATGTGGTCTTCTGAAACTCCTGACTCGATGAGATGGCGGACGAACAAGTCAAACACCAGATAGGTTTTTCCGCAGCGCCTTATGCCCGTGACGATCTTGATCATTCCGTTGCCCTTGCGGACGACGAGGTCGTTCAGATACTTGTCGCGCCTGATCTCCACACCGAATCATCTCCTCTGCATGCAAGGTAATGATACGGTATCTATGACGCAAGCGTCAATTTTTCCGAATTTTTTACTCCCACTCGATCGTTGCATAGCCCGTCTCCATGTAGTCAGCGGAGCGAGTGAGCTGGGATTTCCCCCATTCTCCTATCTCGAAAACCGTGTAGTCACCCTGTAGTCAGTGGTGACCACATGCTCTGTAGTCACTTGAGGAGAGTATTTTCGACCGACCGAGGAGTGATATGTCTGAACTGCGGAAACACAGTTCGATTGCGCGCAACTGACTACATGGGCTAATGAGGCGCAAACGGGGTGGGGCGCTCCCCGACCCAAGAGTGACAAATTCCGAGTGAAGAGTGACGGCTTTGAGCTGGGGAAATGAGTTTCTATTGCATACAACTGACTACACTCTTTGAAGAAGCAATATTTCCTCAACAGCGGCATTGGCAAGTAGGCATCGCTATATTTTCGATATGCCTTGCCAATCTGCTTTGGCGCACCAATCTACTATGCAGTCGCTCCCACAGATAAAACCTGGAGCACTTTGAAGCAATGAAAGAAAAGATGATGGCTCCCTAGAGTATCCGTATGCATTGATTTCCGTGGAAGTTGTAACAAATCCAATCCTTGCACGTGAAATCATTACAGAGAGAACTCGTGCCTCTTCTCCAATCTCTTGATCGGTAGAAGCTTTGTAAAAGGGAATTGAGCCTTTATCAAGCCCGACTATGAACACCCAATCGAACTGTTGTCCTTTGCCAGTATGACCCGTTAAGCAATGTATGCCCTTGCGCGTCGCAAAGCTCTCATCGCCTCGCATCTCGCAAATGCTTTCCCTTATTTCAGATGCCCGGGACAGGTTAGCGTCTCTTTCCAATACCTGGTCAAATAGCCAGGAGCAGGCATCTTCAAGTTCCGCATGCGTACCGCTCTGCAGCAAAGTTGTTCTTTCAACTATGTATCGGTAGATATCTAGCTTGCTTTTGAAACTAATACCCTCTGTAGCTCTACTTAACAGGTCATCGCATGTATGTCGAAGGGCTCTCGCGATTTCCGGCCTGAATATGCCACTCGACCAGTCGGTATACTGGATTCCATTTGCAGCCAGCGTATCTTTTACGCCTTTTATCCTGAAGCCGACTCTAGTGATGACTCCAACGCGCTGATTTGGGCAAAGTTGCAAAATCCTCTGTGCCATTTTGACAATCCAACTTGCTTCAGTCCTCTCATTATCAAAGGAGGCAAATGCTGAGAGCCCACTGTTACCCCAATGATTGGGAAAGGCGGCCACAAGTTGCTCGCTGTGTGTCATTTGGGAAAGCGAGTTAACTGCATTAAGGACGGCAGGTGCTGAACGGAAAGATTTCAAGAGCTTTATCTGCTTGTTCGTACTGTTAGAAATCTCTTGATAGGTATAGTCAGGATCCGCTCCAGCAAAAGAGAAGATGCTCTGCGCGAGGTCACCGGCGAAAGTAATGTTGTCTCCACACAGGGCTTTAACCAGTCGCAATTGCTGGGGGGTCAAGTCCTGAAACTCGTCCACAAGCGCAGCAAAGAAATGGTTCTGATAAAGCCGGGCGACTTTATCATCCTGCAGTACCCACAGAGCGGTTCGTATTTGATCGTCATAGGTGACGACACGCGCTTCGACCCTTTTGCTTTCCATGGCCACCGCAAGCTGGCCAACCGCTCCATTCTTTGCCTGTTCCTGAAGGCTTCTCATTACTTCATCATCAGACAAGTGAGTGAGCTTTGCGGATTTTAAAGCGGCTTCAACTTGTTCTCGCGTTTCCTTATTGCAATTCAGCGTCTGAGCATTCCTTCTAACCCAATCAAAGCCGGCAACTTCCCAGGTTTTGTCTATGCCCACAACGCCTCCGTGCGCTTTTATGATTCGTGCGGCCAAACCATGGAAGTTGCATACGGTAACGTGTTCTCTTAGCGTTTTGGTATCAATGTACTTTCTAAGCCTCTCGCTAATATTGTCTCGAGCTTGATTGGTGAAGGAGACAATAAGCAGCCTTCTCCCGTTCCCTGAAAAATCGTATCGCTCAAGGAGGCCTTTTGCCCTGTAGGCAAGCGCTTCGGTTTTACCGCACCCAGCAGGCGCGGTAATCACCATGCCATAAGGCTCGTAATCGAAAATCTCCTGCTGCTCATCAGTAGCTCCGTAAGAATTAGATGGCATTTCGGAGCACCTCGATGACACTGGAAACCCGTTGTGCAGAGGCCTCATCTAGCAACTTGCAAGCAACAACAGCACTGAGAATTTTATTTTTCTTACGCCTGCAGAACTCTGCAAGTTCATCTTCATTGGGTTTTCCCGAGTCATCTAAGATGGTGCAGGTATTCAGCATGTTTTGCGTGAACAGGCTCGATTCCCCCAATGCCTTCCATAGGCTATCCGCACCAATAGCTGCTACGTACTCCTCCTCAAGATCACGCCTTGATACATAAACAAATTTTGACGCTAGGTCTTCTTTATTGGCTCCTAACGCATTGGCCATATCTTCTTCAGCGTCCTCATCAACCAAGATGCTGATCTGGAGGCCGAACCCGTCTTCTCCAAAGATTTCTAAGACATGCGGCATCTCCCTGCATCCACCGGCTTCGAGGATTTCAATACCGTCTCTTTCAAGATGACGCCCCGTGTTCCCTGCTACCTTTTCGAGCAGCATCCTATCCGATTGCCCCTCGACCGCTATAATCTGTTTCGCCGTCAGAAGCTCAATCCTGCTGCTTATCCACCACCTTGCAAGAGTCTTCTGATCTTCTTGACCCGCGAGGAAACCTCGCTTCGGCTGCACGGGAGAAAACCCTTCGCGAGTAACCGCGATGTTGTCGGGTTCGAATTCGCCAGCAACAACCCCAGAATGCGTGGCTATGACAAGCTGCCGCCCCGTACTCTTCAGAATGCGTATCAAGTTTCTCTGGGCCAATGGGTGCAAGTGGGTTTCCGGCTCATCAATGGCAATCATCCCGCCCGAATTAAGCAGGCCAAAGATGGAAAAGGCGATAAGGGCTTTGGTGCCGTCAGACTGTTCTGTCGCCTGGCGAGCAGTTCCAGACCTGCCCTCAATCTGAAGCCGGACGTTATTCAACAGATCCCCATTGATTGCGGCTTCGGGGACGAAGTGAAGCTTGTTTGCCGTAATGCCTCCGTCGAGCACGGGGTCAAGCTGATCTGCAAGGGAACCCAATGCTTCATTGAAGGCATCTGATCCGTCAATCGCATCACTGAGAGACTTGATGGCCTCAGCTAATTTCGATTCATCTCCAGAGGCATCCACCTCTTTGAGGTAGTCGTCTACGATGGTCTTCCTACCTGGCTCAAGTTGAGTGGTTGAAAAATCGGAAGGAATCATGCTCCATCCGATGCTCTCAAGCTGCTCTCGCCTTAAATTATTATCGCCAGCGCCCTTTGGAAAGTATCGCCTAATCGTGAGATCGTCTTTGTCCAGAGTAGCTTCCATGCGAACAGTCAACGAGTTGTCTAATGCATCGTAATCATCTGGAAAAAACGACAACTCATCTTCGCTGAGCCCTTCTAGCCTAACTTCAACAGCAAAAGGTTGCTCCTCGTCCTCGAAGTCAGAGTTGTCGATGGAGTAATACAGCTGCTGTGTTGTCTTGCCAAGCGCCAGATCTATGCACCTTATGATTGAGCTTTTTCCGCTGCCATTTGCTCCTACCAGTATCAAGTTGTCTCTGACATCGATGGTGCAGTTGGGAATCCTGCTGTGGTTGTTTATGCGGATGGATGTAATTTTCATTGTTCTGCTGTCCCTTGCACCTACGCAAAGCAGGTGTTGTTAATTAGTTTGTAAGTACAAACATTATCGTTCAAAACGATTGCATTGCGTGTCTGAGAGCGGAAAGCGGCAGACCCCCGCCGCTCTTTTTTTCATCAGTCCGCAACCTAGCGAGCTTTAGCGTGGCCTAACGTCCCGTGTGGCTTTGCGCACGCGCCCCCCAACAGGTATCTCTCTGCTTGTCCCGTCGAAAGGACGAGACTCCTTGGGCCTCGTTGCGACCCGAGGGCACCAGATGCAAGACGAGAGGACGGTAGGCCACCCCATGAGAGACGACATCCTCCAGATGCCACGCAACGCGTTCCCGGCGCCCACCGGAATATCGGTGTTGATGTTCACTAAGAAGTGACGCAAAGGGACTGCGGTGGAAATCCTGGACCAAGGCAGGACCGGGAGGAACACGCAGATGTACGGCGAGGAGCAGAGAAGGAAGGCCGTCGAGACCTTCGCCAGGTTCGACCATAGCTACGCGGACACTGTTGCTGGGCTGGGCTGTCCCACCACTTCGGCATTGCGCGGGTGGTGGAAGGAGCACCAGCTCCGCGGTGACGAGTTCCTGGAGAAGAGCTGCCGCAAGCCGAGGTGCCCCGACGAGAGGAAGCGGGCGGCTGTTGACTACTACCTGGGGCACGGGAAAAGCCTCACGCGGACGATAGGGGCCATGGGGCATCCAAGCCGCGAGATGCTCGGCACCTGGATTGACGGGCTCGCGCCCGGCCAGAGGAAATGCCGCGGGCCGGATCCCAAGAGGGGCGCTCTGCCGATGGGGACGAAGGCGCGGGCCGTGGCGGAGCTCGAGGCACGGACCGGCGGTGCCGCCGAGGTCGCCGAGCGCCACGGCGTGTCCCGCGTCGCACCCTATGCCTGGCGGCGAGAGATCCTGGGGCACAATGAGGGGAACCCCGGAGAGAGAGGGGCTCCCGCGAGCAAGCCCTACGATGATCTGCCGGATGGCATTCGCGAGCTAGAGAGGATGCAGCCCGACCTGAGGGCGCGGGTCAGGAAGCTTCAACTCGAGATAGACGTGCGCCAGGCGACGCCCGGGATCCCAAAAAGGAACCGGGCACCGACCCGAGCCGGCCGACGAACGCGGAGAGGGCGGCGACAGCCTCGCCGCTGCGTCCGAAGCGGAGGCCCAAGGACCTGCTGGCGCTGACGCAGATGGCGAAGGGCAGCTATGAGTACGCGGCTGCCGCCCTGGTGCGACCTGGGAGCGCGGAGCGCGCCGAGTCGAGGGCCGCCGTCATCAAGGCGTTCGACGACAGCGGCGGCACGCACGGCTACCGCAGGATCGTCGCCCAGACGGGCGCTGGGGGGTGGACCGTGCGGACGATCATGGACAAGGAGGGCCTCGTCGCGCGCGGCGAAGAGGGAGCGCCGGCCACAGCTCCTACCAGGGGGAGGCATCCGAGGCGCCGGACGACCTGCTGCGCGACGAGCGCGGGAAGCACCACCTCAGGTCCGAGAAGCCGAACGAGCTCTGGGTGACGGACGTCACGGAGTTCCGCATCCCCGCCGGCAAGCCCTACCTCCCCCCGATAATCGGCTGCTTCGACGGCATGCCGATGAGCTGGACGATGTCCGCCTCCCCGGACGCCGGGATGGCGAACTCGTCGCTCATGGGCGCATGTGCCCGGCTCAGGGAGGGCGAGCGTCCCAAGGGGCACAGCGACCGAGGCTGCCACTACCGCTGGCCGGGGTGGATCAAGACATGCGACGGCCACGGCATCGTGAGGTCGATGCCGGGGGAGGGGTGCAGTCCCGACAACGCGAGGGCGGAGGGGCTCTTCGGGAGGCCGAAGGTAGGGTTCCTCTACGGAAGGGACTGGGGCGGGGTTACGCCCGATGGGTTCGCGGACGGCTCGACGCGTACCTGAGATGGCACCGCGACGTCAGGCCGAGGAGCGACCTGGGCTACAGGGGCCCGATGCAATATCGGAGGGACCTGGGCCTGATCGCCTAGGCCGAAACGGTCCAGGATTTCCACCGCAGTCCCTTTCCGAAAGCCAGGGTTGACTAAACAC
>NZ_AWEZ01000072.1 GCF_000468755.1 Olsenella profusa F0195
AGGCGTCCACGAGGCCCCAGAGGTCCCGTGGCGGTCGTCGCGGGCGGCGGCCAGGCCGGAGGACGAGTCGAAGGGGCCCACGGGCGCCTCGAAGAGGGAGGGTCCCCGAAGGCCCTCTCGTCGGTGGCCCACGTGCCGTCGGGCAGGGCGATGCCCCAGCCGGAGCCGGGCCTTGCGGCGAAGGCCGCGTCGGACGGCCGCGCGCCGGCGGCGATCATGCCCAGGCGTCTCTCTGACAGCCATGCGCCCGACGTGTCCATGATGCCGTAGCTGGTGCCTCCTGGCGACTCGTCGGCGAAGCAGAGCCCGCCCCAGGGCGAGCCGAGCCTGCCGAACGACGGGGCGAGCGCCCACGAGCCCGAGGCGTCCACGAGCCCCCAGCGCCCGGGGACGGAGCCCTCGGGCACGGCTCCGGGGGCGGCGGAGCACCCCGCGAGCGCGGGCAGGGCGGCCGCGGCGGCCGCCGCGGCGCCGAGCGCCGCCCTGCGGGTCAGGCAGCTGTGAGCTGCGCCCCGTGTGCCCCCCGCCATGGCGATCACCCCTCCTCCGGGTCGGTCCGCGCCAACGTCATGTCGGAGCCAAGGAACGACCTCATCACGTAATACCGCTCTCTGGAGACCCACTCCCCCGACGAGTCGATGACCCCGTAGCCGTCCCGGTCGCTCGCGACGCCGCGCGTCCCCGAGGCGTCGAAGCCGCGCGCGTCGGAGAAGCGCGGCTCGACCGCCCAGGAGCCGTCGGGGCGGACGAACCCCCCAGCCCCCGTCCCCCGCCCGCAGGACGGCAAGGAGCTGCGAGGCGGGCGACCCCTCCACCTGCACGAAGGCCGGCTCGACGACCCAGGACCCGGAGGTGTCGACGTAGCCCCAGAGGTGCGTCTCCAGGTCGAACGCGCCGGCGAGGCCGGAGGCGCCGGGGGGCTCGAGCTGGGAGAACGCCGGGGGCGCGACCCAGGAGCCCGACGCGTCCACGAGGCCATAGAGCTTGGTCTCCTCATCCATGGCCGAGATAAGCCCGAGGGAGCCGCCCGAGATCATATAGCCGAAGGACGGCGCGGACCTCCAGGCGCCGAATCGATCCATGAGGCCCCAGAGCCCGCTCGCGGCGTCGAAGGCGGCGGTGAGGCCGGACGCGGTGTCGAACGGGCAGATGGGCGCATATCCTCCGGGGCCGTCCGGGAGGAACGGCTCGGCGAGCCACCCGCCGTCCCAGCCGGCGACGCCCCAGAGCCCCGAGCGGGCGTCCCTGGCGGCGAACACGTCAGACTGCATGCTCGTGACGACGGCCTGCCACCGAGGCCTGACCCTCCACGAGCCGGTGGAGACGTCGACCACGCCGTACAGCTCCTCGCCACACGCGCCGGTGCCAGCGCTATTCCGCCGCGAGGCCAGGCAGAGCCCGCCGTACAGTCCGTCGGCTCCCCCGAACCGGGGCTCGAGCACCCACTTCCCGGAGGCGTCGGCGACGCCCCAGAAGCCCTTGGGGAGCATATGGGACCCACCGCCCAGGGAGCATGCGCTGAGACTGGCCGCCCCCAGGAGCGCCCCGGCCGCCCCCGCGACAAGCAGGCGGCGCGACATGGCACTTGACGCTATGGCCCCGGTCATCCTACTCACTCCCCACCGCCACTGTCGGAGCTCTCCGGCGGCGCAGGAGCATCTGGCGATAAGCTGGTGTTGGTGGATCTATAGACATCTGCAACGGTGATCCCCTCGGGGACCTCGTACCTTACCCACTTATGTTCCGCTGGACTCCATTTGTAATATACATAGACTGTCGACTCCATCCACTCGGCAATTGATTGTCCTCCACCATGCTCGCTATAATCCGACATCATGCGCTCATAAGCAGCGCGATCGCTGTCACTGTTAAAGCCAGGCATATAATTTTCTGTCGATCCGTCCTCATACACCACTGTGCCGCCATATACAACGTGACCACAATTTTCTAGCTGGCCTGAACTAACTAGCGCACCTATGGTTTTCAGAAATTCGTTGGCCTTGTTTGCCGCCTCGAGATTTTCTATGACGGTCCCTGCTATGCCAGCAGCAGTCCAACCCAAAAAAATTGGCAGGTTATCCAAAGGCCCCGGCACAAGCAGCCCTATCAATGAGCTTGCAGATGTCTCCGCCAAAGTACCATTGAGTGACGGATTACTTGCATTAAGCTCAGTAAGTAGCTTTATCGCAGTAAACACGCTGTCGGAAATGCTTGCAGATTGCGCAGGATCGATTACCCAGAATGTCGTGGGTTTAAATGTAGCACCATGCGTATCTACCTGAAAATGCTTACCAAAACTTACACGAATGCACCTGACGCCTTGTTTCTCTCCATAGCTACATCCCCACTCAACATTAAAGTCGTTTGGTACTGAATAGTCATTGATAGAAATTCCAGTATCCTCGTACACACCAAAGCTATTCTTTGTCTGAATATGTTGGCCCGAATTCACATCCACAACACAGGATACAGTGTACTGCTGTCCTGTCTTAAGTAATCCTGTCGCTATTCCACACATTGCATAAATAGCTCTTATTTTATCAGCGTTATCTGGACCAGAACCACCAAAATCGTCTAAACCGTTACTAGAGTAAGCAGCGTTCGTGCGGTCCAATACATAGCTCTTGAGCAGCGCCGCGAAGTTTTCCTTCATAGAATATTGAGTCGCGACTGACACCTGTGAGTTACCAGATGTGTCCTTAGGATTAACGACAGGGCTACGTGTTGTTTTATCTTCTTTGTAGCCCATCTGCACCATTTTATTGAAAAGGTTGGCGTATGCCTGGTATCTCTCTGTCTGGGCTGAGTCATTTTTCAATGCAACGCACTTCTGCGCCACGTGCTCCATCGCGTCGCGCCACGCCCTGTAGTCGTCCTCGCCGAGCAGCGATGCGGGCTTGTCGTAGATGTCCTCCAACTCGTCCTCGTTGCACACGGGATTGCCGTCGGCGTCCTCGGTGACGATGCTCTGCCCAGTCGGCACGCTCCGGCAGGCATGCTGGAGTCCCGGCACCCATGACATGTCGGCCTCTCCCCAGTCCATCGAGGCAGCGTCGTAGCCCGCTGCCGAGAACGCTGCGGCAGCCTGGTCGAGAGAGTCCGTCATCTCCCCGATCTGGTCATATACGCCGTTAGTCGCGGACAGGTAGGAGTCAATCTTGTCGAGCCATTCCTTCGCCACCGCCTGGCGCTCTTCTGCCTGACCGGCAAGCCTGTCGGCAGTCGCCGCCGCGACCTCCTCCCTTTGGACCATGCCGCCACTATCCGCATCACTGCCCCCACCCGACGCCGCGTGCGACGCCGCCTCCGCATGTGCCTTCGCGCTCGCCTGGTACGCCTCCTTCATTCGCCCCGCCTGGTCGTAGAGCGACTGCCACTCGTCCCTGCTGACGGGCTCCGTCCCGCCGAAGACGGACAGCTCGTCGTTGACGGTGCCGTCGACCTTCACCATACTCTTCATGCGGTAGCCGACCCCGTCGATGTAGGCGCGGTATGATGACAGCCTCCTCCTCGCCGCGTCGTAGCCGCCGCCGTTCAGCCTCCCGTCGACGCCGAAGTTGTAGATCGCCTTGTTCACGCCATCGATGCCCTCTTGCATCTGGTCGACGCCCGACGACTTGTCGCCGATCTGCTGGCCCAGCTGGTTGGGCATTATCACGGTCCCGGAGCACATGTGCTACCCCACCCCTCCCTGTCTCACGAAGCCACGGCCCCTGGTAGGCCGGGACGCCTCTAGATAGATATGTGCCGCGCCGCGTAGCTGTCGGCACGCATGTACGTCTCGGCGGCCTTCTCGATGTTGCCCGCATCCGTCGCGATGCTGTCCTTGAGGGCGTTGAAGATCTCCACCGAGTCGTCGTACGTGGACCTGCAGCCCTCCGCGGCGCTCGTGGTGTCGCCATAGACGCCCGATATCGTCGGGGCGGTCGTCTGTACCTTCAATGCCTCGGCAAGATCAACGGCAGCGGAGTCGTCGCTGCTGATCTGCCCGTCAGCGTTCATCCCCATGGCAAGCCACCTTCCCAATCCAAGACAGGACCGACCATGCCCTCCCCATCATCATAGTGGGCGCCGCCCAGGAGCGTTGGCCGGCATCCCCTGGCGGCGCCCGCCGGGCGCGGGCTACCCGTCGCTCTGCGCCGGGGCGAGGCCGTTGTCCGCGAAGCGCCCGATGGACCGGAACCCCGGCGTGACGGACCACTCCCCCGTGGAGGCGTCCGCGACGCCGCAGGGCGAGTCGGGGCCGCCCTCCTGGGCGCCCAGGCTGTCCGGGCCCACGAACCAGGGGGCCGACCGGAACCTCGGCGCGAGCGCCCACTCGCCCGAGGCGGCGCCCGCGAGGCCCCAGAGGCCCGAAGAGGGGTCCCGCGCTGGGGTGCGCCCGCCCTCCTCCTCGGCCGCGGTGCCGTCCGAGGAGCCCCCGACGTCCTGCCATCGGGGCGGGACGGCCCACGTCCCGTCTGCGGCGGGGACGCCCCAGAGCCCCGAGGACGCGTCCCTGGCCAGGAGCCCGCCCCGGCGAGGTCCCTGCACTCGGACCACGAG
>NZ_AWEZ01000073.1 GCF_000468755.1 Olsenella profusa F0195
TCTAGCATCTCTGGCGCACGCCCACCGCCGACAACGCCCCGTATCGCAAAGACTCTGGCATGGCGCCACCCTAGGGAAATAGCCCCGCGGCGGCGAGGACTCTAGCAAAGTTCACGGCGCTGAGTCTATGTCAGGCTACGAGACTTCGTGCCAGCCCGAACGCACAGAGATAGGCACCCGGCGGCAGAAGCCAACCGGGTGCCTCCCCTCTCGCCCTGTACGTCGGGAGAGCCTAGAGCTTGATCTCGATGTCCACGCCCGCAGGCAAATCGAGACGCATCAGCGAGTCAACCGTGGTCGAGCTGGGATCGAGGATGTCGATGAGGCGCTTGTGGGTGCGCATCTCGAACTCCTCGCGCGAGTCCTTGTCCTTGTGGGGCGAGCGGATGACCGTGTAGAGGTTGCGCTCGGTGGGCAGGGGGATGGGGCCAGACACGCGGGCACCCGTCTTCTGCGCGGTGTCGACGATGAGCCTCGAGGACTGGTCGACGACCTCGTGATCGTAGCCCTTGAGGCGGATCCTGATCTTCTGGCTGGACACGATACTTACCTCCATCATGAGCGAGCTCGAACGGGAGCTGGGCGCTCGTTGCGTGGTTACTTACGAAGCGTTTCCGCCGTTCTTGGACACGATCTCCTCGCGGATGTTCTTGGGAACGGGCTCGTACGAGTCGAACTGCATGGTGTAGCTCGCGCGGCCCTGCGTCTGGGAGCGCAGGTCGGTGGCGTAGCCAAACATCTCGCCCAAAGGCACCTTGGCACGGATGACCTTGGTGTTGGTGCGATCCTCCATGCCCTCGATCTTGCCGCGCCGGCCGGAGAGGTTGCCCATGACATCGCCCATGTACTGCTCGGGCGTCTCGACCTCCACCTGCTCGATGGGCTCGAGGAGCACGGGGTTGGACTGCTGTAGGGCGTTCTTGATGGCCATGGAGCCGGCAACCTGGAAGGCCTGTTCGGAGGAGTCGACCTCGTGGTAGGAACCATCGACCAGGGTCACCTTGATGTCCTGGACGGGATAGCCGGCGATGACGCCTGACTCGAGCGCACCCTGGATGCCCTTGTCCACCGAGGGGATGTACTCCTTGGGGATGGAACCACCCACCGTGGCATTCACGAACTCGTAGCCAAAGCCGGGCTCCATGGGTTCCACGTCGATGATGGCATCACCGTACTGGCCGCGACCACCGGACTGACGGACGAACTTGCCCTGCACGTGCTGCACGGCATGACCGGCGGTCTCGCGGTAGGCGACCTGGGGCTTGCCCACGTTGCACTCGACCTTGAACTCGCGGCGCAGACGGTCGACGATGATCTCCAGGTGCAGCTCACCCATGCCGGCGATGATGGTCTGACCGGTCTCGTGGTCGGTGTGCACGCGGAAGGTGGGATCCTCCTCGGCGAGCTTGGCGAGGCCCACGGACATCTTGTCCTGTTCGGCCTTGCTCTTGGGCTCCACAGCCACGTCGATGACGGGGTCGGCAAAGTCGATGGACTCGAGTACGATGGGGTGCTTCTCGTCGCAGAGGGTGTCGCCGGTCGAGGTGTTCTTGAGGCCCACGCAGGCGACGATGTCGCCGGCGGAGCAGTTCTCGCGGTCGACGCGGTCGTTGGCGTTCATCTCGAGAATGCGACCCAGACGCTCGCGGTTGTCCTTGAGGGAGTTGTAGACGTAGCTGCCCGCATCCGCCTGACCGGAGTATACGCGGATGTAGGTGAGCTTGCCCACGAAGGGGTCAGTCATGATCTTGAAGGCCAGGGCACTGAAGGGCTCCTTGGGATCGGAATGACGCACCTCGGTCTCACCCTTGGGGTTGGTGCCGTCGATCTCCTTGACGTCCAGCGGGCTGGGAAGGTAGTCGATGACGGCATCGAGCAGCTCCTGGATGCCCTTGTTCTTGTAGGCGGAGCCCACGAAGACGGGATTGAGCTCGTTGGCAAGCACACCGGTGCGGATGGCGCCCTTGAGCAGATCCACGGGAACCTCCTCGTCCATGAGCACCTTCTCCATGAGTTCGTCGGAGTAGTTTGAGGCGGCGTCGAGCAGCTCCTCGCGCTTCTGCTGGGCAATCTCGGCGAACTCGTCGGGAATCCCTTCCATGGGCTCGGGGTAGATCATGCCCTTCTCATCTTCCTTGAAGTCCCACGCGGTCATGGTGACGAGGTCGATGAGGCCCCAGAAGTTGGACTCGGAACCCATGGGAACCTGGGTGGCCACGGCTACGGCACCGAGGCGGTCCTTCATGGTGTCGATGGCATGCCAGAAGTCCGCACCAACGCGATCGAACTTATTGATGAAGGCGATGCGCGGCACGTCATAGTTGGCAGCTTGACGCCAGACGGTCTCGGACTGGGGCTGGACGCCCGCAACGGCATCGAAGACGGCAACGGCGCCGTCGAGGACGCGCAGGGAACGCTCGACCTCGGCCGTGAAGTCCACGTGGCCCGGGGTGTCGATGATCTGGATGACGTGATCCTTCCAGAAGCAGGTGGTTGCGGCGGAGGTGATGGTCACGCCACGCTCCTGCTCCTGAACCATCCAGTCCATGGTGGCGGCACCGTCGTGGACCTCACCTATCTTGTGGGTCTTGCCGGTGTAGTAGAGGATGCGCTCCGTCGTGGTGGTCTTGCCGGCGTCGATGTGCGCCATGATGCCGATGTTTCGGAGGTCCTCGAGCTTGTACTTAGCCTTTGCCATGTGTTGTCTGCTCCCCCGTGCCTAGAACCGATAGTGCGAGAACGCGCGGTTGGCCTCGGCCATCTTGAAGAGGTCCTCGCGGCGCTTGACGGAGGCGCCCACACCGTTGGCGGCATCCATGATCTCGTTGGCGAGGCGCCCGGCCATGGTCTTCTCCTTGCGGTCACGCGAGAAGTTGACGATCCAGCGGATGGCGAGCGTGGTGGCACGACGGGAGTTGACCTCCATGGGCACCTGGTAGGTGGCGCCGCCCACGCGCTTGGGCTTGACCTCGAGGGTGGGGCGCACGTTGTCCATGGCCTTCTTGAAGACGGACAGGGGATCCTGCTCGGTCTTCTGCTGCACGAGGTCGAAGGCGCCATAGACGATGCGCTCTGCGGTGGCCTTCTTGCCATCGAGCAGGACCTTGTTGATGAGCTGGGTCACGAGACGGTTGTTGTAGATGGCGTCGGGAGTGACCTCACGACGGATTGCTGCTGCACGACGCGGCATGTTGCATCTCCTCAGAACTGGTTGCGAATTCAGACGGAACGCTTGTGGCTACTCCTTGGGGCGCTTTGCGCCATAGCGGGAGCGAGCCTTCCTGCGATCCTGAACCGCCGCGCAGTCGTAGGCACCGCGGACGATCTTGTAGCGGACGCCGGGGAGGTCGCGCACGCGGCCACCACGGATGAGCACGATGGAGTGCTCCTGAAGGTTGTGGCCCTCGCCGGGAATGTAGGCGGTGACCTCGATGCCGTTCACCAGGCGCACGCGGGCGACCTTGCGCAGTGCCGAGTTGGGCTTCTTGGGCGTGGTGGTGAAGACGCGGGTGCAGACGCCACGCTTCTGCGGATTGTGCTGCAGGGCAGCGTTCTTGGACTTGGCCTTGTGGGACACGCGGCCCTGGCGGACGAGCTGGTTGATGGTAGGCAAAGCTGTTCTCCTTCATGAGGGCTTACGGTGGGTGGTGCGCGAGCACCTATGCATCAGAGGGGGCGCAGCACCGTCTCCTCGGATCTTCAGCGCGACGAATGACTTTACTCGCGCTCTGTGCTGTTGTCAAAAGACCACGGCTCCGGGTGTATCCCTATTCCGGGCAGATTACATGCTTTGCACACAGCTGGCACCCCGGCTCGCGGCGGGTGGCCTACGGCAGCTCCGACGCATCCTCGGCACCGGCGTCCTCGGCGGCATGGGCGAGCCCGATGCACATGAGGTCGGTCACGTGCTCGTCGGAGAGCGAGTAGATCATGCGCTGGCCATCGCGGCGCGCAGACACCAGGCCACGGTCACGCAGGAGCCTGAGCTGATGCGATATGGCCGACTGCGAGACGCCGCACACCTCCTGGAGCTCCGAGACCCCTCGCTCCCCCTGCAGGAGCACGCCGATGATCTGGAAGCGCGTGGAGTCGGAGAGCGCGTCGAAGATCTGCGTGGCACTATAGACCACGTCGTCGTTGTCGAGCAGCTCGCCTATCCCGTCTGCATCGATCCCCCGCATGGGGCTCCCTGCCCTCTCCCGAAAGGGGCGCATGCCCCATGGCCAGCCTGCCTGCACCTACCTCAGTGTAGCGCCCCAGGCACAGGCGGGGCCCTCGTCAACGGGGTCGCGCCGCGGTGTGCGCACGAGGGCGGCTATCTGCTCTGCTCGTGCCGCGTGGATCGCCTGGCGCGGCGCGCCTCCTTGGCCTTGGCCCTCTCGGATGCCCGGGTGGCACGCTCGCGATCGTCGGACTCAATGATCTGCTGAAGCTTCTTGGGTGTCATGCTTGCCGCCAGCTCGCTCGCCGCGTTTCGGATGGGGCGTACCTTGCGCCAGTCATAGACGAAGCCGCCGATGATGGCACCGTAGGACAGCACCAGGCAGACGATGGCAAGGAAGCCCGCCACGGTGCTGTAGTCAAGGTTGCCGCCAGGGAATGCGCTGAGGGCGGTGGAGACAAGAATCAAGGCCATGCCCACGCCCATCGTGATCCACCACACCCGTTGGTCCCTGCGGTACTCCGGATTGCGCCGCATCAGCACCCGGGCGGCCTGCGCCACCCGATCATCCTGCTCACGCCGCGCACGGCGCGCGTTCTTGCGCTCCTCCCTGCTCATCTCGGCGTGACTCTTGCCGCTGGCCGCCTGCCTGCCCGAGCGCACCGAGCTCGCGCTGACCACACGCACACCCCGTGCCGCCTCGCGGGCGGGCTTGGCGCGGGCGACCGAGCGCCGGGCAAAGCCGCGGGGTTCCTCCGCCTCGTCCGCGTCGGACGTGTCCTTGGGGGCGCCCTTCTTGGGAAGGCCCAGGCCTCCTGCCCCGGCCGCCTCCCTGCGGGCGCCTTCGATGGTCTCACGCAGTGACATTGGACTCCTTCATGGGCTTGAATGCGGTACCGGTGATCCTCTGGAACGCCTCCTCGTAGCGGCCGGTCGTTCCCGTGATGACCTCGGCGGGCAGGTGGGGTGGCTCGCCCGTCATGCCCCAGTTGGCCCTGAGCCAGTCTCGCACATACTGCTTGTCGTAGCTGGGCTGCACCCTGCCGGGCTCGTAGCCCTCCGCCGGCCAGAAGCGGCTGGAGTCGGGCGTGAGGCACTCGTCGATGAGGGTGAGCTGGCCATCGATATAGCCAAACTCGAACTTGGTGTCGGCGATGATCATCCCGCGGCTCGCGGCATAGTCTGCCGCGGCGCGATAGAGCTTGAGCGACGCGGAGCGCAGCCGCTGGGCCACCTCGTCACCAACAAGCTCGGCACAGCGATCAAACGAGATGTTCTCGTCGTGGTCGCCCAGCTCTGCCTTGGTGGACGGTGTGAAGAGGGGCTCTGGCAGCCTGGAGGCCTCCATGAGGCCGGCAGGGAGCTTGATGCCGCAGACGGTGCCGTCCTGGTCATACGTCTTCTTGCCCGAGCCGGTAAGGTAGCCACGCACGATGCACTCGATGGGGATGGTCTGGGCCTTCCGCACCAGCATGGAGCGACCCATGAGGTAGCTGGCATAGCGCTGATACCCTGCGGGGTAGTCCGCCACGTCCATGGAGATGAGATGGTTGGGCATGAGGTTGGCGAACCTATCGAACCAGAAGCGCGAGATGCGCGTGAGCACCTCTCCCTTGTGGGGAATCTCGTCCGGCAGGACGAGGTCGAACGCGCTGATGCGGTCGCTTGCCACCATGAGCAGGTTCTCCCCGCAGTCGTAGAGGTCACGCACCTTACCATGGGAATCGGGACGAAGCTCCATAGCCGCCATGCTTTGGCCTCCTTTGGGTGTCGTCACAAGGATGGGCGTCCTTGATTGTAGCGCGTCGCCTCCCGCGCGTGACCACGCGTGGGCACATGGCTATCTAAGCGATTCCTTGTGGACAAGCGGTATGCGAATCGTAAACGTGGTTCCCTTGCCCAGCTCGGACTCCACGTCGATGGCGCCATTATGGCGGCCGACGATCTCCTTGGTGAGGGCCAACCCCACACCCAGCCCGCCAGAGACGCGCTCACGGCTGGCGTCAGAGCGCCAGAACCGAGAGAACACGCGGGAGACATCCTCCTTGGCGATGCCCATGCCCGTGTCCTGCACGGAGAGCAGGGCCATGCCACCGCGCCCACGCCCAACGCTCACAAGCACCTGCCCGCCCTCTGGCGTGTAGCGCAGGGCGTTTGACATGAGGTTGGTGAGCGCCTCACGGATGAGGTCGGGACTGACCTCCGCAACGAGCCGATGGTCGTGTGTGCGGTCGTCGAAGTTAAGCCGCAGACCCTGGTCGGCGAAGAGCTGCTGCTGCACGGAGACCAGACTCTTGACGAGCGTGACCAGGTCCGTCCGTTCGACCTTGAGCTCCGTGGAGCCATTCTCCAGGCGCGAGAGGTGCAGCATGGCATCAACCAGGCGAGAGAGGCGGCGGACCTCCTTGTCGACGGTCTCGAGGTGCTCGCTGTCGGTGGGCAGCACGCCATCCTGCATGGCCTCCACCGTGGCAATCATGGCCATGAGGGGCGTGCGCAGCTCGTGGGCCACATCGCTGGTGAGCCGGTGCTCGAACTTGATGTCCCGCTCCAGTTCGGATGCCATGCCGTCGAAGGTCTCACCCAGGCGGCCGACCTCATCGTCCCCCTTGAGGCCCGTACGCGCCGTGAGGTCGCCGTTCCTGATCTGCATGGCGGTGTAGGTGATCTTGCGTATGGGCCTCAGCAACCTGCGGGAGGCAAAGTAGCCAATGACGGTGGCGGCTATGACGCTGATGATGCCCGCCTCGATGATCGCCTGGTACGAGACCATCTTGAGGTCGTTGTCACTCTCAGCCAGCAGGAAGCCCGACCCCAGGGACCACATGCGCACCGTTCCCACGACGGTGCCACCCGCGTCAACGATGGGGGCATCGACCACCTTCGAGGCGTCTGTCTGGGAGAGGCTGGGAATCAGGCGGTCGGGGTGGCGGTCGGAGCCATCATAGATGACCTCCCCGGCAGAGGAGAGCACCTGAACGCTCGCATCGTCACTGCTGTCATCGAGGGCCGCCGCGCGGGCGGACACGTCATCAGACCAGCCGCCGGCATCCTCATAGCAGCGCGCAATCTCGATCGCACCCCGGTCTGCCATCTGCTGCAGCCTCTGGTGCGAGTAGCTCTCGAAGCGTCTCTCCCAGACCACGGCAAGAACCAGGGCGAACACAAGCGTGGTGGCAATCGCCGTAAGCACGAAGAACAGCACCGAGCGTCCGCTGAAGGTCTTCCCCGGTCCAGCGGGACGCGAGTGACGCTGCATGGTGCTATAGCGGGACTCCCCCGAAGGGGGCTCGCCGTTGTTCCCGGGGAAGCTCGTGTGTTCCCGTTCCGTTGCCATGGCTACCTATTGGCGTCTACGCATCCTGAGCATCAGGCTTCTGCGCCGCCTCGAAGCGATAGCCAACCCCATGCACGGTGTAGAGCCATTTGGGGTTGCGCGGGTCATCGCCAAGCTTGGCACGAAGGTTCTTCACGTGGGAGTCGATGGTGCGCTCGTAGCCCTCGAAGTCGTAGCCAAGCACCTTCTCCACCAGCTCCATGCGGGTATAGACGCGCCCTGGATAGCGGGCCAGGGTCGTGAGGAGCTTGAACTCGGAGGCCGTGAGGTCGATCTCGGAGCCATTCACCAGCACCTTGTGGCCAGAGATGTCTATGACCAGATCGCCAAAGTCCAGGACCTCCAGCTGGGGCTCCGCCTCGGCGTGGGCGCGGCGCAGCAGCGCGCGCACGCGGGCGACGAGCTCGCGCGGAGAGAACGGCTTGATGAGATAGTCATCGGCGCCCAGCTCAAGGCCAATGATGCGATCCTCCACCTCACCCTTTGCGGTGAGCATGATGATGGGCACGTTCGAGGTCTCGCGCACGGCGCGACAGACCCTCTCACCCGAGAGCTTGGGGAGCATGAGGTCGAGAATGATGAGGTCGAACGTGTGCTTCTCGAACTCCTCGATGGCGCTTTGCCCATCGCCAACCCCGCGGACGATATAGCCCTCCCGCTCGAGATATGCTGCAACGGCATCGCGAATGGTCTTCTCATCCTCGACAACGAGGATCTTCTTTTCTTCCGTAGCCATAGGGCCTCCTCTGTCTAGCTGAACGCCCACCTGTACACAAACTCTCTGCATTTCCTCCATATTAGCGCAGGGAGGATTGGAATGCACGGACTTTAGAGCGCGAACGCACGCACGCTGACCGATTCGGGATAGCCCGTGTCCTGCGTCTTGACGGTCGCATAGGTGACGAAGGTATCACACGTCCCGGCGCGCACGGGGTACTCGCCATAGTCAAGCGCCCTGTTCGCCGCAGGAAGCGTGGCATAGGTGCGCGCATCGGTATCGATCACAAAATAGGACGCGTTGGCACGGACGATATAGACGCTGCCCTTCCCCGCGACGGGCGCGGACGGCTCGCGGGAGAGCGCCACGAAGGGTCCCTCCCCATGACCGATGTAGGTTCCCATCTGCCCAAGCAGTCCGCCGGACGAGTAGTTGGCCTCGATGGAGAACGCAAAGTCGTCTCCCATGCGCACGGCACTGAAGGGCTTGACTTCCGAGGGAAGCACGAGCTGGTCGATCTGAGAGCCCATGCCATCGGAAAGGCCGTAGGCCGTGATGCCGTAGTATGTGCCGGCGTCCGCGTTCACGCGCGGGGTGAGGGTGACGATGCCATCGGACACGGTCGGAGCGGTGCCAAAGCGCCCGGGGGAATCGACAGCCGTCGTGGCGGAGGAGTCACCCACCGTCCAGAGGTAGCAGTAGGAGTGTTCGGAGCGCCTGCTCCCGGAGTTGGAGGGCATGACCTGCCAGATGACCATCTTGCCCGAGACCACGAAGGACGCGGGATCCCAGTCGGCGCCCGCAGACCAGAGCGACGTGGGGTCGCCCGCGAGCTTGCCACTCGAAAGCGCCGTCGCATAGAGAGCCCAGTCATGCGTGAGCAGGTTGAGCTCGACCCAGGCATAGACCGAGTCGGAGCAGCCCACGTCGTAGATGACCACGTTGCCCTTGTCGTCGGCGACCGGTTCGGTCACCAGCTCGGAGATTGCCCCCGACGAGATCGAGAACGTCGACGCCTTCACCATGGGGGCAGCGGACGATCCGGCCGTCGTCGCGGCAACGAGCGATCCCTCGCTGGGCTTAAGGACGTTACCCACGGCGATGGTCCAGGAGCCCGTCTCCTTGAGGGAGAGCTCGGCGGAGGAGTAGTTGCTTTCGTTGGTGCTGGGATCTATGACGTAGTCGGCAGAGCCCCCATCCACCACCGTAGGACGGGTGGAGCCATCATCTTTGTGCTTGCAGCCCGCAAGCACGCCGATGGAGGCCACGGCAATGCCCGTCGCCACGCCAGCGCGGAAGAGCCCGCGTCGTGTCGTGGTCAAGAACCCCTGTGTCCGTCTGCCCATCTGTCGCCCACCACCCCCGGGCTGTCCCTCGTGGAGGCGCCCAGTATACTCGCATGCCGCTACTCGTCGAAGCTCAGCCGTTCGAGGCGGTCGAACACCACGTCGACACGCGCCAGGAAGCTCCTGGGGTCAAAGATGCGGTCGAGCTGCTCTGCCGTGAGCGTGCAGAGGGGGTCTGCCGCAAGCTTTTCGCGAAACGAGGTACCCGAGACGCATTGCTGCACCTCTCGCCAGGTGTCCATGGCGTTCCTCTGCACGATCTGGTAGGCGTCCTCACGCGTGATGCCCGTGTCCACGAGCGCCAGCAGCACCTTGGAGGAGTAGATGAGGCCCCGCGTCCTGTCGAGGTTGGCCAGCATCCGTTCCCGATAGAGCACGAGGCCATCGACGACACGGATGAGGCACTGGAGCATGTGGTCGAGCGCGATGAGGCTGTCGGCCTGCGCGACGCGCTCGGCGGAGCTGTGGCTGATGTCGCGCTCGTGCCACAGGGCCACGTTGTCGAAGGCCACCTGCGCGTTGGCCTTCACCACGCGTGAGAGGCCACAGACCTTCTCCATGGTGATGGGGTTGCGCTTGTGGGGCATGGCGCTGGAGCCCTTCTGGCCCTTCCTGAACGGCTCCTCCACCTCGAGGGTGTCCGTCCTCTGGAGGTTGCGCAGCTCGGTGGCGATGCGCTCGCAGGTGGCAGCCATCGTCGCCAGCACGCCCGCCAGGTAGGCGTGATGGTCGCGACTGATGACCTGTGTGGAGAGCGGGTCAAAGTCCAGTCCCAGGTGCCCGCAGACGTAGGCCTCCACGCGGGGGTCGATGCTGGAGTAGGTTCCCACGGCGCCGCTGATGGCGCCCACGGCGACGCCCCTGCGAGCGTCGAGCAGGCGGTCGAGGTCACGGCGCAGCTCCCAGGCCCAGGAGCCAAACTTCATGCCAAAGGTCATGGGCTCGGCGTGGATGCCATGCGTGCGCCCCACGCAGGGCGTGTCGCGCTCCTCGAAGGCGCGGCGTTTGCAGAGGGCACCCAGCGCGCGCACGTCCTCGATGATGAGGTCGCAGGCCTGCGTCAGCTGGTAGCACAGCGCCGTGTCGCCCAGGTCGGAGCTGGTCATGCCATAGTGAATCCAGCGGCTGGGCTTGGGATCCCCCTCGGGGACGTCCTTGTCCACATAGGCGCCCATGTTGGTGAGGAAGGCGATGACGTCATGATTGGTGACGGCCTCGATCTCGTCCACCTCGGCCCTGTCGAAGGCCGCGTGGTCGCGGATCCACTTGGCCTCCTTTTTGGTGATGCCACTCTCCCCCAGCTCGGCATGCGCCTCGCAGGCGAGCACTTCGATCTCCTGCCAGATGGCATACTTGTTCTCAAGCGAGAAGATGCGCCCCATCTCGGGACGGGTGTAGCGGTCGATCATGCGAGTCCTCTCATCACGGACGGCGGCGCGTCCCTTCCATGATACAGCTGGAGAAGGCACGCGCCCCTTTCTCGTCTAACGCGCGGATTCCCCTGGGGAGGGTCCCGCAACCTGTCGCTCGTCGCGCTCGAGCACCGACGAGGCCTCGTCCAGCTGTTCGACCACCGCATCGTGGCCGGTGCCGCCGTAGGTGTCGCGCGCGTTGGCGATGCCTGCAGGATCGAGGTCATGAGTGATGTCGTCATCGAAGAGGGGGCTCGCCGCGCGGAACTCATCGGCCGTGAGATCCTCCAGATCCTTGTGATGCTTCTCGCAGTACAGCACGAGCTTGCCCACCACCTCATGCGCCTCACGGAAGGGCATGCCCCTCTTTGTCAGGTAGTCGGCCACGTCGGTGGCCGCGGTGAAGCCACGGCCCGCCTGGGCGAGCATCGCGTTGGCATGCACGGTCATGGTCTTGAGCATGCCCGCCACGATCGCCATGCAGTCGTGCAGGGTCCAAGCCGCATCTGTGGGGCCCTCCTTGCATTCCTGCAGGTCCTTGTTGTAGGCAAGCGGCAGGCCCTTCATCGTGGTCAGAAGCGCCATGAGGTCGCCGTAGACGCGTCCCGTCTTGCCGCGCGCGAGCTCGGCAAAGTCGGGGTTCTTCTTCTGTGGCATGATGCTCGAGCCGGTGGAGTAGGCGTCCGAGAGCGTGACGAAGCCAAACTCCGTGCTGCTCCACAGCACGATCTCCTCGCAGAGGCGCGAGAGGTGCATCATGGACACGCCGCAGGCATACTCGAGGTCGAGCAGGTAGTCACGGTCGCTCACCGCGTCCATGGAGTTGGGGATGGCGTGATCGAACCCGAGGAGTTCCGTGGTGAGCTGTCGGTCGAGCGGGTAGGTGGTGCCGGCAAGCGCCGCCGAGCCCAGGGGGTTGGCATCGGCCGCGCGCAGGGCGGCGGAAAGCCGCGTGAAGTCCCGTGTGAACATCCAGAAGTACGCCAGCATGTGGTGGGAGAACAGCACGGGTTGCGCATGCTGCAGGTGCGTGTAGCCCGGCATGACCACGTCCAGGTTGTCCTTGGCGACGCCCAGCAGCACCCGCCGCAGTCCCAGGTTGCCCTCGAGCAGCTCTCGGCAGAGGTCCTTCGCATACAGGCGCAGGTCCGTGGCAACCTGGTCGTTGCGCGAGCGTCCCGTGTGCAGGCGCGCGCCGGGCGTGCCGATGGCTGCCGTGAGCTTGGACTCCACGGCCATGTGGATGTCCTCGTCGTTCACGTCGTAGGCAAAGCCGCCGGCAGCCATCTGATCTGCTATGTCCGCAAGGCCCGCATCGATGGCCGCCTGATCCTCGGGCGAGATGATGCCCTGCGCGGCCAGCATCTTCGCGTGGGCACGAGAGGCGCGGATGTCCTGTTGCACCATGACCTTGTCGGCCTCGAGCGAGGCGCCAAACTCCTGCGTGAACTCGTCCACGCCCTGCTCGAACCTGCCGCCCCACAGTGCCATGAGCCCTCCTTCATGTGCCAGAGCATCCGTCGCCGCATCCCAGTGTACACAACGGCCCCGCTCCCCTGAGAGAAGTGGGACCGCAGCCGTCACCCATACGCCATGCGTCATGGGCAATCCGGCCGAGAGACCCCTATGCCCCCTGCAGGCCCGAGCCGGGACCCTGGACGCGAGACCAGGTCTTGGACTGCAGGCCGTGGATGGTGATGAAGCCCTTGGAGGCGGAGTGGTCGAAGCTGTCACCCTCGTCATAGGTGGCCAGGTTGTAGTCGTAGAGGCTGTAGTCGCTGTGCAGGCCATCCACGAAGAGGCCACCCTTGCAGAGCTTGATGCGAACCTCGCCGGTGACGTACTTCTGCGTGTAGGCGTTGTACGCGTCTATGGCCTCACGGTTCTGCGAGAACCAGAGGCCGCGATACACGGTGGATGCCCACTCCACGTCGAGCTTGGCCTTCTGCTTCAGGGTCTCGGCGTCGAGGCACAGGGTCTCGAGCGACTGATGGGCCTGGATGAGAAGGAGCGCGGCGGGACACTCGTAGCACTCCCGGCTCTTGATGCCCACAACACGATCCTCGATCATGTCGATGCGGCCGAAGCCGTTGCGCCCGGCAATCTCGTTGGCCTTGATGATGCAGTCGAGAAGCGGCATCTTCTCGCCATCAATCGAGACGGGCAGGCCGCCCTCAAAGCCGATGATGACGGTCTCGGGGTCGGCGGGGCAATCCTCGGGGTTCTTGGTCATCGTCCAGATGTCCGAAGGCGGCTCGTTCCAGGTATCCTCGAGCACGCCACACTCGATTGCACGACCCCACAGGTTGTCATCGATGGAGTAGGGCTTCTTGTGGGTGGTGGGCACGGGCACGCCGTGGGCCTCGGCCCATGCCATCTCGGAGTCGCGCGTGGCGAGATCCCACTCGCGCACGGGCGCGATGATGTTCAGCGTGGGGTCGAGGGCGTGGATGGAGGCATCGAAACGCACCTGGTCGTTGCCCTTGCCGGTGCAGCCATGAGCAACGTGCTTGGCGCCATACTGGTGCGCGATGTCCACGAGGTGCTTCGAGATGATGGGGCGAGAAAGTGCGGAGAGCAGTGGGTAGATGCCCTCGTACTTGCCGTTTGCCCAGATGGCCTTGGAGATGATGGCCTCGGCGTACTCCTCGCGCATGTCCACGGCCTCGGAGGCAATGGCACCCATGTCGAGGGCCTTCTGCTTGATCCAGCTGAGGTCCTTCTCGTCCTGACCAACGTTGCCGCAGATGGCAATGACGTCCATGCCCTTCTCGACCTGCAGCCACTTCACGATGACAGACGTGTCCAGACCGCCGGAATATGCGAGGACGACCTTCTCCCTGGTGCTTTCTGACATGATGCTTCTCCCTATTCTCCGCTCGCATCCGCCACCTGCGGACATCGAGACGTATTGGCTGGTTGGTGGTGCCCCTCTGGTCGCTGCGGGCGCCGGCAATAAAAAGCACCCGGCGAGCCGGGTGCCGTTCAGTTCAAAGACACGTCATGAGCCGAGCTCATGGGAACCGAAGCTACACGCACGGGCGTCGCAGCGAGACTCGTCGATCATGGCGTCGGAGGGAGCGTGTGGCCCACTCGATGGTCATGGCTTCCTCCCTCTGTCTCGTGCGCTGCGCGCGGCGGCTTCTGCGGAGTACTGTAGGCAACCCATGGATGCCCACGGGCACGAACGCGATCCCTTAGCCATATGGAAACAAACGGCGATGACGGGGCCGGGGAAAGACGCCTCCCCGGCCCCGTGCGCTTCTGGTGGGTCGTGAGGGCCTCGAACCCTCGACCTTGGGATTAAAAGTCCCCTGCTCTGCCAGCTGAGCTAACGACCCGTGGCGCTGATTCTACCACGCGGGCGCTCGCGGCCGCGCTAGTCCGTCTCCCAGGCCCACTGACCGTTGACGAAGACGGGGACCGCCTCACCGCCTTCGGTGTAGCCCGTGATGTCCATGTCATCGGTACCGATCATGAAGTCGACGTGCATATGCGACTGATTGACGCCGTGCACGAGCAGCTCGTCCGGGCTCATGTCAAAGCCGCCCTCCACACACTCGGGAAAGCCCATGCCCAAGGCCAGATGGCAGCTGGCGTTCTCGTCGTAGAGCGTGTCAAAGAACAGTCTGCCGTTGCGGCGGATGGGCGTGTTCTTTGAGATGAGGGCGCACTCGCCCAGGCGGGTGGCGTTCTCGTCAGTCGTGAGGATGTGCTCCAGGACGTCCTTGCCACGCCGTGCCTCACATTCCACGACGCTGCCGTGCTCGAACCTCAGCCAGAAGTCGTCCACGATGGTGCCGTCGTGGACGAGGGGCAGCGCGGAGTGCACGATGCCGTCGGCCCGCATGCGATCGGGTGATGTGAACACCTCCTCGGTGGGGATGTTGGGAAAGAACACCGTTCCGTCCTGCGTGCGGGCGGCGCCGCCCTCCCAGACGTGCGCCTGGGGGAGCCCAACCGTCAGGCTGGTCCCGTTCGAGGCGACGTACCGCAGGCGGTCGAAGCGCTGGGCGTTGAGGAAGCGCTTCGTCTTCTCGAACGTGGCGTTGTGCGTCTCCCAGGCGCTCTGGGGGTCCTCGCCATCTGCGCGTGCGACGTTGAGGATGGCCATCCAGAGGTGGTAGACGGCCACCTCGTCGGGTTGTCCCTCGAAGACCTTGCGCGCCCAGGCGACCACGGGTACGCCTGCAATGCACCAGGCGTTATGTCCGAAGTCCATGCCCTCACGAAACGACCGGCAGTCACGGTTGCGAGCGAGCATGGCGGCGGCTGGCTTGGCAGGGTCTATCCCATCGAGGGCCGATGGGTCGCTCCCCTCCAGAAAGAGAAAGGACGCACCCGACTCGGAGAGCGAGTTGAGCTGTTCGCGCCTCCAGCTTGGCGTGCTCCTGAAGTACTCGATGTCCACGTTCTCGTACTCAAGCCGCTTGAGGGCATCATCGTCCCAGATGACCGTCACATGTCCCACACCGGCCCCGTAGGCCGCCGCGACGACGATGCGCGCGAAGTCCGCACCTTCCACCGGGGCAAAGACGACAAGCTCCTGCCCGGGTCGTACGGCCGCCCCCTTGCGCACCAGCAGCTCGGCATACCCTTCAATTTCCGGCTGCAGGCCCTCCAGGGCATGAAGGCACTCGTCCGGAGTCATGTCGCTCATACGGCTCCCCTCAAAAAGCATGGGCCCCAGAGGGACCCATGATGTGAGCTATGGAGCGGGCAACGGGACTCGAACCCGCGAATGATGGCTTGGGAAGCCATTGCCTTACCACTTGGCGATGCCCGCGTGTGTGAGGATTCTATCACAGGCATCGGGACCGCGTTGCCCACGTTTGGGCGCCTTCGAACCGTATGGGAAACTTCGCCTCCCCTGCCTGCGTCGGTGCGCACGGACGACGAGATGACGCCCCATCCCGCAGACTCGTGCAGGCCCAGGCAAGGGCTGCGCAAGATCGGGCCGCTATGCTCTCCCCAGCTCGGAAGGGGGCACGCCATGAGAGACGAGAGGGGCCCCACGCCCAACGAGGCGTGGGGTCGCAGGTCGCAGGCCAACGTGCCTCCCACCACGCGCCTCATGGGCGGGGACATCCCGCACGGTTCATGCCCCAGTGGGATAGGCCATGCCGGCAGACGCGCGCTCGGCCTCTGCGCATGGCCCCCTCCCCACATCCCTATGAGCGACGGATCAGTTCGGCCACCAGCTCGGTGACGTCCACCACCTGCGCCGCATCGACGTTGGCGGCGGTATCGTCGGCGGAATGAGCGTTGGCAGGGGTGCCGGCCTCGCTCATGCCCATGACGGTCATCGCGCGCATGGACGACTGGAGGGCGCTGTACGCGTCCGTCTCAGCCCAGTCATGACGCCTCTTGGCCAGGCTTATGTGCAGGTCGGACGCAATGGTGCTCAGCAGGCGCACCATGCGACGGTCGGCACGACGAGGCACCGACGCGCCTTCGGAGGTGAGCAGAGTCAGGTCGCCGGCACCGATGCATTCCAGGTTGACGATGAAGGCACCGCGCGCCTGCTTGCGGTACTCGGCCAGGAACTCCCTCATGCCGGCATGGTTGAGCTCGGAGGCACCCGTTGCCACAAACCACACGTCATGTGCGATCAGCTCGTCATCACCCATGCCAAGCACGGCCTCGCGCTCGCGTTCCTGATCGGGCTCGTCGGCGGCGTTCCGCTCGACCACACGAAGGTCGGAACGGGTCGTCGCACCACCCTTCCAGTGGCTGGGATGATCGGCGTCGTGACTGGGGCGCGTATCGTTCCTCAGCTTCCTCTCTCGAGCTCGCGGGGTCGGCTCCGTAGAGTCAAGATCCTCCCCCTCGGCTCCCTCGGACGCCGCAAGCGGGTCGCTTGGGGCCTGGGCGGGATCGGGGAGGTCAAAGAGCACGGCACGACGGGCGGTCGAGGAGACCTGGGGCGCATACTCGGCCTTGCCCCAGTTGGGATCCTCGACGCCCTCGGGGCGCGATGTGCGCTCGGCGGGACCGGACGGTTCGTCGTCCTGGACATGAAGACCACTGGTATCAAGGTCACCGATGGTGCCAAGGTCCTCGTGCGGAGCGTCCATCGCGGCAGTGTCCGAGACGGGGCCCCCTCCGGAGGGTGCGTCCTCGGACGAGCCCGCACCCTCCCGCTCGGTGGCGTCGTCGGGTGCCCCATCATCCTCCAGCAGCTCGAGCACGGCGATGTCAGCGTCATCAAGAGGCTCGTCGTCCTGGGGCTGACGCCGATCGAGCCCCGCGAAGAACGCGCGGATCCGCCGGCCTATGCTCGGCGCATGCTCCCCCTCGTCCTCAAGCGCCTCATATTCGGGAACAGGGACGCTCTCGAGAAGCTCATGGGTTCTCTCCCGGCGGGCCTGGGCATGTGCATGTGGCTCCCCGGACAGGCCATCGTCCCCATATCCCTCCTGCACCTCAGGCACATGGGGGCGTCCTTCGCCCGCACGCTCCTCGGCGGCGCGGCGCGTGTACCCGTTGTCCAGGAAGGATGGTGCATAGCCGGTATGGTGCGCCGGCTCCTCGACCCCCACGCCCTCTTCCGGCTGCGGCTCCTCCTGCTCCGGCTCGGGCTCAAGGAAGTCCTTTACGGAGAAGTCAGGAATTTCGGGGACCTCCGGCAATGTCGAAAGATCAAGGTCAGGAACGGGCGGCAGGTCGTAGACGATCTCGCAATCCTTGGGAAGGATGTTGAGGCGCTCGATGAACGC
The DNA here is from genome assembly GCF_000468755.1 of Olsenella profusa F0195. Lineage (GTDB taxonomy): Bacteria > Actinomycetota > Coriobacteriia > Coriobacteriales > Atopobiaceae > Olsenella_F > Olsenella_F profusa. Next base: position 17,695 of record NZ_AWEZ01000073.1, read on the forward strand.
CGCACCACGTCGCACCGACTGGGACGCGGTGAGGTCAAGCTTATGGATGGGGGGGATGGATGGCGCTGAGACCTGCGTGGGCCCACCCTCTGCCGGTGGCTCTGGCTCGGCGGTGCCGATGGGCTCGGACGCGCTCACCATGGGAGCCTCGGAGGACGTGGGCTCTTCGGGTTCCGTGGGCTCTTCGTGCTCGGGCACCTCGGGCTCGGCCTGCTCGTCTTCGGGCCCGGGCATCTCCTCGGGCGCAGCGGCCTCCTCGGGCGCTGGTGCTGTCTCGTCCATGGTCTCCGCGACCGCAGGCTCGATCTCCTCAAGAGGCGTCAGGATGGCAGGCGCCCCCTCGCCCTTCGTCGCGTCATCCGGCTTGGGCGTGTCGGGAGCCTCGTCATCGATCCCCTCATGGGTCGTTGCCTCGCGAATGCGCCTAAGCATGCCCGTCGCACCCTCGCGCACCTTTCCGAACATGGTGGGTAGGCCTTCCGCGCCCTCGTGCGACACCTTGCGCCCATCCACCCAGTCGGCATCAATCTGGATGGTGCCGGGCGAGTAGACGTGAGTCGCATCCCCCTCCGTCTCGGTGCCTGCTTCAGGTGGGGCGGCGTTCCCATCCTCGGTCGAGGAAGCTTGGCCCTCCTCGCCCCCCGTATCATCCCGCACAGTGGGTGAGGCAATGGCCGCATGGGGATGTGCCTGCGCCCATCGTTGTGCCTCGTCGGTGCCGGGGCGAATCTTGTCCAGGACCCCGAGCATGGCAGCAACGGCGGCCTTGTTGTCGTTGGCACCCTCCGTACAGGGCGCAAAGCGCTCGTACACGTCATTGACGCCAATGGCCAGAAGCGGCAGGGACGCCACGATGCCAATGATCCAGAACACGTGGCGCGCCGGTGCGGGAAGGAAGCCCATCACCTGGAAGAGACAGCACGTCGCAACCATGAACACGCACCAGAAGGCAGAGCGCTTGAGCGCGGGCAGATAGCGGACGAGCGTCCGCCGCCACAGCAGGCCCTCGTTGGGTGTGTCGTAGTGGGCGACGATCACGATCGGTCGGTTGCCCTTGACCACCAGGGGTCCCGAGGCGCGATGCACACCGATGACGTTCTGGCTGCGTGCCTTGGGTCCCAGATTGGCTAGGATGTCATAGCCACCAAAGCGCAGGGCAAGCAGGATGATGCCCACGAGCACGATGACCCTGCCGATGGCGCCCGCGGCCGAGCCCAGCACGCCACCGAGGACGATGCCCACGAACAGCAGGAGATAGACGATGCTGTGCGCAAGGTCCCCTGCCACGGGCATGTCAAATTCCTGAAGCGTGGTGTCAAGTCCGTGCTCGTCCATCAGCTCCTTCACCAGGTGGGCGGCGTCAAGCTCCTCCTGGCTGTTGGCAGGTGCGATGTCAACCTGGTCATTGAGGTAGTTGAGATAGTTGCGCGTCGATGCCATGCTCTTTGTTCCTTTGCCCTAGACTGCAGGTTGGTAGAGCGGTCTGACCGTGAATTATACGTCTATCGCAACAACTTTGCCGCGCGGCCACTATCCTTACGCCCTAGGCGGACGCGAGACCCCGCGCGAGGCATGGTCGGGCGCGATAGTGACCTCGCACGCCATTGGAAGAGCTTGGGGGCGCATATGACAGCATCTGGTGACGCAGGCACCTCCAAGACGTACCTCACGGCCCAACGGCTCGCAGGCCTCGTGCTGGAGTTCTCCAACAGCAGGACTCCCCTCTCCTCCACAATGCTGCACGAAGCCTACTATCCGGACACGCGGTCGAAGAGCTTTCAGAGGGCCTTTGAGCGAGACCGCCAGAGGCTTGAGACGATGGGCTTCGTTGTGTGCGAGGTGGGCAGGGATGCGAACGGCGTGTCCCTTTGGCAGGTCGACCGCAGCCAAAGCCTGGTGGAGGGGGTCGCCCTCTCCGAACGGGACGCGCTCGTCGTGGACGTGGTGTGCCGTTCTCTCGCAAGCGATGAAGAGTTTCCCTATGCGACCGAGCTTGGGAGTGCGCTGCGCAAGATCGATCGCTACTTTGCCGAGGATGCCGTGGCATATCCCGCCGTTCGCGTACACAACGAGACGGCACGGACGCTGGTCTCCTGCCTCTCGAGACGTCAGACGGTGCGTGCGGTCTACACGGACGCCGGGGGGATGACCACTACGCGCGACCTCGAGCTGTTGGGAAGCTTCACCCTGCGCGACCATGCCTATTTCGTGGCCCGCACACGGCAGCGGCCCAACCACAGACCCCGCATCTATCGCCTCGACCGCTTCACGCAGGTACAGGGAATCGGAAGTCCGGCGGCATACGACATTCCCATGGACTTTGACGCACGGGACTGGTGCCTGCTGCCCTTCCAGCTGGGTGCCACCTGTGCGGAGGCAACGTTCCGACTTCCCGAGGCCCCCGATCCTAGCCTCGCCGCGCGACTCTCGTCCAAAGGGACGTTCCTTTCGGACGGCAGGTGGCAGACGAACGTGGCAGACATCCAGTGTGCGGCGCGGTGGGCCATCGCCACCGGTCTCGTGCCCACGGCGCCACAGGGGCTTGTGACCGCGTATGACCATGTGCTCGAGGAGGCGTCCCGTGTGTGCCCATAGACGGGGCAGGAGAAGGGGGACGGACGTCACCGCCGAACTGCTCGCCCTTCTCTCGGCACTCGATGGGAAGGGGAGCGTCATCGATGCGGAGGGCATCGTGAGGCGCCTGGGCTGCACGCGCGAGCATGCCCGGGAGCTGCTCGAGAGTCTTCTTGCCCTGAGGGATTCGGACGGGATCGGGCTTCCCCTGCTGGTGGATGACCAGGAGGGAAGGGCCGATTCCCTGGACATGGCCTTTGGTGGTGGCGTACGGGGATATGCGCTCACGCTGACCCCCCTGGAGACACAGGCGATCATCGCCGCGCTGAGGACGATGGGCGTTGGGGAGGAGGGCCTCCTTGCCCGTCTTGAGCGGGCAAGGAGGCCCTCGCGAACGTCCACGCACGAGCTCCTTGCGCTGCTCGGTAGGGAGCTCGCCTCATCCAGCACCCTTGCCATCTGTGCCGAGGCAATCGCCGAGATGCGCGAGCTCTCGTTTGCCTACCACAAGCCCCAAGGGGAGCCTGAGCTTCGCCACGTGTGGCCCGAGGAGCTTCGCCCGCAGGACGGCCTTTGGTACCTTGACGCCTATGACATCGACCGTGCCGGGACACGCATGTTCCGCCTCGACCGCATGAGCGAGGCACAGGTAGGGAGGCACATCTACGGATCGGCCCCCGAAGGCGACGACGTCACCACATCGATGACGGTCACGCTGCATTTTGCCCCCGGCGCACCACTGCGGGAGCTCGATTGGCCTCGGCTCGAGATTCGTGCCGTAGAGGAAGCCTCGGGCGTCGTGACGGCAACCATACCCTACTTTGGGGGCGATTGGCTCGTGAGGCACCTTGCCGCCTGCGGCGACACCGTGACCATCGATGACCAGCAGCTTGCTCGGCGGGTACGGGCCTATGCCACGACGCAGAGGCAGGCTATGAGCCGCTAGGCCATCAGCGTTGTCAACGTTCGCGCGAGGAGCGCCACAGCCTGATGAGGCGGCCCACGTTGTCACACTCCACCTGCATTGCGTCGGGATTGGGAAGCGAGCTTGTGAACTGCCTGCCATAGCGCTTGCTCACCAGACGGGAGTCCGCCAGCACGAGGACGCCTGTGTCGGTGACGCTTCGTATGAGGCGGCCCGACGCCTGCTTGACGGAGATGACGGCCTCGGGCAGCGAATGGCGCCACCATGAGCGATCCTCGCGCAGCTCGCGCTCCCTCACCAGCGGATCCTGGGGACTGGCAAACGGCAGCTTGGGAATGACGACGCAACGCAGCGTGTCTCCCCCGGCATCAAACCCCTCCCAGAACGAGCGCAGGGCAAAGAGCGAGGTCGACGTGTGAGCCATGAACTGCTCCCGCAGGCGGCGTGGGGATGCGCCTCGGTTCTGGCACAGCAGGTCGATGCCCTCCCGCGCAAGGCGCGCCTGAAGCGCGCCGTACAGGCGCTCCATGTCCCTACGATTAGTGAAGAGCGTGAGGGTGGAGCCGCCCATCGCAACGTGTACGTCAAAGAGCAGCCCCTCGAGGCGCTCCAGGTAGTGCGCGTCGTTGGGCTGCGGCATGTCACGCGCGATCACCACCGACATGTGGTCCCCGAAGTCAAAGCTCGACCCTAGGCGCACGTCCCCATGCTCGCTCGCAGGAAGCCGGTCGAGTCCCACGGCATGGTCGAAGTGGGCGAAGCTCTCCCCCACCGCCATGGTCGCAGAGGTGAAGACCACGCTTTCCATCTCAGGCAGCCAGCGTTCGGCAAGGTCGGCACCGATGTCAAGCTTCTCCGCAACCAGACGCTCGACGCCCACGGCGCGCCTCGCACGGCTCAGCTCGGCAGAGTACACGTAGCTCTCGTCCGTGCCCTCCATGATGAGCCGCATGGTATCCAGCAGCTCCGTCGAGAAGCGTCCTACCTCGCCGAGGTCGGTCGCAAGCTTGGCCGAGCTGCCCCCAATGGCCTCCTGCGCCTCGCCAATGTCCTTCGCGAGCTCACAGAGCCGCTGTTCGGCGGCCTTGAACGCCTCATACAGGACCCGCCACTCACCACTCTTGCGAACCGCGCCATCGACCCACAGAGTGAGCGTCTCATAGCCCCCACCCGTGACGAGACCGGAAAGATCATGTAGGTGGAGGAAGAATTCGCCCATGGAGACGGACGCGCGCGCCGCGCAGGAGGAGGTCTTCGTCAGAAGTCGTAGAAGGAGAGCGGAGCCCTCCAACGATGATGCCTCCCCCATAAGCGTGTGGATGATGCCGGCCCTCGTGGTCCCCAGCGTCTCGAAGCCCCTGCGAACCGCCTCCCCCGAAACCTCACGCGCCCACTGGCGGCGGGCCTCCTGCTCGAAGCCGTGGGCCTCGTCCACCACCCAATGGCGTATGGGTGGCAGGATTTTGCCCTCCATGTCCACGTTGCACAGGAGCAGGGCATGGTTCGTCACGACGACATCGCATGCCGCGGCGCGCCGCCGCGCCGCATGCACGAAGCACTCCTTGGGAAAGAAGGGGCACATGGCGCGCAGGCACTCGGTGGCCCTCACCGTGAGCATGGAGCGCGGCACGTTGCGCCAGCGGATCCCCAGGGCATCGAGATCCCCATGGACCATCTGGCAGGCATAGGCATAGCTCACCGCCAACGCCGTGAGCATGTCGGATCGCACGGTCCTCATCGAACGCCCGCCATCGCAGGCGGCCTGCGTGGGAAGGTCCAGGGCAGTCGCGAGCTCCAGCCGGTGCAGGCAGAGATAGTGCTCGTAGCCCTTGAGACCTGCAAAGCTCACGCCTCCCGGCAGGGCGCGGTCAAGTGCGGGCAGCTCTTGGGTGACAAGCTGGTCCGCCAGGGCGTTCGTCTTCGTCGCGACGCCCACGGTCACGTTGTTGCGCTTGGCAAGCAACGCCTCGGGAAGGAGGTAGGCCATGGACTTGCCAACCCCCGTCCCCGCCTCGATCGCACGATGGGTGGAGGTTCCCAGGGCCCTGGCGACCTCCTGTGCCATGTAGAGCTGGTCGGGGCGCTGCTCGTAGCGTTCATACAGGGAGGAGACCACGCCGCCAGGCTTGAATGCCGTTTCTACCTCCTCCGGGGCCGGAGCCGTGGGCGGCGAGGCGGCGTCGGCGGCGTCGCGCTTGGGCCCACGGCCTCCCGATGCCTCCATCCCAAGCCTGAGGCGCATGTCACGGAGGGAGAAGGGCTCGGTGGAACCCATGTTCGCGATGTGAGAGAACACGGGACGATAGGGCCAGTCGACCTCAGGATGCATGCCCGCCAGAAGGGACAGAAGCCCCGAGGGCAGGTCAGAGAGACCAAGCAGGATGATGCGCCACATGCCACAGAGGGCGTCCACGTCATCCATGGCACGGTGTGTGACACCGTCACAACCAAATGCCATGGCCATGTCGGAAAGTCGATGCGTCCTCAGGCAGGGCAGTGCAATGCGCGAGAGCGCCAGGGAATCAATCCACAGATCGCTCACGGAGGAGCCACCGGCGGCCTTCTGGATGAACGTGCGGTCGAACGTGGCATTGTGCGCGATCACAGGCATGCCGCCCACAAAGTCGGACAGGCCAGCGACCGCCTCGCGCGGTGTGGGAGCATCGGCCACGTCCACGTCACGGATGTTCGTGAGGCGCGCAATCTCCGGGGGTATGGGCTGCCCCGGGTTCACGAAGGTGTGATAGCGCCCCATCACGGCGCGCCCCTCCAGCCGTGCGGCGGCGATCTCGATAAGCTCGCAGTCCCTGAACGAGAGTCCCGTGGTCTCGGTGTCGAGCACGATGACACCGTCCTCCAAGGGTCCAAAGTCCACCACCTCCGCACGCGCGGAAAGGCCGAGATAGGCATTCCTCGTGCTCGCGGGAATGTCGGGAAGGAGAAGGTCCTCTAGCTGCATGCCGTGCTTCGCCCCATGCCTATCGTGGCGTCCGTGCGTCGCACTCGTCCAGCGCGTCCTGGACGAACCGCTTGCAGAGCTCGGGGAAGCCGATGCCCGCGCGGGCCGCCGCGTCCGGCAGGAGGCTCCGCTCCGTCATGCCAGGAACCATGTTCGTCTCGAGCATGACCGGCGTTCCGTCGTCCTTGACGATGAGGTCCGTCCGTGAGACGCCCCGGCAACCGAGCGCCTTGTGGGCGGCGATGCCCATCTCCTCGGCACGACGATAGACATCCTCGGGCAGGCGCGCGGGAATCACATGATGCAGTGCGCCCGCCTCGTACTTGACCGTGACGTCGTAGAAGTCCGCATCGAAGACGATCTCCACGATGGGCAGGGCATAGGGCTTGGCGGTCCCCACAACCGGCACCGTGATCTCGATGCCCTCGATGCATTCCTCGATGAGCACGTCATCCCCCCCGGCCCCTGCCCTATCCACGGCATCCTGGAGCTGGCGGGCGGCCGTCACGCGACTCACGCCAAAGCTGGAGCCGTTGGAGGCAGGCTTGACGAACATGGGGTAGCCGAGCGTGTCCTCAAGGGTGCTGACGTCCTTCGGGGTAAGCACGGCGTCATGCGCGACCGTCATGCCCCGAGGAAGCGTGATGCCTGCCGCGGAGCACACCGTCTTGGCAACGGACTTGTCGGTCGCCACGGCCGAGGCAAGCACGCCCGAGAACGTGTAGGGAAGGTGCAGTATCTCGAGAAGGCCCTGGATGCAGCCATCCTCCCCATAGTGGCCGTGCATGGCGACGAACGCCACGTCGTAGCCGCCGTTGGCAAGCGTGGTGACAAAGCCGTCATCCGCCACGTTCAGAACCTCCACCTGGGTAAAACCGACCTCATGCAGGGCCCTCTCGACATTTCTGCCCGATTCCATCGAGATGGGGGCCTCATCGGACCAGCCGCCGGCAAGGATGGCGACCTTGTTCTGCGTTAGCTCGGGCTTTGCCATGGTGGCTCCTTATTGCTCAGGTGAGGTACGCTAGACTCTCATCGACGAGCACTCGTCGACTTTGAGGATACTCCACCTCACCGGTGAACAGCGAGCAAGGACTGACGGACATGCAAGACGCCAACAGAGCCTCCCGCGAGCGTACGGACCTCCATGCCCTGACCCATGGCCAGCTCGTGGAGCTCCTCGCAAAACTTGGACAACCAGGCTTTCGGGCCAGGCAGATCGAGGACTGGGTGTGGAACAAGAACACCTCGTCGCTGGATGACATGACCAATCTCCCCAAGGGACTGAGGGCCGAGCTGGCACGCCGTGTCACCCTTGACTCCGTCACCGAGGTCGCGCGTCAGGTCTCGCAGGACGGTAGCCATAAGTACCTGCTACGCCTTGAGGATGGCACCACCGTGGAGTGCGTGGGCATGCCATCGGCGGGCAAGCTTGCCGTCTGTGCCTCCAGTCAGGCTGGCTGTGGCATGGGGTGCGCCTTCTGTGCGACGGGGACTGCCGGCCTCACCCGCTCCCTCACAGCTGGGGAGATCTACGAGCAGGTCATGCATGTACGCGACGACTTTGGCCGCCGTGTGACGAGCGTGGTGCTCATGGGACAGGGCGAGCCCTTCACCAACTACGATGCAACGCTCGCGGCGCTCAGAAGGCTCAATTCCCCCGATGGCACAGGCATTGGCGCGCGCCACCTGACGGTTTCCACGTGCGGCATCATCCCCATGATCAGGCGCTTTGCCAACGAGCCAGAGCAGTTCACCCTCGCCGTCTCGCTTCACTCCGCCGTGCAGCGCACACGCGACCTGCTCATGCCAGGCGTCAAGAAGTACTCCCTCATGCACCTCTATGACATCATGGGCGAATACGTCGACAAGACGGGGCGGCGACCGACCTACGAGTATGCGCTCATCAAGGGTGTCAACGACACGGAGGATGAGATTGGCGCGCTGTGCGACTTCTGCCGCGGCAATCTCGCACACGTCAACCTCATCAGGCTCAATGACGTCAGGGGCTCGAAGTTCCGACCGTCCTCGGATGCGAAGACGCAAGAGTTCGTGCGCCGCCTTGTGAGCGTCGGTGTCGAAGCCACCATCCGGGCCTCGCGTGGCTCTGACATAGATGCGGCCTGCGGACAGCTCAGGCAGAACGCTGGTCGCATGTTGAGGTAGCCGCCCATTGCGTCCAGAGAGAGGGAGGGGGGCGGTGACGAACAAGTGTTCGTCACCGCCCCCCTTAGAGTCGCATGCACTGGCAACTAGAATCCTACACTCTCCCATTCCTGCCTGAGTTCCTCGCGGTTACGGGCGAGCACCTCGTCCTCATCTGCATACGAGCGGCGTATACCCAGTGCGTCGGACACCCTCCCATAGCCATCCACAACCGTCATGACCGCACTCCTCAGGTTCTCACGGGCATCGTCGGTAAGCAGGAGTCGATAGGCTGCCACTGCCGTCCCCACAAGCACGCCTGTGAGGATAAGTCTCCCTTTACTCCTCATCGGGATCCTCCATCCTCGCCTTAAGGAGTCTGGCAACCAGCTCCGCCAGTTGATCCTCGTCGGAGAATTCGATTTCGATCTTGTTCTTGTTGCGCACGTGCTTTACCCGAACATTCGTATCAAGCGCGAGACGAAGCTGCCGTGCAGCACGTCTGAATGAGCCGGGAGTAGGTTCACGTACGGGTTTAGGCGTCTTCGTGCCAGAAAATAGTGGGGCAAGACGTTCTGTCTGTCGGACGGTCAGCCCATCGTGGAGAACCCTCTGGGCAAGTTTCTCTCTCTGCTCGTCACCTGCCACGGCAAGGATCGCACGTGCATGACCGGCAGTAAGGACTCCCTCCGCCATCATATCCTGCACGGTCTGAGGCAGGTCAAGCAGTCTCAGTGTGTTGGCTATGGCCGATCGTGACTTGGAGAGCACATGACCAAGCTGCTCTTGTGTAAACCCATTGTCCCTGATGAGCTTCTCATACCCCTGAGCCTCCTCGATGGGATTCAAATCGGTGCGCTGCAGGTTTTCGATAAGTGCGATCTGGAACACTTCACTGTCGGAGATATCGCGCACTACGGCTGGTATTTCCTTCAATCCAGCCAACTTTGCCGCTTGATAACGGCGCTCGCCCGCAACGATCTCATAGCCCGTTCCAGACTTGCGAAGCAGAATGGGCTGAATGACACCATTCTGTTGGATGGAGTCAGAAAGCTCATGGAGCTTTTCCTCATCAAAGTTCTTGCGCGGCTGGTTCTTGTTGGGTTTGATCTTGTCCAATGCGATGGACGTGTCAGGGGCAACGGCCGCTATCTCGGCGTCCGCTCCTCCCATGAGTGACTCTAACCCCTTGCCGAGTCCCCCTTTTCTAGCCACGGCGCATCACTTCCTTTGCGAGCTTGGAGTATGCAACGGCACCCTTGTTGATACGTGAGTAGAGGTTGATGGGGACGCCGTGTGATGGCGCCTCTGAAAGCTTGACGCTTCGTGGAATGACGGTCTTAAACACCCTGTTCCCAAAGTAGTTTCGTACCTCCTCCACGACTTGCTTTGAGAGTGTCGTTCTGCCGTCATACATCGTCATCAGAACGCCAAACACATCGAGGTCCGGATTGAGGTTGCCACGGACCATCTTCATGGACTCCAGAAGCTTCGTCACACCTTCCAGCGCATAGAACTCACACTGTATCGGAATCAGGAGTGAATCGGATGCAACAAGAGCGTCCACCGTCAAAAGGCCGAGGGATGGCGGACAGTCTATGAAGACGTAATCAAAGTCGTCTCGGATAGGATCCAGTATTCCTTTGAGGATTGTTTCACGTGAAACCTTACTTACAAGCTCGATCTCTGCGCCAGCGAGCTGGATCGTCGCAGGAATCATATACACATAGTTTTGGCATGTCGGAATGATGAGATTCTCGATTTCATAGTCATGGAGGAGGGCATCATAGACATCCGCATCAAGTCCCTCTTTGTCTATTCCGTAACCGCTTGTCGTATTGCCCTGTGGATCAAAGTCGAGAACGAGAACCTTCTTCCTATTCTCACCCAGATATGCCGAGAGGTTCACGGCCGTCGTTGACTTACCGACACCTCCCTTTTGATTGATGATTGAAATGACATGGGCCGGACGATCTGGATAGCCCCGTTTTACTTCCTTGTAGTCCACAGATGCCCCCTCGAATTAGAATGATCTACCTATGCATTCGATCAAGCTGCTCCCATCATACAGGAGATGTACCTCATGAGACGACAGGAGGAAGGTATGTGACCGTTCCTATAAGGGCATATGCTTTGCCATGCCAGCCTGTCGTGGAAGCCTTACCGTTGCTGCACCAGTCTTCTTATAGCTCAGAATCTCTCGATGCCCCATGTCCAGAGGTAGTTCGAAGGTTTCACGTAAAACATGATGAAAACCACAGAGTGGGGCAACTTGCTTGGCATGACGGAGCTCTGTGTCAGGAACGTGTGCCTTCGAGCAGACAAGCAGCCCATCGCGTTTCAGAAGTGGTGAGGCATACTCGAGGAGGACTGAGATCTCTGCGACGGCCCGTGCGGTGACCACGTCAAAACACAGAGGATTACTGCGTGCAAGGTCTTCAGCGCGAATAGTCTCGACGCTCACCCTATGTCTGAGTCCCAGCTCCTCTACGAATTCACGTACTGCCCTAGACTTCTTTCCAACGGAATCTATGAGAAGCCCCCGCCAGGCACCCATGACGACCAAGGGTATTCCCGGAAAGCCCGCTCCGGTTCCCACATCGACGAACTGGGCATGGTCGTTACTGGATATGGTCTGAGGAATACCCTTCATGAAGAGCAGGGAGTCAAGGATGTGCTTTACGATCCCCTCACTGATCGAATCGATCCGCGTGAGGTTGAGAACCCCATTCTTCTCAATCACAAGGTTTAGATGTCGGAGCACGAGCTCTGCTTGGTCGAGTGACAACGGGACATCATATGAGACGGACATACGCAGAAGTTCCTCGAGACTATTCATCGTCACCTCAGACAGAAATTTATGACTCAACCATTCTTGACAAAAAGGAGGAGAGACAGCGTCTCTCCTCAGAGTACCAGCAGTTGATCTGATTGGACTAGCTGCGCATATATGTCACAATCACACGGCGCTGCGGTTCTTTGCCCTCAGAGTGCGTGGAGACGTTCCCATCGTCAACGAGAGCAAGGTGAACGATACGGCGCTCATAGGCGTTCATGGGAGCCATGCACACGTCTTGTTGCAGCTTGCAGGCGCGATTGGCGGCGGTCTTGGCCAAGGATACCAGCTTGTCCTTGCGTCTTGTCTTATATCCTTCGATGTCGACTATGATGGGGTAGTGGAAGTGAAGGCGATTGCTCAGGTAGGAACTCACGATCATCTGCAAGGCATCAAGCGTCCGCCCATGCCGCCCTATGAGTACGGCAAGATCTCCACCGCTGATGTCCAGGATGAGCTCGCCATCGTCTCCGTCATACTCATCGACGGAGACGTTCTCCTCACCAAAGTAGGAGAGCAGCGACCGCAGGTAGCTCACGGCAAGGTCGGCAATGGCATCGACGTCCACGTCCGTCAGACCCTGATCTCCTTCGTACCGTGACTTGATCTCGGCGAAGGAGTCATCGGATGAGGAAGTGACATCATCTTGGACATCCACATCATAAGACTCAGTCTCAGAATCGAACATATGTTCGTTATTCATATGAGCCTCCTTTTACTTGGACTTCTTCTTAGGGCGAGGCTTATGCTCCTTGCGCACGACCTCAACTTGCGCGCCCTGCGCTTCGAGCTTGGCCTCGGTCTCTGCCTTGACCTTGTCCATCACACGCTGGGTGACGACCTTCTGCTGAATGACCTGCCACACGGCAGACGTGTCATAGTACAACAGGACGGCTGCAGGGACGCCCCAGCCGAACCACAACATCATGACAGCCATGACGATACCCATGAGAAGCGACTGGCTCCGCTGCTCGTTAGGGGTGTTCTTGAGGTTCATCACCATGGGGATGAGCGTCAGCACGCCGAAGGCCACATCAAAGAGGATGTACACCCAGGCGCCCACGAGTCCGACCGAACCGACCATGTCGGACACCGACACTGAGATGGAGGGCATGATCCCCAGGAAGTGGGCGTCGGTGGGAACGTTGCGGGCAACCGTGAACAGCGCGAAGAAGATCGGCACCTGCAAGATGACCGGCAGGCACCCACCAAGAGGATTGAACTTGTTCTCGGAATAGAACTTCTGCATCTCCTCGTTCATGCGCGCCGGGTCATCGGCATACTTGTCCTGAATCTCCTTCATCTTTGGCTGGAGGGCCTGCATGCGAGCGGATGACGCAGTTGAGCGCGTCATGAGCGGCGTCAGAAGCACACGGATGATGAAGGTGAGCACGATGACGGCAAGGCCCCAGTCATTCGTGAAGCCTGCGAGGCCAGCCAGGATGCTGGTGAGCAGATTGACAAACCAATCCCACATGGTTCCTCCGGTTAGGTAGGTGACCTTTGATCATTAGGGTACGGGATCGTACCCGCCATGATGAAACGGATGGCAGCGCAAGATCCGCTTGAGGGCGAGCCAGCAGCCCATACGCACACCATGGCGCTCAAGCGCCTCGAGCGCATACTCGGAGCAGGTGGGCTCGTAGATACAATGGGATTTGAACAGGGGAGAGATCGTATCCTGATAGAGTCTCACACCCCGTACGAGCGCCGCCTGGACGACACCATCCCTGCTCACGAGCGAACACCAGCCTTCTCGACGAGAGACCGAAGCGCGGACGCAACTTCCTGTGGGGTGCAGTCATGCGTGTCACGCGTCGCAAAGAGAATGACATCCGCTCCCTTCATGGGAAGGCCACTCTGTCGAGCGGCCTCGCGGAGCACCCTCTTGCACCTGTTCCGGAACACCGCCGTGCCCAGTCTCTTTGGAGCAACAAAGGCGACCTTCCCCCAGTCGCCTTTGTCACCTGAACGCACTGTCATGCGCACGAGTCTATGGCTCATGCGCCGTCCGTTTGAGAAGACCCTCTCAAATTCACTTCTGGATTTGATGGTCCCCGTCATGAGACTAGACGGTCAGCTGCTTGCGGCCCTTGGCGCGACGACGCGAGAGGACGGCGCGGCCGGCCTTGGATGCCATGCGGGCACGGAAGCCATGGGTCTTGGCACGCTTCCTCTTGTTGGGCTGATAGGTACGCTTCATGTGTAACCCCTCCTGGGACGGTGTCGTCAAAAATGGTGCCAACAAGCCATAAGATTGTAGAGGCGCCCCGTGGGATGTGTCAACTAAAGGACAGCTAGGTCACACAATTCATCCGTGACCGTCGGCCATCGAGCACAAGGGGCGCGCCATCCTCATTCACCATCCCGCCGATGGCATGAATGAATACGGGGATGGCTGCGCCCGGACGACCCGGGTAATGGTAGAATCATTCATCCCATTCCTCGAATCGGCATGGAGTTATGAACGATGTTTCACCAGTGTTGAAAACATTCATCCATATCTATTCATGAACGAATGTTTTCATCAATGATGAAAGAGTGGCGAGGGGATGCTTCGGCGTGACAAGAGACTTCTATCCATTCGTAGAGGAGCATCCGGCCTCTCCCGCCACCCCCGACCCTCCCTCGCTTCATGTCGACTACCCAGCTCGTGTGGCTGTGTATGATGATGCCGCGACCGCGCCACGCGTGGTGATCATCGGGCCAAAGGGCGTTCGCGACTATCTCGAGGAGATAACGGCAACCGTCTCGCGCCTTGCCAAGGAACAGGGGGGCAGCATCCCCTTCATGGTCATCCGCGAGGTCGTCGAGAACTTCATTCACTCATACTTCCAACAGCCGACCATCAGCATCCTCGAGGATGGCAACACCATTCGCTTCAGCGACCAGGGACCAGGGATCCAAGAGAAGGAGCGGGCGCTCGAATATGGGACGACCTCCGCCACAGAGGAGATGAGGCAGTACATCCGCGGCGTGGGGTCGGGCCTGCCCTATGTCCATCAGTACATGCAGGACAAGGGCGGCTCGCTCACGATCGAGGACAACATAGCCGGCGGAGCAGTGGTGACAATCTGCGCGAAGGCCCCAACCGTATCAGGAGGTGGGAGGGCGCAGGCCCTTGGCCAGCCGCCCACCCGGACCGCACAGCAGGCTGCGACCACGGGACAGCAGGTCGCCTGGCAGCCACGGGCACAGGATGCGGCGACTTCCCGGCAGGCACAGCCACGACCCCTCTCCCCGGCTCCCGCACCGATCGAGCTGAGCGCCCGCGGCCGCACGATCCTCAGCTGGCTGACCACGCATGAGAGCGTTGGTCCCACGGACCTCGCGAGAACCTATGCGGGATCACAGCCAACCTGGTCGCGGGAGCTCCAGCGCCTGGAGGAGATGGGGCTCGTCGCCAAGCGCACGGGCCAGCAGAAGCGCTTCCTCACCGCCTCGGGACGGGCCATCCTCAACCTCCCCTAGGCCACCACACGACAAGCCAAGGGCACAAACTCAGGACGCCGCAACCCTCGATCGAGTTTTCATCATATACTGGTGCCCCAGTTTTCAACATGTGTGAGACGGGCGTCACGCAACGAGGCGGGCAGATAGGGAGTACATGGCCAAGGAAGACGGACAACTGCTCTGGGCGGATGCCCTCACCCTCATCGAGGCAACGAACATGCAGCCAGCGACCATTGCGATGCTCAAGAGCTGCGAGGTGGAGGACTTCAGTGGTGACACCCTCACCATCTCCACGGGGCTCGGGTTCGCGCGCATGCGCATCCAACGCGAGAGCGACACGATCGAGCGCCTGCTCGAAGAGGCGGCGTTCCAACCCGTCCACCTTGTCGTGGAGCTGACGGCGCGCGCACGGGAGCCCAAGGCAAGCATCTCGAACGAGATAACCCAGGCCGAGGCACAGCACCTCCAGACATCAGCTGTCACCGCCACATCCGGCGCCGCCGCAGCGACGCCCATGGCACCCAACCTCTCCACGCTGCTCGATGACCCCGCCGCCGTACGCGAGAGCAAGCTCACGTTCGAGCGCTTTGTGGCCGGAGAGGAGAACATGCTTGCCTTCGAGGCGGCAAAGCAGGTGGCCAACGGTGAGAACAAGGGGTACAACCCCCTCTTCATCTTCGGTAAGAGCGGCCTCGGCAAGACGCACCTCCTGAGGGCCATCCAAAACTACATCGTCCTCAACGACTCGAGCAGGGCCTGCTCCTACCGCACCGCCGCGGAGTTCGTGGAGGACTACCGCATAGCCTGGAACGACAAGGAGACCTCGGCCCGAAGCGCGCTCTCCACCAACTACCAGAGCGTGGACGTGCTCATCATCGATGACGTGCAAAACATGAGCACCGCGGCGGGATCGATTCGCTTCTTCTTCGAGACGTTCAACGCCCTCATGGCACGTGGCAAGCAGATAGTCCTCGCCGCCGACCGTTCGCCCCTCCAGCTGGGGATGGGGGAGAGCAAGTTCGACGAGCGCGAGACGAGCCGCATGGACTCAGGGGTGACCGTAAGCATCCAGGTACCCGACTATGAGCTCAAGCTCAACCTCATCAACACCTTCTATGAGCGCATGAGGCAGGATGCCGAGTGCGAGCATATCGGGGGCATGTCCGGAACCATCTCCAAGGAGATGCGACGGCTCATGGCCGAGCGCGCGGGAACCAACATCCGCACCATGGAGGGGTTCGTGCAGACCTGCATCATCAATGCCACGCGCCTGGGCGAGAAGGGGCAGGACCTTGGCAGGGATGACATCATAAGAATCGCCGCCGCAAAATGGCCCAGTGCCCAGCGCACCATCTCCATCGAGCAGATCCAGAAGGCAGTGGAGAGCTACTATGATGTGTCCCACGATGACCTCGTTGGCGCCAAGCGCAACAAGGAGGTTGTCGAGCCGCGACACGTATGCATCTGGCTCGTGCGCGAGCTGACGGACAACACCCTCGCCGACATCGGCAAGCGCTTTGGCGGAAGGAGCCACGCCACCGTGAAGCACAGCATCAAGTGGGTCGAGACGACGCGCAAGGAGGACCGGATCTTCCTCGATCACCTCGAGAGCATCAAGGACAGCATCATCGCCAAGAGCTAAATGGAGACAAGTTGGTGCAGTCCGTGTCGAAACGCGTTCATAACCGGCCTCTCGATGTAGAAGGAGTTTTCGACACGGGAGGCCGTGTTGGCTATGGTGAGGGGACGATGAACGACGAGAGGGGAATAACGCAGCGCTGACCAGCACATCCCCTCGGTTATTCACATTTCGACAGACCTTATTAGTACTACTATCCTTATATATAGATAGCTACTATTAGATATGGGATCACGATGGAAGGCACCTCATGAAGTTCTCCGTCAGTCAGTCGTCACTCGAGCAGGCCCTCTCCATCGTCGGCAAGGGCATGGCGTCGAACTCGACGCTCCCCATCCTCTCTGGCATCTACCTCAAGGTACGGCAGGGTACCCTCACCCTCGAGGCGACCGACCTCACCATCTCCATCCGTCACGAGACACCGGCAAACGTGGAGGAGGAGGGAGAGGTGGTCGTTTCGGGCAAGATCCTCGCCAACATCGTCAAGACGCTCTCCAACGCGGCCGTCACGTTCAGAGATGAGGGGAGCCTGCTGACCATCACCTGCGAGAAGTCGACCTTCCGTCTCAACACCCTCGAGTCCTCGGATTTCCCGGAGTTTCCCCAGTATTCGCTCGAGCGCTCCATCGAGCTGCCAAGCGATCTGCTTACCAGGATGGTCGATAAGGTCTATCGGGTCACGTCGAGGGACAGCTCGCGACCGGTGCTGGGGGGCGTGCTCCTCTCCGTCGTGGACAACACCATCCGTCTGGTGGCTACCGATTCCTACCGCCTGGCCATCTGTGACTCCAACACCGAGACGAGCACCTCAGAGGAGGAGTTCGTCACTCTCGTGGCCGGCACCACCCTGCATGAGGTGCTCACGATGCCCTCCCTGGAGGGGCGCATCCTCATTGGGACGACACAGAGCCAGGTCGTGTTCTCGTTTGGCACCACGACCTATGTGGCACGCAGGATCGAGGGCACCTTCCCCAACTACAAGCAGCTCCTTCCCTCCTCATGCAACACGTCGGTGACCATTGACGTGGAGGGTTTCTCCGCCGCGCTCAAGCGCGTGTCCGTCATCGCGCTGGCAAACCCATCCGTCCGCTTTGACATCGATGCCGATGGCAAGGTCATGAAGCTCTCGGCCTCCTCGCCCGACCAGGGTGAGTCGACCGAGCTTTTGCCCGTGGAGGTGACCGGAGAGAGCGTCGCCATCGCCCTCAACTACCACTATGTCTTTGACTGCGTCAATGCGGCATCCAATGAGAGGCAGATCACGCTTGAGCTTCAGAGCACCATGCAACCAGGCATCTTCAAATCGTACGGGAGGATCAACTACCTGTATCTGCTCATGCCCGTGAGGATGTAGCCTTGGGTCTTGCTGCCTCCACATTGACCCTTGATGATTGGAGGAACTTCGGGCACCTGGAGCTCGCTGTCTCCCCAGGCATGACCATCCTCCATGGCCAGAATGCCGTAGGCAAGACCAATGTCGTCGAGGCGCTGCAGCTGCTTACGGCAGGCAGCTCGTTCAGAAGGCCACATGCCGCGGAGTTTGTTCGCGAGGGGGCCACGTCCGCCCGAGCGGCCCTGGCTCTTACGGGAGATGGCCGTGTGGTGGACATGGCGGTGTGCGTGGCGGACGGAAGGAGGCGCTTCGCGCGCAACGGCAAGAAGTGCGCCGCCGCCGACGTCCCCCAGACGCTTATGAGTGTGCTGTTCAACCCTGACGACCTCTCGTTCGTCAAGCGCGGTGCCGCCTGGCGCAGAGACGAGCTGGATGGCTTTGGCCGCCAGGCCAACCGTGGGTATGGTCGCCTGTCGGTCGCCTACCAGCGCGCCATCGAGCAGCGCAACCATCTCCTCAAGGAGGATCGTCCGGACCTCTCCATGCTCGCCGCCTGGGACGCATCCGTGGCCGCTGGCGGTGCGGCGCTCCTGTCAGCCCGTCTGCGGCTGTTCTGCCGTCTGAGGGGCCACCTCGTCGCCGCCTATGGCGAGATTGCCCCGGGCGAGCGACTGACGTGCACCTATAGGTCCTCGCTTGGTGCCGAGGAGGAGCTGGTGGGACTGTCGAGGGATACCCTCGCCGAAAGGCTGGCAGATGCGCTTGAGAGGACGCGTCCAGAATCGCTTCGGCGCCAGCAGACGACGGTCGGCCCCCAGCGTGACGAGCTGGCCTTCCGCATCGACGACCGCGACGTGCGATCCTTTGGAAGCCAGGGGCAACAGCGCTCCATCGTCCTCGCCTGGAAGATGGCGGAGGTCCGCCTGGCCCACGAGATCGTGGGCCAGGCGCCGCTCCTGCTGCTTGATGATGTCATGAGCGAGTTGGATGCTCGACGCAGGGAGACCATGACGCGCTTCGTACAGGGTGGTGTGCAGACGGTGGTGACCACCACCAATCTGGGATACTTTCCACAGGAGCTCCTCACCAAGGCAAGGGTGGTGCATGTTGGCCTATCGCTCTGATACGGATGATACGGAAGAGGCTCTGCGCGAGGTGCTACAGGAGGAGATGCCGTCGCATTCCGTGGAGACCCCTGCGACGCTCATGCAGGGACTGATCTCCCATGACATGTGGTCGAAGATGGGGGAGGCCCAGCGGGCAGGCTGGGCATGGAATGTTGCGAACGGCGAGGTCGAGCGCACACATACCACGGGCGTATACGTGCGCCACGCCGCCAACGCCACACATGGCCTCATCCTCGGGGTGTACGTGGACACCCATGCCCGCCTGAGCGACTTTAGTGCCAACCGGGAGGTCTATCGCATACGCCTGCACGAAGTCGGATTCGATGTGACGGCCATCGAGTTCAAGCTCAACAGACGGCCCTTCCGTCCCCGCAGCCATAGGCGCGAGGACACGGACGGCACGCGCGACGTAAGGAGGGTGGCCCTCTCGCCAGAGGATGAGGAGCGCGTCGAACAGGAGGTGTCGGTGCTCCCTCCCAGGCTGAGAGATGCTGCCCGACATGCCATGACGGCAAGCCTCCAACGGGATGGCTCATAGGCTGGCCGCTCCGATGGGCAGCCTCCGGCCGCGGTTCCGGGGACATCCGTGTCGTGGCATACGCATGCAGGGGACCGGGTCGCCACCCCGATCGCCAGCCTGCCCCACTGGGTGTCGCGGGGGCTGGTGTGTGCGGCATGGCAAGATAGTCACGTGTGCAGACGCTGGTTCGTCCCATACACGGGCACGTGTCGAATGGGCTAAATACAAGCCTCTCAGTGGCTTTGAAAAGATATCTGCCAGTTTTGACAAGAGAATACTTTGTGTCCGGACGTTTTGGCATGGTTTAAGCCGCCCATATGGCTTAAAATCAATAGGTCTGGTCATACCGATGGAATGCAGCCATCCGGACGCGCGGCATGCCTCCCTTGTCCTGGTTCCCTCCGTGGCCAGACCCCTCTGTGTCATCCGAGGAAGGAAACACGTGGCAAGGAACGAGAACAAGTACGGCGGCAACGAGATCAAGGTCCTCGAGGGGCTTGATCCCGTGCGCAAGCGCCCGGGCATGTATGTCGGCACCACCTCTGCCTCTGGCCTGCATCATCTGGTATGGGAGATCGTGGACAACTCCGTGGACGAGGCCATGGCTGGCTTCTGCACGAGAATTAAGGTCACCATCCACATGGATGGCTCCATTACCGTCGAGGACAATGGTCGTGGCATCCCCGTGGAGAAGCACCCCCAGAAGGGGATCCCCACACTGGAGGTGGTCCTGACCATCCTGCACGCCGGTGGCAAGTTCGACAACGCGGCCTACAAGGTCTCCGGAGGCCTGCATGGCGTGGGCATCTCCGTGGTCAATGCCCTCTCCAAACGGCTCGTCGCCACGGTCAAGCGTGATGGCGGCATCTATCAGATGGAGTTCTCGCGCGGCAAGGCCACCAGCAAGATGAAGAGGATAGGCACCTCCAAGGCCACCGGCACCACCGTGACGTTCTGGCCCGACGAGGAGATCTTCGAGACCACCACGTTCAGCTACGATACCCTGCATGACCGCCTGCAGGAGACGGCCTTCCTCAACAAGAACCTCAAGATCGTCCTCACGGACGAACGCGAGCTGACGCCGCGCGTGGACGAGTTCTGCTACTCCGGCGGCATCATCGACTTCGTGAGGTTCCTCAACGAGGGCAGGACCATCCTGCCGGGGTGCTCCAAGCCCATCTACATCGAGGGCACGAGCGACCCCGACGTGCCCGTCGACAAGAAGGGCGAGGTCGAGGTCTCGCTGCAGTGGACCTCCGCGTTCTCCGAGACGGTGATGTCCTTCGCCAACGACATCTACACCGACGAGGGTGGCATGCACCTCGAGGGATTCCGCACGGCCCTCACCAAGACCATCAACGACTACGCCCGCAGCCACAAGCTGCTCAAGGAGAGGGACGCCAACCTCACGGGCGACGACGTGCGCGAGGGCATGACGGCGGTCATCTCGGTCAAGCTGCCCGATCCGCAGTTCGAGGGACAGACCAAGGCCAAGCTGGGCAGCTCCTACATGCGTGGCCTCACGAACAAGATCGTGGCCAACGGGCTATCCGACTACCTCGAGGAGCATCCCAACCAGGCAAAGGAGATCTTCAAGAAGGCCTCCCAGGCTGCCAAGGGACGCCTCGCCGCCCAGAAGGCCCGTCAGGCCACGCGACGCAAGGGCCTTCTCGAGAGCGCGGCCCTGCCGGGCAAGCTGGCCGACTGCTCCGTGCGCGACGCCACGATGACCGAACTCTTCATCGTGGAGGGCGACTCGGCCGGTGGTTCGGCAAAGGATGGCCGCCGCCGTGACATCCAGGCGATCCTGCCCCTGCGCGGCAAGATCCTCAACGTGGAGCGCGTGGGCGATCACCGGGCCTTCAGCTCCGACACCATCCAGGCGCTCATCACGGCCATAGGGACGGGCGTGACCACCGCGAGTGGTGAGGGGGGAGACTTCGACCTCTCCAAGGCCCGCTACCACAAGATCATCATCATGACCGATGCCGACGTCGATGGGGCGCACATCCGCATCCTGCTCATGACCTTCTTCTACAAGTACATGCGCCCCCTCCTTGATGCGGGCTATGTGTACTCGGCCTGCCCACCGATCTTTGGCGTGAAGGTGGGCAAGAGGATCCACTACGTGTACCCTGACAGCAAGACACCCGAGGAGGTGCTGCTCAAACAGGCAATCGACGAGCATGTGCCCATCGATGTGGAGGGTAGGCGACGCAAGTACAGCGTCCAGCGCTATAAGGGCCTGGGGGAGATGGATCCCCAGCAGCTCGCTGACACCACCATGGATCCCAAGGGCCGCATCCTACAGCGCATCTCCATCGAGGATGCCGGAAAGGCGGCGGTCGCCGTCTCTCATCTCATGGGCACTCAGGTGGAATACCGTCGCAACTATATCGAGCGCCATGCCAAGGACGCCCGCTTCCTTGACATCTAACGGGGGGAATGCCACGTGGCAGACGATACCAACAACCAGGGGGGCATGGGTGCCGGTGATGGTACTCGGATGCCTGATGACCTGCGCGAGCTGCTCGACAGGGCGGAGCATGACCAGGAGGGCTCCGACACCCCCATCTATGATCCCGGCGCCGAGGACGAGACGGGTCTCGACGATGGGGATGACGGCGCACTCGAGGTGGGGGAGGACGACCGCGAGCCGTCTGATGAGGCGGACATCCACGGTGGCAGTCTTCAGTTCCGCGAGTTCGGTCACGAGATGGAGCAGTCGTTCATCGAGTACTCCATGTCGGTCATCACAGCGCGCGCCTTGCCCGACGTGCGTGATGGCCTGAAGCCGGTGCACCGCCGCATCCTCTACGCCATGAACGAGGCGGGCATCTTCCCCAACAAGCCGCACAAGAAGTCGGCCTGGACCGTGGGCGAAGTCATCGGCAAGTACCACCCGCACGGCGACTCGGCGGTCTATGACGCCATGGTGCGCCTCGCCCAGTGGTTCTCCATGCGCGTGCCGCTCGTGGACGGCCACGGCAACTTTGGCAACATCGATGGCGACTCGGCGGCCGCCATGCGCTACACCGAGAGCCGCCTGGCACGCCCGGCCATGGAGCTCCTGCGCGACCTCAACAAGGACACGGTGGACTGGCAGCCCAACTACGACGAGTCGCTCCAGGAGCCGGACGTGCTGCCGGCGCGCTTCCCCAACCTGCTGGTCAACGGCTCGCAGGGCATCGCCGTGGGCATGGCCACCAACATCCCACCCCACAACCTGGGCGAGGCCATCGACGCCACGTGCATGATGATCGACAACCCAGAGGTCACGGTCGACGAGCTCATGGGCGTCATGCCGGGACCGGACTTTCCCACGGCCGGCGTCATCATGGGCTCCGAGGGCATCAAGCAGGCCTACGAGACGGGGCGCGGCATCATCACCCTGCGCGCGAAGGCACATGTGGAATCCACCAAGGGTGGGCGCAACAAGCTCGTGTTCACCGAGTTCCCCTATGGTGTCAACAAGGGCAACCTGCAGGAGAAGATAGCCGCGCTCGTCAATGAGAAGCGCATCGAGGGCATTGTCGACATGCGCGACGAGTCCAATCGTAAGGGCCTGCGCCTGGTGATGGAGCTCAAGCAGGGGACCATCCCCGAGGTCGTACTCAACAACCTCTACAAGTACTCGTCGCTGCAGGCGTCCTTCGGCATTATCGACCTCGCTCTCGTGGACGGCGTTCCCAAGCTGCTCTCGCTGTCCGAGATCCTGCGGTGCTACATCGATCACCAGGTCGATGTGGTCACGAGGCGCACCAAGTTCGACCTGGCAAAAGCCAAGGCCCGCGCTCACATCCTCGAGGGCCTGCTCGTCGCGCTCGACCACATCGATGAGGTCATCTCCATCATCCGTTCCAGCCGTACGGATGCGGAGGCCTCGGAGCGGCTCATTGCGCGCTTCTCGTTCACCAAGGAGCAGACGACGGCCATCCTCGAGATGCGCCTGCGCCGGCTCACCGGCCTCGAGCGCGACAAGCTCCAGGACGAGCTGGACGGTCTGCGCCGCGCCATCGCCTACTATGAGGAGCTTCTTGCCGACAAGCAAAAGATCCTGGCCGTCATCAAGTCGGAGATGCTCGAGATCAAGGAGAGGTTCGCCGACAGGCGCCGCACCACCATCTCCGATGCCCCGGTCGTGCTCGACGTCGAGGACCTCATCGCTGAGGAGGACATGGTCATCACCGTGACCCATGCCGGCTACGTGAAGCGCCTGCCCGTAGCGACCTATCGCTCCCAGAAACGCGGTGGCAAGGGCATCCAGGGGCTCTCGCTCAAGGACAACGACTTCGTGAAGGATCTCTTTGTGGCGTCCACCCACGACTACGTGCTGTTCTTTACCAACAGAGGCAAGGTGTATCGCGTGAAGGTGCACGAGCTGCCCATCGGATCGCGCCATGCGCGCGGGTCCGCACTCGTCAACGTGATCCCGCTCGAGGAGGGCGAGCACCCTACGGCGGTCATCACCACGCGCGAGTTCCCCGCGGACGAGTTCCTTATGTTCGCCACCAAGAGCGGCATGGTGAAGAAGACCGCCATGAGCGACTACGACAAGAGCCGTCGCGACGGCATCATCGCGATCAACCTCAAGAGGGATGACGAGCTCGTCAACGTGCGTCGCGTGAGACAGGGGGAGAAGGTCATCCTGTGTTCCACGGCCGGCAAGGCCATTCTGTTCGACGAGTCCGAGATAAGGCCCACCAGCCGCGCCACCTCGGGCGTGCGAGGCATCGCGCTCAAGGACGGAGCCCGCATGCTTGATATGGAGATATCCAACGGCAAGGGTGACCTGCTCGTCATCACCGAGAGGGGCTATGGCAAGCGTACGCCGGTGGCAGAGTATCCCGAGCACAAGCGTGGTGGTCAGGGCGTCGCAACCATCTCCATGACGGCCAAGAAGGGCGACCTTGTTGCGTGCCGCGTGGTTGGCCCGCAGCACGAGCTCATGATCGTCTCGGAGGAGGGCGTGGTCATCCGCGTGAAGACCGCGGACATATCGCGTCTGGGCCGCGCCACACAGGGCGTGAGGATCATGAACCTCTCGCAGGGCGATCTCGTTGGTGCCGTCGCGCGCATGGTGGCCCACAAGAAGAAGGCCGCCAAGGCCGGAAATCCCCTGCAGGGCACGCTGGACCTTGCGTCCGTCGGCGCACGCGAGGCGGATGACGAGGAGCCTGTGGACATCGGCGGCGAGGAGGAGCTGGACGATACGCTCATCGAGGAGGATGCTGAGGAATAGCAGCCCTCACGAGGTACGAGTCGTCTGTGATCCATGTCCGGACAGTGGGTAGCCGCCCGCTCGGCGAGTCGACCATTGTCCCGAGCAGGGCGCGCTCGGGTCCGCGCAGGCCCACGCTGTCGTCCCCGTCGGTCGGGATCTGTTGCGAGGCTTCCATTGCGGTCGCTGTCCCTCTCCGGATCCGTTATCTCGCGACTGCGAACCCTAGGGCGGGGGCCGCTTCCCTGCCTAGACCCGCCCACACCAACGATCCCGGCGTGGTATCCCCTTCTAGATGAGATCAAAGAATTGCAGGTGGAATACCATCCCAATAGCACTAGGTGGAGGCCATCGCACCATAAGGCGCATGCGGCTCACATCGGGCGTCGGTGGGGTGCCCGGGAGCGGTGGGGTAGGGGTTACTTGAAGTCATCGGGGGAGAGATGCTCCACGAAGTCGTGAAAGTCCTTGAGCTCCTGCCGCTTCTCGTCCTGCTCGACCTGGTCAAAGTCCGGCATGGACGCGCGTTCGACGACATGCTCGTCAGCAAAGATGGGCACCCGTGCGCGCACGGCGAGGGCGATGGCGTCGGAGGGGCGCGCATCCACCTCTATGTGACGGCCGGACTCGCAACTTATATTGAGATGTGCATAGAACGTAGTGCCGCGGACATCGATGATCTCGATTGAGTCGATAGAGCCCCCCATATGTCTGATGACATCGAGCATGAGTCCGTGCGTGAGCGGGCGCTCCTGGCCGGACCCATCCACCCCGGCGGAGATGGCTGCGGCCTCGATGGCTCCGATGCGGATGGGCAGCTGCACGCTGGAGTCGTCCTGTGTGGTGCCTCGTGGCCTCAGCACCACAAGTGACCCCACAGGTCCCGTGCCAATCATGATGGTCTGGATGTCCATGCGTACCATGTGCTTCCTCTCTAGGCCCTCGACGATGGGAAGGCCTGTGGTCATGGTACCCTCACGGGAACATCGAAAACAGGAGAGGATCACCAGCTACAGGTTGAGACAAATTGCCTTCTCTTTCTGTTGACCCAGCTTTCTGTTGACCCAGCTCCTCTCGCAGTGTAACATGTCTCCCTGCGTTGGGCCCGTAGCTCAGTTGGTCAGAGCGTCCGGCTGATAACCGGGAGGTCACAAGTTCGAACCTTGTCGGGCCCACCACCCCTTTGATAATAGGTGCCCCAGCGTGTCAGAGTCGCCGCTGGGGCACTTATTGCCTCGAGTTGCCCGTATCGGGCGCACAGGGGGACGTAGCTCAGCTGGGAGAGCGCGGGCTTTGCAAGCCTGAGGTCGAGGGTTCGATCCCCTTCGTCTCCACCACATGGCCGGGCCGGAGCGTCAGCTCCGGCCCTTTTTGTCTCTTGCGGTGGGCGGCTCTCGCGTTACACTCGGCTCAGGGACAATGACGAGGGGACAGATGGGACAGATATGTCAGCCACAGCCAGGCGTATGGATGGAATCTCTCCCGAGTTGGATGAGCTCTCGAGTACGCTGGCAGGTGACGCCCTCGACCTGTTGGCGGAGGGTTCCAGCCTCGATGTGCTCCTTGTGGTGCAGGATGCTGCCGGCATGACCGAATCCTATGTCCTCTCTGGGGACGGCACCGAGGCCTGCCTGAAGGGGGCCCACGACAGGGTGGCAGCCCTCGGCAGGGAAGGTGACTCCGCCGGTATGGGCCCTGCCGTCCGCTATGTCCTTGCCTATGAGGGTGCCGTGGCCGATGAGGCGGGTGCCTATCGGGACGCCCTCATGCTCGAGTTTGGCGAGCGCGGCTACAAGTCCTACTCTGCCTTTGCGCTCTTTGAGGGAAGGGGCACGGGAGATCGGTTCGTGTGGAGTGACCCTGCCCCTGCTGGGGAGCTGGAGCCACTCCTGTAGGGGGTCATAGAGGGGTCATGGTGGGTGGACAGGGCCGGGTCTGTGCCTTCCAGGCGCGTTTTGGCCCCAAGTGCGTGATGGCCTGGGCTCGCTCAGGGCAGAATTGGCATGCCAGCTCCTCTGGAATGACACATATGGCCATATTTTGTTGGAAACAGAACGAACTTGATGCCGAATGGGTCCCAGAGAGGTCGATTGTGGCGCTCCCCATCACGCACTTGGGGCCAAAACGCGCCCATGTGGATCGAAAGGGTACCCCTCTCTGTCCCATTTCCTCCCGCCGGTCGCTCGTACTCCCGGTGTACGAGCAGTTTACGTGGAACATCCCCACAGGAGAGCGTTTCGTGGCCCTCCTGATATACAGTCTGAGGGCTGAACATCGTATCCCTGCGCCAGCAGGGCAAGAGACACAGAGGGTCCATGCTCCAAGAGCACATCCGCAACATAGCCATCATCGCTCACGTTGACCATGGCAAGACCACGCTGGTCGACAAGCTCCTGCGCGCCACGGATGCCTTCCGTGACAACCAGCAGGTGGAGGAGCGTGTGCTTGACTCCAACGACCAGGAGCGCGAGCGCGGGATCACGATTCTCGCCAAGAACATCTCCATCGGGTACCACGGCATCAAGATCAACGTCATCGACACCCCTGGCCATGCCGACTTCGGCGGCGAGGTGGAGCGCGTGCTCAAGATGGCAGACGGCGCCCTGCTGCTCGTGGATGCCGCCGAGGGCCCCATGCCGCAGACGCGCTTCGTGCTGCGCCACGCCATCGATGCTGGTCTCTCCATCATGGTGGTCATCAATAAGATCGATCGCGACGGTGCCAACCCCGAAAAGGCACTCAATGACTGCCTGGATCTCATGATGGATCTGGGTGCCACGGACGGACAGCTCGAGTTTGCCATGGAGCACGTGGTGTATGCCTCCGCGGCCAATGGCTTCGCCCGCCTCGATCCCACCGATGGCAACGAGGACATGTTCCCCCTGCTCGACATGATCGTGGATGCCCTTCCGGCCCCCGACGTGGACGTGGACGGCCCACTTGCCATGCAGTGCGTGACCATCGACCACTCCGACTACGTGGGCCGCATCGGCATCGGTCGCGTGTACTCCGGCACCATCCACGACGGCGACAGGATCCTTGTGGTCAAGAACGATGGCAGCCGTGCGATGGCGCAGGTCAAGCAGCTCTTTACCTTCGACTACCTCGGACGCAAGGAATGCCAGGAGGTCGTTGCCGGCGACATCGGTGCCGTGGTGGGCATCGACGGTACCGACATCGGCGACGTCTACACCGACCCCGACAACCCCGTGGAGCTCGATCCCATCGAGATCGACCCACCCACGATGTCCATCGTCTTCGAGCCCTCCACCTCGCCACTCGTGGGTCGCGAGGGCGACGTCGTGAGCGGCCGCCAGCTCAAGGAGCGCCTCGAGCAGGAGCGCGAGAACAACGTGACCATGCACATCGAGGAGCTTCCCGACAAGACGGGCATGGAGGTCTCCGGCCGTGGCATCCTGCACCTCTCGGTGCTCATGGAGCAGATGCGCCGCGAGGGCTTCGAGTTTCAGGTGGGCAGGCCCCGCGTGCTCTTCAAGAGGGGGGAGGGCGGCGAGCGTCTCGAGCCCATCGAGCAGGCCGTGGTGGAGTGTCCGGGTGAGCACTCCGGTAAGGTCATCGAGCTCTTTGGCAACGTGGGTGGCACCATGTCCAACATGGAGGCCGGTACCGCGCAGACGCACCTCGAGTTCAGAATCCCCACACGCGGCATCATGGGCCTCAAGAACCGCATCCTCAACGTCACGCATGGCGAGGCCGTGTTCTACCACACCTTCCTCGAGTACGGTCCCTTTGCTGGAGAGATCGGCACGCGCCAGAACGGCGCCATGATCTCCATGTCCACCGAGAAGGCCGTGGCCTACGCCCTCGGCACGCTCCAGGAGCGCGGCCAGCTCTTCGTGGGGCCGGGGACCGAGTGCTATGAGGGCATGCTCGTGGGCGAGCGCAGCCGCCCTGGCGACATGGTCGTCAACATCGCCCGCACCAAGAACCTGGGCAACCAGCGCTCCTCGACGGCCGACATCTCCGTACAGCTCACGCCGCCAAGGGCCTTCACACTCGAGGAGGCCCTGGAGTACATCATGGATGACGAGCTGGTTGAGGTGACGCCCAAGAGCATCCGCATGCGCAAGCGCATCCTGAACGAGACCGAGCGTCGCAAGTGGCGCGTGCGGCACGGCATGGTGGACAAGTAGCTGGCCGTTTGGTTTGTCGATGCGGCCGCGGGGTCCTCACCTGCGACTGTGGCGCCTGTGACGATGCGATCGAGGGGTGGGCCATGGATGGACATGACTCGCTAGGAGAGACCATACGGGACCTCCGCAGACAGCAGCACGTCACGCAGGAGCAGCTTGCCGAGGGCATATGCTCGCCCATCACGGTCTCGCGCATCGAGAACGGGCACCAGATGCCCTCCAAGGCCATACTGGACGCCCTGCTCTCACGCCTGCATTCGAGCGTATACCAGCTGTGCAACGTGTAGTACCAAGGTATGACGAGGTGCTGGTGATGGAAGACGGTCGACTCGAGGATCAGAGTCGCTGACAGTGCCCACGGTCACCACGCGAGAACGCCACGACAACGTACCGTCGGCCTATGCGCCGCGCGCGAAGCAACAGCCCCCGAACTGGGGCTTTCCAGGAAGAATGGGATGCTATGCTGCGGAGCCACGGTGGTCGGACGGGCGTACGCTCTCTCGCATGTCGGCAGGTGCCGGCGAGGGGAACAGGTGGAGAGAAAAACGGCTTTCCCTCATTGGTGGACTTACGCTATACTTCGCCTACGGCCTTGTGGAGAGTTGTCCGAGTGGCCGAAGGAGCACGATTGGAAATCGTGTATACGCCTAAAGCGTATCCTGGGTTCAAATCCCAGACTCTCCGCCAGAACTCTCACGGCGTCCCTCGGGACGCCGTCTCACCCTACGGAGGGGTGGCAGAGTGGTCGAATGCGGCGGTCTCGAAAACCGTTTACCCGCCTTGCGGGTACGAGGGTTCGAATCCCTCCCCCTCCGCCATTGTGTGCCAAGTCCGCGGATGCGGGCTTTTTATGTTTCACATAAGGTTGGACTGTCATTCGTTAACTCATTATCAAGTTGTCAATTTCCCATTGATAGGGCAATGGGGTTCGCCGTACCATAGAGCCCATTCTCTGCGCGGAAGGACTGCGCAGATGACGAAGGGAGCTTTTCATGCCACAGAACGTCGGGTATTTCTCCTATGCTTGGGGCCTCCTCAAGCGTGACAAAGGGTGGCCAAAAGTCATTCTTCTGCTTGGTCTGGCGATGCTCGTCCCGGTGGTGGGGTGGCTGGGCGTCGCCGGCTATATCTATGAGTGGGGGCGCCTGACCGCGTGGGGCGTGGACGCCGCGCCGAAGCAGTCGGGAGTTCAGATTGGTGAATGCATCAAGAGTGGCTGGCGCGTCTTTGTCTCTAGGATTGGCTGGGGGGTCGTATGGGGCCTCGTCGCATGGTTCGTAGGACTTGTCCCTGTTCTGGGGAGCATCGTTGTGATCGTCGTCGGCATCTTTGTAGAGACCTTCCTTACGGTCTGTGCCATCCGTGCCGAGATCTATCAGGACTTTACCGCTGGCTATCAGATCAACCGCATCTATGAGATGATCAAACGCGACTTCAAGGGCTTTGCCAAGGTTACCGGCATCAGCCTGCTCATGGGTCTGGTGCTTGGCGTCGTCCTCGCGCTCGTCTCCATGATTGGGTTTGCCGGCACGGGTGCGAGCTTCATAGGGACCGTGGGCAGCACAGGGTCTCACTACAGCACGCAGGCCGTCGCACGCATACTCGGATCGTTCTTCGTGGTGGCCCTGATCGTTGTCATGATCGGGCTGTTCTTCCGCTCTTGGATCGATTGCATCACCACCAATATGGTTGCCCTGTGGATGAGGCAGTTCAATGTTCCCGCGTGGGGTGCCAGTGGTGACCCGCTGCCTTGGTCTCCCACCCTCCCTACGGGCGGCGCCTCTGCCGCCCCACAGGCGACTCCACAGCAGCAGCCCCCGTATGGGTACGGACAGCCCCAGCAGGCGGCTCCACAGCAACAGCCTGCGGGCTATCAGCAGCCCTATGCACAGCCACAGGTTCAGCCCCAGCCGTATCAGCAGCCTGTGGGCTATCAGCCCCAGGCTGCCCCCCAGCAGAGCTGGCAGCCCTACCAGCAGCCCGCACCGCAACCTGTTGCGGTACCCCTGACCCCTCAGCAGGCAGCCATGCCTGACGGTGGGTATCCCGTCGCCGCGCCCCAAGGTGTCCCTGCGGCAACTCCGGTGCCCGCGCCACCCGCTCAGCCCGCGCCCGCCGCGCAGCCCGCTTCGGAGGCGGCTCAGCCCGCGCAGCCCGCGCCCGCCGCTCAGCCCGCTTCGGAGACGGCTCAGGTGGCTCCTGTCTCCCAGCCCGCTTCGGAGGCGGCTCAGCCCGCTCAGCCTGCCGCCCCGCAGGCGGCTTCCACCTCCCCGTCCGCTTCGGAGACGGCTCAGGCGACCCCTGCCCCCCAGCCTGCCGTGCCGCCGTCGCCTGCTCCCGAGCCCTCCGATGACGCGAGTGGAACCCCGCAGCAGTAGGTCTCGTCAGGTAGCGGTCTCAGAGAGAGGTGTCCCACAGGGGCGCCTCTCTCTTCTGTTGACCATATGGAGAGAGGGGATGACGCAAGAGCGCATATCGCTCTCTGCAGGTCACCTACCAGAGCGAAGTGTGGACAGAGCCCACTCTCTGCAGACCTTGGGGACAGTTCTGCCAGACACGAGTCCTACCATTGACCCAGATATGAGAACTGTGTGGTCGAGGTCCGCTGAGGGGAGGACGGATGGGAAGGCCAGGTCCTCTGTGCTACAGTGCACACTTGACCTTTCCTGCCCCGGACGCACCTTCACCAACCGGGGCCGCTAGTCCAGAGGAGGTGACAACATGAAGGCTTATGAGCTGCTGTATTTTGTCG
This sequence comes from Olsenella profusa F0195, assembly GCF_000468755.1. Taxonomy (GTDB): domain Bacteria; phylum Actinomycetota; class Coriobacteriia; order Coriobacteriales; family Atopobiaceae; genus Olsenella_F; species Olsenella_F profusa. The sequence continues at coordinate 49,333 of NZ_AWEZ01000073.1, forward strand.
ATCCCGCAGCAACCGAGGAGACGCGCGCCGCTGTGATGAGGCGCATCGAGGTCGCCATCACCGAGAACGGTGGCATGGTCGGCGGTGTCGAGGACTGGGGCAAGCGTAAGCTCGCCTTTGAGGTCGATAAGCTCAACGAGGGCGACTACACCCTCATCAACTTCCGCACAGATCCCAGCCAGATTGCCGAGCTCGACCGTATCCTTCGCATCAACGATGCTGTGAAGCGCCACATGGTCGTGCGTCGTACCGACGAGGACTAAGTGCGGGAACGAGCCATACGTCTCACGGATGAGAGGTAGTGAACGATGAGCATCAACAGGGTGAACATCTCGGGCAACCTCACGCGCGACCCCGAGCTGAGGCAGACCACGTCCGGCACCGCCATCCTGCGCTTCGGTGTGGCCGTCAACGACCGCCGCCGCAACCAGAGCGGCGAGTGGGAGGACGTCCCCAACTTCGTGGACTGCGTCGTGTTCGGCAACCGCGCCGAGCCGCTCAGCCGCTTCCTCTCCAAGGGCTCAAAGGTCGCCGTGGAGGGCAAGCTCCGCTACAGCTCCTGGGAGAGGGACGGGCAGCGTCGCAGCAAGCTGGAGGTCGTCGTGGACGAGGTGGAGTTCCTCTCGCCCAGGGGCGCCGGCGCGCAGGGTCCCCAGGGGGGCTACCAACAGTCCAGCCAGCAGCAACCCAGCTACACGGCGCCCGCTCCCGCACCCGCCCCCGCACCGCAGAGCCCTCCCGTCCAGAAGCCCCCCTCTGCGGACGTCTACGACGAGGACATTCCGTTCTAGGATCTTGAGAGGCGACATCGTCGCCGGAGAAAGGTATAAGACATGGCCAAGCAAAGGCAAGTCGAGCAGCGCCAGCCGCGTCGCAAGTACTGCCAGTTCTGCAAGGAGAACGTCGAGTTCATTGACTATAAGGACACCCAGCTCCTTCGCAAGTACATGACCGATCGTGGCAAGATCAAGCCCCGTCGCGTCACGGGCGCCTGCACGCAGCATCAGCACGACATCGCGCTCGCCATCAAGCGCGCCCGTGAGATGGCGCTTCTGCCGTATGCCGCCAGCGTGGTCTCCACGCGTGGCGGCCGCAATCGCGGTTAGGCGTGCACATCATCAGGCAATAGTCGGCACCAAGGCCGACGTCGTTAAGGAGTACCCATGAAAGTCATCCTTCTGGATGAGCTCAGGGGCAAGGGCGGCGAGGGCGACATCGTAGAGGTCGCCCAGGGCTATGCGGAGAACTTCCTGTTCCCCAACAAGATCGCCCAACCCGCCACCCCGGGCAACATCAAGCAGCTCGACCAGCGTCGCAGCGGCATCGAGAAGCGCGAGGAACAGCGCATCGCCACCGCACGTGCGATGCGGGAGAGGCTCAACGGCAAGACCGTGATCGTCGAGGCACGGGTCGGTGAGAACAACCAGCTCTTTGGCTCCGTCACCACCGCCCAGATCGCCGACGTGATCAAGGCGCAGCTGGACGTGGAGGTTGATCGCAAGCGCATTACGCGTACCGCGGCAATAAAGACGGCTGGTAGCCACAGTATCGAGATCAACCTCTACCGTGACATCAATGCGGAGCTTGCGGTGCTGGTTGGCGTGGCCGAGGAGGAGCTTGCCGCAGACGAGCAGGCTGCCGCCGCGACCGCCGTCACCGAGGGCGCGGAGGCCGCCGAGCAGGCTGTCGCCGAGCGCGCCGCCGTCGAGGGGCATGAGGCCGAGTAGCATCGTCCTCCCCCGGCGCGTCATCGGTGGTTTTTGAACAAAGGCGCGCCTCATGTGAGGCTCGCGAGGAGGTACAGCCCAGAGTCGGGCGGGGAAGGCTTCGGACAAACACCTGTTCCGGGGCCTTCCCCTTTTGTTCGAGTGTCGAGTACACCCCATGTACCTGCAAGAACATTAAGCATATTCTTTCATTCAGAATTGTTGCAGGTAAAAACCCTCATGTGCGGGCGGAGACTTCCTGGCAAGCAGGAATGTTGAAAACTGGGCCAGAAGGATATTTTCAAAATTGTTGATAACGTTGAAAAGCCGCGGAATCAAAGCTCAGCGCAGAGCGGTATCAACAAAGCGCAGGTGGAGGCAAATTTGACATTTTTCGCAGCGAGGGTAGCGTATCCCCGGAGTACGGGTTCAGATGAGTTTCACCCGTCCCCATCAGCCCAGACAGAGCCTCTTGGAGTGGGTGAGCATGCCGCAGCGTCGGGAGAGCCAGAACGAATACGACACGTCGCCCCTCGAGCGGGGCGCGTCCATGCCACAGGACAGCGCTGCCGAGGCGTCCGTCCTCTCTGCCATGCTCGTCTCCCCGGAGATCCTGCAGGAGTGCCTGGTGGAGCTGGAGCCAACCGACTTCTATCAGTATGCGCATCGCACGATCTTCCTGGCCATGAACGAGATGTTCGACAAGGGCACGGCCATCGACCCCATCTCGCTGGCGGACCATCTGCGCAGTGCGGCCCAGCTCGACAAGGTGGGTGGTGCCAGCTATCTGCTGGATCTCAACAAGGAGGGTCCGTCCCTCGTCAACTGGCCGCACTATGTGGGCATACTGCATCGCGATGCCACGCTGAGGGACATCATCACGGCATCGGCAAAGATCTCCGCCCTGGCCTTCGATGCGCCGGAGGACACCAAGGAAGTCGTGGACTCTGCGGAGAACCTGCTGCTGGGCGTGACCAACCGCGAGATAAGGAGCGGCTACTCCACTATCGGTGACGTGATGGGGGACCTCTATGACGAGCTGGCGGAGGCGGCACAGAACCCCAACGGCATCATAGGCGTGGAGACGGGATTCTCCACCATCGACGCTCGGCTCCAGGGGCTCCGCGAGGGCCAGATGGTGGTCATCGGCGCCCGTCCTGGCGTGGGCAAGACGTCGTTTGCCCTCAACCTTGCCGTCAATGCGGCGGCAAAGGGCACGAGCGTGGCCTTCTTCTCCCTTGAGATGTCCAAGACGGAGATCGCCCAGAGGCTCCTCTCGTCCTATGCGCGCATCCCACTCACGGCCATTCGTGGCGCGCACATCAAGAGCGACCAGTGGAGCACCGTCTTCCAAGCCACACAGGAGCTCTCGACCCTCGACCTCATGATCGACGACACGCCCGGTACCACCGTGACGGAGATTCGCGCCAAGGCGCGCCGCATGCTCAAGGACAAGCCCAGGAAGCTCATACTCATCGATTACCTGCAGCTGCTCTCGCCCCCGTCGGGGCGGCGCACCGACAGCCGCGCCACCGAGGTCAGCGAGATGAGCCGTGGCATCAAGATCATGGCAAAGGACCTCGTCTGTCCCGTCGTGGCGCTCTCGCAGCTCAACCGCCAGGTCACGGATCGCAAGGGTCAGCGTCCACAGCTCTCTGACCTGCGTGAGTCTGGGTCGATCGAGCAGGATGCCGATATCGTCATCCTGCTCGACCGCTCCATGACCGAGGAGGAGGCCGCGCGCGACGACCGTCCCGACCCCAACGTGACCGACTTCATCATCGCCAAGAACCGCTCCGGCCCGCTTGACATCGTGCCGCTCATGTTCCTCGCGGGTTCCACCAAGTTCGTGGAGGTCGACAGGAACTTCCAGGAGTAGCCGACGAACTGCTCACCGCCTCGCCCGGTGCCTACGCCTATACTGGTGAGGTACCGCACGCTCTTCGAAGGGAATCAGCATGTCCGCATCAGTTCTGGTTGGCGCGCAGTGGGGTGACGAAGGCAAGGGCAAGGTGACCGACCTCATTTCCGGCAGCTTTGATGTGGTGTGTCGCTATGCGGGTGGCGCGAACGCCGGCCATACCGTTATGGCGAACGGTCACAAGCTCGCCCTGCATCAGGTTCCCTCCGGCGTCATGTACAAGGGGACGTACCCCGTGATCGGCAACGGCTGCATCGTCGACCCCGAGATCCTTCTCGGCGAGATCGACACGCTCGAGGCCCAGGGCATCTCCTGTGCGGATCTCAAGATCTCCAGCAACGCGCACATCGTCATGCCCTATCACAAGGACCTCGATGGCGCCCACGAGAAGAGGCTCGGCAAGAACCTCATCGGCACCACCAAGCGCGGCGTCGGCCCCACCTACATGGACAAGATGAACCGCACCGGCCTGCGCGTGCAGGACATGCTTGACGAGAAGATCTTCCGCGAGAAGCTCGAGGCCGCATTGGCCTATACCAACCCCATCCTGGAGAAGGTCTATGGCATGCCTACCTATACCGTGGGGCAGATCTGTGAGACCTACCTGCCATATGCCGAGCGCATCCATCCCTACATCGTCGAGAGCTCCCTCTTCCTGAACGAGCAGCTCGAGGCCGGCAAGAACATCCTCTTCGAGGGCGCGCAGGCCACGATGCTCGACATCGACTTTGGCACCTATCCGTTTGTTACGTCCTCCAACTGCACCGCTGGCGGCGCCGTCACCGGCTCTGGCGTTGGTCCCACCAACATCGACCGCGTGCTGGGCGTCGCCAAGGCGTACCTCACCCGCGTTGGCTCTGGCCCCTTCCCCACGGAGCTCTTCGATGAGGTTGGCGACAGGCTCGGCGAGGCTGGCCACGAGTATGGAGTCACCACGGGTCGCAAGCGCCGCTGCGGCTGGTACGATTCCGTCGTCGTGAACTACGCCGCTCGCGTCAATGGTCTGACCGACCTTGCCATCACCAAGCTTGACGTCCTGGGCTGCCTGGATCAGATCAAGGTCTGCGTCGCCTACGAGTGCGACGGTAGGCTCTACAAGACCGTCCCCGAGCACCAGGGCGTGTTCTACCATGCCAGGCCCGTCTACGAGACACTCCCCGGCTGGAACTGCGACATCTCGGGCGTGCGCAACTTCTACCAGCTCCCGCGCGAGGCCAAGGACTATATCGACTTTCTGGAGCAGCTTGCCGATGTCCGCGTCTCCATCATCACCGTCGGTCCCGACCGCGAGCAGACCATCGACCGCTACTGGAGGTAGGCGCGCGTGACAGGCGCCCCCAACAACAGTGCGACACAGTTCACCATAGTGTGTGACCTTGCCGTCGGAGCGCCACGGGTCATAGCCGCCTTGGAGAAGCTCCTGGACATCAACGAATTCGAGTCGGTGGGTGCAGGCGTGCTGGAGGCGGCGCCTACGTACCCGCATCCAGCGCCTTGTCCGATGAGGCCCGTGGTATCGTGGGCGGCGGGAAGCGTGTGACGCGGGGGCACGAACAGGAAGCCAAGGGATCGGGCGCCCTCTCGGGCGCCCTGGATGCAAGGGGGCAGCATATGGTAACACGTGACAGGGAAGCGGTGGACATCCTCCTTCTGGGGTCCGGGGGGAGGGAACATGCGCTTCTCGCCAAGCTTGCCGAGTCACCCCACGCCGGCAGGCTGTGGGTCGCCCCGGGCAATGGTGGCATGTTCCAGCTCGCCGAACGAGCGGACGTCTCCATGGAGGACGGGAACGCCGTGGCCGCCTTTGCCCGCGAACACGGTATTGGCCTGGTGGTCATCGGCCCCGAGGCGCCGCTCGTCGGTGGCGTGGCCGACGTGGTGCGCGCCGCAGGCATCTCCGTGTTCGGCCCCTCGGCCGAGGCCGCGCGGCTGGAGGGCTCTAAGGAGTTTGCAAAGCAGGTCATGGCACGGGCGGGCGTGCCCACGGCGGCGTACCGCAGCTTTACCGACGAGGCGTCCTGTGCTGCCTATGTGCGTGAGGTCGCCGGTCCCTGCGTGGTCAAGGCGGACGGCCTTGCGGCGGGGAAGGGCGTCATCGTCGCTCAGACCACCGAGGAGGCCCTGGCCGGCGTGCACGAGTGCCTCTCGGGGGCGTTCGGCGACGCGGGCGCCAAGGTCATCGTGGAGGAGCTGCTCGAGGGCCCGGAGTGCTCGCTCCTCGCCCTCACGGACGGCACCACCGTGGTGCCCCTGGCCACCTCGCAGGATCACAAGCGTGCCCTCGACGGAGACCGCGGGCCCAATACGGGTGGCATGGGCGTGTACTCCCCGGTTCCCATCCTGCTGCCCGGTGAGCTGGATCGGATGGTTGCCATCGAGCAGAGGGTCGTCGACCAGCTGCGTGCGGACGGCATCGCCTACAGCGGCTGTCTCTACGGGGGCTTCATGCTCACGAGGGGCGGCCCCAAGGTGCTTGAGTTCAACGCCCGCTTTGGCGACCCAGAGACCCAGGTGGTCCTGCCACGCATGAAGGCGGATCTTGTGGAGTGCTTCCTCGCCTGTGATGAGGGCACCCTGTGTCCCGACATGGTCGCATGGGATGACGACTGGGCCGTCTCCGTGGTACTGACGAGCGCAGGCTATCCCGGTGCGTACGAGAAGGGCAAGCCCATATCGGGAATCGACGAGGCCAATGCCCTTCCCGGCGTGACCGTCTATCATGCGGGTACCGCCCTGTCGTCCGACGGGACCGTGCTCACCAATGGGGGGCGCGTCCTCGATATGACGGCGGTGGCGCCTACCTTCGAGGACGCACGCAACCGTGCCTATGAGGCGTGTGACAAGATCTGGTTCGAGGGGAAGGCCTATCGCCATGACATTGGCATGAAGGCCATCAAGGGCCGTGAGAGGCTGTAGGGGGACGGTTACCATGTCAGACGTCATAACCGCACGTGACGACGAGGGGGATCAACGGGCGCGCCGAGAGCGCGCCACCGACGGTCTCAGGGAGCATGCGTCTGCCTTTGCCTTTGATGGCGATCGCAGCGGGCAGGGACATGGCTCCGGGCTTCCCCAGCGTCGCCATCTGGTGCAGGGCGATGACGATCCGCGCGACCACATGCTTGCCGAGGAGGTCCTCTCGGAGGACGTGTCCTGGGAGGGACGCATCTTCAACGTCGACCGCCTACAGGTGCGCCTGCCCGATGGGCGCACCGCCCTCCGCGATGTCGTGCGCCATCCCGGAGCCGTTGCGGTGGTGGCACTCACGGATGACGGACGGATTTGCCTCGTGCGTCAGTACCGTACGGCGCTGGGTCGCGTGACGGTGGAGATTCCCGCCGGAAAGCTCGACCCCGGCGAGGATCCGCTCGACTGTGCCCGGCGCGAGCTCACCGAGGAGACGGGTATGGTCGCGCAGCACATGGCGTTTCTCACCACCATCGCCACCTCTGCGGGCTTTGCCGATGAGACCATACACATCTATATGGCAACGGGCCTCTCGTTCGTGGGGTCCGATCCCGATACGGACGAGTTCATCAACGTGGACCTCGTCGATCTCACCGAACTGGTCGATGCCGTCCTCGATGGGCGCATCGAGGACGCAAAGACGGTTCTCGGCGCACTTGTCTGCGACGCCATCGCACACCGTCTGAACGTTGATGACGCGGCACCGAACGGAGGAGATTCTCAGTAGGCGAGGGGCATGCGTATACTGGTCAGGGGTCGTGTCTCTGCTGACACGTGCGACATGCGTACAGGGAAGAGGCCTGATGGCAAAGAAACGGGGAGAGATCGCACGCATCCAGCGCAATGCCCTGAGCGCTGAGGAGGCCGAGCGTCTCTTTGGCACGGTCGATGAGACGGGCCACACAAACGAAGAGACGGCTCGGAGCCAGCGTCGCCGCCGCGGCCAGCGTGGTCAGGGCGTCGATATCGACCCGCTCTCGGATGCCGACCCCTCGGGCTCCAATGTCGAGAAGGTCATCACGCGTACGGCCATCACCTTCGTCATCGTGCTCTTCGTCGCCGTCGTTGCGCTCCAGGTGGTGACCACGGTGGTGCGTCATGCGAGCACGGCCAACCTTGCCGAGGACGTCAACATCACCAACGTTGCCACTGCACTCCAGAATGGCGTCGAGTGGGGCAACGGCTTCACGCAGTTCCCCACGGACTACTCCGTGCAGGAGGCGGACGAGAACACGCACCGCATCGAGGTCACCGTCACGGACACCTCGTCCAAGAACGCCCTCGAGGCCTTCTCCGGGGCACAGATCCAGGCCGCTGCGTTCTCGGTGAACGCCTTGCTCAACCCCAACATCAATACCGTGGTGTACCACGTGAACGTCTATGAGGACGAGAACGGCAAGATACAGGACGCGCACCTCCTGGGGCTCGTGCGACCCTCCGGCAGCATGAAGACCCTCATGACCTTCGTGTGGACCAAGACGACCACGGTTGGCGGTGGCGTACGCTTCAACTGCATCATCACGGGGCTTGACGATGCCACGGCGGCTCAGCTGCAGAAGGCGATCACCTCGGACAATACGCCCCAAGGCATCCTCAGCTCCATTCTGGGCAATGATGGCAATGACACCACAACCACCAAGGTCGACGAGGACGATGGCGCTGACCCACGCGCGGACGGCTCGTCCGATGGCTCCTCGGGCACGGATGCCTCTGCCAAGACGTCCACCACGAGCCAGAACCAGGACACCTCGCTTGATGCCAGCCAGCCTGGTGGCAGGTAGCGAGGGTGTGCCCGCACGTCGCGTGCCAAGCGGCGGGCCACGACAGCTGGTATGTCGCGTTGGTAGGTAGGTCACGCTGGTCGGTAGGCTACAACGGTCGTGCGAGGTTTCCGGAGAAAAATCGTCCCGCATGCTGACTCTTGTCTGCACGCGGGACGAAATGATGAAAAAACCTCGCACAACCAGAAAAGAACCTCGCACGACCAAAGCGATGGTCAAGGTGACAGCAAAAGAGCTGCCCAAACGTCGATGGCTGGGAGGCGGCCTATCGCAACAGGTCGGTCACCTCGCCCAGCACGCTCTCGAAGCTCACGCCGCGCTGCTGATAGTGAGGCTGCTCACGCGAGACGACCATGGCGTCGTGAACCAGCGCCCCCGCAAACCCCACGGCGTCCCTCAGGCTCCTTCCACACATGATGGCCGCAAGCAGCCCCGAGGCAAAGAGGTCGCCCGTGCCGTGCAGCAGGAAGGGAAGCCGCTCACCCGAGGTCTTGTCCAGGTCGACGTCCTGGCCAGCCACAAAGTTGCGGATGAGCCCATCGTTGCGCGCGACGCCCTTTATGACCACGACCTTGGCGCCCCTGTCCAGGAGGGCATCCATCATGCGCGTCACGTAGGCGTCGCTCACGTCCTGCCCCTCGTAGGGGATGCGCGTGAGGATGGACGCCTCCGTGAGGTTGGGCGTGAGGACGTCCGCCCCCTCGACGAGCCTGCCCGTGGCCTCGCACATCTCGTCGCTGTAGGTGGAGTACTTCCTGCCGTTGTCCCCCATCACCGGGTCGACCATGCGCAGCGCCGTGGGGTGCTCGCGGTAGAGCCGCTCGATGACGCCCACCTGCTCGGCCGAACCCAGGAATCCTGAGTAGATGGCATCGAGCTCGACGCCCTCCTGATCCCAGGCATCGAGGTAGTCGTCGAGCATGCTGGTCGTGTCGTGCATGTGGAACACGGGGAAGCCGGTATGCGCCGAGAAGAGCGAGGTGGGGATCGGGCAGACGTCGCAGCCCGCCGCGGAGAGCACGGGGATGGCCACCCCCAGCGAGCAGTTGCCGTAGCCGCACAGGTCGTGCACGGCGGCGACGCGGGGAATGTAGGCCCCCGAGCGTTGGTAGAGCGTGAGTTCCTTGGCAGTTGTCATGGTGTTTCCTCTCACATGGACTTATGGACCAATGCTGTGGGGAAGCATAGGCGAATGGCCTGCCGCAAAGCTGTGCAGCAGGGAAAAATCATAAGATGAAAGTTGAGTAGTAAATAAATTGTGCATATATAGCGGTCTTAGCTCTCCATGATCTATGCTAAATCAACGTTATAGATAGGGAGGTGATTGGTGATGTGCATGACCATGAGGACCTAAAGCAGGCGTGAGGGAGTATGTCGGATCAGATTGTGAGAGGCACAACTGGTCGCCATTCCTTTTATGGGAAAGAAGAATAGAATGCTCGTAACGGCAAAGACAGCACGCGTACAGATGGCGGATGATGGACTAATTCTTGGGGTTGGCTCAAGACGGACTGTGGTTCTAGAATCTGATGCGGAATATGCGTATGCACCACACTTTGCTGGGAGGATCCATGGTCGAAGGCGCAGTGGTAGGAATCATCATGGGGTCGAAGTCGGATCTCCCCGCCATGGAGGGCTGCACGAAGCAGCTCGAGGAGTTTGGCGTGCCCTTTGAGCTGGTCATCGCCTCGGCCCATCGTACGCCCGAGAAGGTCCACGAGTGGGCGGCGGGTGCGGCGGACCGCGGCCTCAAGGTCATCATCGCCGCCGCCGGCAAGGCGGCCCACCTGGGTGGCGTCGTTGCCGCCTACACGCCCCTGCCCATCGTGGGCGTCCCCATGAAGACCTCCGACCTGGGTGGCATGGACTCCCTGCTCTCCATGGTGCAGATGCCCTCGGGCGTGCCCGTTGCCTGTGTGGCCATAGGCGGGGCCAGGAACGCGGCCATCTATGCCACGCAGATCCTGGCGACCTCCGATGCCCGCTGTGCCGAGGCCATCGCCTCCTTCAAGAGGCGGATGGCGGAGGCATAGCGTGGCGGACGGGACCGGCAGGCACCTGAGACGCAGCCCCGCGGGGGGAGCCCCGCACGCCTCCCCGCCTGCATCGGCACGTGCAGCCAGGGGGGCGGCGCCTCGTGCCGTTGGCGTGAGGCCCGTGCGCGTGGGTGGTGGCCGTCATGGTCGTGCGAGGCATCGCGGCGGACGCCGCGCCCGTCCCCCCAGGCGCGGCATCCGCCGCACCGTCTCCAACGTCCTCATCGTGGTGGGCGTGGTGCTGCTCCTGGTTGCCGGTGGCCTGTGGGGCTTCGCACAGCTGCGCTACCACGAGGCCAACGTGCAGAACGAGAGGCTCGCCGCCTATGCCACCGTCTACGATGATGCGAGCCAGGCCCCGCAGATAGACTGGGAGGGCCTCAAGGCCATCAACCCCGACGTGGTCGGCTGGCTCTACGTGCCGGGCACCACCATCGACTATCCCGTGTACCAGTCCACGGACAACGAGTACTACCTGCGTCACTCTGCCACGGGCGACTGGCTGGTGTCAGGCCAGGTCTTCATGGACTACCAGAACACCACTCCCGGCATGGTTGACCAGCAGAGCATCATCTACGGGCACCACATGCTCGACGGCACCATGTTCGAGCAGATAGCCGCCATGGACGACCAAGCCACCTTCGATGGCATCGGCACCATCTGGTACGTCACCGAGCAGGGGGCCTGCGAGCTCGAGCCGCTCCTCCTGTACTACACGCGGGCGGACAACCAGGACGTGCGGCGGTTCGGCTTCGACTCCCCGGACGCCTTCCACTCGTATCTGCAGGGGCTCCTGGGCGATGCCGTCACCATGAGCGTGGATGCCAGCCAGGTCATTGCGGGCACCGACCACGTTCTCTCACTGGTAACCTGCAACTACTATCGTGACTACTACCTGCCGGATGGCACCAACGGCCGTACGGTGCTGGTGTGCGTGCCCAAGGCGGAGGCCGCGGCCGCCCGTGCGGCCTCGGGTGGCTAGGTGGACGTCGGACGAACCGGGGCCAAGCCCCAGACGGGAGAGGCGATGAGCGAGTGCGAGCGGCGGCATGTCACGTACGCGGATGCGGGTGTGGACGTCGAGGAGGGCGCGCGTGCCGTCGACGCCATCAGGGACGCCGTGCGCGCCACGAGCCGCCCCGAGGTCATCGGTGGTCTGGGGGGCTTTGGCTCGTGCTTCTCCATGAGGGGATTCAAGGACATGGAGGACCCGATCCTCGTCTCGGGTACCGACGGCGTGGGCACCAAGCTTGCCATTGCCCAGCTGCTCGACCGCCACGAGACGGTGGGCCAGGACCTCGTGGCCATGTGCGTGGACGACGTGGTGCCCGTCGGTGCCGAGCCGCTCTTCTTCCTGGACTACCTTGCCCTCGGCAGGCTCAAGGCCGAGCATGTCGCCACGATCGTCGGTGGCATTGTCGAGGGCTGTCGCCTCGCGGGCTGCGCGCTCGTGGGCGGCGAGATGGCCGAGCATCCTGGCGTGATGGCCACGGACGACTATGACCTCGCCGGCTTCGTGGTGGGCATCGTCGACCGCCCCAGGATGCTTGGTCCCGAGCGGGTCCACGTGGGTGACGTCATCCTGGGCCTGCCCTCGAGCGGCATCCACTCCAACGGCTACTCCCTCGTGCGCAGGGTGGTCATCGAGGGCAGGACCACAGGGCAGCTCGAAGCCTATGACAGCGGGCTGGGGGAGTCCATCGCCGATGCCGTGCTGCGCCCCACCACCATCTATGCCGGTGCGCTCACGCGCACCCTCAAGGCGGATGCGCCCATCCATGCCATGGCCCACATCACGGGCGGCGGCATCACCGAGAACCTCAATCGTGCCCTGCCGACGACGGTGGACGCCGCCGTCGACCGCGGTGGTGCCGCAGGGCCCGCCTGGCAGGTGCCACCCATCATCACGTACTGCGTGCGGGCGGCGGGCCTTACCCTCGACGAGGCCTACAGGACCTTCAACATGGGGGTGGGCATGAGCCTCATCGTCGCCCCCGGTGATGTGGATGCCGTGCACACGGCGCTTGCCGCCGAAGGGCTGGAACCCTTCGTGATGGGGACGTGCGTGGAGGGCTCCGGAAAGGTGGTCTACCGATGAGCATTTGCTTGGGCGTTCTCATCAGCGGTTCCGGCACCAACCTACAGGCCATCATCGACCGCATGGCGGCCGGTACGCTGGACGCCACCATCGAGCTGGTCGTCTCGTCGCGTCCCAGCGCCTATGGCCTCAAGCGTGCCGAGGCCGCAGGCATCCAGACGCTGACCCTCTCCAAGGAGATCTATGCCGATCCCGAGCGGGCGGACGAGGTCATCGCCAGCTCGCTCAGGCGTGCGGGCGTCGACTACGTCATCATGGCCGGCTACATGCGTATGGTTCACGAACCCATCCTGGCCGCGTTTCCCAACAGGGTCATCAACCTGCACCCGGCGCTCCTTCCTAGCTTCAAGGGGGCGCACGCCATCCAGGACGCCTATGACTATGGGGTCAAGGTGACGGGCGTGACCGTGCACGTGGCCGACGGGCGCTACGACTGTGGCCCCATCATCGCGCAGCGCGCGCTGGCGGTGGAGGAGGGCTGGACCGTTGACGAGCTGGAGGAGCACATCCATGCCATCGAGCATGAGCTCTACCCGGACGTCATCCAACTGCTCGCCGAGGGTCGCGTGCGTGTCGACGGTGGCAGGGTGCACGTTGACCCGCCGCTCGCAGAGGGGGCGGCGGGCGACGGCGCGGCGTCTGTCACGGCGACTCTGTGATAGGCCACCATGCGAAGGTGCGCGGAGACACGGGCGTCGACGTTGGGCAGCGTGTGGGCGCGGCCGTCCTCCATGAGGCACTCCTGACAGGCGACGATGCGGTGCGTTCCCCCCTCACAGAATCCCGAGCGAATCCCTCCCTTGGGTCCTGGCGCATAGGGGATGTGCATCCTCTTGATGGGGTGTGATATATGGACGAGGCTCCAGCGACCTGGGAACCATTCCAACGCGCCCAGACGGCTGCCTGGGGCACCGCCGCAGGGCGTCCGCCGTCGTTTTGTGTGGTGCCGTCCGGCACCGTCGCCTGGGGCGATTGACGGGGACTAGAATGACGCAGATACCAATTTGCGCGAGCCACCGCTCCACGTGTCGCGACGCGAGGGAGATCGAGGCCGCGCCCTGCGCTTTGATGGGAGACATGTATGGGCGACATAACCAAGATAGGCGTCATTGGCATGGGTCACGTGGGGGCGCACGTGGCAAACGCGATTCTCTACCAGGGGCTTGCGGCGGAGCTGTACTGTGTCGACTCCCAAGAGGGTAAGGTGTCCTGCGAGGTCAATGATCTGCAGGATGCCATGCCCTTCTACCCGCGCCAGGCGCGCGTCTACAACTGTCATCAGGACTATGAGGCCCTGCTCGACTGTGACGTGGTGGTCAACGCTGCCGGCCACGTCGCCCAGGCTGCCGGCAACCGCGACGGAGAGCTCGTCTGCACCTCGGGTGAGACCAAGGTGTGGGCGCCACACTTTAGGGGGTACGAGGGCGTCATCGTGACCATTGCGAATCCCTGTGACGTCATTGCGACGCTCGTCTGGAAGCTCTCGGGACTCCAGCCCAACCAGATCGTGGGCTCCGGCACCGCGCTCGATTCCGCGCGCTTCCGCCATGCGCTCTGGACCGAGACCGGCTATAACCCCACCTCCATCACCAGCTGGATGATTGGCGAGCATGGATCCAGCCAGTTTGCCGCATGGTCGCACGTGTCGTTTGGCGCCATGCCCCTCTTGGAGCTCGAGCGGGTCGACCCCGAGCGCTTCACCCTCGACAAGGATGCCATCGAGGAGGCCGTGCGCCAGGGTGGCTATGTCACGTATGATGGCAAGGGATGCACGGAGTACTCCATCGCCAACGCAGCCGTCGAGCTGGTCAAGGCGGTCGTGCAGGACTCCAGGCTCATTACGCCCTGCGGGACGCTGCTGCCAGACGAGGGCTATTATGGTGAGCGCGGGCACTTCACCTCCATCCCCGCGGTCGTGGGTGCCGATGGCGTCGAACGGACGCTCAAGATGGAGCTCTCCCACGACGAGCAGGAGAAGTTCCACGTCAGCTGCAGACACATCCAGGAGAACGTCGAGAGGGTCAGATGCTGGTAGCATTCGTCTATGGGCTGCGCTTGAGGTTGTCGAGGCTTCGCAGGGCCTGCGCCAGCGGGCCCTGGGGCACCCTCAGGCGACTGCCAGGCATCAGGGGAGGCGCCTCGAACCATCATGGCGGACGGCTGTTCCGAAAAGGCCCGAAGCGTCGGGTTGTCCATGCAGCAAATGGGGTACACTAGAGCTCGTTTTAAACGTGAGTCAAAACTTTGAACGTCGCAGGAAGTCCAGATGTCGCGACACGAGGGGTTGGCTCAAGGCAAGGGAGGCAAAGCTCATGCAATCGAAGATAGCGCATGCAGCGGAGCGAAAGGCATTTGGTTTTGCCATCGATCAGATCATCAAGAGTGCTTCTGGCAAGAGTCGCGAGCAGAACGTCGAGCATCTCATCGATATGGCCGGCAAGCTCCTCAAGGACACCTCGCCCGGTGCCACCCGCGGCATCCGCAAGGGCCTGTACCCGGGGTCCAAGTGGGAGAGGTACCTCTTTGACATCATCGACACGGCAGATCACAACGTCCTCAGGCAGACCGTGCTCAACGGCGGCTATGAGGGCGCCTTCCGTGGTCTGCGTGCCTGTACCGAGAATGCCGAGAAGTACCAGTGCAACGTGCCGTGGATCATCCTGTTCGATCCCACGAGTGCCTGCAACAAGCACTGTGTCGGCTGCTGGGCGGCCGACTACGGCAACCGTCTCAACCTCACGTATGACGAGATGGACAAGCTCGTGAGCGAGGCCAAGGCGCTCGGCACCCACATGTTCATGCTCACCGGCGGCGAGCCGCTCGTCCGCAAGGCCGATATCCTCAAGCTGGCTGAGAGGCACAACGACTGTCTGTTCAACATCTTCACGAACGCCTCCCTCATCGACCAGGCCTTCTGCGACGAGGTCAAGCGGCTGGGCAACATCATCTTCTCCGTCTCGCTGGAGTCGTATGAGCCCTCCGTCAACGACGGCCGTCGTGGCGACGGGTCCTTCGGTGAGGTCATGAGGGCCTTTGACCTCATGAGGGAGAACGGCCTGCTCTTTGGCACCTCCACGGCATACACGCGCGACAACACCGAGGCCGTCAGCTCCGACGAGTTCTTCGATCTCATCATCGAGAAGGGTGCCCGCTGGGCCTGGTACTTCCACTACATGCCCGTGGGCGAGGGCGCCAACGCCGACCTCATGCCCACCGTCGAGCAGCGCGAGTACATGCTGCACCGTATCCGCGAGGTCCGCGCCATCGAGAGCGGCAAGCCCATCTTTGCCATGGACTTCCAGAACGACGGCGAGTTCGTCGGAGGCTGCATCGCCGGTGGCCGTGTGTACTGTCATGTGAACGCCCGTGGCGATGTGGAGCCCTGCGTGTTCATCCACTACTCCAGCGCCAACATCAAGACGGAGGACAGCTGGCTCGACTGCCTGCGCCAGCCCATCTTCCAGGCATACCGCGAGAACTACCCCTGGAACGACAACATGCTGCAGCCCTGCCCCATGCTGGAGAACCCTGCCATCCTGCCGCGCATCGTCAAGGAGTCAGGCGCCAAGACCAGCGAGTACGTTGCGCCCGAGGCTGCCGAGGACCTCTGCAGGCGCACCCTTCCCTATGCCAGGGAGTGGGCTCCCAGGGCCAAGGAGCTATGGCTTGACGAGCACCCCACGGGCAAGAAGGTCTACGAGGACGAGATGTCCATGATGGGTACCGATCGCAAGGCAAAGATCATCGCCCAGGACGACGCCGAGGAAGAGGCGGTGCTCGACTAGCCTGTCACCCATGTCCACGCGCACGCAGAGGGGCCTTGGCCACAGGGGCAAGGCCCCTTTCGTGACCGCGCCGCATGCCACGCCCACGGTTCGTGTGTCGGCGCTCCCCGATGCCCTCGCGCCAACGGCCACCACCACGGCTACGCTTAGTCTTGGCGTGCGCAGCCGCGTCGCCCGCAAGCGTTACAGGTGCACGGTGACGCCCCATCGCTTCTTTTGGCGCCGTCACCCTGCAGTGCGATCCGAGGAGGGATCATGGCTACAGGCACTGGAAAGGTAAAGAACCTCGCACTCGTGGGCCAAGGTGGCGTGGGCAAGACCATGCTGGCCGAGGCCATGCTGCACCTCACGGGCAAGACGTCCCGTCTGGGCGGTCACGCCGGCACCAAGCCCACGCTTGACTACGATGCCGAGGAGGGCGCTCGCGGCTTCTCCATCTCCACCACCATCGCGCCCGTCGAATACGGGGGCTGCCGCATCAACGTGCTGGATGCCCCGTGCTATCCCGACTTCGTGGGCGATGCCTACGGTGCCCTCGCCGCAGCCGAGACCGCCCTGTTCGTCATCGATGCCGCCGCTGGTCCCGGTGCCATCACCACGCGCCTGTGGTATGCGGCCGAGGATTTCTCGCTGGCGCGTGCCCTCTTCATCAACCGCCTCGACCGACCCGACGCGGATTGGGACACCGCCCTGCTTGCGGCTCAGGAGCGCTATGGCAATCGCCTTGCCGCCGTCACCATCCCCATGGGGTCGGGCGAGGCGTTCTCCGGCGTCGTCGACGTGGTGCACCAGAAGGCCCGCACGCTCAGGGACGGGAAGGTGGAGACGACGAACGTGCCCGCCGAGTATGCGGATGCCGCACGTCAGGCCCATGACCAGCTCGTCGAGCTTGTCGTGGAGGCCGATGACGACCTCATGATGAAGTACCTGGATGGCCAGCCCATTACGCCTGAGGAACTCGAGGGCCTGCTTGCCCAGGCCCTCATGCAGCGCGTGTTCGTGCCCGTGTTCGCCGGTTCCTGCGTGCGTGAGGAGGGCGTCATCTCGCTGCTCGAGGATGTGGCGGAGTGGTTCCCCACGATGGCCGACTATGGCCGCGTGCCGCTCGTGAACGGCGAGGAGCTGGAGATCTCCCCGGATGACGATCGTCCCGTGGCCTTCGTGTTCAAGAGCCTGCAGGATCAGCAGAACGGCAAACTCTCCTTCATCAAGGTGCTGGCAGGTACCATCACCCCTGGAACGGAGCTCACCTGCGCCCGCACGCGCAAGACGGAGCGTCTCGGCCACCTCTATCGGATGACGGGACGCGAGACCGTCGACCTCAAGCAGGTGGCCGCGGGCGACGTCTGCGTGGTGCCCAAGCTCGAGGCGCTCACGGGTGATACGCTCTCGGTGACAGGAAAGGTGGAGGCAGCGGCCTTCCGCTTCCCCAACTCGCTCTACCGCGTGGCCATCGAGCCGGACGAACGCGGCAGCGAGGGCAAGGTCTATGCCTTCCTGGAGAGGAGCGCCGAGGCCGATCCCACGCTCTCCGTGGCCCGTGACGAGGACACCGGTCAGACGGTTGTCTCCGCCATCGGCGAGGCGCAGGTGAGCGTCCTGCTCGATCGCCTGGAGGAGCGGACGGGGACCTCCGCGCACACCGTCAGGCTGCGGATTCCCTATCGTGAGACCATCCGTCGCGTGGCCAGCGCGCAGGGCCGCCACAAGAAGCAGACCGGTGGTGCCGGCCAGTATGGCGACTGCTGGCTGCGTGTGGAGCCCAACCCCGGGGCCGGCTATGAGTTCGTGGACGAGGTCGTGGGCGGCCATGTCCCGCGCAACTTCATCCCGGCCATCGACAAGGGCGTGCAGGAGACCATGGCCGACGGCGTGCTTGCGGGCTATCCCATGATCGATGTCAAGGTCGCCGTGTATGACGGCTCGTACCACCCGGTGGACTCCAACGAGATGGCCTTCAAGACGGCGGCGCGCATCGGCTTCCAGAAGGCCGTGGCACAGGCGGAGCCCGTGCTGCTGGAGCCCATGGCACACCTCTCTATCACCGTGCCCGACAGCTATGCCGGCTCCGTGATGGGCGACGTCTCCGCATCGCGCGGCCGCATCGAGGGCATGAACGCCGCGTCCGACAAGGGTGCCTTGGCGGGATCGACCACCATAGAGGCGACGATCCCCTACGCCGAGGTCACGGACTACGCCACGCGCCTTCGATCGCTCTCGCGCGGTACCGGTGAGTTCACGCTCGAGCTCTCCGGCTACGAGCAGGTGCCGCACGATGTACAGGAGAGGCTGGCGGCCGAGTACGAGCAAAAGCGGGCAGGGGGCAGGTAGACCGACCGAACTGCCTGTTGCGCCTCGAGTGCTCCTGCCCTCACGGCAAGAGACCCCTGTTGTGAGGGCACTATCTCTGGCCGGCTGGAGGCGCCGCGCCGCCGTACAGGCGAAACCCTCCCCAGCGGCATCCGTCTTTCCACGCACGCCTGTTAGGGTATGTTCAGCTGTGAGGGAGACGGCACGGGGTGGGCGCAGGTGCGTCCAAAGGGGATGCGTCCGGTGCCCCACGGTACGGGGTCGTGGGGGGTTGCCCTGCGTGCCAGGAGCGCACGGGAGGGGAAGCGCATGGAAGAAGTCAGGGTAATCGAGCTCAAGGAGAGCGTCTTCGCCGACAATGACGCCGAGGCGGACCGCGTGCGTGAGGACCTCAGGTCTCGCGGGCAGTTCCTCCTCAACGTGATGAGCTCGCCCGGATCCGGCAAGACCGCCACGCTTGCGCGCCTCATCAACCTTCTCAAGGACGACTATCGTATAGGTGTCATGGAGGCCGACATCGACGGTGCCGTGGACACCGACCGCATCATCTCGCAGACGGGCGCCCGCGCCATCCAGCTTCACACGGGCGGCATGTGCCACCTCGACGCCGGCATGACGCGCACGGGCATCGATTCACTTGACGCTACAGGCCTTGACCTTGTCTTTCTTGAAAACGTCGGCAACCTTGTATGCCCCGCCGAGTTCGACACCGGGGCCTCCAAGAATGCCGTGATCCTCTCCGTTCCCGAGGGAGACGACAAGCCGCTCAAGTACCCCCTCATGTTCGAGAGGGCCGACATCGTCCTCCTCAACAAGATCGACGTGCTGCCCTACTTCGACTTCGGCCTCGATGTGTTCGAGGTCCACCTCCGCCAGCGCAACCCCAACTGCCAGCTCATCAAGATTTCAGCCAAGACGGGTGAGGGCATGGACCAGCTTGCCGATTGGGTTCGTCACGAAGTCGACCTCTGGAGGGCGTAGAGGATGCCGGAACAGTTTGAGCAGCCCCGCTCCACCTACCAGAGCGAGGCAGGGCGCAATGCAGCCGTGGCCAAGCTCGGCCGCAAGGTCACTGACGTCGTCAAGCACAAGATCGGTGGCGTGAAGACCGATGACCCAGAGTACTGGGGCCTCAAGGAGGTCCTCACGGATGAGATGGTCGACCTCGCCAACCGCATGAAGCTCCGCCAGTTCTACGACTTTGACGGCATGATGGCCCTCGCTCCCCAGATCGAGCCTGCGCACCTGCAGGAGCTTCTCGACCAGATGAGCGTCGTTGGCATCATCGAGTACGACTACGGTGACCATTACAACGATGACGGCCCCGTCGCAGACGCACCGCGCACCAAGCGCTGGCGCCTGCCGTTCTTCGTGCCGGGCTCGGCCGAGCTCTTCAACTCGAGCAAGGACCGCGTCGACAAGAATCCCGCAGTGGCAAGCTTCTTCGAGCGCATGACCTTCATTCCGCTTGCGGGCGTCACCCAGATGGTCCCGCCCGGCGGCGACGGCATCGGCATGCACGTCATCCCCGTCGAGGAGGCCGTCAACTTCCAGAACGAGGCCATCAAGGTTGAGCGCATCTCCCATTGGCTCAAGAAGTACGAGGGGCACATCGCGGCTGGCATTTGCTCCTGCCGCTACTCGCGCACCAAGCTGGGCGAGGGCTGCGCCGATGACCCTGACGACTGGTGCATTCAGGTGGGCGACATGGCCGACTACACCGTTGAGACGGGCCGCGCCCACTACATCACGACCGATGAGGCGCTCGAGATCCTCAAGCGCGCCGAGGACAACGGCTTTGTCCACCAGATCACCAACATCGACGGGGAGGACAAGATCTTCGACATCTGCAACTGCGACGTGAAGATCTGCAACGCCCTGCGCACGAGCATGCTCTTCAACACGCCCAACCTCTCGCGCAGCTCCTACACCGCCAGGGTGACACCTGAGAACTGCGTTGCCTGTGGCCTGTGCGTGGAGTCCTGCCCCGCAGGCGCCGTGAAGCTTGGCCAGAGGCTCTGCCGTGCCAACGGCGAGCAGCCCAAGTATCCGCGCGCCATCCTTCCCGACGCCATCCGCTGGGGCAAGTACGCCTGGGACGAGAACTACCGCGACACCGCCCGCATGCACAACACCTGGCCCACAGGCTCCGCTCCCTGCAAGGCAGCCTGCCCGGCGCACGTTCCCGTGCAGGCCTATCTCCAGAAGGCCAAGGAGGGCAAGTACCAGGAGGCCGTCGAGCTTATCCGCACGATGAACCCATTCCCCGCCGTGTGCGGCCGCATCTGCAACAAGCGCTGCGAGGACGCCTGCACGCGCGGCACCATCGACGAGCCCGTCTCCATCGATGCGGTCAAGAAGTTCGTGGCCGACTACGACCTCGCGCAGGCGGAGCACGCCGTTCCGGGCCGCGCGGTGCCTTCCCTCCACGGCCGCTTCGACCAGAGGATCGCCATCATCGGTGCCGGTCCCGCAGGCCTCTCCTGCGCTTACTACCTTGCACTTCTCGGTTACTCTCCTGTCGTGTTCGAGAGGCACGAGCAGCCCGGCGGCATGATGATGTACGGGATTCCCTCCTATAAGCTCGAGAAGGACGTGCTTCTCGCCGAGGCCGAGATCATCAAGAGCCTGGGCGTCGAGATCCGCTGCGGTGTCGAGGTGGGCCGCGACATCACGCTCGGCCAGCTGCGCGAGCAGGGCTTCGAGGCCTTCTTCGTGGCCGTTGGCTGCCAGGGCGGCAGGCGTCCCGGCGTCCCCGGTGACACCGCAGAGGGCACCGACGTGGCCGTGCACTACCTTGAGGACTCCATGTCCAAGGGCAACCCTGCGCTGGCAGGCGACGTCGTGGTCGTCGGTGGCGGTAACGTGGCCGTGGACTGTGCCATGAACGCCAAGCGCCGCGGCGCCGGCATCGTCACGATGGTCTCGCTCGAGCAGCGAGACGAGATGCCCGCAACCAACGCCGAGATCGTCGAGACCCTCGAGGACGGCGTCTGCGTCCAGAACGGCTGGGGGCCCAAGGAGGTCCTGACCGATGAGGACGGACGCGTCACGGGCGTCATCTTCAAGCGCTGCACGCAGGTCATCGACCCCAAGACCAAGCGCTTTTCGCCGCTCTATGACGAGGACGAGACCATGGCCGTGGCCTGCGACCAGGTGGTCTTCGCCATCGGCCAGGCCATCGAGTGGGGCGGTCTTCTCGACGGGCGCTCCGTCACCTTCCACCACGGCAACTATCCGCAGGCAGACGCCCTCACCTTCCAGACGGCCGACCCCGACATCCTTGTGGGTGGCGACGCCCTCACGGGCCCCAAGTTTGTGATTGACGCCATTGCCGCCGGTCACTATGCGGCCGAGTCGCTTCACCGTCGCGTACAGGCCGGCGCGAGCATGACCATCGGTCGTGACCGTCACGACTACCTTGAGTTTGACAAGGATGACCTTCTCATCGACTCCTACGACAACGCCGGGCGCCAGGAGGAGGGCATGGACCTCGAGGGTGCCGATCGCTTCCGCGACACGCACCGCACGCTCACGGCCGAGCAGGTGGCTACAGAGACCAGGCGTTGCCTGAACTGCGGCCTCTCGGTTGTCGACCTCAACAAGTGCATCGGCTGCGGCATCTGTACGACACGCTGCAAGTTTGACGCCATCCACATCTACCGTGACCATCCCGAGATGTCCGACATGCGTGCGGCAGAGGACAAGGTGGCTGGGCTTGCTTCCTATGCAATCAAGCGTGCCATAAGGATCGTTGCCAACTCTGGCTCCGAGGAGGCCAAGATCATGCGCGAGAAGCGCCGCGAGTACGATCGCACCCACAGGGAGTTCGAGCGCACGCACCCCTACACAGGCAACGCAAGCGACGAGACGCGCAGGGAGAACGCGTAGATGCACGAGCTAGGCATTGTCGTGCACGTGATCGATATGGTCGAAGAGGCCGCCCGCAAGAACGGCGTGAGCAAGGTGGTGCGCGTTGACCTCGAGGTGGGCGAGGTCAGCACCATCGTACCCAGCTACTTTCGCGACTGCTTCGAGTGGGCGAAGCTCCGCACGGAGCACATGCGCGAGTGCGAGCTCAACATGATCATCGTGGCAGGCATTTCGTACTGCCGAGACTGCAAGAAGACCTACCGAACGACGGAGTACGGGAAGGCCTGTCCTGTCTGCGGAGGCCACAACACCTACCTCGTGACCGGCCGCGACGTGATGGTGAAGGACATCCAGGCAGTGTAGCGACTGCTCCGCGTGCATGTGCGATGCAATCGCCAACAGGCATGGGCGAGCCTCGCTGCCCGCGTCCCCGAAAGACGTCCGTGGGCATACTTTGCT
Source organism: Olsenella profusa F0195 (assembly GCF_000468755.1). Lineage (GTDB taxonomy): Bacteria > Actinomycetota > Coriobacteriia > Coriobacteriales > Atopobiaceae > Olsenella_F > Olsenella_F profusa. Next base: position 72,269 of record NZ_AWEZ01000073.1, read on the forward strand.
AAAATCGAAAGCCAAGACTTCTGTCTGCCAGTTCAGGAGGTTGCGCACACGCGCATGGACATAGCCCTCTCCATTACGGTCACCGTACTGCTCACCATCGCAAACGGCTACTTCTCGATGTCCGAGATGGCCCTCTCCACGGCACGCAAGGTGCTGCTCGATCACGACGCCGAGGAGGGTGACCGTCGTGCCGCAGCTGCCTCAGCCGTCGTCGAGAATCCCGACCGCTTCCTCGCCGCCATTCAGGTGGGCATCACGCTTTTGGGCTTCTTTAGCTCCGCCTTTGCGGCGACCAGCCTCTCTGCGCCGTTCGGGGCTTGGTTTGCGTCGTTGGGTGTCGACGAGAGCATCGCCACGGGTCTGGCCACGGTCATCATCACGCTCGTCGTCTCGTACTTCTCCATCGTGGTGGGAGAGCTCGTGCCCAAGCGCATGGCCATGGCCGATGCCGAGGGCATGGCCAAGCGTGTGGTGGAGGCCATCAGTGGCTTTTCGCATCTGGTTCGCCCGCTGGTGGCGCTTACGGCCGCCAGCGCAGACGGTCTTGCCTGCCTGCTGCACGTGAAGAGCACGGACGATCGCCAGGACGTCTCCGAGGACGAGATCCGCTACATGGTGACGGACTCCGACGAACTCTCCGACGAGGAGAAGTCCATGATTCACGAGGTCATCGACCTCGGTGACACCAACGCTCGCGAGGTCATGGTGCCGCGCGTGGACGTGACCTTCATGGAGGACGACTCCACGCTGGGCGACGTGCTCGACGTCATGCGTCGCACGGGCTACTCGCGCATCCCCATCTACCATGAGGATCTCGACCGCATCGTGGGCATCGCCCACATCAAGGACCTCATTGGCCCCGTCCTTGACGATCATGCGGCAGGCGAGGACATCCGCACGTACGTGCGCAAGCCCGACTTCGTGCCCGACACCAAGGACATCATCCCTCTGCTCTCCGAGATGCGTGGCGCGCACGACCAGATGGTCATCGTGGTGGACGAATACGGTGGTACGGCCGGTGTCATCACGATTGAGGACATCGTTGAGGAGGTCGTGGGTGAGATCGAGGATGAGTTCGATCCCGACAACAAGTACCTGACACGCCTCTCGGATCGCGAGTGGCTCGTGGACGGACGCTTCTCCATAGACGATGCCATCGAGTTGGGGTGGCCCATCCAGGACTCCGAGGAGTACGAGACCATTGCGGGCTTCGTGTTGGACGTCGCCGACGGCCTGCCCAGGCCCGGCGAGGAGTTCAATGTGGACGGCTATGTATTCCACGTGCAGTCCATGCGCGGCAGACGCGTGTCGCTGCTGCGCGTGACGGCTCCCGAGCAGTCCCTCGAGGCGGGGGACGCCGAGCGGGATGACGGCGCCTCCCCCGAGGAGCAGGGCGACGGTTAGCGCACCAGGCTACGCCTGCGGCGTGGCACTGGTACAATGCAGGGCATGTATACGTTGCAAGGGAAGGTTTGCCCCATGGCGCAGCTCATCGAAATCAAGAGGGTCGAGGTTGGGCTCACCAACCTCAGGGCGCGCGTTCGCCTGAGTGACGACGCACCCCTCATGACCAGCGAGGACCTTGTTGCCACCACGCGCATCTACTATCTCATGCCGCACATCGTCGAGCATGTGTGCCTGGGGGACGCGAACGATACCTTCAAGGACGTGATGGGTGACACCGAGATACCCCACCTGCTCGAGCATATGGTGGTCGAGCTGCTCTCGCAGTCAAGCGAGTCCGGCGAGGTCACCTCGGGTCGCACCTTCCCCGTGGAGGACGACGGGCGCAGCTACGACATCGAGGTCTCCTGCCCCGACGACGTGCTGGTGATGGGCGCGCTGTCCAGTGCCGTGTGGATTGCCAACTGGGCCTATGGTGGCGGTGGCGAGCCCGAGCCCGACGTCGAGGCCATCGTGGCGGGACTCACCAACATGGTGCAGCACATCGGCGAGGTTCATGCCATGACGTACCAGCAGCAGGTCGAGGAGCAGCTGCAGGCCGAGCTCAATGCTGCGTACGAGGAGAGGTACCGCGAGCGCCAGGCGCAGATCGAGGCGCGCGAGGCGGAGATAGCCGCCCGGCGTGCGGAGGTGCGGGCCGAGGCGGAGAGGCTCGCCGAAGAGGAGCGCCAGCGCCGCGAAGAGGAGGAGCGCGCCCGCAAGGAGGCCGAGGAGGCCGCCCGCCGGGCACGGCGGCCCTCATGGGCGGTTGACCTCGAGGCGTACGACCGAGCCCAGAAGGCTCGGCGTCAGGCGGCCGCCGAGGATGGCGCCCCCACCGCCGCCACCCCTGTCCCAGAGGCGGAGGACTCGATGGAGTCCGTGCCTGGGCCCGAGCCCACCGAGGCGCCGGAACCCGCCCGCATCGAGCAGGAGCCAGAGCCTGAGAGGGAGCCCGAACCCGCACCGTCTGCCGGAGAGGAGCCGGAGTCGCAGTCGCCTGCGGCCAGCGACGCCTCCTCCCAGGATGAGAGCGAGAACTTTGCCGCTCAGCTGAGCAGCCTCTTTCGCTCCCAGCCCAAGGTCGAGTCCGTCGTCCCCGACGAGACCGTCGCGTACGCCTGCCCCCACGACGCGGATGTGCCCGAGGAGGAGGCTCCCCCGCAACCTGTCGAGCCGGCGCCTGTGGCGGACATCCCGGGACCCCTCGCGGATGACGACTATGAGTTCCCCGAGCCGGAAGAGGAGCCTGGGGAAGAGGACTACGATGACGAGTACGACTACCCCGAGCCGGATGAGGAACCCATCCAGGACCCCCGCCCGGGGCCGGTGCGTCCGGAGCCCTCCCATTCCTGGGAGGATGACGAGCACATCCCAGGTCCACATAGAGTACGCTAGGCATGGCACGCCGCATGGCGCGGGTTCGTCAGCCGTCCTGGTTGGTTGCCAGGAGCGATAGGAGGATGTCATGAGCACTAAGGAAGCACTTGGTTTTGTGTTGGGTAGCATCTTTGGAGCCGCGGCCGGCGTTGCCGTCGGCCTTCTCGTTGCCCCTCGTACGGGTGCGGAGAGCCGTGCCATGGCAGCGGATGCCGTCAACGATGCCTGGGACAGTGCCGTTGACTCCTATGAGCGCGGCACGCGCATCGTAAGCGAGAAGATCAACAGCGTCCGCCCCGTGGCTGATGCGACCACCGATGAGCTGCGCGCGAAGGTCGACCTGGCACGAGAGCGCATGGATCAGCTGCGCAGCTCGCTCTCTGACGCCGTCAACACCACCACGGAGCAGGTACAGGATGCCGTTAACACCGTGGCGGACAAGGTGAGCGCCGTGGCGGACGAGGCTGGGACCCAGAAGGCCGAGTCGGTCCATGTCGAGATCGTGGATTCGGACCCTGCCGAGGAGGGACAGGAGTAGCCGAGGGTACGGCAACGCACATGGCGCATCTGAGCGACTACATCCGACAGAAGGCCTTTGTCCCCAAGGGCAAGGGTGGCAAGGCCAAGCTCAAGAGGCTTGGCCGCTTGCATATGACGGTGTTCTCACCGAAGGGTGACACGGTGGTGGGATTCCTGATACGGCGTCCCGATGTCATGGGCATGGTCAGGCGACCCGACGTGTTCGTGGCGCTTGACAGCCTTTCCAAGGCGGAGGATGGCTTTCAGGTCTCCGACGAGAGGGGGGCCATTGATGACACCGCCCGCAGGCGCCTGGGCATCGACTGGGATCGCTGCCTCATGTGGGAGGGCATGGATGCCGTCACCGTGGATGGGGGCACGCTTGGCCATGTGAGCGACGCCGAGTTTGACCCTGCCACGGGCAAGGTCTCCCTGTTCTGCGTGGGTGACGGAGGCGTTGCCGAGTCGCTCGTGGGCACCGTGCGCATCCCCGCGGCACAGGTCAGGGGCTATGGCGACGGCATGATGGTGGTCGCCAACAAGGCTCGGGACCACAGGCCGTCGGGAGGGGTCGCCGGCAAGGCGGGCACCGCCTACGCCAAGGCCAAGGCTCAGGGGGCACAGACCGCCAAGAGGGCCGATGATGTGGCCTCACGGGCCGTGGACAAGGGGTCAAAGGCGCTGGGCAGGCAGCTGGGGAAGACGAAGGGCATGTTTGGGTCGTTCATGGACGAGTACAGGAGGGCAAGTCGCTAGGGCCGCACACCTGAAGCCTTCCGCTCTGGAGGGACAGTACGGCGTCGTAGCGTCGTGCGTGTGAGCCGTCCAGATGATGCGTGACCGCGATGACGGTCACCCCCTTGAGCGAGAGCAGCACATCCTCTATCTGAGCGGCGGTCGCCCGATCGAGTGCGGACGTCGCTTCGTCCACGAGGAGCAGTCGCTTGCCATGCAACAAGGCCCGAGCGATGGCCACACGCTGGCGCTCTCCTCCCGAGAGCCTGGAGCCATTCTCCTGTATGGGGGTGTCGAGTCCCTCTAGGAGTGCGGACACCACACCCTCAAGGCCCGCGAGTCGCACGGCCTTGTCCACCCGCCCGTCGGGAAAGCTCGCCCCCAGACAGATGTTCTCGCGCAGTGAGTCGTCAAAGAGAAACACGTTCTGATGGATGAAGGCGGCATCCGGTGCCGTGCCACCCTTGCCGTCAACCAGCACCGTTCCCGAGGATGGGGTGAGCCTGCCCGACAGCAGCCCAAGCATCGTGCTTTTGCCGCAGCCGCTCTGACCGATGATGACATACTTCCTTCCTACCTCAAAGCGCATGGAGCAACCGCTGATGACGGTCCGTTCCCCACTCCCATACGAGAAGCTCACGTTGTCCAGCGCGAGCGACTGCGTGATGCCGCAGCGTACCGCTTGCGGATGTTCGTGCGCCACCTGTTCGAGCTCCCCCATGCCCTCGAGGAGGGGGGAGCAGGCCCTGATCTTTCCCAGTTTGCCCGACAGCTCGGATGCGGGGGCGATGACGCTTCCGGAGAGCTGCGTCACGGCAATGACGCTACCTATGCTTACCAGACCCCATACGGCGAAGACGCCCGTGAGGCCCATGATGGCAAACTGCATGATCGTGCCGGTGGCGCTGGCCATGCCGCTGACGCACGCCATGGTCCTCGCCAACCTCGCCTTGTGCCCTTGCAGCAATCTCGCCTGTCGGTCAATCTTGTCGGTCATGGGGCGCTCCGCGCGAAACGACCACAGCACCTCCCTGCCCTGTGCCGCATCGCGAACGCAACCGTTGTAGGATTTCGTGCCCCTGATGACCAGGCCCTGGGCATGTGATAGGCGCCCGGCGAAGAGCCGGGGAAGCACGGTTGGCAGGGCCATGCCCACCAGGGAGACGCACGCGATGAGAGGGTTGAACCATACGAGGAGGGCGACGCCTATGGCGATCTGGAACAGGGAGTCCACTACGTCAAGCGTGCCCATGAGCCAGTCATGCTCGAGCGTCTCCATGTTCTGCCCGAGTACTGTGAGCTGCTCCGCACTGTCACGGGCACCTGCGCCGGTTCGTGCCATCATGCCCCGCGCACCCGCGCCACGCAGCCCGACCATGACGTCCCTGACGATCGATGCCCTGATCATGCCCGCCGCAAGGCTCATGATGCCCAAACCCAGAGAATAGGCGATGGAGAAGAGGGTGAGGCTCACAACGGGCGAGAGGTCCCCGCTCGCGAGGGAGGCGGAGACCGTATCGATAAGGGCGCTCAACAGCAGCGCCACGCCCATGAACAGGATGGAGAGGATGAGGTCGGCAAGCAGGTAGACGACGAGCTGTGCGGTACGTGCGTAGCTCTTGATCCATGAGATGCCCAGCATGATAGGTCTCTTTCCTCCAAGGTGATGCTCCATGTCGAGGGTGGGCCGATGATTGGCAGCATAAGGTTGCTGCCAATCATCGGTGCCTGTGGCATCAGTTCCCGACGATGATGACCAAACCCGCGTGCACGCGCTGCCTCACGTGTCCCTTCGTCTGACTGCTCATGTGCCCACCTCCTTCTTGTGTCGGTGAGCACATCATGGCAGGCGGGCTGACGACACTCCATAACGAAGTGTGTACGTTTCAGCCTACGCAAGATGTTATGTGGTGGTGGGGCCCGAAACCCTGGTCTCAGCTCCCCTGGTGTCGCATCCACGCGCGTATGGCATGCGCGTAGTCATGCATCTCGCAGAGGTCGAGGTACGCGGCGACCGTCCTCAGCGTCGATGCCGCCTCTGTCGTGTCGCCGGCACGAAACTCCAGCCGGGCAGTCCCGGCAAGGATGAACGGCATGAGGCCCAGCTCATCCTCCTTGATGCTTGTGTCCCTTGCCAGATCAAGATAGGTGCGCGCCTCCTTCGCCTGTCCGAGCTCCTCAAGGATGTTCGCCAGGTTGACCATGAGGGAGAGGCACAGGACGAGCTGCCTGCCCTCAAGACCTCCCTGGCGCCTGAGGGCGGCGAGCGTCCTCTCCCCAAGGCGGATGGCGTCCATGGGGCGCCCCGCACCGTGCAGGGCCACGACCATGAGCGACAGCAGCTCTGCCTCTCTCGACGAGAGCAACCTGACTTCCAGGTCATGCACGTCTATGTCTGGCTGGGAGAGCCTGAGCCCCTGCTCCAGCAGTTCAAGTGCCCTCATGCAGTCCTCTGGGGAGTCCTGCGACCTGATGAGTGCCGCGGCCTCGAGCTCGAGCACCCTTTGTCGCTCCCCAGGCGACCCCGTCTCCCGTGCCGACGAGCGCAGGTCGCTCAGCAGGACCCTTCCCCTGTCCGCGTCAAGGTGATTGATGGCGTTCCATGTCGCCTGGCTGAGCCGATCGAAGGCCTGCCGTTTCGCGCTTCCCGCGCTGCTCTCGAAGAGCTGGTAGCCATCCAGCCCCAAACGGTCCATGAGCGCATCAAGCAGTGCCTTGGAGGGCCGCTGCCTGCCACTCTCTATGCGCGAAATGGAGACGGGGGAGCAGATCCCCTCCGCAAGCTGTTCCTGCGTGAGACCATGCTCCTTGCGGAGTCTCCGGACCAGGCTGCCAAGCTCATGTTGGCTCATGGTGCAAGCCTCCCGCCATGCCTCAGGTGCAAGGTTAGAATCCCATCGCCTGGAAGGCGAACATCAGCACCGTGAGGATGACGACCGCCACGATGGTAAACCAGGTGAGTGCGTTCCATATGCGCCCGTTGGCGTGACGCCCCATGATGTGGTGGTCGCTGGCGATGAACACCATGCAGAGCAGCAGAACGGGGAGCAACACGCCATTGATGACCTGCGAGACCATCATGATGCCAAAGAGGCTGGCACCAGGGATCAGCACGACGGCCGCGCTGGCGACAGTGATGGCCGCAATGGTGCCGTGGTAGACGGGCGCGTCCCTCCATCCGCTGCCCGCACCGCGCTCCCAGCCAAAGGCCTCGCAGACGGCGCCGGCGGTGATGCCGGGCATGACGCAGGCCGCCAGGAACGATGCCCCAACGAGCCCTGCGGCGAAGAGGGCGGAGCTGTACTCACCAGCCAAGGGCACGAGCGCCTGGGCGGCATCGGCCGCATCGTTCACCTGCACGCCCGCGGGGTAGAGCACCGCACCCGTGGTGAGGATGATGAACCAGGTGATGAGCTCGGCAGCGATCACGCCGGTGACGTTGTCGGCGCGCTGGCCGGGGATGTCGGTCTCGTCCAGGTTCTTCTCCACCACGTTGCTCGCGACCATGAAGATCATGTAGGGCGAGATGGTGGTGCCGGCATTTGCCACGAGCAGGGAGATGTAACTGGGGTTCGTGGATATCTGTGGCACGAGGGTGTCATGCAGTGCGTCACCCCAATCGGGACCACATATGACGCCGGCGATGACATACGTCACGAACACGCAGCTGATGGTCAACAGGATCCGCTCTATGCGGTGGTACGAGCCACTCATGGAGAGCAGCCAGGTGGCAATGGCCGCCACGGGAACCGACACCACCACGGGCACGCCGAAGAGCGCCATGCCGCTGGCGATGCCGGCAAACTCCGAGAGCGTGACGGCGAAGTTGGACACGATGAGCGCAAGCATGGCCACGGCCGAGATGCGGACGCCAAAGCGCTCCCGGATGAGCGAGGCGAAGCCCTTGCCCGTGGCGCACCCCATGCGGGCGGCCGTCTCCTGTACCACCACGAGCAGCACGCCCATCACGGGAACGGTCCAGAGCATACCAAAGCCAAACTGCGCTCCGGCCGTCGAGTAGGTTGCGACGCCACCCGCGTCATTGCCCGCGAGTGCGGTGAGCAGGCCGGGTCCCATGGCGGCCAGGATGGCGAGCGCGCCGGTCCTCCTCTTCGTGGCCATGCTATGCGCCCATGCCGTTCATGAGGGCGGACACGATGCCAACGAACGCCAGCACGGCTATCGCCATGGCGATAGCCTGTAGCGCGAGACCGGAGGTCTCGCGGCCACGACTCTCCCTGCGTCGCAGCACGATGAGGTAGAGGGGGCAAAGCACAAACGAGAGCAGGACGCTCGCGGCCGCCGCTGTGAAGCCGTAGGCTCCCACGCGTGCCACCCGACTGAATGGGCCTGCAAAGAACGTGCCGAAGATGCCCGTGGAGACGAGGGCGATGAAGGCCGCAAAGAGCAGCCCCAACCCGATGCCCTTGACCGTAAAGCCTGCGACGGAGGGCGAGTCCTCGTCATCGGGGTCATTCTCGATGAAGAAGTTGGTGACGAAGGTGGCGGAGTCGAGGGCCGCCACGATGGCAGCGGGCATGGCAAAGCCCAGAGCCATGACCTCGCCGCGCATGCCCGTCCCCAGGAGTGCGGCAAGCAGGGAGAAGCCGATCATCCAGAACAGGAACCACAGTTCGTTGCGGCAGAGCCAGAGGATGTCATGGGATCCCTTGCTTCCGTCACTGTCGCCATGTCCCGCGCCGGCGATCTGCAGGTCCTCCTCATGTTCCTCCTCCAGGACGTCGAGCGCGTCGTCCACGGTGACGATGCCCAGCAGACGATGGGCATCGTCCACAACGGGCATGGCCAGCAGGTTGTACTTGGCGATGTCCTTGGCCACGTCCTCCTGGTCGTCGTCGGGCCCGGCGGTCACCAGCTCATCGTGGGCGATGGACGAGAGTTGCAGGTCCCCGTCATGCGAGATGAGGTTCCTCAGGCTCACCACGCCGGAGAGGTGGTCCTCGTCGTCCTTGAGGTAGATGTAGTTGACGGCCTCGAAGTCCTCGTCAAGGCTGCGTATGGCGGCAACGGCATCCGCCACCGTTGCCTGCTCGGGGAGCGAGACGGCCTCGGAGGTCATGATGCGGCCCGCCGTGTTCTCCCGATAGCCCAGCAGCTGGTTGATGGCCTTGCGCTCCTTGACACCCATCAGGCGCAGGAGCTTCTCGGCCTTGTCGTAGTCAAGCTCGCTCACGAGCTCCGCGGCGTCATCGGGGTCCATCTCGGAGAGCAGGCGCGAGGCGGCGTCCTCGTTCATGTCGTCCATGAGCTCCGCCGCCATGGAGTCATCGGCGAGCTCGGCGATGGCGTCGGCCGCCTGCTCCTCATCGAGCTGGGCAAACACCTGGCCACGCAGGCGCGGGTCAAGCTTCTCGATGATGTCGGCGATGTCAGCGGGATGCAGCTCGTCGAGCGTCTTGTGCGACACGGAGAGCTTCACGTTGGAGAGGTCACGGTCGATGAGGTCCATGTAGTTCCATGCGATGATGCGTTCGGGAATGGCCCTGCCGAGGGACCTGGCGAGGCGGAGCACGAGACGCTCCAGTGCGGGTGAGAGGGAGCGCAGCAGGCCGCGGATGCCCACCTCGGCACCAAGGAGACGCAGCTGGTTGGCGTTGGTGTCCGAGAGCTTGAGGTCGTTCACGCGCACCACGCGCGCGCCGCGCGTGTCCACGATCTGCTTGTTGAGCAGGTCGCGGGCCACAAGCACCTCGTCGGGTTGCAGATAGCTGAAGCGAATGTCCGTGGAGACCACCTTGAGGTGAATCTCGCTCTCGTCAAAGGAGTCGACGTACTTGCGCCAGCTGATCATGAACGGCGTGCGACCCGGACCCTCGACGGCAAGGGAGGTGATGCGGGGGAAGACCTCACCCGTGGCGATGCCCAGGTCATTGACTCTGCCGATGCGCTCGCCCTTGGCGTCGAGCACCGGGTTTCCTACGAGCTGTGAAAGGTAGATCATGCAGGCTCCTTTGTGGGCCGGGCGCGTGTCATGGGCATGGCGCGCCGCATTCACCGGGCGTACCCCGCGGTGAGGCCGACAAAGGAAGGCGCGTCACCGCGGGGTCATCGACTGTGAGGTCGGGGTTTCATCGATGACCTTTCTCCTTGGCTGCAGGGGGAGGTGACGTAGCCTTTCAGGCATGCGCCATGCCCCAACGGAAGATTGTACACGTCGGGAGGGCATATGCCCCACGCGCCGCCCGACCGGCATGAGTCGTTCGCAAATTATCATGTCCTTGCCGAGGATGCATCACAAACAACAAGAGCACTAGCTGCGGCGATGCAATGTGAGAGCCATGCGCATATGCGAACGACTCCCACGACGAGCGCGGAGGAATGCGAACGACTCGAAGAGCAGGGGTGCAGAGGGACGCTGCCGCAGGCTAGAACTTCACCTGGGGAGCCTGGCGCGCTGCCGTGTCGACAACCTCGAAGCCCTGACGCGTCTTGAACCTGCTGCCCGCGACGATGTTGCCAGGGAACGTCTCGATGGCGTTGTTGTAGGTGAGCACGCAGTCATTGAAGCTCTGGCGCGCATATACGATGCGATTCTCGGTATCGGTGAGGTCGGCCTGGAGCTGCTGGAAGTTTGTGTTGGCCTTGAGCTCGGGGTAGGCCTCGGCCACGGCAAAAAGCGACTTGAGCGTGTCAGTGAGCACGTTGGAGGCCTGCATCTTCGCCTCGGGCGTGGTGGCGTTGGCGACGGCTGCACGAGCCTGCGTGACGGCCTCGAGCGTGCCGGACTCGTGCGCGGCGTATCCCTTGACCGTCTCAACGAGGTTGGGAATGAGGTCGTTGCGGCGCTGGAGCTGTGCGTCTATCGTCTGCCAGGCGTTGTCGCAACGATTGTCCTTTGTGACGATGCCGTTATAGAGCGAGACGAACCACACTGCGAGCACAATGATGACAACGACGATGATGCCAAGGATGGGCATAGTCAGTTCCTCCATTCGTCTGCCTGACCACTGCGGGCAGCCCTTCGATTTGCTGTAGTATACCCGCTTGTGGAGAAATGCCACCTGGGCGGAGGCCCAATGGCGGAGGGGGAGGGATTCGAACCCTCGGAACGGGTTACCGCTCGACGGTTTTCAAGACCGTTGCAATCGACCACTCTGCCACCCCTCCGCGTGATGGAGCAGATATATCCTACAACATGTGATCTTTTTGTCATGCGAGAGGGAGACGGTGTGATTCGGGCAAGTGATGACGAGAGGTTCATGCGCCTTGCACTGCGCGAGGCCCGGCTGGCGGCACAGGAGGGGGAAGTTCCTGTTGGGGCCGTGGTGGTCTATGACGCCACACGCGATCCGGCGAGCTCCCTTTACATCGATTCAGAGAGGTCACGGATGGAACGCGAGGACGCACCGGCGCCCCGGGTCATCTCCAGTGCGCATAACCGCCGCGAGCTCGATGAGGATCCTGCGGCGCATGCCGAGTTCCTTGCCATGGAGCTTGCCTCCTGCGAGCTTGGGCACTGGCGGCTTTCGGGCTGTACGGTCTACGTGACGCTGGAACCCTGTCTCATGTGTGCGGGTCTTATGGTGAACGCGCGAGTCGACGGCTGCGTGTATGGCGCGAGCGACCCCAAGGGCGGTGCGGTTGGGTCGCTCTTTGACGTGAGCGCGGACGAGCGCCTCGATCACAACTTTCCCGTGCGGGCGGGTGTGCTCGAGGAGGAATGCTCCCACCTGCTGAAGGACTTCTTCCGCGACCGTCGACGGGGACACCGTCGGCATGCCTCGGCGTAGCTCCTATCGAGCAGAGGCGTTGAGCGAGAGGGGGGCGGCGCGCATGGCTGGGGCGCGTCGCCCCCGCAGCGTCGGCGTCCTTCCGATGGGCCTAGACGATATGTAGAGCGATCGGGACCTCGCTCTGTGAAGCAGTGGCCCTCATGGGGCGTCGTGGGTTAGGCTCGATCCTGTAGGAATCCGGCTTGCCACATTCACAGGAGGTCCCGACCATGATGTACTCTACCAGCATCGGCCTTGACGTGCACGCCCGCTCCATCAGCGCCGCCGCCTTCGTCTTCGAGACGGGCGAGGTCTCCCAGCGCACGTTCGGCTACGACCCGCAGGGCGTCGCCGCGTGGGCCCGCTCGCTGCCGCAACCAGCGGGCTGCCTCTACGAGAGCGGCCCGACGGGCTTCGACCTGCAGAGGAGGCTCCTGGCTCTGGGACTTCCCTGCCACGTGGGCGCCGTCACCAGGATGCTGAGGCCGTCCGGCGAGCGGGTGAAGACCGACAGGAGGGACGCCCTGTTCCTCTCGAGGCTGCTGGCTGTGGGCGAGTTCGTCGAGTGTGAGCCCCCGACGCCCGCCATGGAGGCCGCCCGCGACCTCTCCCGCGCCCGCGAGGACGCCCGGGAGGCGCTGATGAGGGCGCGCCACCAGCTCTCGAAGTTCCTGCTCAGGAAGGGGCACGTGTGGCCGAGGGGCAGGTCCACGTGGACCAGGGCGCACAGGGAATGGCTGCGCTCGATAGAGCTGGCCGACCCCTGCGAGCGGCTCGTCCTCGAGGAGTACGTCGCGCAGGTCAGAGAGTGCGAGGAGCGGCGTGAGCGTCTCGACGCGGCCATCGCCGAGAGGTCGCGCGCCGACGACCTCGCCGGTGTCACCTCGAGGCTTTGCGCCCTGCGCGGTGTCTCCACCGTCACCGCCTTCGGCATCGCCGTCGAGATAGGCGGCTTCTCGCGCTTCGCCACGCCGAGGGCACTCATGTCCTTCGTGGGTCTCGTGCCCTCCGAGTCCTCCTCCGGGGAGACGGTCTCGAGAGGCAGGATCACCAAGACTGGCAACTCCCACGTCAGGAGGCTGCTCGTCGAGGCCGCCTGGCACCACGCGCGACCGCTGTCGCCGGCCTCGGAGGCCGACGCCGCGGCCTCGTCCGGCCTCTCAGCCGGAGCCGCGGGCATCGCGTCGCGGGCGAACAGGCGGCTGCACCACAGATGCCTCGACCTCAGGGCGAGGGGGAAGGGCGCCAACGTGACCAACGTCGCCGTGGCGCGCGAGCTGGCGGGCTTCTGCTGGGCGCTCGCGCTCGCGGGGTGACGGCACCGTAGCAACCACACTCCCGCACGCGCCGGTGCGGCCGAGGCGCGTGGGGCACCCCGCGATGCGACTATGCGCAGCGAGGCGAGCCGCCTCGCCACGCGCGACCCTAGACAGGCGGAGCTCCCCAGCCGAAGCATCGGAATGCGTTAGCCAACACGCGGATATCAGACTTGCAGCCGTGCGTCGAACCAGACACGCCCTGGGCGCCGCCGCACGGGAGGTGGCCATAGAAGGAGCAGGGCCGGCCCCCGAGAAATCGGAGGCTGGCCCTGCCTGCCCTCTTGACAAACCTATCTACATATCAGTCGCCCAGCGCCTTCTTGCCCATGGAGTCGGCTGCAACTATGGATGCGTAGAGCTCGTCGGGTGTGACGTCGCCAGCGAGGTTGTGGATGGTCTCGCCCGGCACGCAGGCGTTCCTGGCAATGGTGTGCACCTGGTCATCGGAGCTGATGCCCAGCTGCTCGAGTGTGACGGGAAGGCCAACCTCCAGGCAGAAGTCCTGGACGTCATCGAACTCGTCTTGCGGAGCCCCCTCGAGCACCAGTTGGACCAGGGTACCAAAGGCGACACAGCACCCATGCGGAGCGCTGTGGCCGCCAAGCGCCGTAAGGCCGTTGTAGAACGAGTGCGCAGCCGCACAGTTGACGTTGTCGGCACCGACACCAGAAAGGTAGACGTTTGCCTCCACGATGGCATCCAGGGCAGGCGTGACCACGTTGTTCTCGCAGGCGACGATTGCCTGGGAGCCATAGTCACGGAGCGTCTCGTAGCAAAGCTTCGCCAGGGCCATGCCGGCACGTGTGATGCCGGTTCCCTCCAGGCTGGGCGATTCGGTGCGGAGGGAGGAGCGTCCCTCGAAGTAGGTGCCGAGGGCATCCCCCATGCCAGCGATCAGGAACCTGACGGGCGCGTTGGCAATGACCTGGCTGTCCACCATAACGGCATCGGGGTTGGTGGGATAGAAGAGGTATTTGTCAAAGCTGCCGTCATCGTTGTAGATGACCGAAAGGCCCGTGCAGGGCGCGTCTGTGGCTGCGACGGTGGGTATGGCGACGATGTGCGTGCCCGTGTAGTGGGCGGTCGCCTTGGCCGTGTCGATCGCGGAGCCTCCTCCTGCCGCCACGACGGTGTCAATCTCGTGCTCCTCGACCAGCTCCCGCATCCTTGCGATTTCGCCCTTGCTTGAGACGCCGCCGAAGATCTCCCACTGGCGAACGTCATCGGAGTCCGCAAAGCTCTCCTCGATCTGATCATGGCACGCCTTGTAGCCACTTTTCGAGCACACAAAGAGCCATCGGCTGCCCATGTAGCCCATCTCATCCTTGAACCTGAGAAGGGCTCCCTTTCCCTGGACGTACTTGAGGGGTTCGCGCATCGCTCGTAGCAGCTTCATGACAGCTCCTCTCATGGAGTCACCGCTTCTCATGGCGGTGAAAGACACTGCAGAGTATATGTGGGTGCCGTGAGGGCACGGCCGCTCAAGCCGCGACTATTCGCCGGATGTTGTGCAAGCTGGCCTGGAAGGCAGGGAAGTCCGGCCGCCGTGTCTCCGGTATGCCCCAGAGGATGGCGCGTTCGGGGTCTGGCGACGTCCCCACATGTTTGGGCCGTGCGCTTGTGTCATGTGCTGCCTTAGCGAGGGCCCGGCCGAGCGGGTCGTTCGTCCATGAGGTGGCTGCGGCCGTAGATGGTGGGCTTTTCCGTCCTGTGTGCGGACGGTTTCGGAGACGTTTCCCTTTGCCCCGGAAAAGCCTGTGAGTGATACCACAGCCTTACGGGTATCAGGCCCCAAGTATGGTGTGCCGCGCTATCGGCAGGGGATAGACCTGCCCGGGATGCGCGACGTCCAGATGGCAGAGGGAGTGTGCCCTGCATGCAGGGCGCTTCCGTGCGGAGAGGTAGTGGCAATGAATGGATTGACCGTCATCGTCATCGCGGCGGTGGTCTTGGTCATCGGCTATGGGGCGTATGGCCGTTGGCTCGCAAGGACCTGGGGCATCGACGAGGGTGCGCTGACGCCCGCCATGCGCATGGAGGATGGCAGGGACTACGCGCCAGCATCGCGCTTCTCCGTGTTCGCGCACCAGTTCTCGTCGATCTGTGGTGCTGGCCCCGTCACGGGGACCATCGTGGCCATGATGTTCGGTTGGCTGCCCGTGCTGCTGTGGGTGCTCGTCGGCGGCGTCTTCTTTGGCGCCGTGCACGACTTTGGCGCCCTCTACGCCTCGATCAAGAACAACGGCAAGTCGCTGGGCCAGCTCATCGAGAAGTACATCGGGAGGACGGGCCGCCGCCTCTTCCTCCTGTTCAGCTTCCTGTTCTGCTGTATCGTCGTCGCCGCGTTCACGGCCATGGTCGCGGGCACGTTCGCCTCGACCTTCGATGCCAGCGGGGCCGTTGACGTCACCAAGTCGTATGCGGCGGGATGCGCGGGGACGATCTCGATCCTGTTCACGTTCGTGGCCATCGGCTTTGGCTGGGTCTGTCGCACCTTCGACCTCAGGGGCGTGGCCAAGTATGCCCTTGCCATCGCCCTCATCGCCGTGATGTTCGTGCTGGGCATGCTCTTCCCCCTCTACCTCAACCTGATGGGGTGGACGGCCGTCGTGGCCATCTACCTGGTCTTCGCATGTGCGATGCCCATCCAGGTGCTCAAGCAGCCACGTGACGTGCTCACGGCGATCATGATGGTCGCCATGATCGTCTGTGCCGTGCTGGGCATCGTCGTCATGGGCCTCGACGGTCAGGCGACGATGACCGCTCCCATGATTGCCTCGTCCGAGCAGCTCGGCGCGCTTGCCGCCAAGGGCAACTACCTGTTCCCGCTGCTCTTCGTCTCCGTCGCCTGCGGCGCCCTTTCCGGCTTCCACAGCCTCGTGAGCTCGGGTACCTCGTCCAAGCAGCTCTCCAACGAGCGGGACGCCCTGCCTGTGGGGTATGGCGCCATGGTGCTCGAGAGCTTTGTGGGCACGCTTGCCGTCGTCGTGGCAGCTATCATGTTTGGGGACATGAACACCGTCGGCACCGGCGCCCTCAATGCGGGCGTTGCCAGTACCCCGTTTCAGATCTTTGCCGCCGGTGTGGCGCGCGGCATGCAGAGCTTTGGCGTCAACGGCACCTTTGCGACCGTGTTCATGACCATGAACGTCTCGGCGTTGGCGCTCACCTCGCTGGACGCCGTGGCACGCATAGGCCGCACGTCATTCCAGGAGTTCTTCTTCAAGACCAACGACGTTCAGGCCGAGAAGGCCATCGAGAAGAGCGCCGGCCAGAGGCTCGTGACCAACACATGGTTTGCCACCATCATCACCCTGGTCATCGGTGTGGGGATGTCGCTGGGCGGCTATCTCAACATCTGGCCGCTCTTTGGCGCCTCGAACCAGCTGCTTGGCGGCATGACCATGATCACGCTCGCCGTGTTCTGCAGGTGCACGGGGCGCAAGGGGTTCATGCTGTACGCGCCCGTCGCGTTCCTGCTCTGCTGCACGTTCACGTCACTGACCATGAGCGCCATCAACTGCCTCAACGCGGTCGTCGCCAACGCCACGCCGGCCGTGCTCGCCACGAGTGGGCTGCAGCTCGTCTTTGCGGTGCTGCTCATGGTTCTGGGGCTCATCGTCGCCTACAACTGCCTCAAGGAGCTCTTCCGGGCCAAGGCGGGATCCAAGCCTGACGAGGAGCCCGAATGGACGGAGCTCGGCCGCGCGCATGTGACCGAGGTCAGGGCCAAGACCACTACGGGTGACGCAGAGGCCACGGCCGTATAGGGGGAGCGGCTCTCTGCCGGGCCCCGGGAGGGGGTGGACCGGCAGGCTGCCATCACCTCGCAGGACATGACAGCCCACGCGGGGCATGGGTCGCCGCTTGCACGGGCGCGTCCCCTGCCCCGCGTGGGCCGTCCGTCACCGAGGCTGGGACGAGTGCCGCTGGCCGACAATTTGCAGCAATTTAAACGATTTGTCTCTCCGCGAGGAGTGGCTCTCGATATCCTTAGCCTGGATGTATGTCTGCTGCCCCCGCATCGACCCCTGTCGAGTGGTGTGCGGCTCTGGAGGTGGTGACTGCTGCCAGCGCCCTCTACGAACCTTGAAGACTAGAAAACGTTGAGCATAGCCGATGCGATGCGCGGTCGTGAATCACCGGATCTCTGGGACAGGCGTGCCAAAGGACGGGGGATGGCCGTGGCGATGGGGTTGCCTGCGACACCGCGAGAGGGTCTTGGGTGAGGAGAGGGTTCCCATGGCAGAGCGAACAAGGATGTTCACAAGCATCAGAATCGGAAACGTCGAGGTGAAGAACCGCCTGGCGCTGGCGCCGATGGGTGCCTTCGGGCTGGTGGACAGGTACGGTTGCTATAACCAGCGGGCGATCGACTACTATGTCGAGCGGGCGAAGGGCGGCACGGGCCTGCTGATCTCGTCGGTGACGAAGGTCGAGAACACGGTTGACTCGATGATAGACGGCTTCCTGCCCTGCACGGACATCGACCCCGCCCGCTTCGTGCTCACGGCCTCCGAGATGACCGAGCGCGTCCATGCCTATGGCTCCAAGATGTTCCTGCAGCTCTCCATGGGCTTCGGCCGCGTCCTGGCCCCCGCGCTCGCGAAGAAGCCACCCGTCTCCGCATCCGCGGTGCCCAACTTCTGGGACCCCTCGGTCACGTGTCGCGCCATGACTATCAAGGAGATCGAGTTCGTCATACGCAAGTTTGGCGAGGCGGCTGCCATAGCCAAGCGGGCCGGCTTCGATGGCGTCGAGATCCATGCGGTTCACGAGGGATACCTGCTTGACCAGTTCACGACCGCCTTCACCAACCACCGCACGGACAAGTTTGGTGGGGACCTGAGGGGCCGCACGACCCTGCCCGTCGCCATCGTCAAGGAGGTCAAGGGCACGGTGGGAAAGGACTTCCCCGTCGTCCTGCGCTTCTCGATCAAGAGCTGCGTGAAGGGCTTCAATTCGGGAGGCCTCGAGGGCGAGGACTACCAGGAGTTCGGGCGCGACGCCGACGAGGGCTACACCATCGCCCCCTGGTTCGAGGAGGCGGGTTATGACGCCTTCGACGCCGACGAGGGCTCCTACGATGCCTGGTACTTTGCCCATCCCCCCGTCTACCAGCGGCATGGCCTGTATCTCGACCATACGAAGAGGCTCAAGGAGGTCGTCTCCGCCCCGGTCATCGTTGCGGGCAAGAACGACATCCCCGAGCTCGCGGAGAGCGCGCTCGCGGAGCGGAAGGCCGACATGATCGTGCTGGGTCGAGCGCTCCTGGCGGATCCCTCCTGGCCCCAGAAGGTGCTCTCGGGCAAGGAGGACCAGATCAGGCCCTGCATTGGCTGCCATGTGGGCTGCATGGGGCGTGGATTCGAGGGCAAGCACCTCTCGTGTGCCGTCAACCCCGCGTGTGGTCGCGAGCGGCTGTATCGGATCGAGAGGATTGCGGAGCCCAGGAAGGCGCTCGTCGTCGGTGGTGGCGTGGCGGGCATGGAGGCCGCCCGCGTCCTGAGTCTGCGGGGCTTCGAGGTGTCGCTGTACGAGGCCACCGACAGGCTGGGAGGAAACATCCTGCCCGGCTCGGTACCCGACTTCAAGGCCGATGATCGCCGCCTGATCGCCTACTACGAGCGCCAGATGGAGGTCCGGAAGGTCGACGTCCACATGGGCGCGCGACTCACGGCTGATCAGGTCGGGGACATGGATGTCGACGTCGTCATCCTGGCCACCGGCTCCACCATATGCACGCTGGACGTGCCCTGCAGCCATCCCGAGCGTATGGTCGATGCCGTGTCGGTCCTCGAGGGCGCGCCGGTCGGCCAGAGGGTCACCATGATCGGCGGAGGGCTCGTCGGCTGCGAGACCGCCCTGTGGCTTGCGCAGCAGGGCAAGGAGGTCACCGTCGTCGAGATGCTGTCGGCGCTCCTCTCTGCGGGAAGGCCCGTCCCCTTCATGAACAAGGACATGCTCCTGACGATGATGAGGCGCGAGGGCATCAGGGAGATCACGAACACCTCCCTGCTGGAGGTCACCGACGAGGGGGCCGTCCTCGTAGACAACCACTTCAGGACCTCGACCGTCCCCTGCGACACCGTGGTGACCTGCACGGGGTTCAAGGCCAACGACCAGCTGTTCAAGGAGCTGTACGGCAAGGTCGAGCACCTCTACAACGTGGGGGACAGCCAGGTGGCGGCGGATGTGATGACGGCGGTCTGGCAGGCCAACGAGGTCGCCCTCAACGTTTCGTGACGTGATGTGACGGCGCCGCCGGCGAGGGGAGGCGCCCGACGTCGCCGTCGTGGCAGGGGCCTGCGAGGGGCGTGGTGGCCCACGCCCCTTGGGGCCATGGCTTCATCGAAGATGGGAGACTCGTATGACGGTATCGATGCATCGGTCGTGACGGACAGGGCCCAATTTCGCTGACAAGGGAGGCGCGTCCCTATGAAGGTGCCTACTAACGAAGACATGAAGGGCATGTACGAGACCCTCGTGAGGATTCGCACGTTCGAGAGCAGGGCGGTGGACCTGTTCGCGGAGGGACAGATTCCGGGCTTTCTTCACTCCTATCTCGGAGAGGAGGCGATTGCCACCGGCGTGTGCGCGAACCTGGAGAGGACGGACTTCATCACGAGCACGCACAGGGGCCATGGCCACATCATCGCCAAGGGCGGCGACACCAGATACATGATGGCCGAGCTGTATGGCCGCACGACCGGCTACTGCAAGGGCAAGGGCGGCTCCATGCACATTGCGGACAGGGACCTGGGGATCCTGGGCGCCAATGGCATCGTGGGAGCCGGACAGGACATCGCCGTGGGGGCGGGCCTCTCCATCGCGTACCGGGGGACCAACCAGGTGACCGCCTGCTTCTTCGGTGATGGCTCCACGAACCAGGGAACCTTCAATGAGGCCCTCAACATGGCGTCCATCTGGAAGCTTCCCATCGTCTTCGTCTGCGAGAACAACCAGTTTGGCATTTCCATGAGCCAGTCCAGGCACCAGGCTATCAAGGACATCGCGGATCGCGCCGTGTCCTACGGGTTCCCCGGCATCGCGGTCGATGGCAATGACGTCATGGCCGTCTATGAGGTGGCGCGAGAGGCGGTCAATCGCGCCCGGCAGGGGCAGGGGCCAACGCTCGTCGAGTGCAAGACCTGGAGGTGGCGTGGCCACTTCGAGGGCGACCCGAGCGTCTACAAGGATCCGGTGGAGCAGGAAGCCTGGATGGAGAAGGAGCCCGTCAGGCGCTACCGTACGTTCCTCGAGGAGAACGAGGTCATGACCGCGGACGAGATGGATGCGGTCGACAAGCGGATTGACGACGAGATCGATGCCGCGGTCGCGTACGCGCAGGAGAGCCCGCTGCCGCAGCCGGAGGACGTCGTCAAGGACGTCTATACCGATATCGTAGAGGAGGTGCGTCACTGATGAAGACCATGAAGGCTATGGAGGCCCTCCGCGAGGGCATGTGCATCCGCATGAGAGAGGACGAGAACGTCCTTTTGCTCGGCGAGGATGTCGGCGCGTTCGGCGGATGCTTTGGCGTATCCGCGGGCATGCTTGACGAGTTTGGGCCCGAGAGGGTTCGTGACACGCCCATCTCCGAGGGTGCCATCATCGGCGCGGCGACGGGCTCGGCGGCGACGGGGCTGCGCCCCATCGCTGAGATCATGTTCTCTGACTTCCTCACGGTTGCCATGGACCAGGTGGTGAACAACGCCGCGTTCATGCACTACATGTTTGGTGGCAAGATCGAGCTCCCGATGGTCGTTCGGACCGTCAATGGCGCCGGCGCGCAGGGGGCGGCGCAGCACTCGAAGTCGATGGAGGCATGGGTCACGCACATCCCGGGCCTGAAGGTGGTGTTTCCCTCCACGCCGCAGGACTGCCTGGGCCTGATGCTCGCGTCCATAGATGACGACAACCCCGTCATCTTCTTCGAGCACAAGATGGCATACGGCCGTGCGGGGGAGGTGGCCTCAAGAGATCCGATCCCCCTGGGCAAGGGCGACATCAAGCGGGAGGGTGACGACCTGACGATCATCGCCTACGGCAACCAGCTGTTCGTGGCGCTGGATGCGGCCGAGGCGCTGGCCAAGGAGGGCATCTCCGCGGAGGTCGTGGATCCTCGCACGCTGTACCCCCTCGACAAGGACCTGATCGCCCAATCGGTCGAGAAGACGGGCAACGTCATCGTGACGTCCGAGGAGTTCAAGCGGGGAAGCTATGCCGGTGAGATATCCGCGTTCGTCTCAGAGGAGCTCTTTGACGACCTCAACTCATCCGTAAGGCGCGTCTGCGCGCTCGACACCCCCGTTCCCTTCGCTCCGATCCTGGAGCAGACCTTCCTCCCGAAGGCCGAGGACATCGTCGCGGCCGCACGGGAGCAGCTGGGATAGGGGGCCGGAGGGCTCGCCCGGTGGCCTGTGACGGGGCGCCGGACGGGCCCCTCCCCGATGGGGGGAGATGCCTGAGAAGGAGGTCGGATGATGCCAAGCCTGGGAATCATTGCAAACCCCGCTTCTGGCAAGGACATCCGCAGGCTGGTGTCCTATGCGACGATCATCGACAACCAGGAGAAGGTGAACATCGTCAAGCGCCTGGTGCTGGCCGCCCAGTCCCTCGGGGTGGACGAGGTGCTCTTCATGCCGGACAGCTATCACTTCGGCGAGGTGGCGATGGGCGAGCTGACGGCAGACCGTACGCTGAGGGCCTCGTACGAGGTCATGGACCTTCCGATCTTCGCGACCCAGGAGGACACCATCCGGGCGGCCGCCGAGATGGAGCGGCGCCATGTGGGCTGCATCGTCGTCCTGGGTGGCGATGGGACGAGCCGGGCGGTCGCGAAGTCGGTCCGCGACACGCCCATCCTTCCGCTGTCCACCGGTACGAACAACACCTACCAGGAGATGATCGAGGGGACGGTCGCAGGCATGGCTGCCGGCATCATCGCGGGCATGGAGGACCCGTCCCCCCACTGCATCCGGGACAAGAGGATCGAGGTCCGCATCAATGGCAGGTTCCGCGACATCGCCCTGATCGATGCCGCCATATCGGATGACCTCTGGGTGGGCGCACGGGCGATCTGGAACGCGGATGACATAGGGACGGTGATCGTCACCCGCTGCAGTCCTGCGAGCATCGGCTTCTCGGCGGCCGCCGGCTGTCACTGCGTGATCCTTCCGACGGATGACCAGGGCCTTGCGCTGGAGCTTGCCGGCGGCAGCCATGCCGCGCGCAGGGGAGGCGGGCGGCGGTACCGGGCGCCCATCGCGGCGGGCGTGTTGAACGAGATAGAGGTCCTTGACTCCAGGGAGCTCGAGCTCGATGAGCCCTATCGCATCGAAGCCGAGTCAGACGGCATGCTCGCCGTGGACGGGGAGCGGGAGGTCCGCATCGCGAAGGGCGACGTGCTGGACTTCAGCATCACGCGCAACGGCCCGCTGCGCGTTCTGGTTCGCGAGACGCTTGACCAGGCGGTCGACGACAACCTGTTCGAGCTCCGCTAGTCGAGAGGAGGCGTGCGTCATGGCTGAGAAGGTGCTGATGCCCAAGCTGGGGATGACCATGACGGAAGGTACCGTCGAGGAGTGGAGGGTGAAGGAGGGCGATGCGGTCGAGAAGGGCCAGGCTATAGTCTCGGTGGCGACCGACAAGCTGACGAACGATGTGGAGGCGCCGTGCGAGGGGGTGGTCTTGCGGATACTCGCCGCGGAGGGCGCGTCGGTCCCGGTGTCAGCCACCCTCGCCTACCTCGGCGCACCCGGTGAGGCCATCCCCGAGGAGGGGGCCGCCGATAGGACCGTCGCCCAGGCCGCGCCCGCGGGACCTGCGGACGAGGTCACCGCGGTGCCGAGGGGGTCCTCCAACAGGGACGTGAGGGCCGCGCCGGTTGCGCGGAAGCTGGCGAAGGAGCATGGCGTTGACCTGTCGCTCGTGGAGGGAACGGGGCCCAACGGGCGCATCAGGAGGGAGGACGTCGAGGCCTTCCTCGCGGCACAGTCCCAGGGTGAGGCGCAGGCTCCCCTTCGCGTGAGTCCAACCGCGCGGAAGCTCGCGGAGGATACGGGCGTTGACGTGAGCCAGCTGGACGTCGGCGGGCGCCGCATCATGAAGGACGACGTCCTGGGCGCAGCCGGTGGGTCCGTGCGGGCCGACGTGGCGGCCGAGCCGGAGGGCGATGACTATCCGCCGATGAGGGTCAGCTCCATGCGACGCAGCATCGCCAGGAACATGACGGCGTCCTGGCACACCTCGCCACGCGTCACCTACACGCACCCGGTCGACTGCACGGCGCTCAAGGCCCTGCGCACCACCTTGCGGGAGCCCTTCGAGGCAGAGGGGCTCAAGATAACGTACAACCACATCATCATGAAGGTCGCGGCCCAGGCCCTGATGGAGTTTCCGGACATCAATGCGAGCTTTGACAGCGAGCAGCTGACGCGGCATGCCCACGCGAACGTCGGGCTTGCCGTCGCCAAGGGGGATGGCCTGATCGTCCCCAACGTGAAATGGGTGGAGGCCAAGGCGCTGAGGGAGGTCTCCCGCGAGACGGAGGGCCTGATAGCAGCCGTCCGGGACGGCAGCATCGGCATGGATGACGTCATGGGTGGGACGTTCTCCATCACGAACCTGGGACGGTATGGCGTCACGGGCTTCTCGCCCATCATCAATCAGCCTGAGCTGGCGATCCTGGGTGTCTGCGCCATCGTCGACACCCCGGTCGTGCGCGACGGCCGCGTGGTCATCCGTCCGATGATGAACCTCTGCCTGGCTGCCGACCACAGGGTCGTGGACGGCGTCATGGCCGCCGGGTTCCTACGGCGCGTCGCACAGCTCGTGGAGAATCCCTACCTGCTGCTGGCGTAAGGGGGCAAGAGCATGGACAGGACAGGAGCATCACGGGCAGCCACCTCCGGAAGCAGGACGGTCATCGTGATAGGGGGCGGGCCGGGAGGGTATGTTGCGGCAATCCGTGCCGCACAGCTCGGGGCCGCCGTCACCCTGATCGAGCGGGAGCACATTGGCGGCACCTGCCTCAACATCGGCTGCATACCGACCAAGTGCCTCCTCCACAGCGCGGAGCTGCTCTGTGAGATCCGGGACTGGGGGGCGGAGGTCGGCGTCGACGTGGATGGTGCGCGGGTCAACGTCCCCCAGCTCATGGCCCACAAGGACAGCGTGGTCAACCAGCTCACCTCCGGTGTGGCTGGGCTCCTGCGCCTCCACGGCGTCAAGGTGATCGAGGGCGAGGCGAGGTTCACCGGACGACGGGAGATCGAGCTGACCAGGCGGAATGGGTCAGGGGAGACGATGGGTGCCGATGACCTCATCGTCGCCTCGGGCTCCGTCAACGCGGTGCCCCCCATCCCGGGCCTGAGGGAGGTGCCCGCCTGCATCGACTCGACGGGGGCCCTGGGACTCACGCGCCTGCCCGAGTCGATGGTCGTGATTGGTGGCGGGGTGATCGGCGTGGAGCTGGCCTGCGCCTATGCGGCATTTGGAACGCGGGTCGATATCGTCGAGGCGCTTGACCACGTGCTCCCGATGCTCGACGGCGACCTCACCAAGATCGGCATCGCACACATGAGGCGGATGGGCATCAAGCTCCACCTGTCCTGTCCCGTCCAGAGGGTGGAGGAGCGCGCCGGAGGGGCGACGGTCGTCTGCAGGGACAAGGATGCGGGCCAAGAGGTCTCCTTCGAGGCCGAGAAGGTCCTCGTGGCGGTCGGACGCGCGCCCAACACGGCCTCCCTCGACCTCGCGGCCGGCGGCATCGACAACGAGCGGGGCGCCATCCGCGTCAACGACCACATGCAGACCAACGTCAGGGGCGTGTATGCCATCGGGGACTGCGTGTGTGGGCATGCGCGGCTGGCCCATACGGCGATGGTCATGGGGGAGGTCGCCGCAGAGACCATCATGGGCCCGGAGGCACGGTACGACGAATCGACAAACCCCACCTGTGTCTACATGGAGCCGGAGGCGGCGTCGGTCGGCCTGACGGAGGAGCAGTGCCAGGAGCGGGACATCGCCTATCGGACCGCGAGGTTCTCCCTGGCGGGCAATGGCAAGGCGCTGATCGAGAACGGTGGCGAAGGCCTGGTCAAGATCATCGCGGAGCCACGATACGACCAGATTCTGGGCATGCACATCATAGGGCCGCGAGCAACCGACCTCATCAGCGAGGGGGCCCTGGCGATTCGCCTGGAGGCAACGGTGGACGAGCTGGTGAGCACGATTCACGCGCACCCCACGATCTCCGAGGCCGTGAGGGAGGCGTCCCTCAGCTACTTCGGCCGCGCGATCCACGCCAAGAGCTGAGGGCCATACCAACGAGAAGGAGGTACTGGCATGAAGAGGGCCGCATTCATCTTCCTGGCACCCCAGACGGACCCGTCCGTGCATCGGGGCACCGTGAAGACGCCCACGATGGACCTGGATGCGATTGCCGTGCCCACCTACGCGGAGGCGGCACGGGTCGCGAAGGACCTCGTGGACCAGGGGCTCGGCATCATAGAGCTCTGCGGAGGGTTTGGCATCCGTGGCACGTACGTCGTCAAGCAGGCGGTCGGCGACAGGGCCAGGATCGGTGTCGTGCGCTTCGACGGGCATCCGGGACTGGATGACCGGTCGGGGGACGAGCTGTTCTGATATGTAGATAGAGCTGTCAAGAGGCAAGGCGGTCCCAGCCCGAGGTTCTTCGGGTTGGGGCCGTCTCCTATTGCCCGCCCCGCCGTGCTCCGCGCTGGTACGACGGACCATGGTCGGGGCCTCCTGTGGACGTGGCAGGCCGGACGACTCCTACGACCGAGCCTAGCCCACGATGCCCCATGAGGGCTACCGCTTCATGGAGCGAGGTCCCGACCGCTCCATATATCGTCTAGGGGCCAACGTTAACGCTACTTGACATAAGGTGAGTGGGGCGGATGTCGTGGCGTCGGCGTCCGCCCTCCCTACTCGGGGGTGTCGCCCAAAGTGCACACGCAACGCGTTTCGCCCAGCGTTTGCCCAGTTGGCGTTTTCGAATATACGTTGCGTGTGCACTTTAGGCGGGGCACTTCAAGTATCACGATGCACGTCACCGTGATAACGCCTCCGCGTTTGTCGTTCCCGCGTCCCCCTAGCGCCCCAGCGTGCCGTCAGGCGCGAGCAGCGACGGCGCGCAGGCGGGCTTGGTGGCCTCCCTACGAGGGAAAGACCGTCGACAGGACCTCCTCCATCGTGATGCCGCCAAACAGGGCACCGATCGCCTGCCGCTCCAAGACCTCGCGGACGGCATCCCTCCGATAGGGGCAGCCGACGAGTTCGTCCGTCAGCGTCCCAAGGGGCACCAGGGAGAGGAAGTCACCGAAGAACCGGATGTCGGCGATCCTCTCCCGCGTGATGGACGCCCGCACCTCCAGCTCGCCGCCGCTCCACCAACGCCTGTTGCGCAGGTCATAGGCCGGGGAGCGTCCAAAGACCCATTCCCAGCTGTCGTACTTCTCCGCCTTCAGGCGACGGACCAGGTCCAGCTCCCCATCGTCCAGCTCGTCGGGCACGAGGCCGTCCCCCGCCAGGGCCTCCTTCAGGTAGGCCCAGAATTCGGGGAGGGTCATGTCGCAGCCCCTCCGCGCCAGGCACTCACGGATGATGCCGATTCGGCCCCGGACGGACTGGGCGCGCTTTGCGCGAAACTTCTGGGGATTCACCCGCAGGGCACCGGCGATGAGGGACGGATCCGAATCGAAGAGGAGCGTCCCGTGATGAAGGACCCTCCCCCCAGCCAGCCGCTGCGCCGTCCCCGACACCTTCCTCCCGTCGACGACGATGTCGTTGCGACCGGAGGCGCTTGCGTCGAGACCCAGCCCACGCAGGGCCTCGACGATGGGCAGGGTGAAGCGCTCCAGCATCAGGTGGCTCGAGTCCCCCGCGTCGGCCATGAACGAGTAGTTGAGGTTTCCGAGGTCATGGTAGACCGCACCGCCACCCGTCGTGCGGCGGGCGACCCTGATGCCGTGCTCGCGGACGAAGCGTTGGTCGATCTCCGCCTCCGCGTTCTGGTTCTGCCCGAGGACGATGGTGTTGTCGTTCTGCCAGAGCATCAGGTAGGTGGCATCGCGGCGGCTCAGGAGGACGTGTTCCTCAAACGCCAGATTGAAGTCTGGGTCCACGGATCCCGTCTCGAGGTAGTGGATGATGCCGGTCATGGCAGCTCCCCTCTCCTGGTCGTTGCATCTCCCTTCGGGCCCACAGGCGTGAGCCGCCGAGGTATGGCCGGGCGCTTCGCGAGACGCCCGCACGTGGGCGGGCACCCGTTCCCCGCAGGCCCGCACCGTGGTGGGAAGGGGCCTTGGCATGGCTAGTCCACCTTCTGCAGGCGCGCCACGCTCAGGCGCTCCACAAGTCTGAGGTTCATCGAGATGCGTACCGTGTTGCCGTCGGTCTTGCCCTTGATGATGTTCGAGAGGCGCTGCACCGCCGTCGCCCCCATGCATTCCTTCGGAACCCCCATCGTCGTGAGGGGCGGATTGAAGAAGCTGCTGGTATAGATGTTGTCAAACCCCATGACCGATACGTCTTCGGGCACGCGGATGCCATGGTCCTGGAGGGCGCGGATGCAGCCCGATGCGATGAGGTCGTTATCGGCGAAGAACGCCGTGGGCAGCTTGGGGCTGGCGTCAAGGTAGGCAAGCATATCCATGCAGGCGGCATCCATCGTCGAGCCCACGCGCACGATGGTGTTCTGGGTGGGATCCGAGGAGCGCCCTATGTCTCCCATGGCGGAGAGGAAGCCCTGCTGGCGCTCGAGGAAGTTACGGATGTCCACCTTCGAATGGAGGTAGCCGATGTCGGTGTGTCCCATGCCATGAAGGTACCGCACGGCCTCCCAGGCACCACGGCTGTTGTCGATGACGACGGAGTCGAGGTTCTTGGTGGGAAACCAGCTGTCCAAAAGGACGATGGGCACGCCAAGGCGTTCGAACTGCGATACCTCGCGTGCGCGCATCTCGGTCGCGAGCAGCAGTATGCCTGCGCACTTGATGGATCGCAGCGCCTTGAGCTGCTCCGAGGCATGCTCATGCTCATAGAAGTATGAGATGGAGAGGCGGTGGTAGCCGTTGCGGTACGTGGCATCCGAGGCGCCCTTGATGAGGGCCTCGAAGAAGGGCGTCTCCCGCACCACCTTTCCGTGTCGCTTGTAGATGATGAACAGGAGGGTGCTCGTCTTGCGATGAGCTCCTCCCGACACGCGCTCGAGCCCCATCTCCTTCGCGACCCGGAGGACGCGCTCGCGTGTCTGTGCCCCGACGCCTGGCTTGTTTCTCAGCACGAGCGAGACGGTCGCAGGGGAGACGCCTGCCTCGCGTGCCACATCCCGCGATGTCACCCTTGCCGTGCTGGACATGCGCTCCCCCTCGTCGAGATACGGCGGCCGACCTCCCGGCGGCACCCATAGTTTAGTACTAAATATTTAGTAAATGTTTTTCATTCATTTATCAATCGTTCAAAGAGCATACCGTGAGTGTGGGCACACGACATCGTGCCGATTCAATCGAAGGGGTCAGGGAGAGGCATGGACACCATTCGCATCGGATATGCACCTACCCGCAGGAGCATCTTCTCCGCTCCGGACGCCAGACGGTATCGCACGATCATCGCGGACAGGCTGACCGAGCTGAACGTTGAGTTCGTGGACATCGACGACATCAACGACGAGGGGCTCCTCTTCGACGAGGACGACCGCATCAGGGTGCTGGGGAAGTTCCGCACCGCCGGGGTTGACGGCCTGTTCCTCCCGCACTGCAACTTCGGTACCGAGTTCATCTGCGCGCGCCTTGCCAAGGACCTCGGAAGGCCCGTCCTCCTGTGGGGCCCGCTTGACGAGCGGCCCGAGCCCAACGGCGTGCGCCTGCGCGACACCCAGTGCGGCCTCTTCGCCACGGGCAAGGTGCTCCGCCGCTTCCAGGTGCCCTTCACCTACCTGACCAACTGCCGGGTGGACGACCCGGTGTTCGAACGTGGCCTGCGCGACTTCATGGCCGTCTGCAACGTGGTGAGGGCCTTCCGGGCCGCCCGCATCCTGCAGATGGGTCCCAGGCCCTACGAGTTCTACTCCACCATGTGCAACGAGGGCGAGCTGCTGGAACGGTTCAACATCGAGTGCGTGCCCGTGCCCCTCGGTGAGCTCACGCGTGGCGTGCGGCAGGCCACAGGCGAGGTCACGGGTGACGGCAGCTCCGACGTCGAGGCCCAGCTCGCGTGGATGGAAGAGCACTTCGACCGCGACTGCAGCAGCGAACAGGCCCAAACCGTGGCCGGCATGGCCGTCGCCATCCGTCGCCTCCTCAGGAGCTACCACTGCACGGCCGGTTGCATCCAGTGCTGGAACGAGCTCCAGCACGAGCTGGGCGTCATGCCCTGTGCGGCCAACTCCATCCTCAACGAGGAGGGCACGCCCATCACCTGCGAGACCGATGTGCACGGTGCCATCACCAGCCTGATGGTCGAGGCTGCCGACATGGGCCGCAAGCGCTCCTTCTTCGCCGACTGGACCATCCGTCACCCCGACGAGCCCAATGGCGAGCTCCTGCAGCACTGTGGGCCGTGGCCCTGCAGCGTCGCTAAGGAGAGGCCAAAGATCACCGTTCCCCTGGCGTTCGATCACAACGGCGCCCTCACGGCCGAGGCCAGGCACGGCAACCTCACGCTGGCGCGCTTCGATGGCGACAACGGCGCATACTCCCTGCTGCTGGGGCATGCCGAGGGCATCGACGGCCCCAAGGGCATGGGCACCTACCTGTGGGTGAGGGTGGACGACATCAAGCGCCTCGAGGCCAAGATCGTCGAGGGACCCTACATCCACCACTGCGTGGGTATCCATGACGATGTCGTGCCGGTGCTGTACGAGGCCTGCAAGTACCTGGGCATCACGCCCGACCTGTACGACCCGATCGAGGAAGACGTCAAGGCATACCTGAGGGGTGAGTAGGGTGGCGGACATTGCCGAGCTGGAGCGCCTGCGCTGGGAGCTGCGCCAGGACTGCGTGGACATCATCATGGCGGGTGGCGGCGGCCACATCGGCGGTGACATGTCCATCATGGACGCGCTGCTGGTGCTCTACGCCAATCACCTCAACGTCACGCCCGAGACTGCGGGCGACCCCAACCGCGATCGCTTCATCCTCTCCAAGGGCCATGCGATGGAGGCCTACTATGCGGTCCTCTGCAACCGTGGCTTCCTCGACCTCGCGGACGTCAAGGCCCGCTTCTCCACGTTCGGCTCGCCCTATATCGGTCACCCCAACAACAAGCTGCCGGGCATCGAGATGAACTCCGGATCGCTGGGCCATGGACTGCCGGTTGCCGTGGGCATGGCGCTTGCCGCCCGGATGGACGGCCGCCCCTATCGCACGTACGTGTTCCTTGGTGACGGCGAGCTGGCCGAGGGCTCCGTGTGGGAGGGGGCCATGAGCGGCGGCAGCTATGCCCTCGACAACCTGTGTGCCCTGGTCGATCGCAACCGTCTGCAGATCTCTGGCCCCACGGAGGACGTCATGCGGCAGGACCCCCAACAGGAGCGTTGGGCCGCCTTCGGGTGGAATGTGATCTCCATCCCCGGCAACGACCTCGCCGCCCTCGACGCCGCCTTCACCCTGGCCCAGAAGGCCAAGGGCAGGCCGACCGTCATCATCGCGAACACCACCAAGGGCTACGGGAGCCCCGTGATGGAGGACAAGGCCAACTGGCACCACAAGCTGCCCAGCGCCGAGGAGTATGCCCACATATCAGCTGATTTCAAGGCCCGAAGGGAGGCTGAGCGTCATGCCTAGCACCGTGCCCAACCGCAAGGCAATCTGTGACGTGCTCATGAGGCACGCAGCCACCGATAGGGACGTTGTGGTGCTCTGCTCCGATTCCCGCGGGTCGGCCTCGCTCACGCCCTTCTTCGAGCGGTATCCGGAGCAGGCCATCGAGGTTGGCATTGCCGAGCAGGACCTCGTGGGCATCGCCGCGGGCCTCGCCGCGTGCGGCAAGAAGCCCTATGCCGCCAGCCCCGCCTCCTTCGTGAGCACGCGCTCCTACGAGCAGGTCAAGGTCGACTGCGCCTACTCCGACACCAACGTCAAGCTCATCGGCATCTCGGGGGGCGTGAGCTATGGCGCCCTGGGCATGAGCCACCACTCCGCCCAGGACATCGCCGCCATGAGCGCCATCCCCAACATGCGCGTGTACCTCCCGAGCGACCGCTTCCAGACGACCCGGCTCTTCGAGGCGCTGCTCGAGGACGAGAGGCCCGCCTACATCCGCGTGGGCCGCAATCCCGTCGAGGACGTCTACACCGAGGACTCCTGCCCCTTCCAGATGGATCGGGCCACGGTGGTTCGCGAGGGCACCGATGCGCTGCTGGTGGCCTGCGGCGAGATGGTCCGGCCTGCAGTCGTGGCGGCCGACCTCTTGGCCGCCGATGGCGTGAGCGCCACCGTGCTCGACATGTACTGCGTCAAGCCGCTCGACCGCGAGGCCATTGTCACGTATACGCGGGATGCCAAGGTGGTCGTGGGCGTGGAGGAGCATGCGCCCTTCGGTGGCCTGGGCTCGATGGTGGCTCAGGTGGTGGGCGAAGAGTGCCCGAGGCCCTGCGTCACGATGGCGCTTCCCGACGCACCGGTCATCACGGGCAGCTCACGGGAGGTCTTCGCGCAGTACGACCTGGATGCGCATGGAATCGCCACGCGCGTGCGGGAGCTTCTCGCCAAGGGGGGCTAGTGCCTGGCACCCAGGCCCGTGGTGGGATGTGGGGCAGGGATGGCCTGCCTGTACAACGAGTTCAGGAGAGGGGCAATCATGAAAGACGTTTCGAGGCGCGACTTCTGTAGGGTATCCGGTGTCATGGGCGCAGGCCTCGGCCTTGCCGCGCTGCTTACCGCGTGTGGGGGTGGCTCGTCGGACGCCTCCAAGCCCGCAAGCTCCGGCTCCGGTGGCGAGCGGGAGGTGCTGAAGGGAGGCGGCTCCGACATCATCTATGTCATCACGCCCTCCGTCTCCAACCCCGCCTTCAAGGCCGAGGCCGACGGTGCCACCGACGAGGCGCAGAAGCTGGGCTATGAGGTCAAGGCAAACTCCCACGACGACGACCTCAACAAGCAGTCCGAGCTCTTCGACTCCGCCATCGCCGACAAGGCGGCCGCCATCATCTGTGACAACGCCGGTGCCGATGCGACGGTCGCAGCCGTCCAGAAGGCGGCGGAGGCGGGCATCCCCACCTTCCTGATCGACCGCGAGATCTCCTCGACGGGCGACGCCATCGCCCAGATCATCGCCGACAACAACCAGGGCGCCTCGGACGTGGCCCAGGCCTTCGTGGACGCCATGGGCGAGAAGGGCAACTACATCGAGCTCAAGGGCAAGGACTCCGACACCAACGCCCACGTGCGCTCCGACGCGTTCCACGCCGTCATCGACCAGTATCCGGACATGAAGATGCTCGATGCCCAGACGGCCAACTGGGAGAAGGACGAAGCCTACAACAAGATGGAGGCCCTCATCCAGACCTATGGCAGCGACATCAACGGCGTCATATCCGGCAACGACACCATGGTCCAGGGCGTCTGCGCGGCCCTCGACTCCGCGGGCATGAGCATCCCCGTCGTCGGCGTCGATGGGTCCGACGAGGTGCGTGACCTCATCAAGCAGGGCAAGGCCACGGCCACCGCGCTCCAGCAGTTCGATGTCATCGCCCGCACCGCCGTCCAGGAGGCTGACACCTACCTCAAGGAGGGCGCGACGGGCAAGGATGAGAAGCAGCTCATCCCCTGCATCGTCATCACCAAGGACAATGCCGGCAAGCTCGATGGCTTCGTCTACACGGAGTAGCACGGCGCTCGCAGCATCTCTCAGGCAGGTGAACGGTGGGGCATGGGTTCTGTCCGTGGTCCCACCGCTGCGGAACCGCGCACGGCGGCCTACCCTTGCGGCGCGGCTTGTCAGCGGCAGGAGGAGGAGAGAAGATGAGAAGGAGCATGCTCCCGGTCGTGGTGAGCGCATCGCTGGTGGGGTCGCTCGTCCTGTTTGGATGTACGGTGGTGCCCATTGGCCAGGAGGGCACGTACACGGGCGAGTCCACCTTTGATGCCGCGAGAGACATCGACACCCTGTGGAGCGAGAACGTGCAGTCCGAGATTGGCGGCAACGCACGGGACCTCAACGGGCTGCTGGGCGCGAGCAGCCTGGTCGCCGATGACACGGCAAGCCAGTTCGCAGGCAAGAGCCTCTCCACCTCCTCGAGCGCAGCCGGCAATGTCGTGGTCTATGCGGTCAAGGGGGCCGGCACCGTCACCAATGTCGTCGCGAAGGCAGCCGATTCGGGGGCATCCTCCAAGGGCTACATCACCATCGCGCTCGAAGGCTACGATGGGCCCACCGAGGTCGACATCAACGTCGGCCCCGTCATATCGGACACGTCGTTGCGTGACTACCTCAGCAGCATCAACCTCAACGATTACAGGGACACGACCGAGTGGTCACAGGTCTCCAAGGGCCTCAACGACAAGGCTCAGTCCGAGGTCATCGACCCTGCCGACATAGCCACCATCAAGGGCAGGAGGGTCACCTTCGTGGGCGCCTTCACGGCCAACTCGGCGACGATGAGCAAGATCACCATCACGCCCATCGAGATGGTAGTCGAGTAGGGGTTTGCGGACGCTTGGGAAGGAAGTGCGTACGTATGGCAGGCTATGGCTGTCCGGACGATGTGTTCCTGCACGCCGATCGGATCTCAAAGGTGTACCCCGGTACCAAGGCGCTCGACAACGTCTCGTTCGACCTGCTCAAAGGTAAGGTCAATGTCCTGATCGGCGAGAACGGGGCGGGTAAGTCCACCCTCATGAAGATGATAGCCGGCATCGAGCAGCCGTCATCGGGCACCCTGTACATTGGCGATGCCGAGGTGAGCTTCAAGGACACGACCGAGGCCCGCAGGCACGGCATCGGCATCATCCACCAGGAGCTCAGCCTCTTCCCCAATCTCAACGTGTACCAGAACATCTTCATGAACAGGGAGCACAAGCGGGGCTTCAGCCTTGATGACGCCTACCACATGAACGCGTCCAAGAAGGTCCTTGACCTCCTGGAGCATCCCATGGACCCCACCACCAGGGTCGGCAGCCTCCGCGTCGGCCAGCAGCAGATGATAGAGATCGCCCGGGAACTCGTTGATGACGACCTCCAGGTGCTCATCATGGACGAGCCCACCTCGTCGTTGTCGCAACAGGAGGTGCAGGTCCTCTTCAAGATCATGCGCGAGCTTACGGCCAGCGGCCTCTCCATCGTCTACATCTCCCATCGTCTCGAGGAGATCATGGAGATCGGCGATCACGTCACCATCCTGCGCGACGGCAGGTACGTGGACGACGCTGACGTCAAGGACATCAGCATCAGCTGGATCGTCCAGAAGATGACCGGTGGCGAGAAGCAGTACCCCAAGCGTGATCGCGTCGTCGATTGGGACGCACAGCCCAAGATCCTCGAGGTCAGCGACCTCTGCCTGCCCAAGCCCGGCGGGGGGTACCTCGTCGACCACGTGAGCTTCGACCTCAGGAAGGGCGAGGTGCTGGGCATCTACGGTCTTTTGGGCGCCGGACGCACCGAGGTGTTCGAGTGCATCATGGGCCTGCGTCCCGAGCACACGGGAACGGTCAGGCTCAACGGCAGGCCCATCACCATCGGCAGCGTCTCGCAGATGATCGATGCGGGCATCTCGCTCATCCCGGAGGATCGCCAGGGTGGTGGCCTGGTCCAGACCTTGGACATCGAGAAGAACGTGTCCCTTGCGGCACTCAAGCGCTACCGGAAGGGGCCGCTCATCGACTCCGTCACGGAGGACAGGAGGGTCGACGAGGAGATCCGGGACATCCACATCAAGGTCGCCGACAAGCACCTGCCGATCCTGTCGCTCTCTGGCGGCAACCAGCAGAAGGTCGTCATCGCCAAGGGGCTGCTCACCGAGCCACAGATCCTGCTCATGGACGAGCCGTCCCGCGGCATCGACATCGGGGCCAAGACCGAGGTCTACGAGATCATTGACAAGTACGCCAGGCGGGGGCTCTCGATAATCGTCATCTCCTCCGAGCTCGAGGAGATCATAGCCATCTCCGACCGCATCCTCGTCCTCTCGAACGGCAGGCTCACGGGTGAGTTCGCGGGGGGCCACATCGACAAGGATGCGTTGGCGCTCGCTTCCTACAAGGGACATCACGCTGTGAAGGCAGAGAAGGAGAACTAGACATGGCAGCTGAAACCAAGAAGGCCTCGGGGGGCACCAACAACCTGGTGATGGTGCTGCTGAACGGCCGAACCCTCATCGTGCTGGTCATCCTCATGATCTTCTTCAGCCTTGCCACCCCAAACTTCTTCACGGCAGGGTCGCTTCTCTCCGTGGCCAAACACGTGGCACTCTATGGCATCCTCGCCATTGGCATGACGTTCGTCATCATCACGGGGGGCATCGACCTCTCGGTGGGCGCGGTGGTCGGTCTCGCCGGCATGGTCTCGGCGGGCTTCGTACAGGAGGGCCTGACCCTCACCTTTGCGGGCGTGACGATCTACTTCAGCGTGCCTGTCGTGGTGCTCCTCACCCTGCTCATGGGTGTCGTGCTGGGGATGCTGAACGGCCTCGTCATCACGAAGCTGGGCGTCGCCCCCTTCATCGCCACGCTGGGCACCATGTACGTCTGGCGGGGCTTCGCCAACATCCGCTCCAATGGGGCGACGTTCTCCAGCATCTCGGGGCATGTCGGGCTCGGCAACACGGGATACGGCTTCTTCGCATCGAGCGTCCTGGGCATCCCCATGGGCGTCATCATCTTTGCGATCTTTGCCGTCATTGCGGGCATCGTGCTCAGGAAGACGGCCTTTGGCTGGCACGTGCTGGCAATCGGTGGCAACCAGAACGCGGCGCGCCTTTCGGGCATCAAGGTTGACCGCAACCTCATCATCGTCTATGCCATCTCGGGCTTCTGCGCCGCCATGGTCGGCATCATCACCACCTCGCAGCTCATGGGCGCCAACCCCTCTACCGGCACCTCTTGGGAGATGAATGCCATCGCGGCGTCCGTCCTGGGTGGCACCTCCATGGCGGGTGGCGTGGGTACCATCCTTGGCACCGTCGAGGGAGCCTTCGTCATCGGCGTCATCAACGATGGCATGGCCATGTGTGGCGTCACGGAGTTCTGGCAGCAGGTCATACGTGGTATCGTCATCATCATTGCCGTGGTGATTGACCAGGTGCAGCGCAACCTTCAGGCGCGCATGGCCCTGCAGGTGCGCGACGAGGGCAGGGGTGATGTGGGTGGTGACGGGGCCGCCGGGGCTGCGGCGGAATAGCAGCCCGGAACCATGCCGGCGTGCCCAGGGGCATGCGAATGCCGAGCGATGCATGGTCCGCATGTGACCTCGTGGCACGTCACGAGTTGGAGGAGGAACAGCATGAAGAAGAGGGGCATACTCAACGTCCAGCTTGCCGGGCTGTTGGCCGGCCTGGGGCACAAGGACAGCTACATGATTGCCGATGCCGGCATGCCCATACCCAGGGGCGTGGAGGTCGTCGATCTGGCCGTGACAGGTGGCGTCCCCACCTTTCGCCAGGTCATGGATGCCGTCCTGGACGAGTGCGCCGTCGAGCGCTACACCTTGGCCGAGGAGATACGGCAGGCCAACCCGGAGCTCCACCGCTACATCGAGGGTGCGCTGGCGGGCGTCGAGCACGACTACCTTCCCCACGACGAGCTCAAGCGGGTGGAGGCGTCCTGCAAGTTCGTGATACGCACGGGGGAGTTCTCGCCGTACCCCAACATCCTGCTCACTGCGGCCTGCGCGTTCTAGCCTCCGGGCCATCGCGTGCCGGACAAGACGGGAGGCATCATGAGGATTCTCGACTTTGGATCCCTCAACATAGACTACGTCTATGGCGTCGACCACATAGTCGCGCCGGGGGAGACGCTCGCCTCGACACAGCGCAGCGTCTTCCCCGGCGGCAAGGGGCTCAACCAGGCCGTGGCGCTTGCCCGCGCGGGCGCGCGGGTATGGCAGGCGGGGATGGTGGGGCCCGAGGGGGGCCTGCTGCTGGACGTCTGCAGGGACGCAGGCGTCGACACGCACCTCGTCGCCCGCAGCGACGTTGCCACGGGGTATACGGTCATACAGGTGGATGCGAAGGGGCAGAACTGCATCCTGCTCTATGGGGGCGCCAATCGGCAGGTGGACGAGGGCTACGTGGATCAGGTGCTCGCGCAGTTCTCGGCGGGGGACTACCTCGTCCTCCAGAACGAGATCTCGTGCCTCGCCTACCTTGTGGATCGCGCGGGCGCCTTGGGCATGAAGGTCATCCTGAACCCCTCGCCGTACGATGACGCGCTGCGCACTGTCGACCTGGGCAAGGTGTCACTGTTCATCCTCAACGAGATCGAGGGGGCACAGATCTCGGGTGGCTCGACGGATCCGGCCGATGTGCTTGGGCGACTGGGGGAGCAGTACCCCCAGGCCGAGGTGGTCCTCACCCTCGGCGCCAGGGGATCGGTGTATCAGTGTGGCGGGCATCGCTATGAACAGGGCATCTTCGAGGTTGAGGTCATCGACACCACCGCTGCGGGGGATACGTTCACGGGTTACTTCGTGTGGGCGCGAAGCGTTGGCAAGCCCGTGCAGGAGGCCCTGGCGCTGGCTGCCAAGGCGTCTGCGATGGCGGTGTCGCAGCAGGGGGCGGCGCCGTCCATTCCCACGATGGAGCAGGTCCGGGCAAGCCCGCTGGGCTAGCGCCTGTGCCTGTGGGGCAGCCTCGACGGCCTGGGGTTGTTGATGCGCTCCGCCTTGGCGTTGGCGATCCGTTGTCGGGAGGTGCGAAACCCCTCTGCGGCCTCGGGATGCTCGGCGGCAGCCCTGAAGCAGAGCACCAGGTAGACAAGGGCAAGCGCGAAGTTGAGGACGGAGAGGTACAGGGCGCCTCCCTCAAGGGAGAAGACGGCCGTGCTACCCGGGACCGTCATGAGCACGATGTCGAGGAAGGTGAAGAGAAGGGGAACGAACGCCCAGCCATGGGACACGCGGGGGAGCCGGTCCGCGTCGACGCCCGCACGGATGCCCTCGACGGCGGTTGCCAGAAACGCCACCAGGCGCACGAGGGACATGAGGGTGTCCGACTGACGGTAGCCAAAGAGGCTCCAGGCTCCAGTGCCTGCAGCAAGGTACGCGAACGACCATGCGATCAACAGGGTCGAGGCGGCGATCAGCACGTTTTGGAAGCGGGAGCGCGCCGTGTGAAGGAGCACAACGAGCCTGTGGAACGACGAGTGGATGCTGGCTGACGAGCGCAGGCCGTGACCAGTGGCCAGGGGCGAGGAGGGAGGCTCAACGCTATCGCCCGTTGCCATGATCCGCTCCCGCTCGAGCGCCCTCATGGCGCGCAGCCTCCGTCGATGCGTGCGTTTGCTCTGTCGTGACATGGGGCTCCCTTG
Organism: Olsenella profusa F0195; assembly: GCF_000468755.1. Taxonomy (GTDB): domain Bacteria; phylum Actinomycetota; class Coriobacteriia; order Coriobacteriales; family Atopobiaceae; genus Olsenella_F; species Olsenella_F profusa. Next base: position 110,888 of record NZ_AWEZ01000073.1, read on the forward strand.
GGCGTGGGTCGTGACGTCCTGCGTGTCGGGCGCCGGAGCGGTTGGTTCGATTCTAGGCAATTGTGGCACCACCGGGATGACGAACACGCCCGGACAGGCATGCGCCATGCCGTGTGACAGGGAAGGGACAAGGGAGGAAAGCCCCATGGCCTCGTACGTTCTTGGCATCGACCAGAGCACGCAGGGAACCAAGTCGCTGCTCTTTGATGGGAAGGGGTCGCTCGTGGCCCGCGCCGACCGGCCTCACCGACAGATCGTGAGCGACCGAGCTTGGATCGAGCACGATGCGGAGGAGATCTACGCCAACGTGCTCGCCACTGTGGCCGACGTCGTAGCACGGGCCGCCATCGACAAGGGCGACATCCGTGGCGTGGGCATCTCCAACCAGCGCGAGACGTCGCTCGTGTGGGATGTCGGTGGCGCGCCGCTTGCACGCGCCATCGTCTGGCAGGACGCCCGTGCCGAGGACGTGTGCGAACGGCTGCGTCGTCAGGGCATGGCCGAGCTCGTGCGCGTGCAGACGGGCATAGAGCTCTCGCCCTACTTCCCGGCCGCCAAACTCGCGTGGCTCATGAAGAACGTGCCCGCCGTCTCCCATGCGTTGGCCAGGGGGGAGCTGCGCCTGGGCACCGTGGACACCTACCTCCTGTATCGCCTGACGGGAGGGGCCGCCTACAGGACGGACTACTCCAACGCCTCGCGCACCGAGCTCTTCGACATCTCCCATCTGGCGTGGAGCGAGGAGCTGTGCGATGCCTTCGGTGTGCCCGCCTCCGTGCTGGCGGAGGTCTGTGACTCCGACGCCGCCTTCGGCATGACCGACTTCGAGGGCTACCTCGATGCGCCCATTCCCATCCATGGCATCCTGGGCGACTCGCACGGCGCCCTGTTCGCCCAGGGGTGCGTGAGGGCGGGCATGGTCAAGGCCACCTATGGCACGGGCTCGTCCGTCATGATGAACGTGGGCGAGAGCCCCGTGCGCTCGGGGAGTGGGCTCGTCTCGTCCCTGGCCTGGAAGCTGAACGGTACGGTCAGCTACGTGCTCGAGGGCAACGTCAACTACGCCGGTGCCGTCATCACCTGGCTCAAGGACGACCTGGGGCTCATTCGATCCGCCGATGAGACGGAGGCACTGGCCCGGGCGGCCGCCGAGGGCGACCGTTCCTATCTGGTGCCGGCCTTTACGGGCCTGGGTGCCCCCTACTGGGACAGCGATGCCACGGGCGCGCTCGTGGGCATGACGCGCACCACGCACAGGGCGGAGGTGGTTCGTGCCGCCCTCGACTGCATCGCCTACCAGATCACGGACGTCCTCAAGGCCATGGAGGCGGACGCCGGCCTGCGGATAGGCGAGCTTCGCGTGGATGGAGGTCCCACCCACAACGGGTACCTCATGCAGTTCCAGAGCGACATGGCGCGCCGCCCCGTTGCCGTCTCTCCTACCGAGGAGCTCTCGGGCATGGGGGCGGCGTATGCGGCTGGCTGTGGTATGGGGGTCTACGATGCGGCCACGCTCTTTCGGGGCGTCGAGCGCAGACGCTACGTGCCTCTGCGGGACGAGGGATGGGCACAGGGGCGCTATGCGGGCTGGCGGCATGCGGTGTCGAAGGCGCTCTCGGACTGACGGATCGTGCCCCCAGGGTCGGTGTTGTCGCTCGCTCACGTCATGCGCCTTGGGGTCGCTCGCGCCATCGGCCTCGGAGTCCTCGGCTCCCTCCTGAGTCCTCACGAAGGCATGCTCCCCGCTGGCGATGAGATCCACCACCAGGCCAGGCGAGACGCCAAAGGTGGGTGGGCATTCCACCGCATCGAGCAGGCCGAGCCTCCCGCTCATGCCGTCTCCTTCCGGTCCTCTGCGCGGAGCCGATAGAGCTCCATCAGCTCCTGGATGAGCTCGAGGGCCAGGATCGAGGTCATGAGGTGGTCCTGCGAGTGCACGAGGAGGATGTCGAGGGTCATGCTCTCTCCGCGCGCGGCGCGTGTGATGAGGCTCGTCTGGATGTTGTGGGCCTTGTCCAGAGCGGACTGCGCCTCACCGAGCAGAGAGGAGGCTACCTCGAAGTCCCCCTCCTTGGCGCTACCGAGGGCCTCGTACGCCTTACTCCGGGCCTCTCCCGACATCGCGATGATCTCGAACGATGTCTGGACGCTCTCCTCGTCCATGCAAACCCCCTTCGGTTGCGGCTCCCTGTGCTGAGACGAGGATACGCATCGCCCCCACGGCGGACAAACGCCACCTAACAGGTGGACAGGGGGTGGCGCGCACTTCGCTCCCAGGTGCCTGTCCTCGCGAGTGAGAGAGAAAGGCCACAGATGGATGCAGGTGCTCAGTGGGCACATGGAGCCTTCTTTCCCGAGTGCCCGCCTGGTGGGTGCCCTGCGGTCTGACACGTTTTGCGGTCTCCCGGTCCCGCTCGCCGACAAGGGTGTGCCGTCCGAATGTCTTCCGTTCCAAAATTGAAATTAAATACCTGAAATTAAGAATTGTCGTGACGCAATAATTCCATATAGGTACAACAGTAGGGACAAGCCATGGATGGACGTGACGTCATGGTCCTTTTAAAAGAGAATAGAGATAGAGCAACGACCTCGGAGCGCAACGCCATCGACTACATCCTCGCACATACGGAGGATGTGATGGGCATGAGCATCCATCAGCTTGCGGACGCCTCGTTCGTCTCCCCGTCCACCATCTCGCGCCTCTGCCGGCACCTGGGTCTTGGCGGCTATCGGCAGTTCCAGAGCTCGCTCGTCTTCGAGCTGGCGAGGCGGCGAGACAGTGAGCGTACGTCCATTGGGGACATCAGTCCCAAGGATTCGGTACGGCAGAGCATCTTCAAGGTGACCAGGAAGAACATCGAGTCCCTGACCATCACGGAGAAGCTCAATGACCCCGACACCATCGAGTCGTGCGTGGCCCTCATGGGGCAGGCGTGCAGCATCAGCCTGTTTGGCCTGGGCTCCTCCCTGCTGAGCGCCCGGGACCTGTACTACAAGCTCATCCGTGCCAACGTGCGCTGCAACGTCTGTGACGACTGGCACGCCCAGCTCGTGTGCGCCACGAACATGGGGTCTGAGGACCTTGCGATTGCATTCAGCTACTCGGGGCTCACGCACGAGGTCATCGAGTGCTCGCGGAGGGCCAAGGGACGCGGCGCGTCCCTCATCGCCATCACGCGGGCCGCTCACGACTCGGAGCTTGTCCGCCTGGCCGACCAGACGCTCTACGTCGCCTCGACGGAGCCCATCTTTCGAAGCTCGGCGAGCGCGTCGCACATCTCGCAGCTGGACATCGTGGACATCCTCTTCGCGGTGTACGTGAGCAGGAACTTCCAGCGTTGCTCTGAGTGGTTTGATCGCAACTACATCGAGAAGTGAGTTGATAGGGCATCCCATGAGGTGGGGGCCAGAGAGGGGCGTGTCATGGAGTACAGGATTCTGCTCGTGTGTTCCGGCGGGATGTCGACGTCGGTGCTCATGGACAAGATGCAGAGGTACGCGACGGAGCATGACGTCGTGATCAAGGTGGATGCCTGCGGAACGAGCAACTATGCCGACGAGGCAGCGGATTACGACATCATCCTCCTGGGCCCCCAGGTCGCCTATCGCAAGGCGCAGATCGCGGGGACCGTGGACGTCCCGGTCGTGCCGATCGCACCACGGGACTATGCGTTCGGCAACGTCGAGAACATCCTCACGCAGGTGGACCAGGTCCTTGAGGGGTAGCCACTGCGGGGACGGCCATCGCATTCGCACGCTCACCCACAACAAGGAGGGGATATGGACGCGTTTCAAAAGTTCCTAGAGGACAAGCTGGGGCCAGCCATGAGCAAGTTCGGGTCGAACAGGTACCTGCTTGCCGTCCGCGATGGCGTCATCGCCGCCCTGCCGCTCATCATCGTCGGGTCGTTCTTTCTCATCATCGCCAACCCGCCGCTGCCCCAGAGCTGGGGGCTCTACCAGTTCCTCACGGCTAACGCCGCCACGATACTGCTTCCCTACCGCGTGACCATGTACATCATGTCGCTCTATGCGGTCTTTGGCATGGGCAACAGCCTTGCCAGGTCCTACGACCTTGATGGCCTCTCGGGTGGTGTGATGTCCGTCATGGCCTTCCTGCTCACCATCAAGCCCGTCAACGTGAGCGCGGACGCCAACGCGGGGATCGCCGGCTTCGTGCTCCCCATGTCGTCTCTGGGCAGTGCCGGCCTCTTCGTGGGCATCATCGTCACCTTCATCGCCATCAACATCTTCCGCCTCACCCAGAGCTCCCGGTTCCACATCACCATGCCCGAGCAGGTGCCTCCCTCGGTCTCCCGCTCCTTCGAGGCGCTCACGCCCACGCTGCTGGTGATGCTGCTCATCGGTTCCATCACGTACTTCCTGGGCTTCAACTGGAGCGGGGCCATCACGGCCATCGTCACGCCCCTCGTCACCGCCACCGACACGCTGCCCGGTGTGCTGCTCGTGTGCTTTCTGACCTGCTTCTTCTGGTTCTTCGGCATCCATGGCGCCTCGATCGTGGGTTCCATCGCGCGTCCCCTCTGGCTCACCCTGCTCGAGCAGAACGCCAATGCCGCAGCCTCCGGCGTGGCCGGGACCGCCCTTCCCGCGATTGGCCCCGAGCCGTTCTACCAATGGTTCATCTGGATCGGTGGCGCGGGCTGCACCATCGGTCTGGCCATCCTCCTGGTGAGCGTGTGCAAGTCGAAGTACCTCAAGGATCTTGGGCGCATCTGTGTCGCGCCGGCCCTCTTCAACATCAACGAGCCCCTCATGTTCGGCGCGCCCGTGGTGCTCAACCTCACGTTGGCCATCCCCTTCGTCCTCACGCCGATGATCTGTGCCATCATCGCATGGGTTGCCACGAGCCTCGGCCTGGTGAGCCGTGTGATCATCACCGCTCCGTGGACCCTGCCCGGACCCATCGGGGCCTATCTGGCGACGGGTGGAGACTGGCGTGCCGCCGTACTGTGCTGCATCCTCATCGCGGTCTCGGCGGTGTGCTACCTTCCGTTCGTGAAGATCTACGACAAGCAGTTCCTTGCCCAGGAGCAGGTGGAGGAGCCGCAGGAGTAGAGGGGGTGGACTCGCGCCGTCGGACCACCAAACGTCCCATCAGGGCCCCAGGTATGTCCTGGGCCCTTTGCATCTGCAGGTGACCAGGTCAGGAGGGTCATGAAGCGCCTTGGCATCTCCATCTATCCCGAGAAGAGCGACCGCGACGAGCTGCTCGACTATATGGAGCGGTCCGCGAGGGCGGGATTCTCCCGCATCTTCAGCTGTCTGCTCTCGGTCGAGGACAGCCGCGAGAACGTGATGCGGGACTTCTCGGACATCAACCGTCGTGCCCATGAGCTGGGCTTCGAGGTCTTCCTCGACTGCGACCCCAAGGCCTTCAGCAGGCTGGGCGTGTCCTACCAGGATCTCGCCTTCTTCAAGGATATCGGCGCGGACGGCATCCGCCTCGACATGGGCTTCACGGGTAGCGAGGAGTCGCTCATGACCTTCAACCCCGAGGGCCTCATGGTCGAGGTGAACATGAGCAACGACGTCCACTACATCGACACTATCATGGACTACCAGCCCGACCCCTCGCACCTGGTGGGCTGTCACAACTTCTACCCGCATGCCTACTCCGGCCTGGGGCTCGACCACTTCAATGCCTGCACGCGTCGCTTCAGATCGCATGGCCTGAGAACGGCGGCGTTCGTCACGTCGCAGGCATCGGGCACCTTTGGGCCTTGGCCGGTGACGGACGGTCTTCCCACGCTTGAGATGCACCGGCACCTGCCGCTCCATCTTCAGGTGGAGCACTACGTCTCCCTGGGCACCATCGACGACGTCATCATCTCCAACTGCTACCCCACGCAGGAGGAGCTGGACCGCATAGGCACCCTGCCTAGGAACCTGGTGTCCTTTGGGGTCGCCCTCGCCCCGGGCCTTCCCGAGGTCGAGCGGTCCATCGTCCTGGATGAGCTGCACTTCAACCGAGGGGACGTGTCTGCGAACTTCCTCCGGTCCACGCAGAGCAGGGTGAAGTATCGGGGCCACCACTTTGCCGTGCTGGACGCACCCGAGGTCATCCGCCGCGGCGACGTGGTCATCGAGAGCAGCGAGTACGGCCACTATGCCGGCGAGCTGCAGGTTGCCCGCAGCGATATGCGCAACAGCGGCAGGAGCAGCGTCGTGGGGCACATCCCCGAGGAGGAGCACTTCCTCATCGACACGATCCGCCCCTGGCAGAAGTTCCGTTTCCACGAAGCGCAGGACGCATGAGATGGCTCGGCATCGACGGCGGGGGAACCAAGACCTCCTTCGTCACCTTTGATGAGGACATGGGCGTCATTGCGAACCTGCGCCTTCCCAGCTGCCACATCGCCCAAGCGGGCGAGAGGGGCATGGCGAGCGTGCTGGGCGAGGGCATCTCCTGGGCCATGCGCGAGGGTGGCCTGGGCGAGGAATGGGGCATTGGATTTGGCCTCGCTGGTTATGGCGAAGAGCCGCTCTCCCGCGCGAAGGTCGAGGGGGTGTGCGAGAGGGTCGCCCTGGGCCATCCATATGCGCTGCTGAGCGACCTCGAGGCGGGCTGCTCGGCAGCGTTAGCTCTCGCCGACGGTGTCGTCATGGTGGCCGGCACAGGGTCCGCCGCCCTGGGTATGCGGGGCGAGCTGAGCCTGCGTTGCGGTGGCTGGGGGTGCCAGATAGGGGACGAGGGGAGTGGCTGGTGGATGGGCCGCCGGCTCCTGCAGGCCTTCAGCAGACAGGCGGACGGGAGGTCCCCTCGTGGCACCCTGTACCAGCTGGTCCGGGAGCACTTAGGCCTTGTGTCCGGCTACGACCTCATCGCGCTTAGGTGGGGGTCGCTTGTGGGCCGCAGCGAGGTGGCCTCACTGGCGCCGCTTGTGTTCGAGGCGGCAGACGGGGGAGACCCCGAAGCGAGCCACATTCTCGATGAGGCCGCTGCGGCTGATGCCGAGATGGCCTCGACCGTCGTGCGGGGCCTCTTCCCCGATGCGAGCGAGGTGAGGATCTCGTACATTGGGGGAACGTTCCTGGGCGGAGGAGGCACCATCCTCAGGATGCTCCCGGAGCTCCTGCCTCCGGCCTGCCGGTTGGAAGAGCCCGTCTTCGAGCCGGTGGCCGGAGCCTGCCTGGTGCTTCGCAGGTCTCTGGAGGGAGGGGACGCATGTATGCGGGGTGTCGTATGACGAGGGCGGTGCCATCGCGGCGCGAGGGGCTGTCGACCATGCGTTGCTCCGGGAGCTGATGGCGCAGCCGTACTTCTCTCTCAAGCCGCCAAAGTCTGCGGGGAGGGAGCTCTTTGGCACGCAGGCCGTGGCCCGCATCCTTGCCACTCATCCCGACGTGCCTGGCGAGGACCTGGTGCGCACACTCACGGAGTTCACGGCGCAAAGCGTGGCGGAAGCCTGCCTGCGCCTTGTGGAGCCCCGCGTCGGCGGTCCCATCGACCGCCTGGTCGTGGGAGGTGGAGGGGCACACAACCCCGTGATGGTGGGGGAGATTGCGCGGTGGCTTCCTCACGTTGAGGTGCTCACCCAGGAGGACCTGGGTGTTTCCAGCGACGCGAAGGAGGCAATGGCCTTTGCCATACTGGGTAACGAGACCCTGCACGGGCGACCCTCGAACGTACCCTCGGCAACGGGAGCAAGGTCGCCAGCGGTGCTGGGAACCATCACCCCGCCTCCCCAAGGCGGTCCGCTGCCATGGCACCTAGGGTAGAGAAGTGAGGGGTTCGCAGAAATGAGTCGACACGACAGGCCGGCCAACAGGAAGTTCCACGGCGTGATCTCCGAGGACAGGGTCCAGGAGCAGACCGAGCGCATGGGTGTGTATCCGTTCACGTTCACGAGTTCGGCCATCATCGCCACTGCGGCGCTGCTGGGGTATCTCGTCCTTCCGGTGCTCCTATCGATGGCGGGCGTGGACGTCAAGGTGACGATGCTGGCGCTGGGGCCACTCTGCGTCTCCTTGGCGTTGGCGGCCACACGCTACCTGATTGACTCCAAGCGCGGAGTCACGCGGGGCTTCTGGGTGACGTTTGCCGTGGCGCTCTCCGTTCTTTTGACCATTACGTACCTGCTCGTGTTCCGGGGCGTCGCGCTGTAGGCCGAGCGTGCCATCGGGCGGGCCTGCTGCCGGGACTTTCTCGTTGACTCCCGCCACCGGTGACTTCCCGGTGACCCTCCCGGCCCAACCACCCCGGCCAACCGAACATGTGAGCGCTCGAACTGTGCGCTTGCCTCGCGAATCCTGGGCAAACGTGGGGCAAGCGGACAAGTGGGCCCACGACCCGTGCGGTCGGGGAGGGACCCACCCCGCGCGGGACACGCGGCTTGTGCGCTTAGGGTGCCCCTGGTTGGCATCGCAACCCCGCGCCCCGACCATCGCCCCTATCCCGCAAGCGCCTCGACTTTGGGCATCCGTGAGGCGTCGATCGTCTTGAGGTCATAGTCAGTCTGCAGGTTGAGCCAGAACCGGGGCGTCGTCCCAAGGGCCGACCCCAGTAGCCACGCCATCTCTGCCGTAATGGACCGCCGCCCGTTGACGATGTCGGACACAGCGGACTGCGACTTGCCGATGGCCTTGGCCAGGCGGTACTGGCTGATACCCAGGGGCTGCAGAAACTCCTCGCGCAAAATCTCTCCGGGGGTGGAGATGTAGTCGTTAATGGTAGTCACAGAACTCAACCTCCGTCGCCTCGCCGTTGTGCCATATGAAGCACGGTCGCCACTGGTTGTTTACACGAATGCTGTGCTGTCCCGCATGATTTCCCTTGAGTATCTCGAGCCTGTTACCGGGAGGAACCCTAAGGTCTCCTAGCTCACGGGCGGCCGAGAGAATCTGCAGCTTGCGGTATAAGGGCTTTCTCGCATTTGGAGGAACCCTGCGCGGTGGATTGGCGACTGGGTCCAGCCAGAAGAGCTCGATGTCCTTGTCTGCAAACTGCATGGCACCCCGCAGCTTCTCTCATACATGATGATAGTACTGTAATACAGAAGTATTATCAAGCGATATAGAGAGGGTCGAAATCGTGGCCGCCTCCAGCCAACCGCACATATGCGCACTCAAATTGCTCGCTCGAAGGGAGAATTCTGGGCGAACGCAGAGCAAGCGAGCAAGCACATGTGATTCTTGTCCGCTTGCCTCGGATGCTGCCTTGGAGCAGCCATCCCCTCTCGCTAGTGTGTGCCTGCGTCTGGCCCTAGCCTTCCACGGTGGCGTTTCCCATGACCTTGAGGATTAGGTAGGCCCCACCTCCAGATGGCGTCTCAGTTCGTAGGTCGCACCTAGCAGGTTGGCATCATTTCCATGGAGGGCGCGCACTACATGGGGCTTGGGTAGTTGCTTGAGCGGCCACGGTTCGTATTGCTCGTCCACCTGTTGGCGTATTGCCTCAATAAGGGCATCCTGTGCCGAGATGCCTCCGCCGATGGCAAAGACGTCCGGGTCGACGATGGCCTGCAACGAGAAGAGTAGCATGGCAAAGCGCCTGGCATAGGCGGTAAGCCCCCTGCGCGCGGCTGCGTCGCCGTCGTTGATCCACTGAAAGACCATGTGGCCATCTGTGGCTTGGCGCTCGCTGGGGGAGAGCCCCTTCTCCTTGCATACGATGTCGCGTAGGGAGGACCAGCCAAGCCCTCTGGCAGCCATGGATTCAACGTCGAGGCCGGGCGCATAGTCGGTGGGGACGAAGCTAAACTCGCCAGCAAAGCCGTGAGCTCCCGAGAGCACGTGGCCGTCCGCGACGATGCCGCCACCCAAGCCGGTTCCTATGGCGATAACCACACCCACGCTCGAACCCATGAGGGCGCCCATGGCATACTCGCCCAGGGCGCAGCTCTTGCCGTCGTTGGTGACTGCGACGGGCAGGCCACACGCCTGGGATACGCGTCTACCCAGGGCACAGCCGTCCATGTAGTCGAGTGCTCCACCTCCTATCACCGTGCCCGTGGGATCGTTGGTGCGTACGGTTCCCGGTACGCTGAGAGCCACACCACGCGACTGTTTGAGCCATGGCTGGGCAAGTGCGACCACGGCGTCTATCAGCTCGTCTTGGCTTGAGAAGTCCGTACCGATGCGCCCCCTCTCGTGAAGCGCATAGGTATCATCGACATTTGCCCACTTCACTTGGGTCCCGCCTATGTCGACCGCGAAGTAGCTTGCCATCGCTATGCCTCCTGCAGGTTGCCCGAGAGCTCATGATGTCCCGAGGCTATGGTCTCATGGATGCCGCAGCTCTCGATGCGCGCCGTCGTCCCCGCAGGCACGTCAACGGAGATTCTGACCCTCTTCCCATCCTCCATCCGCCAGCTGACGGCGGCGCGGCCGAAGGGGGTGAGGTGCCACACGGACGCATGGTCGATGCCCCCACCGATGATGGGTGCCACGCGCAGACTTCTCCAGCCCGGCTCCGCAGGCGCGAGCCCACCGACGCACTGGAATACCCACTGTGCGACCGACCCCAGCGCGTAGTGGTTGAAGGAGGTCATGTCGCCGGGGTTCACCGTGCCGTCGGGCAGCATAGAGTCCCAGCGCTCCCAGGTTGTGGTTGCACCCATGGACACCTGGTAGAGCCAGCTGGGGCACTTCTCGCCGAGAAAGAGCCTGTAGGCCTCCTCGACATGGCCGGTCTCGGTGAGGGCCGGCAGGACGAAGGGGGTCCCGGCAAAGCCCGTCCCCACCTTGTAGCCCGCTTCATGTACCAGCTGTGCAAGGCGGTTGCCGGCCTTCTGGCGTCGCCCTCCCTTGACGAGTCCAAAGGCGATGGCTAGGGCATAGGCACACTGGGTGTCCGATGTCATGGTGCCATCCGCGTGCACGAAGCGCTCCGAGAAGCCCCTCTTGACGCGGTTGGCAAGGTCTGTGAGCCACTCTGCGTCCTGAGCCCTATCGAGTACCTGTGCCATGCGGGAGGTCATCCAGCAGCTCTCATAGAAAAACGCCGTGGCGACAAGCTCCTTCTCAGTCATGGCGCGGATGGGGTCGTCCGGCGGAGCCGTCGGGTCGAGCCAGTCACCCAACTGACCTATCATCAGCTCGGGTTTGCGGTCCCATATTGCATCGGGAGAGAGGTAGCCCTCGACCTGGCTGACCCAGGAACGGGCAAGGTCGTAGTGGCGTTCGAGTAGCCCAGTGTCCCCCGAGGCCATGTAGAGAGCCCAGGGAACCCGTGCGGCGGCGTCTCCCCATAGGGCGATTGCCGAAGGGTCCGACCACACTCCCAAGGGGACGTAGGGTACATAGTAGGGCACAGTCCCCACGCGCCGCTGCTCGCTGCGGACGTCGTCAAGCCAGCTGGAAAGAAACTGTGTCGTGTCATAGAGATAGCAGGAAGTGGGAGCAAAGAGCGCTATGTCACCCGTCCAGCCCAGGCGCTCGTCGCGTTGGGGGCAATCGGTGGGGATGGACACGAAGTTGGACCTCAGGGACCAGGAGACGTTCTCGCAGAGCCTATTTACCCGCTCGTCCGAGCATTCGAAGCCACCGGTCTCCTCCAGGGCTGTGTGATACGCTCTCACGACGAGATCGTCGTCGGCGAGATCGTCGATTCCCGAGATCTCTGCATAGCGGAAGCCATGCATGGCAAAGCGCGGCTCCCACCACGTATCCACTCCTGCGGAGATATAGACATCGTGCTGCCTGCCGCGGCGCAGCGGCCGGGTCGAGAGGGTCCCATCGTCCTCCAATACTTCGGCATGCCGTAGCTCCACACGCTCGCCTGCGGCAAGTCCCCGGACGTGCAGGCATATGCGCTGCGTGCAGTTCTGTCCCATGTCAACCAGGAAGCGCCTGTCACCTAGCTTGGCGATGGATCGTGGGTGCATCCGCTCACAGGGTCTCACGGGTGGCAGGGGCGTGTCCTGGATCTTGTGGGGATCATAGTAGATCTCCGCCACGGGCTGCCAGGCGGAGTCATCAAAGCCCGGGCGCGACCAGCCCTTCTGCTCGAGGCGGGTGTCGTAGCGTTCTCCCTCGCAGAGGTCGCTGCACACGATGGGCCCTAGGGCGCTCTTCCAGCTGCCATCCCAGGAGTTGGAGCGTATAGACGCCGTGCTCCCATCGGCAGGGACCGCATCGATCTGGGCATATACCGCCAGGCGATTGCCATAGACGTTGGCCCTGCCGCCATCGAAGCCGATGCGCCCACGCCACCAGCCGTCGCCCAGCCACAGACCGATTGCGTTGGGTCCCCTGTGCAGGAGATCGGTGACGTTGAAGGTCCAGCAGGCCAAGCGACTGTCATAGCAGGTCCAGCCGGGAGTGAGCACGTCCTTGCCTACCCGCAGGCCATTGATTTCGGCTTCCACCAGGCCCAGGGACGTGAGGTAGAGTCGCGCTGCCACTGGACGTTCGGCCAGCTCGAACTCGTTGCGCACCAGAGGGAGGCGACGGTGGTCACTGGCCCCGTCCAAGGAGGAGGGGCCCACGAAGTCGGCCATGCGCAGAAAGGGCACGAGCAAGCCCGTCTCCACCTCAAGCCTATCTGACCAAGGTCCCGTGGCCTGCACGTCGGTGAGTCGTGCCCTCAGCGTTGCGTGCTCGCGGGGGGCCAAGGGATCGAAGGGCCAGTGGAGCAGTACGTTGTCGTCCACGCCTGCATAGGCGTGCTGGACGCGCGCCTCGCTCCCCAGTACGGAGCGCGTAACCTCTATCTCCACCTTTGGTCCATGACCAGGATGGTGTCTGTATTGCCAGCTGATTCGTGGGGAGGCGTCGCCTAGTCCCAGTACATCGCCGGCAAAGTGCTCAGCCTGGAGGTGCGTGATGCCCATGGCGATCGCCTATCTTGTACGCAGGCGAAGGAGCATGTACTGACGGGAGGGGAGGTCAACGCGGACATGCCCCTCGAAGCTGCCAGGCAGCGTCTCGAACGTCATGTTCCAGGTGTCGATGACGTCGATGCTGTAATTCTTGCCTTCGGGCAGGTCGAACTCACGATAGGAGGGACGGAAGAATCCGAAGTAAATGACCACGTCGTCATCACCACCTCCGCGCTCGTTTGCCATGCAGGTGATGTCCCAGGTGAAGGTTCCCAGCAGGATGCCCCGCTCGTCAGGCACCGTGTCCATGTCCTCACCGAGCGATTCCATGAATGAGCGGCAGAAGCCGATGCGGGCGGGGGAGTCCCCGTACAGTCTTCCGCCGTGCGCCCACCAGATCTTGGGGCCCCGGTCCACGAAGGTCTCGCCATGGCTGAGATAGCCGCCACGCAGGCAGCCTTCCCAGAAACGCCTGGTCATCTCCTGGCCGGTGAGGTTACCCCAGCCCCAGTTGATGTTGCCCTCATAGGCGCACTCATCGACCACAACGGGCTTGCCGTATTGGGCGCGCAGCTCGCTTACGCATTCCGCCGTGCGCTGGAGGTCACAGCGTTGCCAGCTCACATGGGTGATCCAAGGGTGGGAGTGGTCAAAGATGGTGCGACAGTTGTGAATGGAGCGCAGGTGCCCATAGGGGTCATTGTCCATGATGATACGGGCGTACTGGTCCCAGTCCTCTACGGACTTCCATGGTAGGAGGTCGAACTCGTTGGCGAGGCTCCACCAGACGTTCTTGTAGGCCGCATAGCGCCGCGTCACGTAGGTGAGGTAGAAGGCATCCTCCTCCTTGCTCATGCGCGAGAAGCCCCATTCGGGTTTGTCGTAGGGGTGCAGCAGGATGATGTCCGCCTGGATACCTAGTTCGTCGAGCTGCGCCAGCCGGTGGTCGAGGTTCTCCCAGAACGGCTCATAGAAGCGCGTGCGATCGAAGCCCCTGCCCGCGGCCCCAGGGAAGGCGTACATGGCGGGGTCGTCGTGGTTGTAGTCGTAGTACTTGGGGAAGATGCACATGCGCACCTTGTTGAAAGGGCTGGCAGCGAGGGTCTCGACGGTCTGCTCCTGTACCTCGGGCTCTTGGTTCGTCCAGGCGTAGCAGGTGGTTCCGAAGGGCAGGAAGCTGGTGCCATCCTCGTAGCAGAACTTGAAGTCGTTGCTGGTGTCAAAGACGGTCTGTGTTGTGCGCACGTCCTTCGCCCTGAGCACGCGACCATGGTTGCCTGGCCTTGCGGCGCTCACCTCGAGGGTGCCCTTAAGGCCATCGAGGGTCCTATCGGAACTGCTGGTGATATAGGACCAGCTGCCTGCACTGCGCGGCATGAAGCGTATGCCGTAGCGCCCGTCTCCGCGGTAGAAGCCGCGCACGGACACGCTGTCGCCGTTGTCCTTGCGTCTAAACGTCGCATCAAGGCGCACGTCCTGGTATGGGTTGCCCATGCTCGTCCCGGCGAGCGCAAGATCGAATACTTTGTACTGCTCGATGGTTTTCGTTGTGTTCATGGGGTCTCCTCTGTGGTGTGGCGTGTGGTCGTGTTCTGTCTGGCCCCTCGGGTCATGCCCAGGTTAGAGGCATGACCCGAGGGGCGGCGTTTCCATTGTGGCGCACGGTCCCCTGGGCGCTGTGCGCCGTTACCTACTTGACCCTGCGGATGAAACCGATGAAGACGGCCCCCACAACTACCAAGAGGATGGCGCAGGGGAACACGAGGTTGTAGCCACCGGTTGCGAGGTAGATGTTGGACGCCACGATGGGGGCCAGCACCTGGCCCAGGGTGTTTGCCATGTTGAGAATGCCCAGGTCCTTGCCCGCATCATCGGGGTTGGGAAGGACGTCGACGTTGAGCGCCTGGTCAACGGAACTGTATACGCCATAGCCCAGGCCTGATATGGCGGCAAAGACGAGCATGCTTGCAGCGCTGGGGACAAGGAAGGGAACCAGGATTCCCAAGGCGATGAGGGCGGAGCTGAGTATGACCAGCGGCTTGCGACGTCCTATCCTATCCGAGATGGCACCAGATGAGAGGGAGGCCACTATGGAGACCACCATGATTATGACTGACATGGTGGACATGACGCCTGCGGCCTCTGCGGCAGAGAGGCCGATATAGCGCTCGATGATGTAGAGCTGGAACGTCACAATCATCTGGTAGCCAAAGATGAGCATGAGACGGCCCATGAGAGCTAGGTAGAAATCACGGCAGTTCTTGGTGGGTGGCACGAAGGAGACACGTGTCTTTGAGACGTCGCTCTGCCCCTGTGTCTCCAGTGTCGCAGACTTCTCGCGAGGCCAGATGATGACGGCGAGGATGCCCGTGAAGATCCAGCTGACGGTGCCGACGACGAAGCCGGGCAGGGGATTTTGGATGAATGACGATCCGATGATGGTGCCTAGGGACTGGCCCACGATGGCGCCGCCGCCGTAGAAGGCGCTGAGCGTTCCACGCGCGTTGAAGGGGACGCGGTCGGCCAACACCGCCACCGCAGGAGCCAGCATGCAGTTGAGGCCAATTTGCAGAAGCGACCACCAGGCAACGATGGCGAACTGAGTTGTCGCCGTCGAGGTGAGCCAGAAGGCGAGTCCGCAGACGAAGCCACCGATGACGACGAAGGGAGTGCGCTTCCCGAAACGTGAGTGACATCTGTCTGAAAGCGCGCCAAAGACGATGTTCGCCACCAGAGCGAAGATGATGCCGACCGAGTTCATGGAAGTGAGGATGACCTCGGGCGTGCCTATCCCCAGGTGATTGAAGCGCTCGGGGAGGAGCACGGCCGAACCGATGGTGCCGCTTGCCATCCACATGATGCCAAAGATGATGAAGCCCACCATGAAACGGGCCTTATCCACTCCGGAGAGGGGTTTTCCGGTGTCTGGCGCCAACTGATTGGCGTCCACCCCGCTTGCTGCCTGCTTTGCATCGCTCATATGCGACTCCTTCCTCTCGTATCTCGTGCATGCGACCGCATGCAGCACCGACTGTCCATGGAGGTGGGGAGTATTGGGCATCTTTGCTTAGTACCTATTACTTACTATCTAGTAAGAAAAATAATCCTTTGGCGAGGGCGCACGACGTGCGCCCCCGCCAGCGGCCGGAATGACCTGCCAAGCGGTGTGTCGGCGCAGGAAGGCAACCCCTACTGATAGAGGGGTGCGCCCGGCACGCTTGGGGTACCATGGCTGGTGCTTGTTTCGAGAGCGACACTTGGAGGTTCGTGCTATATGCAGCTGGACGAGGACAACGGCAAGGTGACGGACTCCTCTTTATCGCCGAGGGCGCACAGGCGCCTTTACCAGATACTTGATGCAGCCTATCTGCTGGTGGGCGAACGTGGCTTTGGTGGCATGTCCCTGCAGAGCGTGGCGAACAAGGTCGGCATCACACAGACGGGCGTTCTCCATTACGTGCACAGCAAGGACGGCCTGTTGAGGCTTCTGATAGAGCACTACTATGACAAGGGGACGGCAGGCGACGAATACCTTGCTGCCCACGAGCCAGGCGGCGCGCTCGAAGGGCAACCCCTCCTGATTCCGGAATTCTGCCGTGCCATGGTGAGGCAGAACGCCCGGCGTCCAGACATGGTGATGGCCTTCCATGTGCTCGATACCGAGGCCTGCTCGCCCAAAAACAGCGCGCATGACTTCGTGGTGCGCAGGTCCAAGGGAGCTATCTCCCAGGGGAGTAACTTTGCGTGGAGTGTGCCCGAGGGTGTGGACGCGGCGCAGACCTTCTCCGTCGCGCTGGCGGCCGAATACGGCCTCGAGGGCAGGTGGCTGGCGCGCCAGGATGAGATTGATCTGGTGGACGAGTGGGGACGCTATGAGGACGTGCTCTTTCCCCTGCCGCTTTGGGAGGGCTACCGTCAGCTGCCGTCGAGCGCCGCGCAGGCTGCCTCTCGATAGGATAGCGGTAGGTGCATGGCCGTCCTTGGGTGCTCGCGGTAAGGGGGAGCTTCATGCGCGTTATCAAGAGTATCAATCATAACGCCGCGCTGTGTCTCGATAGTGCGGGGCATGAGGTGGTTGCCCTGGGTAAGGGTGTGGGCTTCGGTGAGCTGCCCCGCGAGGTGGGCGTCGAGGAGGTCTCGCGCACCTTCTATGACATTGATCCCCGGTACCTGGGGCTTGTCCAGGAGCTGCCTGCAGAGCACCTCGAGTTTGCGGCCCAGTGCGCGGACGTCATTCGTCAGCAGCTCTCCTACGAGCTGTCCCCCAACTTCCCTATCACCCTGGCCGATCACCTCTCGTTCATGCTCAAACGCGCGCAGGAGCACATCGTCGTATCCATGCCACTGTCCTGGGACGTTGGGCAGAGGTATCCCTTGGAGCTTAGGCTGGGGGAGCTGTGCGTGCGGGGCGCACAGCGAACCTTTGGTGTCAGGTTGCCTCCCAGCGAGGCAACGGGTGTCGCCTTGTCCATCATCAATGCCACCCTCTTACCAAGCAGGCCCCAGCGTCGCGATGGTGCCCGCGCCGAACGCATCATGGAGGGTGTGACGGGTCTCGTCGAGGTTGAGATGAGCGTCTCGATAGCGCGTGACTCCTTCGATTACGCCCGCTTCGCAACGCATCTTCGCTACCTCATAGACCGTATGCTGTCGGGTGAGCCCATAGCCACACTGAACACCTCCCTCTACGAGGAGGTGGTGCGCTCATACCCGGCGGTTGCCGCCTGTGTGGACAAGGTCGCGGACTATCTGGCGCTCAGGCTTGGCACGTGCCTGAGTGACGAGGAGCGTCTCTACCTCATGCTGCACATCAATCGCGTGGTGTGTCGTGCCCATGACGCGCGTGATGGTGCGTGACGGTTTCCGTAGGTTGTATCGCCCTCGTCCCCGCGCTCCCCTGGCCGTCTGCCACGACTGGGCTACCGTCCATACTCCTTTGGATGCTTGCTGCTTGACTCTGGCATGCTCATCTGCGAGATTCGTAGGCAAGTTTTGGACGTTACTTGCGCGTATGCGCGAGGTGTCACCAAGGCGACGAGGGGCAGTGTGCCTTCGCGCAGGGTGGCACCATTTTTTTGCATGGGGTCACCACCGCGTGTGACAGCCCTGTGACGCTCGTCCCCTTGGCCAAGTCGAGAGAGGAGAGCACGCATGCCAGACAACAAGAAGATAGCCTCCGAGGTCGTTGCTGCGGTGGGTGGTGCCGGTAACATCAATTCGGCACTCCATTGCATGACGCGCCTCAGGCTTGCGATCAAGGATCGCGGCCTCGTGGACGAGAGGGCGGTCAATGCCATCAAGGGCGTCCTGGGCTCGCAGTGGTCGGGTGGACAATACCAAGTGATCATCGGACAGAGTGTGCCTAAGGTGCATGCCGAGATCGTTGCCCAGGGCGTCTCGTCCGGTGGCATGGTGGACGAGAACCTTGATCAGGGCCTGTCCCAGGAGAGGCTGACGCCCAAGGTCGTGGGCAACAGGATCCTCGATTACCTCTCTGGCTCCATGGTCCCGCTTATCCCCCTCATCATGGGTGGCGGCCTGTTCCGCACCATTGCGGCCATCATCGGCCCGACGATGCTTGGCCTCGTGGCGGCCGACAACCCCCTGTACATCTTCCTCTATACCACCCTCTACGAGGCATCCTTCTACTTTCTTCCCATATACCTGGGCTATACGGCAGCCAAGAAGCTAGGTGCGTCACCCGTTTTGGGCCTTCTGGCCGGAGGCGTGCTCATCGCACCGACGGTGGTGGCTGCAGCTGCTGGCCAGACACCCATCAGCGTCTATGGCCTAGAGATCGTTCCCGAAAACTATGCGCAGTCCGTGCTCCCCATCGTCCTCACCATCCCTGTGCTCCACGTGGTGGAGCAGTTCATGAGGAAGCATGTGCCCGATGTGTTCTCGACGATGTTTACGCCGTGGTTCACGATGATCGTCGTCGTCCCCATCGAGCTGATTGTCCTTGCGCCCCTCGGCAACCTTATCGGCAACGGGGTCGCCAATGCGCTCTTTGGCCTGGCGGATCTGGGTGGCGTGGGCATCCTCGTGGTCATGGCCATTCTCGGTGCGTTCTGGCAGCTCTTCGTCGTCGCCGGTATGCACATGCCGGTCATCCTGCTGGCTCAGGTGCAGATCATCCAGGCCGGCTACGACCCGTTCGTCTTCGTCTCCACCAACTGTGCCATGGCGGCCGTATGGGGCTGCGCCATCGGTGCCTTCCTGCGTATTCGCAACAAGGAGGAGAGAGGCATGACTGCTGGTTACATCGTGTCCGCTCTTCTCGGTGGCGTGACCGAGCCCACGCTCTTTGGCGTGCTGCTGCGTTGGCGCAGAACCATGCTGGGCATGTTCATTGGTGGCGCCATCGGAGCTGTGGTCTCGGGCCTTCTGGGCGTCACCTACTATCTGGCGGGTGGCGCATCCAACCTGCTCGTCATCACCAACTACTTCCAGGGAGGGACGGGTAACATCGTGAGCGCCGCCATCGGCATGAGCATCTCACTGGTCGTTGCTGCCATTGTCGTCTACCTCATGGGCTTCACCAAGGAGGAGCTTGCCGAGCTTGACGCCGAACAGCCCGGCGAGCTTGTTGTCGAGTAGCGTGTGACCTCAATGATGAGCGATCGGGAGGGGCGCGACCATGCATAGAAGCCGTGCACGGGCCATCTTCACCAATGACGCAGAGTGCGATGACATGAACTCGTTCATCCATCTCCTGCTCTACGCCAACGATATCGACATCGAGGGGCTGGTGCTCTCGAGCTCGAAGTTCCACTATGCCGGTGACCCCAGCGCGGGCATCGAACCCTTCCGCTGGGCTGGAGGGGAGTGGATGTGGGACTACCTCGATGCCTATGAGCAGGTCCATCCCAACCTGGCGGTGCACGACCCCAGCTATCCAACCGCGGATCAGCTGCGATCCGTCACGCGCATCGGCAATGTGAAGACCACGGGCTGCATGGACGAGGACAGCGCGGGCTCGCGCCTCATTCGGGAGGCTATCCTCAGGGATGACCTACGTCCCATCTGGCTGTTGGCGGGTGGCGGAACCAACACCATCGCCCGCGCCCTCAAGAGCATAGAGGAGAAGTGGCGGGACAGTCCCGCGTGGGAGCACGTCTATCGGAAGGTGTGCGACCGCACACGCATCTACATGATCGTGACTCAGGACGACACCTACCGCGACTACATCTGCCATGCCTGGCCCGACCTCCCCTTGCTGCACAGCACCAACATGGGTGGCATTGCCTTCCTCATCAACGAGGGGAACTGCCCGCCCGATGCGCTTGCGCTCATGAAGGGGGCCTGGCTCAAGCCACACCTCCTGGACAAGGGGCCGCTGTTGGCACATTATCACAGCTGGGGCGACGGCCATGTGTATCCGGGCGAGCAGGACCGTTCTCAGTTTGGGTCAAACCCGAAGCTCATGGGTGGTGCCTGGTGGGGCGGGGAGCCTCACGGGCGCTACGACATGATTTCGGAGGGGGACTCCCCGAGCTTCCTGCACCTGGTGGACACGGGCCTGCGCTCCCTCGAGGATCCGGGCTTCGGTGGCTGGGGAGGACGCTTCGAACGCAAGGTGGACAACGAGTTCAATCCTGCCGCCGCCTACTGGTGCAGTGCGCCGGACGAGGATCGGGGCCCCACGCGGGGCGACGCCTACCAGTTCTCTCGGTGGACGGCGGATTGGATGAGGGAGTTCGCCTGCCGGGTGCAGTGGTGTGTGACCGGATGTTACGAGGATGCCAACCATGCACCCCATCTCGATGTCGTGGAGGGCGACAACGTCACGGCTCGGCCCGGTGAGCGGGTGGCGCTCCATGCACGGGCAAGCGACCCCGATGGAGATGCCCTCGACTATGACTGGTTCCGCTATCAGGAGGCCGACACGGCCCCTGGCGGCGGCGAGGTGCTCACGAGCCGGGACGATGAGGCCACGGTGTCCGTGCCCCTTGATGCGAGGCCAGCGGAGACCATCCATGTCATCTGCCGCGTGAGGGATTGCCCTGCGGTGGGGGACGACTGCCTGTGCGCCTATCGTCGAGTGGTGGTGAGCGTGGTCTGACGGCGGCATGCGCCACGTGGCCGCACGGGTTCTCAGACAAGGAAGAAGGGGCGATGTCATGGCTCGATACAAGACCTTTACGACAGTGGGGGACTTTGGCCCTTGGGTCAAGCGGCTCATCCTCGAGCTTCCCAGCCCCCTGTGGGCCAACGAGGTGGACGCAGACGCCTTCAACGTCTATGTGGAGCGCAAGGATCCGGTCACAGGCCAGGTTGTAAGCGCCAAGGAGCATGGCGCGGACGTCCGTGCCCTACCATCGCGTGGCTTCGTGGACGTGCGCCGGGCCTACGTCTCCGATGCCCAGGGCGCTCCCCTGCATGAGGGCAGGTACGTGACCCTCGTTCTGCCCGAGGAGCGCCTCACCAAGCGCATCGACGGTGGCATCACCCAGGGACACCTGCGCCAGAGCCACTTCCGTGTGACCCAGCTCAGGACGTTTGTTCCCCCGGTGGCACAAGAGCCTCCGGTCGTCGGTTTGGTATGGGACGAGGACGCGGGTGATATCTGCCCACAGCTTGAGGGCTGGGACCTCGAGGGCGAGGGGACCTACGCCGGCGTCACGATGCGCTACGCCTCCTTTTCACCTGTCGAAGGCGACACGGGCAAGCTGCCGTTGCTGCTGTGGCTCCATGGTGCTGGAGAGGGCGATGAGCCCTACCGCACCGTCACCGGCAACAAGGTCGTGGCGCTCGCCGAGGCGGACATCCAGGGCAAGCTGGGAGGCGCTGCCTACGTGCTGGCGCCGAGCTGCCCCACGTTCTGGATGGACTCGGGTTCTGGTGACATCGAGGATGACAACCAGAGCATCTACTCGAATGCCCTCAGGGCCCTGGTGGACGAGTTCGTGGCCGCCCACGCGGATCGTATCGACGTACGCCGCATCTACGTGGGTGGCCTCTCCAACGGTGGTTTCATGACCTGTCGCCTCATCGCGGACAACCCCGGCTTCTTTGCTGCGGGCGTGCCCGTGTGCGCCCCCTGGAATGACCGACTCGCGACGGAGGGGGAGCGTGCTGTCCTGGCTGCGACGCCCCTATGGTTCGTGCATGCCGACGATGACCCGTTGGTGAGGCCCCAGGAGACAGCGCTCCCCACCTACTGGCATCTCAGGGACTTGGGTGCCCGCGACCTTCACCTGACCTATTATGACCACCTCGAGGACGAGACGGGCGTCTACCGCGACGAGGACGGCAGACCCATGCGCTACCTCGGCCACTTCGCGTGGGTTGGCGTCTACCACGACGGCCCCACGACCGACATCGATGGCACCCATGTGCTTGTGGATGGTCGGCCCGTCACGCTGTGGCAGTGGGTGGGAGCACACTCCCTGCGCGACGGAACGTGATGTGTGGAGAACTCAGTAGTGCCTGCCGTAGCGACCGCCGCCGAAGCCGCGACCGCGGCTGCGCGACCCACTGAACAGCGAGCGCGTGGGCCTCTCGGTGGAGCGGGTGGGGTTGGGGACGATGCGCGCTCCGTCGTACTCGAACCCGTCCAGATCCCAGAGGGGCACGAGCTTCCTGGTGAAGTACTCGATCTCGCGCAGGGGCGTGATCTCGTCCGGCGCCACGAAGGTGTAGGCCTGACCCGTCGCCCCCGCGCGTCCCGTGCGGCCGATGCGGTGGACGTAGTCCTCGGGGTCCATGGGCACGTCGAAGTTCACGACGGCGTCGATGCCGCTCACGTCGATGCCGCGGCTCATGACGTCGGTGGCCACGAGGACCTGCACCGTGCCCTTACGGAACCTCTCGAGCGCCCGCTCGCGGGCCTTCTGGGGACGGTCGGCATGCATGACGTCCACGGACACGCCCACATGCTTGAGCAGCGCCTCGAGCTCGTCCGCACGGTGCTTGGTACGACAGAAGACCAGCACGCGCTCGGGCCGTGTGCTGGCGGCGCCACCCGTCTTGAGGAGCTCCTGCAGGAGCTGGGCCTTCTGGCCCTGCGTCACGGGGCACAGGTGCTCCGCGACGGTGTCGGCCGTCTGGCCCACGCGTGCGATCTCGATGGTGACGGGGTCGCTCAGCATGGCGTCCACGGTGCCCCTGATGGAGGGTGGGATGGTGGCGGAGAAGAGCAGGGTCTGGCGCTTTTTGGGGCAGGCGGCCACGATGCGGCGGACGCTGGGCCAGAACCCCATGTCGAGCATGCGGTCCGCCTCGTCGAGCACCAGGCACTGCACCTGGCCGAGGTCCACGTGACCATGATCCATGAGGTCGATGAGGCGCCCGGGTGTGGCCACGAGCAGGTCACAGCCCGCCTCGAGCTCACGGATCTGCCGCTCGAACTTGGTGCCGCCCCTGACCACCACGGCACGCTGCCCGGTGTGCTCGCACACCACCGAGACGACGTCCTCGATCTGGGACGCCAGCTCACGCGTGGGGGTCACCACCAGGGCAAAGGGGCCAAAGGGATGGGCATGGGGGTCCCGCGTGCGTATGGGGGCGCCCTTGTCGGCGTGCTTGCGCCCACGCCTGCGCTTACGTGCCGGGTGGGGCTCCTCGGCATCGGATGCCGTGGGGGCGCTCGCCTGCTGTGTCTGCGGGGACGCGGCGTCCCCCGACGAACGCTTGTGATGGCGCCTGCGCCGACGCCTTGGCTTCGAGGGCGTTCCGTCTGCGTCCAAGCTGTGGGAGATGGATGCGTCGTCCCCCACGGCGTCGGCTAGGACGTCGGGGCCGGTGGCGTCATGACGCCCGTCCTTGCGCTCCTGTGCGTCTGCGGCCATCGCCCGCGCCTGCTCCTCGCGCGCCGTGCGCGAGGCCGCCTCGATGACCTGCAGTATGGGGAGGGCAAAGGCGGCCGTCTTGCCCGTGCCCGTCTGCGCGGAGGCAATGACGTCGCGTCCGGCAAGCACCTGGGGGATGGCCTGTGCCTGGACGGGGGTTGGCGTGGTGAAGCCGAGGGCACGGACGCCTTCAAGGATGTGCTCGTTGAGCCCGAGCTGGGCAAAGTCATATTCCATGATATCCAGTATCGCCCAACTGGCCCCTTTCTGCACGGGACAGGCGCAGCGTCTGCCCCGCCGTTTGCCGACGGGGGCGATGTCCTCACATTCTCCCTGGTAGAGTATGGCTAGACCTTTGATTGGGGGCATGGTATGTCCATGAAGCTGCAACTCACGCTCGACTCTCCCAGCGTGGAGGATTGTCTTGACCTCGTGCTGGCCACGCGCGACTACGTCGATACCGTCGAGGTTGGCTATCCGCTTCTGGTGGAGGAGGGGCTGTCGCTCGTGCATCACGTCAAGCATGCCTTTCCGAAGAAGACAGTCCTGGCAGACGTCAAGATCTTCCACAGTGGCGGATATGTCGCACGGAAGTGCTTCGAGCGCGGGGCCGATGTCGTGACGGTGCTGGGCCTTGCATCCGACGAGACGTTTCGTGCCGTGCTGGATGTGGCCCATGAGCACGGTGGATCCGTGGTCGGCGACCTGGCGGGTACGGAGAGCCCCGTTGCCCGGGCGCTCGAGCTCGAGGTCCTGGGCGTTGGGGAGGTCGTGGTTCCCTCGGGGCTTGGCGTCGACGGCAACGAGTTGAGCGAGGTGGCCGACCTGGGCGAGCAGCCCACGGATGACATGCC
This sequence comes from Olsenella profusa F0195, assembly GCF_000468755.1. Lineage (GTDB taxonomy): Bacteria > Actinomycetota > Coriobacteriia > Coriobacteriales > Atopobiaceae > Olsenella_F > Olsenella_F profusa. The sequence continues at coordinate 135,320 of NZ_AWEZ01000073.1, forward strand.
CCTCCGCAGGCTGCTTGACCTCAACGAGCAGCTGTCAACCACACGCACGGCCGTCGTGGGTCACATCGGCCTGGACAACATCGATGACGTGGTAGCCGCCCGACCCTCCACCATCCTCGTGGGCCGTGCCATCGTGGCGGCACAGGATCCGCGCGCCTCCGCTGCCGCACTCAAGGCGCACATGCGGTAGGGCGCTCGGCGCGCTATCCCTCGAACTTGTCGACCATGCCGTCGGAGTCAGCGCGCAGGGAGGCGATCTCCTTGGGGATGCGTTCGCGCTCATAGGGCGTCATCTGATACACCCAGTTGAGCCAGTTGCGATACAGCAGGTTGGCATGTGCCCGCCAGGTGAAGGGCGGCTGCCTCTCGGGATCATCGCCAGGGAAGTAGTTCTCAGGTACGCGAATGGGCAGGCCCTTGCGAAAGTCGCGCCAGAACTCCTTGGCCAACGTGTCGCGCCCATACTCGAGGTGGCCAGTCACATAGACCTCGTGGAAGTCGCGCGTGGCCAGGATGGACGGACCGGTCTTGAAGCTCTCGGAGAGCACGTGGAGCTCGGGGTGCTGGGCGAGCATGGACGTGTCGATGGCGGCATGGCGTGAGTGGGGCACGTTATGCACCTCGTCAAACCCGTTGGTGAGGAAGTTGTACTCATCGCAGAGGCGCTGCTGGAACACGCCAAAGAGCTTGGAGGGAAGCTGGCGCACGGGGATGCCATACAGGTGCCAGAGGCCGGCGAACGCCCCCCAGCACAGGTACATGGTGGAGAGCACGTGCCCCTGCGACCAGTCGATGATCTCGCAGAGCTCGTCCCAGTAGTCCACGTCATCGAAGGGCAGCTGTTCCAGGGGCGCGCCCGTGATGATCATGCCGTCGTAGTTCTTGTCCTGGTACCTCTCAAAGGTGTCGTAGAACTTTACCAGGTGGTCATGCGAGACGTGCGTTGCCTCGTGGGTGGAGACGCGCATGAAGTCGCAGTCCACCTGCAGGGGTGACTTGGAGATGAGGCGCAGGATCTGCGTCTCGGTCTCCACCTTGGTGGGCATGAGGTTGAGGATGACCACGTCGAGCGGCCTGATCTCCTGCCGGTCGGCAGCCTCCTCCTCAAGCGCGAAGATGCGCTCCTGATGCAGGGTCTGCTTGGCGGGCAGGCCATCCGGAATGTTGATGGGCATGAATGGCTCCGGTCTCTTGCGTGTGACACCCATCAAGGATACCCGACCGCAGGTGCCTCGCCGTCGATGCGTTTCCATCGACGGGCCCGCGGGTGGCACGGCACAAGGCCCCGTCCGCCTTCTGGAGTCGCTCTGGTGGGGCCGAGCGTCGCGCGCTGCGTCCTATTCCACGGTCACGCTCTTCGCAAGGTTGCGTGGCTTGTCAACGTCGAGCCCCTTGGCCTTGGCCACGAAGCGCGCAAGCATCTGCAGGTGGACGACCGCAACGATGGGCACGAGGTACTCGTTCATGGGCGGTACCCACAGCACGTGCTCGCACATCTTGGCAACCTGCTCGTCGCCATCGGTGGCGAGCGCCACGACGGTTGCCCCACGGGCGATGGACTCCTGGATGTTGGAGACGGTCTTGTCATGGACGTGGTCGGCCGGCACGATGGCAAGGACGGGGAAGCCGGTCTCGAGCAGGGCGATGGGACCATGCTTCATCTCCCCGGCGGGGTAGGCCTCGGCATGGACGTAGGCGATCTCCTTCATCTTGAGGGCACCCTCGTAGGCGGTCGTGGAGTTGGTGCCACGGCCCAGGTAGAGCGCCGACTGGGCGCCCCTGAAGATGCGCACGGCCTGCTTGTCCTGCCAGCTGCGGCCGAAGACCTCGCGGATGAGGTCGGGCACGCGCTCGAGCTCGTGGTACACGTCCTCGACCTCGGGCAGCTCCAGCGAGCCGTTGGCAAGGCCGAGCCTGAGGGCAAAGAGGGCACAGGCGACCATCTGAGCCGTGTAGGCCTTGGTCGAGGCGACGGCGACCTCGGGGCCAGCCTGCACGTAGATGGTGCCGTCGGACTCGCGTGCGGCGCTGGAGCCCAGCACGTTCGTGACGGCGAAGGTGCGGCAGCCCATGGCCTTGAGGCGTCGGGCGGCCGCCAGGGTGTCCGCCGTCTCGCCGGACTGCGTGATGATGAGGCAGAGCGTGTGGTCGGTGATCAGGACGTCGGAGTAGTTGAACTCGGACGCGTACTCAACGGAGACGAAGACCCGGGCCCAGTGCTCGATCATGCTCTTTGCGATGAGCCCCACGTTGTAGGACGTGCCACAGGCAATGACGTAGATGCGGTCGATGGCCGACATCTCCCGGTTGCCCATGGCGAGCTCGTCCATCTCGATGCCATGCTCGCTGAGGCGTCCCTGCAGGAGACGGGCGATGGCCTCGGGCTGCTCGGAGATCTCCTTTTCCATGAAGTCGGAGTACCCGCCGAGCGTGGCCGCCGACGCGTCCCAGTCGATGCCGAGGGTGTCTACCTCGCGCACGGGCTCGCCTTGGGCGTTGGTGATCTGGACGGTGCCGTCCTCAGAGAGCAGGGCGATGTCATCGTCGTCGAGCTGGATGACCTCGTTCGTCACGCTGGCCAGGGGCATGACGTCGGAGGCGGCGTAGGCGCCGTCGTCGGTGGTGGCCACGACGAGTGGCGACCCCTTGCGGGTGACGACGATCGTGCCGGGCATGTCGGCGCAGGTGACGGCGAGCGCCCAGGCGCCCTCGAGACGAGCGGTCGTGTTGCGCAGCGCGAGCACCATGTCGCCCTTGGCCGGACCGTTCCAGGCGTCCTCGAAGAGGTGCGCCACGACCTCGGTGTCCGTGTCGCTCTTGAACTCATGGCCCTCGGCTATGAGCTGGGCGCGGAGCTCCTCGAAGTTCTCGATGATGCCGTTGTGCACCACGGCGATCTTGCCGTCGCAGCTGGTGTGCGGGTGGGCGTTGCGATCTGAGGGGGCGCCATGGGTGGCCCAGCGGGTGTGGCCGATGCCACAGGTCCCCACGAGGTTGGCGGACTCGCACCGGTCGCGCAGCGTGGCCACGCGTCCGGCGCACTTGACGACATGGAGGTTCCCGGCAGGGGAGAGGATGGCCACGCCCGCCGAGTCATAGCCCCGGTACTCGAGCGTCTGGAGGCCGTCAAGCAGCCATGTGACCGCCTGGTTCTTTCCCGTGTACCCAACGACACCACACATGTTCGTCCTCCTATAGGTTACGCATCCACGGCTCATGGCACCGAGGGGCCATGGCAGCGGCCTGCCATGCCAGCCCCACGCGCATCAGTGTGCCTTCATGATAAGGCCTCCTCCGCAGCCGACGACGACAATCAAGGGGAATCGACGAGACGACGGCCTTGACGGGAGGCCCGGCGCCCGAGCGGGCACCGGGCCAACCCTCCCTCTGCCTGTGGGACCTGCAGGGGCGTGCCTATCCGAGCACCCTGAGGAACTCGTCTGTGCTTGCGATCTGGCGGAGCTTGTCGGCCTGCGCCTCGTCGGAGAGGGCGTCGGCTATCTTTGCGAGCACCTGCAGGTGCTCGTCCCCCTTGCCGGCGATGCCAAAGAGGACGTAGGCCCTCTCGCCATCGAAGTCGATGCCGTCGGGATACTGCAGGGCGACCACGCCCGTCCTTTGCACGTGCCTCTTCGCCTCGTTGGTGCCGTGGGGGATGGCGATGCCGTTGCCAATGTAGACGCTGACCTCATGGTCGCGCTCGACCATGGCGTCGACGTAGTCCTCGCTGACGTAGCCACGGTCCACGAGGAGCTTCCCGCAGGCGCGGATGGCGCTCTCGCGATCGGTGGAGGCGTTGCCGAGGACGATGTCGTCTGCGGTGATCGTCCAGGCGTCGGTCTCCGAGGAGCGTTCGATGGCAGCGGAGGCGGCGTTCGTGGCGGCCACGGCGGCATGCTGCATCTGGTAGTTGGTGGTGAGCTGCGTCTGCAGGGCGTCGAGCGCGGGGTCGTTGAGGAAGTTGCCGATGACCACGAACTGGGCGGTCACAGGGGCGCTCGTGCGGGCGCGCTCGGCGAGCATCTTCTGGCACACGATGACGTCCGCGTCCGTGGGAATATCGTCCACGGAGGCATGCTCGACCTTGATGTCGGGACGGATGGCGTTGATGCGCCTGAGGAAGCGCGTCGCACCCATCGCGGAGGACCCCATGCCCGCATCGCAGGCGAAGACGATCTTGGAGATGGAGCTCATGGCGCGTGCGGTGGGATCGACGACGACCTCGGTGGCCCCAGCGTCCCGCGCGGTGTCGCTGCCGTCATCGCTGATGCTCGCAGTGGACGAGCGGACGAAGGGGGCGGACACGAAGAACGACACGACCGCGGCCAGGGCGACGTCGAGGATGATGAGCAGCACCTGGCTCTTGGGTGCCATGGAGGCGAAGGCGATGATGGAGCCAGGCGATGCCGGCCCCACGAGGCCCAGGCCAAAGATGGTGGAGAACAGGATGGCAACGAGGTTGCCGGCGATGGGGCCGATGATGACCTTGGGGTTCATGAGCACGTAGGGGAAGTAGATCTCATGGATGCCGCCCAGGAACTGGATGATGATGGCGCCGGGGGCGGACTGCTTGGTGGTCGTGTCACGGCAGAGGATGGCATAGGCGAGGAGCATGCCCACGCCAGGGCCGGGGTTTGACTCGAGCATGAACATGATGGACTGGCCGGCCGTCTTGACCTGCTCGGTGCCGATGGGGACGAAGATGCCGTTGCCGATGGCGTTGTTGAGGAAGAGCACCTTGGCGGGCTCGATGAAGATCGCCAGAAGCGGCATGAGGCCATAGGTCACGAGCACCTGGACGCCCGCCTGCAGCATGACGAGGATGATGCCCATGAAGGGCCCGATGGCGTAGAAGCCGGCGACGGCGAGTGCCAGGCCGATGAGGCCAAGCGAGAAGTTGTCCACGAGCATCTCGAGGCCCGCGGGCTTCCAGGTGGCTGCCCAGGCGTCCCACTTCCTGATGATCCAGCCGGCAAGCGGCCCCATGAGCATGGCGCCCATGAGCATGGTGTAGTCGGTGCCCATGATGGCGCCAAAGACGGCGATGGCCCCGATGACCCTACCGCGCCTGCCGGCGATGGCGTAGCCACCCTGCCCGGCGATGAGCACCGGGATGAGGTACTTGAGCATGGGCGAGACGATGGTTGCCAGCTGGGCGTTGGGAATCCATCCCGTCTCGATGAAGAGGGCCGTCAGAAAGCCCCATGCAATGAAGGCGCCGATGTTTGGCATGACCATCCCCGATAGGAACTTGCCAAACTTCGACACCCCTTCCCGTGCGTTTGCCATTCCTCTCTCCTTTCCTCTCCTGCTGTCGTTGACCCCTGTCCCACCAGGGGCTTGGGGCACCCTCGTGCCTTGGGCGGCACCCGAATCCCTGTGTGCGCGGGTGGTCCCATCCCTCGCCATTGAATTGCTATACAAAAGCCAATACTGTTGAAAGAGAATCTATTGTTTTAGAAACAAAAGTACAAGTACAGGAGCACCGGAGCGCCACGAACGGTAGATTAGTGGGCGTAAACGGTAAAATTCCAGCAAAGTTATACTTTTTGAAATAGGTGTTGACAGAGGCTCGCATCCTGGTATCGTAAATCATGACTTTTGAAACAAAAGTATTCTGCGCCAGGGAGGGGCGCAGGGTGCGTCTCCGGTTTCAGGGTCGGTTCAAGCTGCGCGGAAGCATCAGGGCGCGGCATACGGTCTGTCTGGGCAAGAGCCAAGGAGGAAACGGAAATGAGGGCAAAGGCGGCACGGCTTCACGGGGCCAACGACATCCGGATAGATGAGTTCGAGCTCCCCGAGATCAGGGACGATGAGATGCTCGTCAAGGTGGTCTCCGACTCCATCTGCATGTCCACCTACAAGATGGCCATCCTCGGCACCGAGCACAAGCGTGTCCATGCGGACGTGGCGGATCACCCCGCCATCACCGGTCACGAGTTTGCCGGTGACATCGTCAAGGTGGGGGCCAAGTATGCGGACAGGTACCGGCCCGGCCAGAAGTTCACGATCCAGCCCGCCATCAACTACAAGGGTTCCATGGACTCGCCCGGCTACTCCTACGAGTTCTGCGGCGGCGATGCCACCTACTGCATCATCCCCCAGGAGGTCTTTGCCACGGACTGCTTCCTCGTCTACGAGGGGGAGGCCTACTACCAGGCGTCGCTGGCCGAGCCCATGAGCTGCTCGATCGGCGCCTTCCATGCGGCCTACCACACCAAGATGGGTGTCTACACCCATGACATGGGCATCGTCGAGGGGGGCAGCCTTGCCATCATGGCCGGGGCCGGCCCCATGGGCCTCGGGGCGCTCACCTATGCCCTTCACTGCGACCGCAGGCCCGGCCTCGTCACCGTGACCGACATCGACCAGGAGCGTCTCGACCGTGCGGCGGCGCTCTTCCCGCCTGCCGACGTCAAGGAGCGGGACGGCATCGACCTGCACTTTGTGAACACGGGTGTCGTCGGGGATCCCGTCAGGGCCCTGCGTGACCTCACGGGTGGCAAGGGGTACGATGACGTGCTCTGCTACGCCCCCGTCAGGCAGGTCGTCAACCAGTCGAGCCTCATCCTGGGCCGCGACGGCTGCCTCAACTTCTTTGCCGGGCCCACCGACAGGCGGTTCTCTGCCGAGATAAACTTCTACGAGGTTCACTATGGCTCCCAGCATGTCATGGGAACCACGGGTGGCAACACCGCGGACGAGATCGAGTCCCTTGAGCTCACGGCGGCGGGGCGCCTCGATCCCGCCGTCATGGTCACCCACATCGGCGGCCTGGACGCGGCGCCTCAGACCACGCTCGACCTTCCCAAGATCCCCGGTGGCAAGAAGCTCATCTACACCCATATGGACATGCCCCTCGTTGCCCTGGACGACCTGCGCGGCAAGGCTGGCGAGGATGGGCGCTACGGAAGGCTCGCCGACCTCGTCAAGGCGCACAATGGTCTGTGGAATCCCGAGGCAGAGCGCTTCCTGCTGGAAAACTGGGCGCAGGACTAGTCGATGGACTGCCGGGGGGTCGCGACCTCGGTGGTCAGCCCTGATCCCGTCGGTGTGACCATGCCGCTGCGCTACCATGGAAGCTCATGGGCGCAGCGGCTTTTGTCGCGCACGGGGCGTGTCTGGGGGTTCTTGGGACATGGATATGAACGAGCGTCGCGAACGTATCGTCGAGCTGGTCAACCAGGAGGGGAGCGTTGCCTTCTCGCAGTTGAAGAGGGCTTTCCCCGACGTGAGCGACATGACCCTGCGAACCGACCTCAAGGCGCTCGACCAGCAGCGCAGCATCATTCGCGTGCACGGCGGGGTCCGTTCGGTGGGCTATGCCATCGGAACGGACGACCTGTTGGCAAACCGCAGCTCTCGCAGCGTGGCGCAGAAGGGCGAGATCGCACGCAAGGCGATCGAGCTCATACGTCCCAACACGACGATATTCGTCGATTCGGGCAGCACCACCACGGCCATGGCGGCGGCCCTGCCCGACATGCGCCTGCTCGTCTTCACCAACTCGCTGACGGTCGCTATCGAACTCGCCCGTCTCAATCAGGTCGTGACCTACCTGATCGGCGGGCAGCTCAATCGTGCCTCGATGAGCATCTCGGGGGCGCGAGCCACCAATAGCCTGCGCATGCTTGCGTTTGACCAGCTCTTTCTAGGCGTCACGGCCTATGAGCGCAGGGGTGGCTTCTCCTGTGGGCTCGATGACGAGGCGGTCTTCAAGGCCACCTGCATGAAGTGTGCCAGCGAGACCATCGTCCTCATGGATTCGAGCAAGGAGGGCAAGCGCACCACCTTCCCCATCTGTGGGCTGGCGGAAGTTGACAGGATCGTCTCCGATGGCGGGCTCTCCCAAGAGCTGCTTGACGACTGCGCGAGCGCGGGCGTGGAGGTCGTCCAGGCCTCGGCGCGCCCCTGACGCCGGAGGCCCATGGCCAGCTAGGCACTGTCAAGGGCACGGAAGAGGAATGTGCCCTCCTCGTACACGCCATAGCTGTGCGTGCCATCCTTGGGGATGCCCACGGAGCCGGGGTTGAAGCACCAGATGCCTGGGTGCGCCTCGCTTTTCGCATGCACCTTCTTGTGCGTATGGCCGTATACGATGGTGCTGCCCGCAGGCAGGGGTGGCATGCGGTCGACGGAGTTGTGGATGCCCGGCCCCCATACGTGCCCATGGGTCAGGAAGAGCGTGCAGTCTGCGTCCGGATCATAGAGGGCCGTGCTCTCGGACATGAGGGAGAAGCCCAGCACCATCTGGTCCACCTCGGCATCACAGTTGCCCCGCACGGCGATTACCTGGTCGGCAATGGGGCTCAGCATCTCGATCACGCGCTTGGGTGCATAGTCCGCCGGCAGCTCGTTGCGCGGACCGTGGTAGAGGAGGTCGCCGAGCAGCACCACGCGATCCGGGCTCTCACGCTCGATGGCGCTCATGAGCCTGGCACACCAGTCTGCCGCGCCATGGATGTCCGATGCGATGAGCAGTCTCATGGATGCCTCCAGCTCCGCCCGCCCGTGCCTGTAGGGTTCTCGCCTACAGAGCACTCTAGGACTGTGCGCACGCCGCTGTCCCTGGTTCGCGCAAAGCTCACAAAACGCTTTCACGGTGCCATGCCCACCATCCGACCAGGTTGGTGGGTGCGAGACGGACGTCCGTCTTACGCATCGGCTTTATGGTGCGAATGACACTAAATCTCATGTAAAGAGACTTAGATAATGTATAGAATCTAAGCGCATGGGAACAAGTAACAACGTATGCCAGTGCGAACAAGGCTTTCGGGTGCGCCAGGCTCCCGTGAGCGCGGGGAAAGGAACATCACCATGAGCAAGATTCTGGGCATCGACCTTGGCACCACCAACTCTGCGATGGCCGTTCTCGAGGGAGGCGAGCCCACCATCATCGTGAACGCCGAGGGCGACCGCACCACCCCCTCCGTCGTGGGCTTCCGTCAGGATGGCGACCGCGTGGTGGGCAAGGCCGCCAAGAACCAGGCCGTCACCAACGCGAAGAACACCGTGTTCTCCATCAAGCGCTTCATGGGCCGCCGCTACGACGAGGTCGGCTCCGAGCTCAAGACCGTGCCCTACAAGGTCAAGCCCGGTACGGGCGGCCGCGCCGTGGTGGAGATCGAGGGTGAGGACTACACGCCCGAGCAGGTCAGTGCCATGATCCTCTCCAAGATGAAGGCGGACGCCGAGAAGTACCTGGGCGAGGCCGTCACGGATGCCGTCATCACCGTGCCCGCCTACTTCAACGACGCCCAGCGCCAGGCCACGAAGGATGCCGGCAAGATCGCCGGCCTCAATGTGCAGCGCATCGTCAACGAGCCCACGGCCGCGGCCTTGGCCTATGGCCTGGACAAGCAGAACCAGGAGCAGAAGGTCCTGGTCTTCGACCTGGGCGGTGGTACGTTCGACGTCTCCATCCTGGATCTCGCGGACGGCGTGATCGAGGTGCTCGCCACCAACGGCGACAACCACCTGGGTGGCGACGACTGGGACCAGAAGGTCATAGACTGGATGGCCGAGAAGTTCCAGCAGGAGAATGGCATCGACCTGCGTAAGGATCCCATGGCGCTCCAGCGCCTCAAGGAGGCCGCCGAGAACGCCAAGAAGGAGCTCTCGAGCGCCCAGCAGGCGGACGTCAACCTGCCGTTCATCGCCATGGACGCCAATGGCCCCAAGAACCTCATGTACACGCTGACGCGTGCCGAGTTCGAGCGCATCACGCGCGACTTGCTCGAGCGCTGCAAGGCGCCCGTCACCAGCGCGCTTCGCGACGCCAACCTGCAGCTCTCCGACATCAACGAGGTCATTCTCGTGGGCGGCTCCAGTCGTATGCCCGCCGTGCAGGACCTCGTGAAGCAGATGACCGGCAAGCAGCCCAACATGTCCGTGAACCCCGACGAGGTCGTGGCCGACGGCGCCGCCGTTCAGGCGGGCGTCCTCACGGGCGACGTGTCCGGCATCCTGCTGCTCGACGTCACGCCGCTCTCCTTGGGCGTGGAGACCATGGGCGGCGTCATGACCAAGATGATCGACCGCAACACCACCATCCCCACGAGCAAGACCGAGATCTACTCCACGGCTGCCGACAACCAGACGTCCGTCGAGATCAACGTCCTGCAGGGCGAGCGCGAGATGGCTGCCGACAACAAGAGCCTGGGCAAGTTCAACCTCACCGGCATTCCCGCCGCGCGGCGTGGCGTGCCCCAGATAGAGGTCACGTTCGACATCGACGCCAACGGCATCGTGAAGGTGACGGCCAAGGACAAGGGCACCGGCAAGCAGCAGCAGATCACCATCTCCGGCTCCACAGCCCTCTCGGACGACGAGGTCGACCGCATGGTGAAGGATGCCGAGTCCCATGCCGAGGAGGACAAGAAGCACAAGGACGAGATCGAGGTCCGCAACCAGACCGACAGCCTGTGCTACTCCACTGAGCAGACGCTCAAGGACTTGGGTGACAAGGCTCCCGCCGATGTGAGGAAGCAGGTCGAGGATGCCGTGGCCGAGGCAAAGAAGGCGCTTGACGGCACCGACGTCGATGCCATCAAGGCCGCGGGCGAGAAGCTCCAGGAGGTTGGCCACAAGCTGGCGGAGATCGTCTACTCCGACGCCAACGCCCAGGCATCAGGCGCCAGCGGCGACGCCTCGGGCGCACAGGCCGCGGGCAATACCGACGATGTGGTTGACGCAGACTACGAGGTCGTCGATGACGACAAGGACAACAAGTAGTGCCCTTGGTCAGACGCGGCTCGTAGATGAGACCGGAGGGCGGCCCTCATGGGGCCGCCCCCTTGGGCGCAGAGGAGGGTGACGTGAACGTGCCAATCGAGGATGACGGGCGCAAGCCCGAGGAGGCAGGGGCTGACGCCACTGGTGCAGAGACGACGGACGATGTCCGTGCGACGGATGCCACGACTGACGAGGATGCCGAGGAGCGAGCCCGCGTGGAGGCGGCCATCAAGGCCGGTGAGGAGGCTGCCGAGGAGGATTTCAAGGCGGAGGCAGAGCGTCTGGTCGTTGAGCGCGACGCACTCCAGAGGCAGCTTGATGGCGTGGCGGATGAGATCGCCGCTGCCAAGAGGCAGGCGGACGACTCCACGGAGCGCCTCGCGCGCCTGCAGGCCGACTGGGAGAACTATCGCCGCCGCACCGCGCAGGAGCGCCTCGCCGAGCGCGAGCGCGCTGCGGAGAGGCTGGTGGTGAGCCTGCTCCCCGTGTTGGATGACATGGAGCGCGCGTGTGGACATGCACAGGAGAACAATGCGGGCGACGCCGGCGTGATGCAGTTCGTCGAGGGCGTGGAGGCCATTCACGACAAGATGTATGGCGTGCTCAACAAGGAGGGCGTGGAGGTCATAGACCCCACGGGCGAGGCCTTCGACCCGAGGATCCACCAGGCCGTGGGCCGTGAGGAGGACACCGAGGCCTACGACGAGACGGTGAAGCAGGTGTATCAGAAGGGCTACCGGATGGGGGGCAAGGTCATCCGCAGCGCGATGGTCATCGTCACCTACGGCGGCCCCAAGCGACCCACCCCCGAGCCCGAGGTGGCAGCGCCGGAGGAAGGCGCGGAGGGCGCGTGCCCCCAGGGTTCTGCCGACGATGGAGGGGCAGAGTAAGGCAACGGCTTGCCAGGTGCCCGGATCGAGGTGGTTCGGGCGCACCCTTTGAGTTGTCCTGGGCCTAGGCGCCGGACGACGTACAAGCAAGAAGGGAGGCGTTCGCCTCATGGCAGGAAAGAGGAACTACTACGACGTCCTTGGCGTGAAGCGTGACGCCACAGACGACCAGATAAAAAAGGCGTTTCGCAAGCTCGCGGCCAGGTATCATCCGGATGCGGGCGGCGACGAGCAGAAGTTCAAGGAGGTCAGCGAGGCGTACACTACGCTCAGTGACCCCCAGAAGCGTAAGGAATACGATCAGCTGCTGATGTTCGGCGGCATTCCCGGATCCGACTTCGGCGGTTCGGGCGGCCGCAATCGCGGCGGCTATACCTACACCACCAACGTCGGCGGCGACTGGGGCGACATCTTCGACAGTATCCGCAACGGCGATGGTGCCTTCTCGGGCTTCGACTTCTCCACGATCTTTGGCGGCCAGGCTGCGGGAGCACGCACCAGCCGTCCCGTGAAGGGTTCCGACCTGACGATGACCATCGAGGTCAGCGCCGACGAGGCCTTCAAGGGCACCCAGCGCAGGGTGACCTTCACCATCCCCTCCACGGGGGAGCGACAGTCGCTCAACGTCAAGGTTCCGGCGGGAGCCGTCGATGGCGGCAAGCTGCGCTACCGTGGTCGTGGCGAGTATGGCGCCAACGGTGGGGCCCGTGGCGATCTCGTGGTCACCACGCACGTGCTTGAGCACCCCCTCTTCAAGCGTGATGGCGCGGATGTGCGCATGGAGCTGCCCATAAGCATGTACGAGGCGGCGCTGGGCGCGGGCATACAGATTCCCACGCCCGCAGGAAGGGAGCTGCTGCTCAAGGTTCCCGCCGGTACCCAGGACGGCAAGACGTTCCGCTTCCGTGGCATGGGCGCGCCCGACGTCAAGCACTCGGGAGGCACCGGAGCGCTCTACGTGACGGTGCGCGTCAAGGTTCCCACGCGGCTTTCCGCAAGGGAGCGTGACGAGCTGCAGGCACTCCGCGATGAGGACGAGCGTGACTATAGAAGGGGCGTGAATCGCTATGGCGCGTAGCGATGAGGACGGGGCCGGCATCCCCGACCGTGCCTCAAAGGACAAGCCGCTGTACATGATCAGCGTAGCGGCTGAGCTCACGGGCATGCATCCTCAGACGCTGCGTGTCTATGAGCAGAAGGGGCTCGTGAACCCCGGCCGTTCGCGGGGCAACACGCGCCTGTACTCGCGGGGCGACATCGAGCGGCTCAATCTCATCAGCAAGCTCACGGACGAGGGCATCAACCTGGCGGGGGTCGTGCGCATCCTCGACATGCGCGAGCGTGCGGAGGCGCGCGACCAGGAGATAGACCGGCTGCGCTCCCGCGTGCGCAAGCTTGAGGACGAGATACACGAGCTGCGCATACGGGAGCGGATCACGGCGCTGGCCCGCTACGATGGCGCAAGCCCCGAGCAGGTCATGCGAGGGTTGCTCAAAAGTGCCGACGAGTAGCCCTCCCTGGGGGAGTGGAGGGGAGTCGTTCGCACTTTCGCGGCGGCCCCCTTCGAGTCGTATGCAGTCGCGCGGAGGCCCCCCGCGGGTCGTATGCGATTTCTGGGGCCAAAACGGTCCTCGGGGGCGTCCCTCCCGACGGGGGCAGGCCTTCTGCCTGCGGCTCGCGGAACGCCGGGTCGTCCGCGATTGCGAACGACCCGGGAGGCCGGTCCGAGCG